>CALKHR010000033.1 GCA_937988885.1 uncultured Roseiflexaceae bacterium | reverse complement strand
ACTGCCGCTCAAGCTCTGCATTCTGTTGGCGTAACGTGGCTAACTGTTGTTCGAGTTCCTTACGGGTCGGGGAAGTAACTGTCACGGTAGATGGCTCTTCAAGGTACGTGGAATGGTATCAATATCACGCGAAATGGCTGCGTATGTAGAGTAGCAGCGGACGTTCATCCAACTTCTTTTAGCCTGTGGACACCCAAAGCAGATAGATTATCAGATACGCTTTCGCAATACCGCCTCGGTTTACAAGCAAAACGTAAGCAACTTAGGTTACGTTGTACCATCGTGCGAGTACTGCAATGTATAGCTCTATGATTAGCAACAAACTAGGATATCTTGAGATATCGTATCCTGTACTGATCTGAGGGCATAAACAGTAATATCGGTAAGTGCTCCTTCAACCTTACCGGTTTCCTTCGCTCGCATGAAAGGCACTTGTCTATCAGCTTGACAAGAGCTTTACACGCTTTCGTGGCGAAAGAGTTCAATTACTGTACGTTCATGAGAAATGACACTTGTCGTGGGGTGATACCGAGACAAGAAGAGATTTCCCCTCACTACAAAATATATTGTATAGATATTTTTACTATCTGTGTATAGTATGTTGGTACTACTTGACAGATAGGTGCTTTATTGAAATTCCACAATGCTGAATATCGCTAGGCCCCTGCCGATACAGCGCATATGTGTTGCCCACATCATAGGGATAAAAGAGGCCGTCGCGATGACGGCCTCTGAAACGACGATGGGCTTACTCCTGGCTGAACACCCGGGCGATGCCGCTCTGCAGCGAGCTACTGGTGGCGATGCCACTGAGATCGACGCCCAAGCCGATCAGGGTCTGCGCGACCTCGGGGCGGATGCCCGTGATCATCACCTCGGCGCCGAGCAGGCGCACCGCTTGGGCGGCCCGCACGAAGGCATTAGCAACCTGCGTATCCACAACCGTCACACCAGTGATGTCGATGATCACGTTGGTGGCCTTAGTGGATGAGATGCCGTGCAGCAGGGTGTCCATCACCTGCTGGGCACGCCGCGAGTCCATCGAGCCGATCAGCGGCATCACCACGATCTTATCGGTGATCGGGATCAGCGGAGTCGAGAGCTCTTCGAGGGCAAGCTTCTGCGCGCGGATCACTTCCTCCTGTTGAATACGCTGGAGCAGCGCTTCTTCCGCCATCTTGCGCTCGGTAATATCCTCGTAGAGGACGCCGAGGTGGTTGTGTGGGAGCGCAAACAGCAGAATCGAGAAGATGCCGCTGACATTCACGTCGTTGTATTCGATCTCGTACTGGACCGATTTGCCACTCCTCACGACATCGACATAGGTGGCCAGCATCGAGTTATTGGCCATATTCGGGTAAATATCGACCAGACGTTTGCCGATCTGCTGGCCCAAGGTAAATTCGCTGATGATAAAGCGCTCTGCAGCCTCATTGGCGCCTACCAGGATAAACGATGTTGCATCGGTGGGATCAACAAGTTGATAGAGAGCTAACCCAGTTGGCAGGCTTTTCATCACCTGAACATAGAAATCGCGCTCTCGCTCCATGTTTCGCTGTTCGGTGACGTCCATGGTGACTGAATAGAATTCCTGGGCAACAGGATCGGACGCACAGGACCAAAACAGCGTGCGATAGGAGCCATCTTTATGTCGATACCGATTCTCGAAAGCTACCAAGGTAGCGTTTGGCGCCATTAATGCTTCAGCTTCAGCAAGCGTTCGCTCTACATCATCGGGATGCACAAAATTGATGAAGGGTTGACTCTTCAACTCTTCGATGGTGTAACCTAGTTGCTTCGACCAAGCCGCATTGATCCTTTTAAAGTAACCGTCATAACCAACGATCGAGAGCATATTAATGGCATGAGCGAAGAAAACATCGTCTACTGTTTTCACTTGTTGGCTAGACGCCAACTGCAGCTCAAGTTCTGCATGTTGTTGGCGTAACTGAGCTAACTCTTGACGAAGTTCCTCAGCTGTTCGGGAATTGACTGTCACGGTAGAAGGCTCCTCAATCTAGAGTTAATGGTAGCAGTATGATGTAGAGCCGTTTCGAAAAGAGATCGTTTAGCCTCAAATCGCAGCAGAGCTCTGACCAACTTCCTCACCAACACTCGCGTATGTTTCACAATGCTGCTTGCCGAAGCTGTGCATTGCCAATAGCTTGAATGGCATTGTGTCACTGCAAAAGTGACACTCCTCAACAGTAAAAGACAGATCTTAAAATAACATCAATTAAATATTTTAATACACAAATAATATCGCTCACATGAAAAAATCTTGTCGCAAGACAAGATCCTACACATCCTTGTGGTGAATATGCTCTATTACTGCTGTTTCATGTCATACTCACTGTTGGGCAATTCTGAGAAAAGATATCTTTTTCAATGCGTTTTATTGTATAGATTTTCAGGCCATCTGGGTATAGTCTGATGGTACTACATGATGATAGGCGTATTTGTATGTTCCACCTCATTTGATCAACAACAACGACTACCATTATCTATTCGCATCAGAATGCGGTTTATCGATGCTTGTTGCAACATCAAGCACTTGAGTGTAAGAAGAACAGCACTTATTGACTAGCTTCTATGAGGTTCGATTTGATATATAGAAGATCGATGTCAGGATCATGCGAGAAATGCTATGTATCAAATCAACCTACAACCACGCCGTCTCCTGATGATAGCGGTGATGATCGGGTTGTGCGCCGATTATCTGTTCTATGGGCGCTGGCTCGGTATCTCGCTGCCGCTGTTTGTGGGGATGGTGCTCGCGAGCCTTGGGTGGCTCGGGCGCGCAGCGGATCTGCCTGCGAAGCGCGTTGATATCGGCATTGGTGCCGCTGCGCTGTTTTTCGCCTGCTGGGTAGCCCTGCGCGATGCGCCGTTTTTAAAGCTGCTGAATGTGCTGGCAGTGCTCGGCTTATTGCTATTGTTAGTGTCGCGCTACCGTGGCGCTGTGATTGTCCAACCAAAGCATGGGCGGCTGTTCACCCGCCTCCTGGTCGCGATGGCCGAGATCGGTCTACGACCGTTCTCTGTCGTTCGCCGTAGCCTAGGCGAGTTCAGCATCTGGAGAATTGGTGCGGGTCGCATCGCGCCGCTCGGTCGTGGTGTGCTGTTGGCCGCGCCGATTGTGCTGGTGTTCACCGGCCTGCTGATGTCCGCCGACAGCGTGTTCGCCAGTTATATGAGCGATCTGTTCACCTTCGAGTTGCCCTTCGATCTGGAGCAGATCACGAAACAGGCGATCCTTGTGGGGCTATTCGCCTGGCTGTATGCGGGTGGCGTCGCGACCGCGTTTGGCCGCAGCGAGCCATCTTCGGCCTTCGATACGGTGGATCAGATCGCCAACCGTTCGCTCGATGCGCTGTTTGGGCCACAGCAGGATACAGCGAGGTTGCCTGCCGAAGGCGACACGCAGCCGTTGCACGAGCGGAAGCGCGGCGTCTTCTCGCTCGGCATCATCGAGGCACTGACGGTGCTGCTCGCCGTCGATGGGTTGTTCGGCGGCTTTATGCTGGTGCAGGCCACCTATTTTTTCGGTGGTTTGGATACGCTGGATCGCACCGGAATGACGTATTCCGAATACGCTCGGCGCGGCTTCTTCGAGTTGGTGGCGGTCGCGTGTTTGTCCTTGGCGCTGCTGTGGTGGCTAGCGCGGCTCACGCAGCGCGACACAGCGCAGCAGCGATGGCGCTTCAACGGCGCTTCGGGCTTGCTGATTCTGCTGGTGTTGGGCGTGCTGCTCTCGGCCTTCCAGCGAATGTCGCTGTACGAGCAGGCATACGGCTTCACGCGGCTGAGGCTCTACACGCACAGCTTTATGATCTGGCTGGCGGTGGTGCTGGGAATGTTCCTGCTGGCACTGCTGTTCGATCGCACCCGTCTCTTTTTGAGCGGCACCTGCGTGGCTGCGCTGTTGTACCTCGGCGCGCTAAATGTGGCTAATCCCGATGCGCTAATCGTGCGCCAGAACATCCAGCGTTATCAGGCTGGCGAATCGCTCGATCTGCACTATCTCACGCAGCTATCGGCTGATGCGACACCCGCCCTCACAAACGCGCTGCCGCTGCTCGATGAGCAGAAACGTGAGCAGCTCACATTTGCTCTAAATCAGCAACACGCAGAGTTGATTGATGAGATGGTCGAACAGGGCTGGCCTGCTTGGACGCTTCCCCGCGCGTTGGTGCTACGGTATGCAAATCGTTAGTTGTAGCGATTCGCCAAGTGATTGCCTGTAAAAAGCGATGCCGTTCTGTTCGCGCAGAACGGCATCGCTTTTCTAGTCGATAGCTTCAGAAGGCCGCGTCTACTGGCGCAGTCGCTCACCCTTGGGGTCGAACAGCGGGTCTTTGGCAACCGTGGCGGGGTAGCGCTCGCCGAAGTATTCGATCTCCACGCGGCTGCCGGGCTTGGCCTGCTCGGGCGGCAGGTAGCCGTAGGCGATGCTCTTGCCGACGGTGTAGCCGAAGTTGGCGCTGGTGACGTAACCAACGATCTGCCCATCGATCAGGATGGGCTCTTTGCCCAGCACAATCACCGTGGGATCATCGAACACCAGGCAGCTCAGTTTGCGGCGTGGCCCCTGCGCTTTGGCGGCCTGCAGCGCCTCGCGCCCGATAAACTCGCCCTTGTCGAGCTTGACAGTGAAGCCGATGCCCGCCTCGTACGGCGTGTACTCAGTGTGCATATCGTTGCCCCACAGCCGATAGCCCTTCTCCAAGCGCAACGAGTCGAAGGCACCGCGTCCGGCAGCGATGATGCCCGCCGGTTGCCCAGCCTGCCACAGCAGATCCCACAAGCGCAAGCCGTAATCGGCGCTGGTATACAACTCCCAGCCCAGTTCGCCCACGTAGGAGACGCGCAAGGCCAGCACGGGCACCTCGCCGACGTAGATCTGCCGTGCGCTCAGGTACGGGAACGCCTCGTTCGAGAGGTCGGCGTCGCAGAGCGGTTGCAGCACTTCGCGCGCCCGTGGCCCCCACAGACCGATGCCGCAGGTTCCGGCGGTCGTCTCGTGGATGAAGACGTGTTCGCGCTCGCCGATGTTCTGACGCATCCACGCGAGGTCCTGCGGGCCGTTGCAGGCCACCTGAAAGCGCTGTTGATCGAGGCGCGCCACGGTGACATCGCTGCGCACGCCGCCCCGCACATCACACATCGCCGTGTAGACCAGGCTGCTGATCGGCAGGTCGAGCTGGTTGGTGGTGAGGCGCTGCAAGAAGGCCAGCGCGTCGTTGCCGACCACTTCGATGCGCGTCAGCGGCGTCATATCGAACAGGGCGACGCCAGTGCGAGTGGCCTGGTGTTCGGCGGCGATGATCGGCGACCAGTTGCGCGCCGCCCAACCCGAGCGCTGCCCCTGCGTCAGTTCGCCCTGCACCAGGTGAGCGTTCGCCTCGTACCACTGCGGGCGCTCCCAGCCACGGCCCTCGAAGAAATGCGCCCCAAGCTCCAGTTGCCGCTGGTAGAACGGGCTAACCCGTAACGGGCGGGGCTGTTCCATCTGCTGCAACGGGTGGATGATGTCATACACCTCGCGGTATTGCTGAGCGCCACGGGCACGCACATACGAAGGGCTGGCTACGTGCGGCTCGAAGCGGTGCAGATCGCATTCGCGCAGATCGAGCCACGGCGCGCCGCTCACCATCCACTCGGCGATCGCCTGGCCCGCGCCGCCGCCCTGCGTGACCCAGATCGCCTCGGCGAGCCATAGCCCACGAATGTGCGATTCGCCCATCAGCGGCTGGCCATCGGGCGTGAACGAGAACATGCCGTTGATCTTCGAGACAAGTTCGGCGTTGCGCAGGGCTGGCAACAACTCGACAGCGCTCTCCCAGGCCCGCTCGAAATGGTCGGGCGTGAACGGCATCAACGAAGGCATCATCGGTGAGGCGCCCGGGCGGCGGATCTCGTCGGCGCTGCGCAACAACGGCTCGTGGTAATAGGAGCCGATGCCGTAGCTATCGCCGATCTGGCGGAAGTACATCGCGCGGTCTTGGTGGCGCAAGATCGGATGCACCACTTCGCGGGTTTCGCCAGCCAGTTCGGGCAGCGGGCCAGTGCGCACGTACTGGTGCTCGACGGGCGTGAGCGAGATCGGGATGCCCGCCAAGCGCCCGACCTTCGGCCCCCAAATGCCCGCGCAGATCAGCACGTACTCGGCCTCGATGCGGCCCTGATCGGTCTCGACAGCCCGCACGCGGCCATCCCGAATATCGAATCCCGTCACCGTCGTGTTGCCGTGGAACTCGACGCCTGCGGCCATCGCCCCACGAGCCAGTGCCTCAGCGGCCCGCAGCGCCTTGGCGATTCCATCGGTGGGCACGTAGTACGCGCCGTAAATCTTCGTGTCGTCGAGCAGCGGAATGTGCTGACGCGCCTCGCTCGGGCTGAGCAGTTCGCCCGCCAAGCCCCACGATGCGGCGTATCCCCGTCGCCGCCGCAGATCCTGCCAGCGTTCGGGCGTGTACGCCACTTCGAGGCTGCCCACGCTGTAGAATGCTGGTTCTCCGTCGAGTTCCAGCGAGTTGTAGATCTTCACAGTGCGCTGGGCCAGTTCGCACATCGCCTTGATGCTGTTCGTTTGGAACACCAAGCCTGGCGCGTGCGAGGTCGAGCCGCCCGTCGCGAATAGCGGCCCCTGATCGATCACCACACAATCATGCCAGCCCAACTGTGCCAGGTGATAGGCAGCACTACAACCGACGATTCCTGCACCAATAATGACCACCTGTGCGTGGGTTTTCATGACCGCCTCCTGGGCATATTACCGAACCGATAAGCGAGTATTGAGAGATGTGCCCATCATACCAAAATCTGGCTGGTGTGGTTTCTCTTGTGATGTCGATGGGCTGCTACGTGCAACGCATCGACATCATACAGGGTGTATAGGGTATCACAGCGTAGCGCGCCATTGCCGATGCGGCAGACGCTCGCCTAGCTCATATCGATCACAATCGTCTTTAACTCGGTCATCCGTTCAACCGAGAAGCGACCACCCACGCGGCCAAAGCCGCTCTTGGAGCCAGCGCGCCCGCCGAACGGCAGGTGAATCTCCCACCAGTTGGTCGATTCGTTGATATTGACCCAGCCGCTGCGCACCGACTCGGCGAATCGCAGCGCCCGCCCGAGATCGCGGGTGAAGATCGCGCAGAGCAGGCCGTACTCCGAGCGCTCCACGATATCGAGCGCCTGCTGTTCGTGCGAGATGGTCATAATCGGGATGATCGGGCCAAACGTCTCCTCGTTCGCCACCTGCATGTCGAGCGTCACGTTGTCGAGCACGGTTGGCTCGTAGTAGAGCGCGGTGGGGAAACCGGTGGCGCGCTTGCCGCCATAGAGCAGTTTCGCGCCCTTGGCCAGCGCATCGGCGATATGACGATCCATCTTGAGCGCGGTCGGCTCGTTGTTCATCGGCCCCATCGTGGTCTGCTCGTCGAACGGATTGCCGAGCCGCACGCTCTCGCGGATGGCGGTCAGCAACTTCTCCACGTAGGCATCGTGAACCTGTTCGTGCACCAGGATCAGTTCGCCAGCGCTACAGCTTTGGCCCGCGCAGAGCAGACAACTCACCAGCGTGGCCGCCACCGCCTTGTCGAGATCGGCATCCTCCAGCACGACCAGCGGACCGTTGCCACCCATCTCGATCAGCAAGTCTTTGCCAGCCGCCCGCTCGGCGACGCGGTGCCCGGTGGCGACCGAGCCGATGAACGCAACGGTGTGGATGCGGGGATGCGTCGCGATCGCATCACCGACGACCGGGCCAGGGCCAGTGAGCAAATTCAGCAAGCCAGGCGGCAATTCGGCGGCCTCCAGGCACTCGGCCAGCTTGATCGCGCAGATCGAGGTGGTCGGCGCCGCCACCCACACCACCGCATTGCCAGCCGCCAGGGCAGGCGCGATGATCTCGGCGGGCATCTCGTAGGGCCAGTTCCAGGGCGTGATCAAGCCCACCACGCCGCGCGGCACCCGCTGCAACAGCACGCGCTTGTTCGCATCGATCGACGGCGGGATGATGCCATCGATGCGCTGCGCCTCGGCAGCCGCTATGCGGAAATAGGCTACCACATCATCGACCTCGGCGTAGGCTTCGGCCTGCAACGGCTTGCCCTGTTCCAACGATGCAATCCTGGCTAGATCGTCGCGCCGCTCCAGGATGACCTGCGCGGCCCGCTCCAGCAGCGCCGCCCGCTCGAACGCTGACTTGCGCGCCCACACGCGCCCCGCCGACTCGGCAGCTGCCACCGCCCGATCCACATCGGCAGCCGTGCCCTCGGGAATCGTGCCGATCACCTCGCCATTCGCCGGGCTCACCACCGCGTTGCGCAGCCCGCTTGTGCTCTCACACCACACGCCGTCGATGTACATCTGATAGTCGGTTGGCATACACCCTCCAATCCAGATCGAGACGCTATGCTCGTATCGAACCCAGGAACCAATCCGTGCCGAACACACCGAGACGACCGCTGCGCAACGAATGATGTAGCGACGTGGAGATGATCGTCCTGAGCGCTCCACTGCCCGCAGCGTAGCGCTCAAGCCCATCCAGAAGCGTATCGCGGCTACTTCCCTACCTCGAAGGCACGCTTGTAGATCTTCACGTAGCTCTCCAAGCTCAGATCGCGTGGGTTGCCGATGGTCTGTGGATCTTGGAACGCGATCTCGGCCAAATGCGGGATCTCATCCTCGCTGAAGCCCAAATCCTGCAGTGAGGGGATCTCCACATCCTCCGTCAGGCGATAGACTGCTTCAACGGCCTTCTCGGCGGCCTGCCAGACGCTCAGGCCGCGAATATCCTCGCCAAGCGCCAGCGCGATGCGGGCGAACTTCTGCGGCTCGCCCAAATAGTTGTACTCCATCACCGGGCCGAGCAGACGCGCCGTCAGGGCACCGTGCGGCACATCGTGCACGCCGCCCGCCGACTGGCTCATCGCGTGGGCCGCGCCAGCGCTCTCGGTGCCGTAGGCCAGCGCGCCCAGCATCGCGCCCATACTCATCTTGTAGCGCGCCTCGGCGTTGTGGCCCTGCGCAAACGCCACTCGCAGATACTGGGCCACATACTCCATCGCCTGCAAGGCCACCGCATCGGACAGCGGCTGCGCGTAGGCGCAGGTGTAGCACTCGATCGCGTGGGCCAGCGCATCCATGCCCGTGCCAGCCGTCACGCTGGGCGGCAGGTCGAAGGTCAATTCGGGGTCGATCAAGGCCAACCACGCACCGATATCGGGCGTGCCACCCACGTTAAACTTGATCTTGCGGTTGGGATCGGTGATCACGGCCCAAAGCGTCACCTCACTGCCAGTCCCCGATGTTGTGGGCACACAGATCGTTGGGGGTATTCGCCGCTTGATCGGCTGTGGGTCGGCCCACTCGTAGTCCATGATCGAGCCACCGTTGGTCGCCACCACGCCGATCGACTTCGCCACGTCCATCGAACTGCCGCCACCAAAGCCGATCACACCGTCGCAGCCCTCGCTCGCGTAGAGCGCCGCGCCCTGATCGACCAACGCCGCCGGAGGATTCGGCGCGACCTTGTCGAACACCACCACATCCAGGCCCACCGAGCGCAACGGTTTGGTAGCCCGCTCCAGCAGACCAGCGCGCACAATCCCAGGGTCGGTCACCAGCAATGGGCGTCGCATACCGAGCGCCTGCGCCTCGTCGCCGAGCGCGCTGATGGCGCCCAAGCCGTGCTTCATCACCGTCGGAATCGAGAACGAACGAATCGTTGGCATTTGCGTCCTCCCTTAGCAATCTCCCGAACGATAGGACAGGATGATCGAGCAGTGAGCGTCAACGCAATGCCAGGATCTGCTCTTGAAACGTGGCAACATGCCGATGCATCAACTGAGCGGCACCCTCGCCGTCGCCAGCCTTCACCAGCGCTATGATCGTGCGGTGCTCTTCGACAGCATCGCTCAGCCCTTTCACACGATCCAGCGAGAGGTACCACACCCGCAACACATGGCTGTACAACCAATCAAGGGTATCTTCCAGAAATTCGTTGTGCGCGGCCTGCGCCAACAGCAAATGCGCGGTATGGTCCAGTCGAATCAGTGCTTTATTGTCGCCACTTTTGAGCAGATCCTCTGCATCGGCGAAGAGTGCCTCCATCTCCGCGATCTGCGAAGGAGTGGCGCGCTGCGCGGCCAAACGCGCCGCCATCGCCTCCAACTCCAAGCGCAACTCGAAGATCTTCTGCACATCGCTCATGTTCAGATCGGCCACAATCGTACCACGACGCGGCAGGATCACAACCAGACTATCGCGCGAAAGGCGCTGCAGGGCTTCGCGAATGGGTGTGCGGCCCAAGCCCAAGTCGGCCATCAACTGGCTCTCGTCGATCGGCGAGGCGGGCGGCAGGGCCAGCGTCACGATCAACTCCTTCAAGCGGCGATACGCCTCGTCGCTCTGCGAAAGCGTCTCGGCCCGCCGACTGCGCCAACTTGCCAACATGGAGGTCGGGATCATAGGTTTGCTTTGTGATATGGAACTGATATATCAGTAGTATATGAGAGAAGGCGGAAGGCGTCAAATCGCTAAACAGGGGGATAAAATCCACACATTTCGCAAATATGAGGGTGATCAAACGCGCCGCCAGCCTCAATGCGAGCGTATTGTCATTTTGAACGGGCCGCCAAACGACGTGAGCAATCTCAAAGCGCATTGCAATCCACGATCAACGCATATAACCCACCTATGAAACTTGGCGACTCATCACAAACACACACCACTGAACAACATCCGCATACTTGGGGTCCAGGGGCATTCGCCCCGGTCGGGGGTTCCAAGGGGCCGCGACTGGCCCCTTGGGCTTGCGCAGCAGCACACGCTCTCGCATGTACGCGCGCACCCGCCGCATGGCGCATCCCACACCCTTGCGAGACGATGTATTGCCTTTCGGCATGGAACCCAAACGCTCAAGGCCGCCTGAGACAGGGAGATTCTTCACTTCGTGCTGCGCACTCGTTCAGAATGACCGTGCTTTCCGTTGAACGTGAAAACATCCAAAAACTTCCAAAACAGAGCACGAGCGGCGCACGCCCGAATCTCTAGACGAACGGATCTACATCAGCAGCAGGTCGGCGATCGAATCGAGCACCACATCGGCCTCGGGCGCGAGTTCCTCGGCGGCGTACAGCCCGGAGGCCACGCCGACCAACAGGCCCGCCCCAGCCGCGCGGCCCATCTGCAGGTCCACCCGCGAATCGCCCACCACCATCGCATCGGCGGGCGCGATGTTCAGGTGCGCGCAGATGGCCAGGACCGGGTCGGGCGCGGGTTTGGTGGGCATATCGTCGGCCCCCACCACCATATCGACCAGATCGAGCACGCCCAAGCCCGCCAGCGTAGCCACCGCCGGATCGTGGTCATCGGCGGTCGCGACGGCCACGCGCAGCCCACGGGCGCGCAACATGCCGAACAGTTCGTGCAGGTCGGCCAGCGGCACGGCGGTCGCCACCGGGTCGGGCGCAAACCACGCAGTTTCGAGGCACTGCCAAGCGCGAGCCTCGCTCAGGCCAGCCTCGCGCAGCGCGGCCACCACAATCTCGTGCATCTCGTTGACGGGCGCGAGCGCCAACGGCAGGGCGGGCAAGATGCGGTTGGTGCGCGGCTCGTAGCCAAGCACCGTGTAGAGATGCTCGGCCAATGGCATCTCGGCGGCCACCTCGATCCGCCGCACGACCTCCTGAATCCAAGTCGCCCACATGGCGTGAAAATTGATCAGGGTGCCATCTTTATCGAAAATCGCAAGTTTGCCGCTTGGTTGTTCTGGGCCAAGAAACGATTGTAAACGAAACCGAGTCATTCCATATTCCTTTTCAGATCGGTGGAGCCAAACACGCTTGGTTGGCCCAATAGTAACCGATTTAGAACCGTCACAAGTAGGCCATTTGTGGTATAGTTTCGAACGGTTGAGTTGGCCCGTCGCTGAATCCTAGTCCCCAGCTTCGACGGGCCTGCTTCTGCGATGTATGGTACAGAAAGCAAAGGTGCGTGTCCTATGCAGATCATCAGGCAATCGGAGGCAACCAAGGCTGGCCCAAGTGAGTGGTTCACAGGGCACGTGTGGATGGATGCGGTGGCCGTAGCCTCGGGGCGCTCGCGGATCGTGGCGAATAGCGTGCATTTCGCACCGGGTGCACGCACGGCTTGGCACTCGCACCCCAACGGCCAGACCATCTTTGTGACCGAAGGCGTTGGCCTATGCCAGCGGCGCGGCGGCCCAATCGAGAAGATCTACCCTGGCGACCGGGTATTCTTCGAGCCGAACGAGGAACATTGGCATGGCGCAGCACCCGACCGCTTTATGACGCACTTGGCGATGCAAGAGCCAGATGATCAGGGCAATAGCGCGGTTTGGGGCCCGCATGTCACCGATGAAGAATACGGGAGCGCTGGGGAATAGCCGGAACCACAACAATCGAGAGTGCCGTTTAGCGCATCGAAGTAGACGCGCGAGGCTTGGATTCAGAATGATCTGATCCAAGCCTCGTTGCACGATTACTGCTCCTTCGATGCGCGCACACCACGCTCGAAGATCGTGAGAATCATATCGCAGGCTTGCGGATGCAACTCTCGCACACCACTGAGATGCGCGTGGTGCAGGGAGTGGCTGAGGGAGAAGAACGCAGCTGCAACCGTATACGGGTCCAAGGTGGGGTCGATCTCGCCGGATTCAATCGCGGATTGAATCAGATTCTGGAGCGCATCCTCCAACGAACGGAGCATCTCACGCCCCTCTTCGCGTGAAAGGATCAGCTTAAATAACTCGGGGGTAACCGCCTGCATGCTGATCGTTTTATCCAGCTGAAACTTCTGCAGGCGACGCATAACGTACAACAAATGCTCGAATGGAGTGCGTTCGTCGGAGCGGTTCGAGATTAACGCGATGAACTGATCCATCATGCGTTGGATAGTGGCAATGACGATATCGTCCTTCGTGGCGAAGTGGCTGTAGAGCGTTGGTTTGGAGATGCCAACGTGAGCCGCTAATTCATCCATCGAAAGTGCCTGATACCCGCGCTCTATCAAGATTTCGTGGGTCGCATCGAGAATTTCGGCCTCTAACATCTGGCGACGTCGTTGGCGAAGAGAGTGAGTCATACCAAAACCTCGTGTTGTCATCAATCACGATGAGAAACCGATCGTGACAACAATTTTATGTCAACTTGAATACGCAAAAAGCGCATTACCTTATGTAATTCATTTGATTCAGGGTCAACACGCAACGAGCAAGTCGTTCTAACTTGCAAGTAACATTATTTTACTCAACAGTAGTATATGTGTCAACCAGTCAAAAGTACTACTTGCCAGTAAAGAAGTTTGGCTGTATAGTATAGATTGTGACGTAACACACATTCTTTGTACACATAAACGGCCCGACAGTGTAGGGGGTAACAGATGGCTCGAAAAGAGTCCGTAAAACTTTCCGGCAACCCCATAGCCGATACATCCATTCGCCAGCCCGTCTTCGTGACGATGTTGATGTTGCTGGCAGTGACGATCGGCTTGCTCTCGTATACCTCATTGCCTGTGAACCTGATGCCCGATATCTCGTTCCCGGTGGTCTCCGTTTCGGTGGCCTACCCGGGAGCAGGTCCCGAAACGGTGGCGGATCAGGTCACACGCCCGATTGAAGATCGTCTCAATACGTTGAGTGGTGTCGATCACATTACATCGACTTCGAGTGAGGGTCTTGCCATCATCACTGTCGAATTCGATTCCAGTGTCGATGCCGATTTAGCAGAACAGAACGTTCGCGAACGGGTCAACGGCGTGATGCCCACGCTACCACGCGATGTGCTCGACCCGTCGTTCTTCAAATTCGACTTCAGCAGCGCCCCTATTTTGGAGGTGGCGATCGCGAGCGACGGCTCGCTCGATCCACTCGCCCTGCGCACCTTGGTCGATGATGAGATCGGCCCCCGTCTGGAGCGCGTGCCTGGGGTTGGCTCGGTCACCATCGTGGGTGGTCAGGAGCGTCAGATCAACGTGCAGATGGATCTGGATAAGCTCAAGGCTTACCAGATCTTGCCCGTGCAGATCACCAGCGCGATTCAGCAGGCCAATACCAACTTGGGCTTGGGCAGCATCACCACTGGCGAGCTCGACATCAGCCTGCGCGCCCCCAGCATGATCCAAACGCCCGAGGATATTGGCCGCATCCAAATCACTGGCACGCCATTCCGCATCAGCGATGTTGCGACGATTGAGGACGGCGTGGCCGAGGTCGAGAGCTACGCTCGTCTCGATGGCCGCGAGGCTATTTCGCTCTCCATCCAGAAGCAATCGGGCGCCAACACCGTTGCGGTGGCCGAGGCGGTAAAAGAAGAGCTTGAGCATATCTTCTCGAATCGCACCGACATTCAATACTCCATCCCGAGCGACCAATCGATCTTTATCGAAGAATCAACAGAAAGCGCGATTGAGGAGCTCATTATCGCCTCATTCGCCGCTATGTTGGTGGTGTTGGCCTTCTTCCGCGACTTCCGCAACACGTTGGTGACGGTGGCCGGTCTCCCGGTGATTATGATCGCCACCTTTGCGGCAATGTCGATGTTCGGCCTCACGATCAACGTGATCACGCTGATGGCGCTCTCGCTCTCGGTCGGTCTGGTGATCGACGACGCGATTGTGGTGCGTGAAAACATCTTCCGGCATATGGAGCGCGGCGAAACACCGATTGTGGCTTCGAGCCGTGGTACCGCCGAGGTGGCGCTGCCCGTGCTCGCGATGACCACCACGATTATCTCGGTGTTCTTGCCGGTGGCGTTCACCGATGGTGTCACGGGCTTCATCTTCCGCTCGTTCGGTCTCACCGTCGCTAGCGCGATGGCCATCTCGCTGATTGAGGCGTTCACGCTGGCCCCGATGCTCTCGGCGGTCTTCTTCAAGCAGCGCAAGGTCGATCCCGCGCACGCCGCCCACGGCGACGATATGACGATGCACGAAGCCAACGAGGACCCCGGCTTCCTGGGCCGCATCTATGCCAAAGTCTTGGCTTGGAGCTTGCGCACCACTGTCAACCGTATGATGATGATCGGCTTGGCGGTCGTGGTGCTCTTGCTCAGCGCTTGGGTCGCCAGCGGCCTCAAGTTCTCGTTCTTCCCACAACAGGACTCCGGCGAGTACACGGTTGGCTTCACTATGACGCCGGGCACCTCGCTTGCCGAGACGAACCGTTTGGCGTTGCAGGTCGAGCAGATTATGCTCCAAGAACCAACCATTGAGACCTTCTTGGCTTCGGTGGGTGGCTCCGGTAACTCGGAAAACGCTACGTTCATGGTCCGCGTCAAGGAAGGCTACAGTGTCGAAGAATCGCAAAACCGTTTGCGCGAACAGCTCACTTTCGTGCCGCAGCTCGCGTTTGGGCAGGTCGGTATTGCGGGTTCGGGTGGTACGGGTGTGACAGGCCGCACGTTGCAGGTCAGCATCCAGAGCACTCGGCCAATCGAAGAACTGGTCCCCTTACTGCAGCAGTTCGGTGAAGCCTCGACGCAGATCCAGGGCTTGGTCGACCTCGATACGACCTACAAGCCCGGCAAGCCCGAGCTACAGTTCCACGTTGATCCCACCAAGGTCGGCAACTTGGGCGTCACCAACAACGACATCGCAAGCTCGGTGCGCGCCCTGATCAGCGGCGAACGAGCAACATCGTTCCGCGATGGCAACACCGACGTCGATGTGTATGTGCGCTTGAAGCCCAGCGACCGCGCTGGTGTCGATAGCATCCGTGGCATCTCGATCCCGACACGCAATGGCACTGTACCGCTGAGCTCGCTTGTGACCGTGGAGCAGTCGTCGAGCCCCACCACGATCCGCCGCTACGATCGCCAGAATCAGGTGATTATCGGTGCGAACTTGGTGGATCGCACCCTGCAAGAGGTCCAGGCCGAGATCTCCGCGTACCTCGCCACGCAAGACATCCCCGACGATGTGACGATCTCGTTTGTGGGCCAGGCCAGCCAGATGGAAGAGGGCTTCGGCACGCTGTTTATCGCGATGGGCCTCTCGGTGCTGTTCGTGTATATGGTGCTGGCCTCGCAGTTTGGCTCATTCCTGCAGCCGATCGTGATCATGCTCGCGATGCCGTTCAGCTTCATCGGTGCCTTCTTGGCGCTCAGGATCGTCGGTCTCGACCTCGACATCCTGGGTATGATCGGTTTGATCATGTTGCTTGGTTTGGTGACCAAGAACTCGATTCTGCTGATCGACTTCACGAACCGTCTGCGTGCCGCGGGCATGGAGAAGCACTTGGCGCTTGAGCGCGCTGGTGCGGTGCGGTTGCGACCTATTCTTATGACGACACTCGCGATTGTGGTGGGTAGTATTCCTGTCGCGATCGGTTTTGGTGAGGGTAGCGAGCTACGCCGTGGTCTGTCGATTGTCTTGATTGGCGGTCTGCTCACCTCGATGTTGCTCACGCTGTTGGTGGTGCCAACCGCCTATAGCTTGCTCGACTCGATCACGACCCGCTTCATGCGGTTGTTCCGACGCAAGCCCACAGCCGAGGCGGAGGAAGTCAGCGTTCCTGCTGCGCCAGTCCAGGCAACGCCAGTCCAGGCAACGCCAGAAAATGGCACAATCCCGACGAACGGTCACGAACCCGAAGAGAAACTACAGCCGTCCACAGATCAACATCAATCGTAAGTTGAAAACGTCGAAAACGAACATCGTTTAAGGAGCCAAGACGTGAAGTATAAATCAATCGCTTCGAGTGTTTTAGTTGGAATGCTCGCAGTGACTCTGGCGGCCTGTGGTGGCTCGACGACCATGGCCACGCCAGTACCCGCCGCCCAAGCACCAACTGCAGCACCGATCGCAACGTCGGCACCAACCGCCATTACCGAATCGACCCAAATTGATCTCGGTGTCAGCGGCAGTGGTGAGGTTGTGGCCGTTCAGGATGCCGATCTGGTCTTTAAATCGCAGGGTACGGTCGCCGAAGTGTACGTCGTCGAGGGCGATATGGTGAAGAAGGGTGACCTGCTGGCCATCCTCGATACCCGCACCTTCGATCAGGCGTTGCAGCAGGCCCAGGCCACCTTGGCCTCGGCAGAGGCGCAGGAGGCCGCCCTGAACGAGCCGCCCAAGTCTGCCGATGAAGCAGCGGCCCGCGCCGCCTTGGCTCAGGCTCAGGCTGCGCTGAACGCAGTGCTGCAGGGTCCCAAGGCCGAAGATCTCCAGGCAGTTGATGCTGCTTTGGAGCAGGCCAAGGCCAACCTACAGTCCACCCGCAACCAACTCTCGCTGGCCAAGACCAATGCCGAGAAGCAGGTGCAACAGGCCACTGAGGCGCTGACCCGTGCCCAAGCCGCCTACTCGCAGGCCAAGAACAATTGGGACCGCGTGCAGGAGACGGGCAACGACCCGAACAATCCCAAGATCTGCGATGCTTCGGGCAAGTGCCGCGATAACAAACTGAACGACCCACAGCGCGAGAGCTACTATAGCGCGTTCATCCAGGCCGAGGCCGCTATGCGACAGGCCGAACTGACGGTTGAGCAGGCTGTTATCGCCGCTGAGGAGGCCCGCAAGGCCGAGATCGTCGGTATCCAGATCGCCGAGCAGATTGTCGCTCAAGCACAGGCCAATGCCGATAAGCTGCGCCTGCCACCGGATGAGGCGCAGGTCGCCGCAGCACGCGCTGGCGTAGCGAACGCACAAGCGGCGCTCCAGCGCTTGCAGCCCGATCCCACGGATGCTCAGAAGGCGATGGCGAGCGCAGCCGTGGCGCAGGCATTGGCAGGCCTTGAACTTGCACGGATCAACCGCGAGAACGCCGAGATCCGCGCTCCGTTCGATGGCATCATCGCCCAGCGCAATATCGATCCGGGTGACCCAAGCGCAAGCGGCCAGCCCGCGCTGAAGCTGGTCGATATCAGCAAGCTGCGCATCGAGGTGCAGATCAGCGACGTCGATGTGAATCGCTTGGAGATCGGCCAGACAGCCTCAATCTACCTCGATAGCATGCCGGGCAAAGTCTACACGGGCAAGGTGAGCTTCATCGCCCCAACCGCAACGACTGTCGGTACCCTTCGCACGTACTTGGTGCGTGTTGATGTGGACGATCAGACTGGCCTGCGGGTTGGTATGAGCGCTCGCGTGGACTTTGATACCGAATAGGCGCTGATTCCAACAACGTGTCACAATTTCAATGGTCAGCGAACCATATCTATTGGAGCGCTGACCATTTCTTTTCTTTTGGCTAACCATTTGGGGGAACTTATGTCCGCAGTATCGGAGGAGATTCGTTCACGCGATCACGTCCGGTTTGCGATTCCCTGGGTAGGTATCAGTTATGCGTTGCTCGCTGGTGTGTCCCTGTTCCTTCTCACGCAGGATCTAGGAAAATTCGTCACACTCGATGAGATTAATTTCTGGCTACGCCGCTCAGAACTCTTCCTCAACGCGATCCAAACTGGCGATTATGCCGAAACAGCCCAATCTTCGCATCCAGGCGTCACCACCATGTGGCTGGGCAGTTTGGGCATTCTGTTGCGCAACTTCTTGTTAGAGACTGGCCTACTCACGGATGAATCATTCACTGTACGTCTGGCGCTGATGCGCTTGCCGGTAGTTGTGGTTCATATGCTGGGTATTCTGCTCGGCTATCGGCTGCTGCGACGTTTGTTGCCATCCGCCGCCGCTGTCTTGGCAGCCTTCTTTTGGGCAGTTGATCCGTTTATTATCGGCTACAGCCGTCTGCTGCATGTCGATGCGCTGGCAGGCACCTTTATCACGCTCAGTTTGTTAGCGGCGTGTGTATTCTGGTTCCGCTCGCCCAACCCTGCGATGCTGGTGCTCTCGGCGCTGTGTGGCAGCCTCGCACTCCTCAGCAAATCGCCGGCGCTGATCCTCCTGCCGATGGTGAGCTTGATCGCGCTGGTGGCCTGGTTGCAGCCAACCGCCGTAACACCAAGGCCGATCCCACCCCGCTCGACCCAACACATCCCCAATGCGTTGTCTCAGCTTATGCTCTGGGGTATGGTGCTCTTGGGAGGTATCATCGCGCTCTGGCCAGCTCTGTGGGTTGATCCACTGCGTGCGTTCAATCAGATCCGCCTGGGTGTCGAAGCCGAAGGTGCCGAGCCGCATATGCTGGGCAATTTCTTCCTGGGCCAGCCGGTCGATACGCCAAGTTGGTTGTTCTACCCCGTCGCGCTGGTGTTGCACATGTTTCCGCGCACCATGCTGGGCATCGCTACGTTGCTGTGGCTCTGGCGCCGCACCCCGCCGCAAACCCGCCATGTGCTGGCGACATTGGTGGCGTTCGCGGTGTTGTTCATCGTGGCGATGAGCATCTTCCCCAAAAAGTTCGACCGCTACATAGAGCCTGTGTTCCCAGCCATCAACATCCTGGCGGCCTACGGCTTGGCCCGCGAGGCGGTGCGAATCTCGCGCCCATTCCGGCGCTTAGCGAACTTCCTCAACCTGCGTGCGCGGCACCTCGTCCAAATTCAGTTAGCTGGGATCTGCGCCCTCGCGCTCTATTCGCTGCTCTGGCTGGGCGATTACAGCATCTCATCGTTCAACCCGCTGTTGGGCGGGCTTTCGACAGGCTCGAACACGTTTTTGGTGGGATGGGGTGAAGGTCTAGAGGAGGCTGCCGAGTGGCTGAACCAACAACCCGACATCACGGGGGTGCTGGTAGTGAGCACCTCGACGCGTCCGCTCCAGCCATACCTGCGGCCCGGCGCGCAATCGATCACGCCCACCGATATGGAACTGCCCGAGAAGGCTGGCTACGTGGTGGTGTATATCCGCGACATTATGCGCGGCCCGCCCGAACCACCCTTTGATCTGTACTACGAGCGCAAAACGCCGAACCATGTGGTGAGCATCAACGGCGTTGAGTACGTGTGGATCTACCAAGTTGCGCCCCGCGTGGAGGTCGCGAAGCCCGCCAGTTTCGGCAACGATATCAAGTTGCGCGGCTTCCAGCAGATCGATGCGTTTGCGCCTGGAGCTACCACGAACTTCCAACTCTACTGGGAGACAAACAACCAGCCCAGCGCCGATACGATGCTGTTCGTCCACCTGATCGGCCCCAACAACACGACCTATGTCAATCTCGATCTGCCGTATCCGACCAGCACGTGGGGCGAGCGACGCTACGTAACCACGCATCTGCCGCTCAGCCTGCCCGCCGACCTGCCGCCGGGCGAGTACACGCTCACGATCGGCATGTACGACCCTAACACGCTGGAGCGCTTCCCCATCACAACGACCCACCCGATCGATCCCGCCATCGATGGGCCGAACGCGCTGGTGCTGACAACTTTCTCGATCCCTTAGACCCAAAACACGCACTTCAAACGGTACAATACACTGGTGGTCTCTTGCTTGCTTCGCAGGAGGTCACCAGTTTTTGTTCACGTAGCGACTGCCGCCATGCAGCGGTATCAAGAGGAACAATATGCGATTCAAACCACGCTTGTTCGGCAGCCTACTCGCCATCGCCATGTTGGCAGGCTGTGCCAGCGGCCCCGAAGCCAGCAACCCGCTCTCATCCGACACCAATACGCGCGTGCCTGTGCCCACCAGCCTACCGCCAACCGATGCGCCCACACCAACGGCTCCTAACGTCGCGCAGCCCACCGCCGAAGCCTCACCGCCACCCGCCGAGCCTGCGCCAACTAGCGCGCCGGTAGCCTCGCTCGATCAACTCAATCTGAGCGTGCAGCAACTCGACACCACGTTCGAGAGCCCGGTCTACCTCACCACGGCGCCGGGCATCGAAGAACTGTTCGTGGTCGAGAAGGCGGGCCGCGTGATCGTCTTCGATCAGGAGCAGAGCAGCACCCGCGTCTATCTCGATATCACCGACCGCGTGGAATCGGGCGGAAGCGAGCAGGGGTTGCTGAGCGTGGCCTTCCACCCGCAATTCCCGCAGAAGAATTGGCTGTTCGTGAACTACACCGATGAAAACGGCGATACCGTGGTGTCGCGCTACACCGCCGATGCGGAGCGCGCGGACGCCGATAGTGAGATGGTGCTGTTGAACATCGAACAGCCCTACCGCAACCACAATGGCGGCCAGATCGACTTCGGGCCGGACGGCAACCTCTACATCGGCATGGGCGATGGTGGCAGCGGCGGTGACCCACAGGGGCACGCCCAAAATCTCCAATCGCTGCTCGGGAAAATCCTGCGCATCAACGTCGATCAGGGCGAGCCGTACACCATCCCGTACGACAACCCGTGGGCCGATGGTGCCGATGGACGGCCAGAGATCTGGGCGTGGGGGTTGCGCAATCCGTGGCGCTTCTCGTTCGATTCGGTCACGGGCGACCTGTACGTGGCCGATGTGGGGCAGAACACCTACGAGGAGATCAACCGCCAGCCGTTCGATCGCGCCGGAGTCAACTACGGCTGGAATATCACCGAAGGGAACGACTGCTTCAGAAGCAAGTCCTGCGATACCGATGGCTTGGCGATGCCGATCGGCGTCTACGATCATAGCGAGGGCTGCTCGGTGACGGGCGGGTACGTCTATCGCGGTGAAGCAGTGGCGGGGCTCCAGGGCACCTACCTGTTCGGCGATTACTGTAGCGGCAATGTGTGGGGATTGCGCCCAACCGCCACAAATCAGTGGGAGATGCAGAAGCTGCTCGAAACCGATATCAATATCAGCTCGTTCGGCAGGGACCACAGCGGGGAACTGTATCTGCTCGACCTGAACGGCGCTATCTATCGGCTAACGAGCAACTGATCCGACCATCGGACGCGGAACAATGTTTGTGTGATGCCGAGCGTGTGGTAGCGCATCGGCATCACACGCTCTTGTTAGCTCTTGACCGCTACGATCACCTGCCATTGACTATCTTCTTCAAAGGGCACCGATGGCATCACCGCATCGCCAAAGACGGCGGTTGGGCGCAACCCCACCGAACGTAGCATCGCTGTTAGCTCGGGGTAGCCATACAGGCGAATCCGATCGCCGGGATGTTTCGCATCGACGCCATGTTGTGGCAGTACAAAGCGATAGTCAATGTGCAAGGTGGCCGTGCGCGGCTCGAAGTGCGCATCGCGCAACAGATAGCCACCAGCCAACGGGTGCCAACCGTTCCGAAAGCCCTGCAGGTACGAGGCGATCTGGTAGGGATTCAGGCATTGGATCAGCAGTTTGCCGCCATCGACCAGCGCACCCGCGATGCGCTGCAACGTCTCCCGGTTCACCGTGTCCTCGAAGAAGCCCAAGCTGCTGTTCATCACCAGCACACCATCGAACTGCTGCTCGTAGTCGAGCGTGCGCATATCGCCCTGCACAAAGCGCGCTCGGGTGGCATCCTCGTAGGCGCAACGCGAGGCGTAGGCCACCAGCGTTGCGCTAGCCTCCAAACCCTCGATCGAGTAGCCGCGCCGCGCCAACTCCAACACGTGCCGACCACCACCACAAGCGACATCCAACAACGCCGCATCCTCGCGGAGATCTAAAGCCGTCTCGATAAAATCGACCTCTTGGCGCGTCAGTTCAGCAGCGTAATCGCGATACTGATCAAACTCGTAGATCTGAAAAAGCGCTTCCCAATCGGGTGTGCCATCGTCGTGAAGCAACTGCGGAAGAGCACTCATCAAATACCTCTCCAACCACTGCCGTTAGGCTGCGGAAATTGGAAGCATGGCGACAGATCTGCATCAAGAAGCCATGTTCTGCCGATTCATTGCGCTTACCACACACGAGTAAACGCACGATAATGTACACTTTAATCCATAGTACGGTAGCACATGTGAGAGTACAATAAAATGGAACTATCGACACATATATGCACATAAATAGTTTTCTTCAAAGATTTTTCATATTTTTGTTATACTTTTCTTCACAATCATCGTATAGTATAGAAACCCACCTGTGAACACGGGGCTCATCCACTTTGGCACACCCCGGTCATATCAACGAGGTGTTTCAATGTGGCACGATATGAAACGTTGGCTTACTAATATTCCTCAAAAAGATCCTGTGATGCTTCGCCTTGCGCCCTTCATCCAACTGATGATGATAGCTCAAATCATTGCAAGCGTCATCATGTTGGCTATCACACTTGCAACAACAGCAACTGATCCAAATACACCACTTAACGTATGTGTCCTCTTGATCATGATCGGCGGCAACCTCTGTGGTCTATGGCTCTATCGTCACGAGTACACCAAAACCGCCTCATGGTTGGTGATAGGAGCATTGCTCTTCGCGACGGGCGTCAATGCCCTCGAATGGGGACTGGATTACGCTGCCGAAACGCTTAGCAGCCTGATACTGCCGATCATTATGGCGGGGTTTCTGGCGGGTCGGCGTGGGCTTCTGGTGACTGTGCCAGCCACGATTCTGATCGTGATCAGTATGGTACTCCTCGATATTGCTCGGCTCGATACGATTCAATTCTATCGACCATCGCCGATCTTTACCATTATAACCTTTGCGCTGATCGCTTGCTTGGCGGGCTTCTTCCTCGATCAGTTCGTCTCAACGCTTCACAGCGTGTTCAACGATATGCTTACCCGCCAACAGGAGCTTACGCAGATCCGCCAATCGCTCGAAGCGCACACTCAGGAACTCTCACAAGCTAAGGAGGAGCTTGAGCAAGAACTGAAGGAGCGCCATCGCCTCGAACAAGCGCTCGTCTACGAACGCGACCTGCTGCACACCTTGATGGACAATAGCCCCGATATGATCTACTTCAAGGATACCGAGTCGCGTTTTATCCGCATCAACCGTGCCAAAGCTGCCCTGCTCGGGCTCGACAACCCTGAACAAGCGGTTGGCAAAACCGATTTCGATTTCAAGAACGACGAGCTATCGCAGAATTCGTTCAACGAGGAGCGGCAGATCATTGCTACTCGCCAACCGCTGATCGACCGCATTGAGTATAACCCAACCCCCGATGGTCAACCGCGTTGGCTCTCGGCCACCAAGGCGCCGATCATCGATCAGAACGGCAGGGTGACGGGCATCATCGGCATCTCTCGCGATGTCACCGCGCGTCAAGAGGTCGAAGATATGAAGAACCAGTTCATCTCGATCGTGAGCCACGAGTTGCGCACGCCGCTGACGTCGATTCGCGGCTCGCTCGGCCTGCTGATCGGCGAGGCGGCGGGCCAATTGCCCCCCACCGCCCATTCGATGCTCTCGATCGCGCTGCGCAACACCGACCGCCTGCTGAGCCTGATCAACGATCTGCTCGATATCGAACGGATCGAGGCGGGCCGCCTCGTGATGAATATGCAGCCGACCGAACTCACCAACTTGATCGAGCAGACCATCGAGGCGAATGCCGCCTATGGCACGCAGTACAAAGTCACGTTTGAGTTGACGCATCGGGTGCCCAATGCGATAGTCCACGCCGACCCCGACCGCCTGATGCAGGTGTTCACCAACCTGCTCTCGAACGCCGCTAAGTTCTCGCCGCCCAACAGCGTGGTTGAGATCGGGGTGAAGCACCTTCCCAACGACAACTACCGCATCTGGATAACGGATCACGGCAGCGGTATCCCCAAAGCGTTCTATCGGCACATCTTTGAGAAGTTCGCTCAAGCCGATGCCTCGGATTCGCGACAGAAGGGCGGCACCGGCTTGGGGCTCAGCATCACCAAAGCGATCGTCGAGCAACTCGGCGGAACGATCAGCTTCAGCAGTCAACTCAACCAGGGCACGACGTTTTATGTCGACCTACCGGCCTGGCATAGCGAGCAGGAGCGACACCACGCCGTTTAGCTCCCGAACACGCCTTCCTGCGTCCAACGGGCCAGCACCTCGCGTGCCAGGGTAGCGGCCCGCGCGCGATGGCTGATCTGGTTTTTGCGCTCGGGCGGCAACTCGGCCAGCGTTACATTCTCGTCGAGCAGGTAAAAGATGGGATCGTAGCCGAAGCCGTACGTGCCACGCGGCTCGAACTCGATCACACCGGGCAGAATGCCCTCGACAAGCTCGGAGGTGCCATCGGGGCGCACGAGCGCGATGGTGCAGACGAAGCGCGCGAGGCGCTCGTGGAACGGCACGCCTTCGAGCTTCTTCAACACCAAGTTGTTCCGATCAGCGTCGGTGGCGTTTGGGCCAGCGTAGCGGTGCGAATAGATGCCCGGCTCGCCGTTCAGCGCGGCGATCTCCAGGCCCGAGTCGTCGGCGAGCGTCACCATGCCGCTGCGCTGCGCGTAGTAGGTGGCTTTCAACATCGCATTCTCGGCGAAGGTCGAGCCGGTCTCCTCCACATCGTCGGTGATGCCAACGTCGCGCAGCGAACGCAACTCGATCGGCAAGCCAGCGAAGATGCCCCCGTATTCCTGCAGTTTATGTTGATTCGTCGTTGCGATCAGAACCGTTGTCATCATTCCTCCTCAACTCGGCCAAACCAGTGCTACGTAGTGCCCAAGCCAGGCTACAAGAATCATGCGCAATATTTTCCCCGCCATACAGGAGCACAGAAAACGGCTGAACGGCATCCGCATCGTTCCGGCGGCGAGACCCGCCACATCGAGGGCGGGGCCGGGCACGAATGCCAGCACAAAAATCGTGAGGCTGCCCCAGCGCTCCACCCAGCGCTTGATCGGCTCGTAGAAACGCGAGCGCTGCGCGACTTCGCTGCCGCCACGGCCCGCCAAGTAGCCAGTGATCTCTCCCAGACCCGCCGCGACGCCACCCACCAACCCGACCAACCAGGGGTTCAGGACTTTGCCGCCCAACGCCACCGCACCCAACGCGGGCGATGGGATCACGATCATCGCGCTTGAGAAGAGTGTGAGTAGAAAAACGCCCAAATAGCCGTACGAGCCCAACTGTTCCATCAGATCAGCGGGCACCATGTACAACACTATAATCATCAATGCGGTCCCAGCCAGCATAGCGATAGAGCCACGCGAAAGGATTGGGGCCGTAGAGGGTGCATCGTCGCGAAGCGCTTGTGCAAGAGGTTTATCGTTAATCATTCCTATTCCTGCGCAAAAGAAGTGGGCATGCTTGCGCAATGCCGACGATCAGGGTACAAGCATTCTCCATCACTGTCAAGGTATTGGTTGACGCATACTAACGCCTACGTTAGAATACCCCCGCATAGGCACAGAGGAGGCGTAAAGAGTATATGGCTCGTTCAATTGAATTTGATGCAACCCCTGCACGTGGAGCAGCAATGTTTTACCAATTATTGCGCGCTATACGGCCACGGCAGTGGATCAAAAATATTTTTGTTTTTGCAGCGCTTGCATTTTCTGAAGAACGTTTTTGGACTATTCCTCAAGCTGTTTTACTGACGATCGGCACATTTGCACTCTTTTGTATGGCGGCTGGCTCGATCTACCTTGTGAATGATATTGTTGATATCGAAAAGGATCGGGCACACCCCAAAAAACGCAAACGGCCACTCGCCTCCGGCAAGTTGCGGCCCAACGTGGCTGTCATCGCGGCGGTGCTGATGATGGTGATCACACTGCCCGGCGCGCTCCTGCTCGATAGCCTTGATCCGTACACGTTGCGCTTTCAAGAGCTCGACTTCGGCCTGTTGAGTGTGATCCTCGCCTACATCGTCATCCAAGGTCTGCTCTACACCTACTTCCTCAAGAACATCGTGATCCTCGATATCTTCACGATCGCGGCAGGTTTCGTCTTACGAGCTGTCGCCGGTGCGATCGTGCTCGATATCCCGATTTCATCGTGGCTGCTGATCTGTATGGGCTTGCTGGCGCTGTTCCTGGGCTTGGGCAAGCGCCGCGCCGAGCTCGTGCTGCTGGAAGAGGGAGCAACCGAGCACCGCCATATTCTCGACGAGTATTCGGTGCCTATGCTCGACCAGTTGATCTCGATCGTGACGGCGGCGACGATCATCGCCTACACGCTGTTCACCACAACCTCCACGTCGCTGAAGCTCACGCCCTACCCGGTGATGTTGCTGACCGTGCCGTTCGTCGTGTACGGCATCTTCCGCTATATCTACCTCATTCACCATCATGGCGGCGGCGGCAGCCCCGAAGAGTTGGTGCTGAAGGACCGCCCACTCGCGATCGATATTGTCCTCTACGGCTTGATGGTGCTTGCGTTGCTGTTCTATTATCGGTAACTGCACTATGGCGCTTACATACATTAAGCTCGGCGGCTCGGTGATCACCGATAAGACGGGCCAGGAAGCCGCTGATCTCGACGTGATCCGCCAGTTGGCCCGCGAACTGCACGCGGCCCTCCAGGCCGATTCCACGCTTCAGATCGTGCTCGGCCACGGCAGCGGTTCGTTCGGGCATACCTACGCCGCCCGCTACGGCATTCACCGGGGCTTGGCCGCCAACGCCGATTGGATGGGCTTCGCGCTCACCTCGGGGGCGGCGCTGCGCCTGAACCGCATTGTGGTCGATGAACTGCTGGCCGCTGGGGTGCCAGCGCTGTCGCTGCAGCCGTCGGTCACGATCGAGAGTCAGGGCGGCAAACTGACCCAATGGGACACGCGCACGGTGACGTTGGCGCTGCAACGGGGCTTGGTGCCAGTGATCCACGGCGATGTGGCCTTCGACGCCATGCAGGGCAGCGCGATCATCTCCACCGAACAACTGCTCGTGTACCTGTCGCAGATCAACGAACTGCGGCCTCAGCGAGTGTTGTTGGTGGGCGAATCGGGCGTGTACACCGCCGATCCGCGCAGCAACCCCGATGCGCAACGCATCCCGTTGATCGATCGCAGCAACATCAGCGAGGTGCTGGCGGGCGCTGGAGGCTCGCACGGTGCCGATGTGACGGGCGGTATGCGGGCCAAGGTCGAGTTGCTGTGGAATATGGTGATGGCGCACCCTGGCTTGAGTGCGCAGTTGATCGGGCCAAGCCCTGGACTGTTCCAGCGCGCGCTACTCGGCCAGGCCGAGGGCGAGGGCACGATTATCCGCGATAGGTAGGGCGCGCTGGCCCGCTGTGCAACCCACACTGCCGTAGTTACCTGAAGCCTCTCGCCAGTCGCCGTGGCGGGCACTCCACAGCCCGCAGAATCAACCCATACCGCTGCAGTCCAACGCTGGCCTGCGGTAGCTCATCCTGCTCCCCAAATGCAAAACGGGCGGCGTTCGCCACCCGTTCGCCCCTCTTCACTCGGTTGCTTAGGAATCGGATAGGGTCATCAGCGTGCCGACACGCTCGAACATCATAAAGGCCAGGGGCAGGCCGATAATGGTTGCGCTGATCAGCCAGGCCAACTGCATCCACAGGAAGCTGACCCACCAGCCGATCAGCACGAAGTAGACGGCGCGCACAGCGAAGGTGGCTGAACTCTGCGCCAGACTCTGCTGTTGGACAGGCTGTGGCGGAGATGGGCGTAGCGTCATCACCTGCGGCATGCGGTTGAGCATCCACATGCCCAAGGGCAGGCCGATCAGCGTGAGGTTGAGCAGCCAGGCCGCCACGAGCCAAGCTTGGCCGATCCAGAGGCCGATGAACAGGAACCAGATCGCCCGAATGAGGAACGAAGGCCCGGTGACGGGCAATTGCATCTGCGGCTGAGCGTAGGCAGCATTGTTGACGTACACGTTCTGCGTGAACGACATCGACGAGGCCGCGCCGGTCTGCACGCCCAACTGCGATGGCGCGAACTGCGCGATGCGGGACGGGACGCCCAACAGAGTGCCACAGTTGACGCAGAAGACGGCTCCCGCCGGGTTGGTGATGCCGCAGGCACCACAACTGGCCAAGTGGCCCGCTGATTGAACGGGCGGCGCTTGGGGCGCGGGCTGCGACGCGACGGGTGCCACGGTGATGCCAGCGGGCTGCCGAGCATCGGTGAGTGGGGTGGAAGGCGCAAGTGGTGGTGCGATGGGTTTGGGCGTCGGTTTCGGCTGCGATTGCGCTGCGGCGGCGACGGCGGCTTGCGCTTCCGGGTGGATCGGCGCACCACAATCGACGCAATAGGCGGCATCGGCAAGGTTCGGCATATCGCAATGCGCACAAAAGACGCTTTCTTCGTTCTTAGTCGCTTGGCTCTCCATAGTGATATCCTTTTCTAACGATCTGTTCTGCGGCATAGGACGCTTGCTCATGGAGAGTTGTTGCAGACCGCGATTCGTCTTTCCATCGCCTTCTTGCGAGTGATGAGCGATGTGCCAACATTGGTTTTGAACGATATCTCTGTGGACAAAGCATCAGTAGTTCAGTATTATGAACATGTTCGGGTTCTCCTCGAACGCTTCCGAGCCGATTACTAGCCCGTGCGAAACATTATCCCGCGAACTACGTAGATAACAACGCACGATAGTGCATTGCCTTTACACGACATGGCCCTAATATTGAGGAGGCACATATGGCACTGCTCGATCTGGTCGAATACCTCGATCCTACAGGCAACGTCTTAGCAGCACGTGTTCCGCCCGATGGCTCCGGAGAGTTGCGACTAGGTTCGCAGTGCATTGTGCGCGAAGGACAGTTAGCCTTCTTGGCCCGTGATGGCCGTTTCCTCGATATGATGATTCCGGGTCGGCATACCCTTTCGACCTCCAATATTCCGCTGCTGATCGAGTTTATCAAGCCGGTCTTTAACGGGCGCAGTCCGTTTCGGGCCGATGTGTATTACGTCAGCCTGCAGCAGCACACCGATCTGCGCTGGGGCACGCCGCAGCCCATCCCGATGCGCGATGCGCAGTTCGGCATGGTGCGATTGCGGGCGTTCGGCACCTACATCGTGCAGGTGGCCGAGCCGCGCAAGTTGCTGACGACTGTGGTGGGCACGCGCGGGCGCTTCACGGTGCAAGATCTCGAAGATCAGTTGCGCAGCTCGATTATCGCCCGTGTCGCCGATGTGATCGCGGAGTGGATGCGCGAGAAGCAACTGTCGGTGGTGGATCTGGCCACGCAGTACGATGAGATCTCGGTACGAGCACACGCCGCGCTCAAGGACGATTTCGCGCATTTAGGCATGGAGTTGACGCGCTTCTACATCAACACCATCAGCATGCCCGAGGAGCTGGAGCGCAAGCTCGATCAGGTCGGCGGCGTGGCCGCGATGGGTGGCATGACCGAGTACACGCGCTTCAAGGCCGCCGAGGCACTGCAGGATGCGGCGCAGGCTGGCGGCAACAATCTGGCTGGCATGGGCGTGGGCATGGGCTCCGGCATAACGCTGGGCACGGTGATGGGCCAGGCGCTGGCGACGAGCTTTCAGCAGCCAGCACCTCAGGCGGCTCCAGCGGCAGCTGCGCCAGCGCGCTTCTGCCCGCAGTGCGGCACCAGCAATGTGGCGCACGCCAAGTTCTGCAACGAGTGTGGCCAGTCGCTCCAGGCCCGTAGTTGCCCCAACTGTGGGCACGTGCCGCAGCCCGGCGCGAAGTTCTGTATCGAATGCGGCACAGGTCTGACGTCGTAACAGGCGTAGCAGATCACACCACTCGGTTGGTATTTTGAAGTGAGCCATGCACCACCGCAGTTGGTGGTTGCATGGCTCGTTTAGCGAGGAAGAGCGCCGCGTGCGTTTGGTTTGGTTGCATCGACACAGCGTCTATACGGTTCTCTTTGTGCTGCTGGCCCTGGCGGTCGCCCTGTTCGGCATGCCATTTCCGGCAAGCTCGCCGGGCGCAATGACCACGCCCGTCCCCACAGTTGAGCCCACACACACGCCGGAACCCGCACCCACAAGCGCGCCGGAGCCAGAAGCCACACCGCCGCCCGAGCCCACACCCGTAGCGACTCTCGAACCTGCGCCGGTGCTCATCCCCCTGCCGACGCTGCCGCCCGAGCCTCCCACGTCCGCCAACGCGCCCCGTGTGGGCATTCAAGCGGGCCACTGGATCACCGAGTTGCCCGCGGAGTTGGCGCACCTCGAAACCTCGATCGGCGCCGTCGCCGATGGCTACAACGAGGCGATGATCAACTTGGATGTGGCCCGACGCACCGCCGCGTTGCTGCAGAGCGTCGGCGTGACCGTCGATGTGCTGCCCGCCGCGATCCCGCCCGGCTACAATGCCGACGCATTCGTGGCGTTGCACGCCGATGGCGCAGAGGTGAACGCCCGAGGCTTCAAGGTCGCCGCGCCTTGGGCCGCCTCAGCCGCCTCCGAACAGTTGCGGGCCGCACTGGAGGAGAGCTACGCCCAAGCCACCGGCATGCCCCGCCACGCGGGCGTCACAGCGGCGATGCGTGGCTACTACGCCTTCAACTATCGGCGCTACGAGCACAGCATCGCCCGCACCACGCCCGCCGTGATCGTCGAGCTCGGCTTCCTCACCGACAGCCGCGACCGAGCCATCCTCACCCAGGAGACCGACCGGGTGGCGCTGGGCCTGGCGAACGGCATCATCACCTACCTGAACAACTACGACCCGCACGATCTCGCCGCACGCACACCGCCTGATCTCGGCGTGTGGCGCGCTGCCGATGCCTCGCTGACTGTGCGCAGCGCCGCCAGCGACACTGCAGCGCCGCTGCTGACCGTCGATGCCGAGCGCCCGCTGATCGCCTTCGAGGAGCGCGACGGCTGGCTACGGGTGATCGTGGCGGGCGCGTGGGATCAAGTGGGCTGGGTCCGCCGCGATAGTGTGGAACCGCTCGCCGAAGCCGTTCCCTAAACATTTCGTTGAAAATGTCGGCATATGGTACTAAGAAGTGGTATGATGAAATTGAAACAAAAGGCTTCGTTTGCGAAAGGGGTTGTAGTGGTTCGACACGCCTTGATGCTGATACTAGTGTTGCTACTGTGTGCCTGTGGCACGCAAGGGCCGCGGGTAGCCTCCGGTCCCAAGCAACCGAACACAACAACAACACCACAAGTAAGTTTGCCGATTGTACAGACGAGTTTGCCGAGCGCCACTCCTGTTGAGCAGCCGAGCGCCACCCCCACATCACCACCACAACCGCCCATCGCGAGCTACGAGGTGCTCAATACCTACCCACACGATCCGAACGCCTTCACGCAAGGCTTGATCTACGAAGACGGCTGGCTGTACGAGGGCACCGGCCTGAATGGTCGCTCCACATTACGTAAAGTTGTACTCGAAACAGGCGAAGTCGTGCAGTCGATCGATCTCGACTCGCAGCATTTCGGCGAGGGCATCACCAGCTTCGGTGATCGCATCTATCAACTGACCTGGCAATCGCAGATCGGCTTCATCTACGACAAAGCCACCTTCGAGCAGGTCGGCACCTTCTCCTATCTCACCGAGGGTTGGGGCCTCACGCACGACGGCACGCACCTGATTATGAGCGACGGCTCCGCCACGATCTTCTTCCTCGATCCCGAAACGCTCACCACCGTGCGCACCATCACCGTGACCGACCCCAATGGTCCTGTGATGCGCCTCAACGAACTCGAATACGTCGAGGGCGAGATCTACGCCAACATCTGGCAAACCGATGTCATCGTCCGCATCTCGCCAACCACAGGCGATGTGCTCGGCTGGATCAGCCTCAGTGGCTTGCTGAGCGAACAAGATCGCCAAGAACACCAAGTCGATGTGCTCAACGGTATCGCCTACGATCAGGTCAATAAGCGCCTGTTCGTCACGGGCAAGCTCTGGCCGAAACTGTTCGAGATCCGCATTGTGCCCTAAAGGAGTTCGCTATGCGTCGCTGGCAGGTAGTGCTGCTGGGGATCGTCGTCGTAGCAGCAGCGATCGCGTTTGGGATCTATTTCTACAGCGAGCGCACCACGGATGTCGATGTGTTGCGGCAGACCAAACAGGTCGATGATGTTGTGGTGACGCTTCAACTCGATGAGGCGGCGCTGGGCCAACGCACGATCGATCTGCATGTGGAAGATAGCAGTGGCGCGCCGATCGAGCTCGACGCGTTGCAACTGCGCTTCACCATGACCGATATGGATATGGGGCTGATCGAGACCACCGCCGAGCGTGTTGAGCCGGGGCGCTACCGCGTGCAAGGGGCGTTCTTCTCGATGGTCGGCACCTGGCAGGTTCAGACGCTGCTCAGCCGCGCCGACCGTGCGCCAACGCAACTCAGCTTCGCAGTCGCCATCGGCGCACCGGGCGAGGCTGGCGGGCCGCTCAACCCCCTGCGCACCGATGCGATCTCCTTCGCAGCCGGGCAACAGCTCTACCAGGCCAACTGCGCGAGTTGTCACGGCGATGGCGGTCGTGGCGATGGGCCGCTGGCGGCTGGTCTCAACCCGCGCCCCTCCGATTTCGCCGAGCATATGCCCGCCGGAAAGCACACCGACGGCCAGATCTTCCTCTGGATCAGGGATGGCTTCCCCGGCACTGCTATGCCCGCTTGGGGCAAGCGCCTCAGCGACGAGCAGATCTGGCAACTCGTCAACTACCTGCGCACCTTCGGGCAGATCGACGCCGCACAAATGCCATCGTCTAGCCAGGCGCAAGCCGTGCCCGAATCCAACGAGCCGCTGCCACCTCTGATCTTCGCCCGTGGCGGCAACATCTGGCGCAGCGACGGCAACGGCACGCTCTACCAACTGACCAACTACCAAGGCGAGACGCACGCGCAATACCCCGCACTCTCGCCCGACGGCCAGCGGATCGCCTTCGTGACGCTGACGCAGCCCTCCGCGAACACAGAACAACTGCTCCCAAGCTCCGAGTTGCTGGTGATGAACTTCGATGGCTCGGATGTGCGCTCGGTCTGGAAGCCCAATCCAGGGCTGCTCGGCATCGCCGCGTGGTCGCCCGATGGGAACAGCATCGTGGTGGCCAACAACAGCAGCACCACCACCAACGGCGCCACCCAGCGCAAACTGCAACTGGTGCGAGTTGATCTCGCCAGCGGCGCCGCGCAACCACTGCTCGACAACGCCCTCGACCCGACCTTCTCGCGCGATGGGCAGCAACTCGCCTACCTCCAGGTGAGCGCCGATGGCCTCGCTCTCGCGCTCGTGCTCGCCAACGCCGATGGCAGCAACGGCCAAACCCTGATCGACTTTGGCACCTTCCAGAGCCTCTACGCCCCGCGCATCGCGCCCGACGGCCAGAGCATCTACTTCAGCGCGATAGGCGGGCCAGCCACCGACGCACAAGGCCAACCGCTCGGCACACAACCACGCACCACACCGCTCGAATGGGCGCTCGGGTTGCTCGAACCGCCCACCGCCGAAGCGCACGGCCTACCTTGGGATATCTGGACGATCAACCGCGATGGAAGTGGGCTGCGACGCCTCACCACCATCGAAGAAGATCTGCCGATCGTCGCCGCCTCGCCTGACGGCAGCCAAATGGCAGTGATGGGCGCTGGTGGCATCTACCGAGCAAACCGCGATGGTAGCGACCTGCGGAAAATTGATCTGCTTGGCGACCACGGCGGAGTAGATTGGGCCACCCGTTAACCTACGCATCTCTACATCGCAGCACATCCATCGACTTAGGAGGCACCATGGCATCTTCACCAGATCTGTTACAAGGCGAGTACACATTTCTCCCACAAGAACGGGTTATTTATGGCGTCGGCAGCCTCTCCCAACTACCCGAAGAAGTGATCCGCTTGGGGGCTGTGCGCGCGCTGATCATCACAGGCTCTAGTCTGGCCACCAAAACCGATGTGATCGCGAGCGTGAGCCAAGCGCTCGGTTCGCTGCACGCCGGAACCTTCGCGAGCATCCGACAGCACGCGCCATCGAGCACCATCGCCGCTGGTGTCGAGGCCGCCCGCGCGCTCGACGCCGACATCCTGATCAGCGTTGGCGGTGGCAGCCCGATCGATGCCTCCAAAGCGATCGCGATGGAGTTGTCTCGCGAACGAGGCGTGTATCTGCCGCAGATCGCGTTGCCTACCACGCTCTCAGCAGCCGAATTTTCGCACCACGCGGGCATCACCGACGAGCAGCGCAACACTAAATCCACCATCTCCGACATTCACATCGCGCCGCGCGTCGTCATCCTCGATGCGGGACTGACGCTCGCCACACCAATGCAACTGTGGCTCTCCTCGGGCATCCGCTCGCTCGATCACGCCGTCGAGACGATCTACGCGCCCGGCATCCACCCGATCAACGATGTGCTGGCGCTCGAAGCTATCCGACGGCTGTTCACCAACCTGCCGCGCAGCAAACAGCGCCCCGACGACCTCAACGTGCGCACCGAACTTCAACTCGCCTCGTGGATGAGCTTCTTCGGCGCGTACAACGTCGCCATGGGCATCAGCCACAACATCGGGCGACGCATCGGCGCGACCTACAACGTGCCACACGGCATCACCTCCTGCATCACGCTGCCGCACGTGATGCGCGCCTACGCTCGGCGCCACACCACCGCGCTCGCCACCATCGCCCGCGCCATCTCGCCCAGCACCGCCCAAGACGACCCGCTCGACGCCGCACTCTTCGCCGCCGATGCCGTGGGCGACCTAATCCGCCGCTTGGATCTGCCGTACCGCCTGAGCGCCTACAACATCACCGAACACGACCTGCCAGCGATCGCGAGCGCCACCGCCAGCACCCACAATCAGGATGAAGTGCTCGAATTGCTGCGTCATATGCTTTAAACGCAATGTGGCTCTCTGCTCGCCAAACGCGAACAAAGAGCCACAAACCAACCAACGATCGCTTACTCGGCGGGCTTCACCGCGTGGCCGCCAAAGCCCTTGCGCATCGCCGCCAGCACCTTCGCCGCGAACGACTCCGGCTGCCGCGAGTGGAAGCGCTCGAACAGCGACAGCGTGATCACCGGCGCGGGCACATCCAGGTCGATCGCCGTCTGGATCGTCCAGCGGCCCTCGCCCGAATCCTCAACATAGCCCTTGATGCTGCTCAGATCGGGGTCCTGCTCGAAGGCCGCCTCGGTCAACTCCAGCAACCACGAGCGCACCACGCTGCCGTGGTTCCACACCGACGCAATCTTGTGCAGATCGAGGTTGAACTCCTTCTTAGCGCGCATAATCTCGAAGCCCTCGGCGTACGCCTGCATCATGCCGTACTCGATGCCGTTGTGCACCATCTTCACGAAGTGCCCCGCGCCCACCGGGCCGAAGTGGCCGTAGCCATTCTCGGGAGCCAGCGCCTTAAAGGCGGGTTCGAGCCGCTGCACTACCTCGGTATCGCCGCCGACCATCAGGCTAAAGCCGACCTGCAAGCCCCAGATACCGCCCGAGGTGCCCTGGTCCACGTAGTTGATGCCGTAGGGCTTCAACTCCTCAGCGCGGCGCTGATCGTCGTTGAAGTTGGTGTTGCCGCCGTCCACAATCGTATCGCCGGGCTGCAACAGCGGCACCAAGGTGTGGATCATATCCTCAGTCACCTTGCCAGCGGGCAACATAATCCAGATCGCACGGGGCGCGGGCAAGGCCGCCACCAATTCCTCGACGCTGTACGCGCCAACTGCGCCCTCAGCCTCAAGCTCCTTGATCGGGTCGTGACTGCGATTGTTCACCACCACGCGATGCCCAGCGCGCAGCCAACGCCGCGCCATACCAGCGCCCATGCGCCCCAAACCAATCAAACCAATGTCCATGGTTATGCTCCTTCATCATACACAGACATGCCTCGCGACCAATCGCGAAAGCATCGACAAATCGCATCCACAACGAGGAGAATCAGATAGAAAATCGCAATCAACAACCCACAAGCCCACGCTTGTGAAAGCAGTATTGGGATGGGGGAAACAACCAACCGCAGTGTCGGCTCCCGTTGTTCTGGGCCAGCCTCTCGGCTACGCAGCACCGTGCACCAGCCAGGATGGACTTGTGCGCCGATCACGAGGTAGCACCCTCACAACTAGTGCAGCCAGTTGATCAACATATACACCCGTGTATCGTTGAACAAGAGCGCCAATACCACACCAACCAGCACAGTCACGCCGAACACAGGCACGCTCCAATTGAGCACCTTTGCGCCATCGAACGGGCCAGCCGGGATCATATTAAACAGGCCGATCCAAGCATTGAGGTGAAAACCAGTACTCAACAGCACTAACAAGACACCTGGCGCTGGGTTTAACAGCACCCAAAGCGCCAAAAAGATCAGCGAGAGCACCATATTCGTCACCGGGCCAGCCAGCGCGATCAAGCCGCCCTGCTGCTTGGTCAGGTAGCCGCGATGCCAAACCGCACCGGGAGCCGCAATGAACACGCCCATAAACGATATTGCGATCGACATCAGCAGCATACCGTTATTGGCGAGGAAGTGCGCCTGCGCCCCGTATCGCCGCGCGACCACACGGTGGGCGAGCTCGTGCAACACAAAGGCTAGGCCACACACCACTCCCGAAATCCACAGTGCTGTCAGGAAAAGGGGATCGAGCACCTGAGCACCCGTAATCAGGATAGCATAAGCCAGCGTTGTGCCAGCCCACGCCTTCAACAATTCAAAATTATCGTTTGTTTTGCCCTGAAACGCCTGCTCTGGTGAGACATTCAAAGGGTTCATATGGCGTTAGCTTTCTTCTCTCGGCGAGCGGTTCTTATTGCTCATTGCTGCGCGGCTCCCAGGCGTGTGCCCCCACGAGCGGCACAAAACGCACACCGTTCAGGCGCTCGGTCGAGATCATGTGATCTCGGCGAATTTGGCGCAACAACAACTGCTCGGCGCGACCACCCACCGGGATGACCATACGGCCACCATTGGCGAGTTGCTCGCGCAGCGGCTTGGGCGCCCACGGCGAGGCCGCCGCCACCGAGATCGCGTCGAACGGCGCGTAGGCGGGCAGACCAGCCGAACCATCGCCCTCGATCACGTGCACATTATGATACCCCAGTGAACGCAGGCGTTGCTCGGCGCTCGATGCAAGTTCGGGCTTGCGCTCGACCGTGTACACCTCCTGCACCAACAAGCTCAACACCGCCGCCGCGTACCCCGATCCAGTGCCGACCTCCAGCAGACGCTCATCGCCCTTCAACATCAGCGCTTGGGCCATCAGCGCCACAACATAGGGCTGCGAGATCGTCTGACCCACCGCAATCGGCAGCGCCCGATCGTCGTACGCGTGTACCTGCCACTCATCGGGCACAAACAAATGCCGAGGAACCTGCGCCATAGCATCGAGCACCCGCTCGTCGTAGATACCCCGAGCAGCCAACTGAGTCTCTACCATCGACTGGCGCGCTTGATCGAACTTCATGCCATGCCTCCTTAGTGGCACTATTATACCCGCTCTGTCCGATTCGCAATCAAAATACGAGTATATGTCGTGCCATTTTGCACACATTCTGGTAATGAAATGGTAGCCAGCACTTGATATACTCAGGGCAGTTTGTATATGCGTGTATTCGTTTGAGCCGTCTGTTGCGGCTAGACCAGGAAGGGCCCAATGTTCTCAAACATCAGCGATTCCGAGCTGGTCTTGCGGGCCAAGGCTGGCGATCAGTATGCATTCACAGCCATCTACGAGCGCTACTCAGCAGCGATTTATCGCTACATCTACTTCCGCATCGGCGAGGCTGAACTGGCCGAAGATCTACAAGCTGAGGTGTTCTTGCGGATGCTCGAAGGTATGGAGCGCTACGAAGATCGCGGTTGGCCGATCTCAGCCTGGTTGTACCGTATCGCACACGATCGTACCGTCGATATGATTCGCCGCCGCCGCAACCGCCAACAAGTGCCGTTAGAAGCTTGGAGCGGTACCTGCGACGGCCCCGATACCACCGTCGATGTTCGACTGGATCACGAAGAATTGAACCGCGTGCTAGACGACCTCACCGATGAGCAGCGGCAGGTGATTCGCCTGCGCTTCATGGCCGATATGTCGGTGCAGGAGGTCGCGCAAAGGCTTGGGCGCACCGAGGGTTCGGTCAAGGCGCTGCAACACCGAGGCATTCAGTCTTTGGCGCGTCGTCTATCCGCAAACGTGGCATAAATCTCCCCCTCCTCCGGGCATCTGGGCGGTCTCTCTTTCTCCCTCACCCACCGCCCAGATGCTTCTTTTTTTCTCTTCTTTTCCACAGCGTTTGTCCCTGCGAACTGGTAGCCGGTAGTTGTTATAAAAAGCTGTTTTCGCCTGCGGCAGCACAGTCGTGGCCTGAGCATTCTGCGCCGTTCCCCCAACTTTCAGAAAAAGCGAGAAATGCTATAATAGCGCAACGAAGCCGTTTCAAAGAGGAGCGCAAGTGTGACAACTGTTGTCGTTGGTGCAGGTGCAATTGGGTTGCTCGTCGCAGGGCGATTAGCACGAACGTCGGAACCGACTGTTCTCCTAGCACGACCTTCGACTGCTGCGGCGATCACACAACGTGGAGTGCGTCTTTTGCAAGCCGGCGATTGGGAGATCGGCCAGCCGCTCACGGTCATCTCCGATCCTGCTGAGTTGGATCGGCGAGGCGGCGATCCAGATCTCGCGATCTTGTGTGTGAAGGGGTACGACACCGTTTCGGCACTCCCCACGCTCGAAGCGCTGCGCCCCAAAGCCGTTCTGACGCTTCAAAATGGAATCGGCAATGAGGAACTCCTGGTGGAGCGATTCGGTCGCGAACGGGTGATCAGCGGCGCGATCACAACGTCGGTCGAGGTCGATGGCCCGGGGCGAATCATGGTCACGAAGGAGGGCGGCATCGGGCTGGCGAGCCTGACGCCACGCCCGGACCTTGAGCAGTTGGCCGATATGCTGCGAAGCGCTGGGTTCCTCACTCGCACGTACAGCGATTACCGCTCGCTCAAGTGGTCGAAGGCAATGCTGAACATGTTGGGGAACGCAACTGCGGCCATTCTCGACATGTCGGTGGAGGCGGTGTACGCGGATCGGCGCCTGGCGGCGCTGGAGCGGGCTGGCACGCTGGAGGTGTTGCAGGTGATGGATCGGCTGGGCATCCGTCCGATCAATCTGCCTCGCTACCCGGCGGCGTTGCTCGCCGCGTTTATGCGTATCGCGCCGAGCGCCTTGGTGACGATGGTGCTGCGCAAGAAGATCGCCAATGGTCGAGGCGGCAAGCCGCCTTCGTTGCATTTGGATCTCAAGAAGGGCAACCACCGCTCCGAGGGCGCGTTTTTATACGGGGCGGTGGCGCGTACGGCGCATGAGAACGGAATATCCGCGCCAGTGAACCAGGGCTTATGGGATGCACTTTCGTCGATCGCGCAGGGGACGATCCCTTGGGATGTGTATCGCCACAAGCCGGAGCGTTTGCTCGATACGATTGCAGAGCGGCAATTGCTCGAACAGTCACGCAGTAGTGTGTAGCGCTGGCTGGTGAGCTATCGGATGTGGGCACAGGTGTCCCCTATTGCGGGGGCGCTTGTGCCCAATATGTCTCATGGAGGGGATATGTTCGGTTCGTGGATGGTGCCTACTGCGGTGCTGATGCTTGTTGCGTATCTGGTCGGTTCGATTCCGTTTAGCTTCTTGGTGGCGAAGCTTTACGGCGTTGATCTGCGCAAGGTTGGGAGCGGCAATATCGGCGGAGCGAATGTGTGGCGCAATTGTGGCTTTGGGGCGTTCCTGATGGCGATCACCGGCGATATCGGGAAGGGGTGGCTGCCAACGTTTGTGGCGCTGCACCTCCACGAGTTGTTGAGCTTGTCGCAGGGTGCGCCGCTGCCGCCGCTTGCGGTGGTGTTGGTGGGCTTGTCGGCCATCCTTGGGCATACGTATCCGCTGTATTTGTCGTTCAAGGGCGGCAAGGCGGTGGCGACCAGCGGCGGGGTGCTGCTGGCGATCGCGCCGCTGCTGATGTTGTTAGGTGTGGTCGGCTGGGTGATCGCGTTTGCGATTACGCGCTTCTCGTCGGTGGGGTCGCTCACAGCAGCTGCGGTGGTGCTGGTGCTGAGCATCGTGCAGCTTGTGCAGGGGCAGTTGCCGCTGGCGTATGCGGTGTTTATTTGGGCCGCGGTGGTGCTGATTGTGTATTTGCACCGCGAGAATATCCAGCGCTTGCGCAATGGCACGGAGAATCGTTTCAGCCGCCAGTCGCAGGGCCGCTAGCGGAGCTTTCGCTGCTCGGCGTATTCGCCATTCGTTACGCTTGTTGTGAAGGTACTGTCCGTTTTACGATGACGATGGACTGCGTGCAGCAGTCCGTCGTCATTGTGTTTGTGGAAAAATGGAATCGCTGCGCCATCGGTGGGCTGCCTGTAGGATGGCGCGCGTTTTGCCCCATCCATGCGGAAACGTTGAACACGACGGCAGTTGCCCGTAGCGACGGGCGCTGAGGTTGCCGATGCGCTTTTCTTCCCCAAACACTACTGCGCTGCCCACGATAAGGCGGTTGTCGTCACCGTTGAGGTTGGGGACGCACTAGGTCTTGGCATTCCGGCACAACGTTGGGGGCGTAGGTGCAGGCGTCGCGCAGGTCATCCCACATTTGGTTGTTGTCTTGTTGGCTGGCTTTGTAGGCGCGCGCGCGACCCACGAGCGCCACGGTGAGTCCTTCGTCGCGCGCCTGCGAACTCGCCATCGTCTCATAGAGCCGGATCGCTTTGGTGTAGGCCTCGATAGCTTTGTTGTAGTCGCCCACGGCGTAGTAGGCTTTGCCCTCGTTGATCAGCGCCTGCGCCCGCTGGCTCATGCTGTAATCGGGGCTGTCGGCGATCACGCGGCCTGCGTTGATCACTTGATCGAGGCCGTTGTACACAGGCGGGCCGGGCTGTGCGGTGCCTGCGGTCGATTGCAGGGCCGCGTAGCGGGCGGCGCTCTGGCTCAGGGTGGTGAAGTAGATGTTGGAGAGGCGCGAGAACGAGATCAGCAGCGCGATGAGCAGGGCGGCGACTAGGCTGACCAGCCGTAGCCCGCGCCGCTTGGGGGCGAAGAGGGTGACGAGCGATTCGGTGAGCATGTAGAGGCCCCAGAACAGCAGGCCGACGTAGAGCGCCCGCGATTGCTGGAAGCCGTCGCTGGGATTGAGGAAGAACAGCAGGATGGCGCCGATGCCTAGCGCGGCGGCATAGTAGGGCCAGCGATCTTGGAGGCCGATCGAGCGGTAGAGCGAGAGCGGTTTGGTGCCAAGCCAGTTGGCGATCGGGATGAGCATCAGCGCGCCGCTGTAGGTGATGATCGCGGCGATGGTGTACAGTTGGGGCGTGAGCAGGCGCAGCAACCAATTAGCCGAACCACCCTCGGCGGCGGTGAAGAGGATGAGCAGCGGGCCACCCAAGATCACTAGGATCGCCATGCGGCTCTGCAGTAAGGTGAAACCCCGATCTTCAAGGGAGATCGGGTTCTCTGTCTGCCGCAGGTGATCGCCGATGTCCTCTTGCAGGCTGAGATACCAGCCTGTGATGCCGTCGATGAGCAGGTTGCGGCCATCGTTGGCTTCGAGGTAGGTCTTTGAGAAGAGCGGCAGCGGTCGGTGCCAGATGCGGCGATCGACGCTCAGCCAGCGGCGCACTTCGGACCATCGGATGCGTTGGGCCAGCGCTCCCCGATGATCGTAGCGCGAGATGCCTTCGGGGTCGGTGATCAGGTAATCGGGCTGTTCGCGCTCCAGGGCTTGCAGCGGGATGAAGAAGATCAGCGCTAGGGCGATGACGGTGTAGATGGTGCTGTAGAGCGCCAAAAGCACAACCAAGACGAACAGGGCGCGCCACGGGTTATAGGTGGTGAGTAGCTCGATCAGTTGACCACCGTCGATCGTGCGGATGCTCTGATCGGGCAGGACGATGGCCCAGGTGAGCAGGGTGAGCGGAATGGCGACCACCGAGAGTATCTGCAAGAGCAGCAGGAGGCTACGGGGGAAGCGCGCCACGTAGCGTTTCTCGGGTTCGGCGAGCAGCAGCGCCCGGATCTGCCGCTGCAATTGAAGCGATGAGGTTTGGCGTCGCCAGACCCGCAGGTTGTAAAGGGTGCGTTCGCGCGCGTCGGTGAAGTGCAGCGTGCGGAATCGTTCGAGACAGCTACAGTATTTTTCGAGCGCGGCAGTTTCGTTGCCAGCCTCGACGGCAGCAACCGCTTGCAGTTCGAGCACAACGGCTTCGCGGCGCAGGTCGCCGAGTTCGCGGAAACGCGGCAGCGCCTCGTTGAGGATGGTTTGGGCCTCCGATAGCCGTTTTTGGTCGATCATAACGGCGGCGCGCTTGCAGTTGAGCCACAGCCACACGTAGGGGTCGCGCGCTGCGGGGCGCTTCTGCAAATCGGTGAGCCGCGTCAGCGCATCGTCGTAATCGCCAAAGATGTGGATGATCTCGGCGAGCGCTTGTTCAGCGCGCAGTTGGCCGCTTTCGTCGCCCAGTTCCTCGAAGGCGCGGCGAGCCTGTTCGTACCAATCTTGGGCGGTACGGTAGAGCCGAATCAGCATCCAGTTTTGGTAGAACGCGAGGTATCTGGGCTGCGGCAACCGCCACAATGAGCCGCGCAGGGCGAAGGTGATCAAGAACGGTAGCGCCAGCAACCAGTGCCAGAATTGCCCGAGACGGCGCAACCAGGGGTAATAGTCGGTGTAGGCTGGGATATGCCAGCCACCCGTGCCGATGCCCAATGAGCGGTAGGCGTCGCCCAGCGAGAGCATCACTTCGGCGGCTTGGTGCTGATAGCCAGCGGATCGAAAATCGGCCAAACTGGTGCGGTACAGTTCGGTGGCTTTGAGCCACTGGCCGCTCTCGGCGCAGATGTCGCCCTGGGTTTGGCGGATCTCGGCGGTGAGCAGCGGGTCGAGATTGGGCTGCGCGATCAGGGTGTTGAGTTTGGCGCTCGCTTCGTCGAGGTTGAGGGCGGCGCGGGCCAAGCGCGCCTGCAGGTAGCTAACGACCTGTCGGTTGGCGGTGCTCAGTGGCACGTCGCGGGTGAGTTGCAGCAGCGCTTCGGCATCGGCGAGGCGGTTGTTGCGCTCGAACTGCTCGAAGGTCTGGCGCAGCCGTTGAAAGCCCTTCTCGGGATCGGCCATCAGCACGTGGTACAGTTCTTCGCGCGCCCACAGGTCCCATTGCCCGCTAAGACGCGAACTGATTGTGCTGTGTTGTTCGGCGTTCGATACCGGCAGGCCGCTGGTGGTGATGCGCACGCGATCGCCGAAGTGCACGGCAAGCCGCATGTTGAGGGTTTTCAGTTCCTCGGGGCGCTGTGCTTGCCATTCTGCCAGCAACGTCTCGCGCACCACGTCTTGATAGGCGTAGCGACCATCGCCCAACGAGCGCACGAAGCTGTAGGCGCGCAGCCGTTCGAGAATGAGTTCGTTGCCGTCCTCCCGTTCGCGCAGCACCGCCAATACGTTGAGATCGAACCAGCGCGGGATCGCACAACGCCGCATCACTTCGGCTTGGCGGGGGCCAGCCTCAGCGAGTACGTGGTACAGCGATGTGATGACGGGATCGGTGGTGGGCGCATTGGGGCTGCGGCCCAGCAATGGCTCGGTGATCGTGGAGATCTCGTCGTGCAGCTTGCTGGTGGTGTTGGGATCGGGCGGTGGCTCATCGGGCACGCGGCTGCTGGCTTGGTTCGCTGTGGGAAGCGTGAGCAAGCGCAGTTGTTCTTGTATTTCGTGGATCCGGTCGCGCACAGCCTGCAAGCGCTCGGTGAGTTCGGCATGCGCGCGCTCAGGGCCGCCCTGCCTGGTTTGCTCGGCAAAGAGTTGTTGAAGCTCCTGCCGGAACTGCTCAAGCTGCTGCTCTAGTTTGGCGATTTGTTCCTGTAGCGACATTCCCAACCTCATTGGCTAGCGAGTTGTGTGCTCACCATTCATCATCTTGACCTTGCGGGCGGTTCGCTAACTCTAAGTTGTCGCCGATCATGCCGAGCACCTGTGGGCTACCACCAACGGCTTGGCAGAGCCGTTGCGCTTCGGCATCGGTGATGATTGACAAGCCTCGCCGCTCTCGTAGGTAGAGGGTCACGTCGCTACAATCGAGCGGTTCGAGTGACATACGACCGAGCACTTCGTTCCATTCAACGCCGAACTCGGGGGTGCGCAGCCCAGCGATCACGACGATGGCGTTCTGAAGCCGCCCGTCGCGGATGCGGGTGAGCAGTTGCCCGACCACCCAGCGATCGGCCTCGTTGGGCTGCCACGTGGCAGCGTCGAGCGAGTTGCGCTCGTAGGAATCGAACAAAAAGACCAGCTTGGTCTGCTGGCTGAGCACGTTCAGGCATTCGAAGAAGGCGGTGTTGATGCGATCTTCCATCGCTTGGCGCACCAACGGGTTATCGGTTTGCACCACGAAGTAGTTATCTTTGATCACCGGACCATCGATAAACACTTGGCCTTGGCGTTTGTCGATGTTGCCCGCCGCAAAATCGCCACCGCCCGTATTGATGGTCAGGGCGTCGGCTTGCACGGGCTGCGCGGCAGGAGTAGCGACTGAGGTGGTGCCGTTCGTCTCGGTGGCGAGCGTAATGCGGGTGTTGGTCGCCTCGTTGATCGCCTGGGTGAGTGCATTGAAGTGTTGGGAGCCGAAGGCGTCGCGGCAGCGCCGCACGAGCATGAGCGCATCGTAAGCTAGGCCATCGGCGAAATCGAACTGGACGAGTGGGAGGTTGCGGCTGGCGGCCTCGTGCGCAAACATCTGCAATGTCCAGGATTTGCCCATGCCCGGGTTCGCCGCGATAAGCATCACACGGCGGCGCGAAGAGCCCTCGATCATGCGTCTGAAGGCATCGAGTTGGCGTTCACGATCAACAAATAGTTCCTGTAGGGTTCTGCTCATGCTCTCGCATCTATGATGTTACAACACGGTTATGCGCCAGCGAGCGATTGACAGGTTACGCCAAGACCGTTTAGATGATGTGAAGTTCGTCGCGAGTATGCTGTTGCAGGAATCGATCGATGCGTAGCTCGTTGATGTCGATGGTGTGAGCGCGCCCATCGAGGATCTCCTCGGCGATCAGCATACCAGTCGCGGGCGAGTGCATAATGCCGTGGCCACTGAAGCCGCTGGCATCGACGTAGTTCGGCAGCGCGGGGTGGCGACCGAGAATCGGCATATGATCCGGCGTGATTTCGTAGGAACCCGCCCAACACAGCTTTTCGGCCAGACCAGCCCGTTCGAGGATCGGGAAGCGCGACAGGCCCTTTTCGAGCAGGGTATCGAGCCAGTCCCAATCGACCTGCAGCGAGTGACTGCTCGGTTCGTTGTAGTTCGAGCCGCCGAACAGGATGTTCTCCTGCTCCTTGCGCATGTAGAAGCCGCTGCCGACATCGACGATCAGCGGCATGGGGCTGGGAATAGCGGGGAACGGCTCGGTCATATAGACGCTGCGGCGGTACGGGCGCACCGGGATGTCGAGTCCCGCCAATGCGCCGACCTCGCCAGCGTACGGGCCAGCGGCGTTCACCACCAGATCACAGCTGATCGAGCCGGAGGGGGTGTGCACCGTGGTGACGCGTCCCGAAGCGACATCGATGCCAATGGCGGGTGTCTCGCGCAGCAGCCGCACGCCAAGGTCGCGGGCGCGCCGCAGATAGCCCATCGCGATACCGTGCGCGTCGCAGTGGCCGTCCTCGGGGCCGTAGGTGGCACCCACCAGACCCTCAATATTGGTCTGTGGGACAAAGCGCGCCGCTTCCTCGGGCGTGAGTAGTTCGACCCGCACACCCAGACTGCGCTGCATCGCCACACTCTCCTGGTAGCGCTGCCAGGTCTCGGGATTATCAAGCAGAAAGAGGTAGCCGATCGGTTTGAAATCGGCGTGGCCGCCGACCTCCTCGGTGAAATGCCGGATGCGCTCGATGCTGTAGATCGACATGCGCACATTGACGGGGGTAGAGAATTGGTGGCGCAGGCCAGCCACCGAGCGGGCAGTAGTACCGCTCACCTCGGTTGGCTCCTTCTCGAGGATCACTACATCGGTGCAGCCGCGCGCCGCCAAATGGTAAGCGATCGAAGCACCCATCACCCCTGCGCCGATAATCACAACTTGGGCTGTGTCCAATGGCATAGTGGCGCACTTTCTTCCACTTCTAAAAGGCGTATGCTGTTAGGTTGAGCGTTTGCTTGGCTTGTTGGTTGGTTTGGCTGTATTAGGACGGCGAATCTGTACGTCATCGTCCTCGGGCGCGAGTTGCGGTTCTTCTCCCGCAAGCGCTTGTGGATCGATCTCGGGCTCGGCTTGGCGTTGGCGCACGCCCAACCCTTTCGTTTGTGCGGATGTGTTGGCGGGTTGCGAACTAGCGAGTTGATCGCGCCAGGCCAGGCGTTCGCGGATCTCGGCCTCGAAGCCGCGCCCGGTCGGCTCGTAGTAGCGCCGCCCCTTGAGATTGGGCGGGAAGTGTTCTTGATCGACCTGCGCATCAGCGTGGTCGTGAGCGTATTTGTAGCCCTGGCCGTAGCCAAGGTTCTTCATTAGGCTGGTCGGCGCATTGCGAAGGTGCAACGGCACCGGCTCGTTGCGCGTCTCGGCCACATCCTTGAGCGCGGCGTTGTAGGCCACGTAGCCAGCGTTGCTCTTGGGTGCCTGGCAGAGGTAGATCACCGCTTGTGCGAGCGCAAGGCCACCCTCGGGCATGCCCATAAAGTGGACGGCCTGTTGGGCTGCGATGGTCTGCGGCAGCGCCTGTGGGTCAGCCAAGCCGATATCCTCGACGGCCATGCGCACGATGCGCCGAGCGATGTAGAGTGGGTCCTCGCCGCCATCGAGCATGCGGCCCAGCCAGTAGAGCGCGGCATCGGGGTCACTATCGCGCACGCACTTGTGCAGCGCCGAGATCGCATCGTAGTGCAGTTCGCCGTGCTTATCGTAGCGTGTGGCGCGGCTCTGCAGGGCATCGCGAATATCATCGACGGTGATCAGGCGCTTGTCGCCAATGCCGGGCGCTTTGCTCACAACCGCCACTTCGAGCGCGTTGAGGGCGGTGCGCGCATCGCCGTTGGCCATGTTCAGCAGGTAGCCACGGGCATCGGCAGCCAACATGGCGTTGTACTCAGCCAAACCGCGCTCTTTATCGGCGAGCGCCCGATCAACCAATTCGCCGATCTGCTCATCGGTGAGCGCCTGCAGCACAAACACCCGCGCCCGCGACAAGAGCGCCGAATTCACCTCGAATGAGGGATTCTCGGTGGTGGCGCCGATCAGAATGATCGTACCATCCTCAACATGGGGCAGAATCGCATCCTGTTGGGCTTTGTTGAAGCGGTGGATCTCGTCGATGAACACGACCGTGCGCGTATTGAACATGCCGAGGCGATCTTGGGCCTCTTTGACCACGCGCCGCAGGTCGGCCACGCCCGCCGTGACAGCCGAAAGCGACTCGAAGTGGGCGTTGGTGGTTTCGGCCACGATCCGCGCGAGGGTGGTTTTGCCACTGCCGGGCGGCCCCCAGAGGATGATCGAGAACAGCCGATCGTTCATGATCGCGCGGCGTAGCAGCCGGCCCTCACCGACGATCTGTTCTTGACCAACGAACTCTTCAAGCGTGCGCGGTCGCATCCGCGCTGCAAGCGGAGCTTGGCGCGCTAGTGTCTGGTCGCGCTGCGCATCAAACAACGTTTTTTGTGCTCTCGCCATGATATTTCGAACAGTCCTACGACACCGCGCCACCCCTGTTGATGGTGTGATCGCTCACGTGTGCGTTGCCGAATCAGTGGACAGATGCGTTTTCTTCGTGCTATAGACACATCATACCACATTCTCAATCTGTGTCACATACCCTTACATGTGATAGCATCCGTTGGGAAAAATTATGCTCACATTCTTGTCATATAGTACTCAAACAAACCATGGTACTAGTACCAAAACGGGTATATAACGCATGGCAAATAGGAGTTATTTATCGGCCTCTTAGCGCATCGGAATGCTCTAAAACAGTGTTTTTACAGCTTTCTAATTATTACAAGTTCGACAAAATATGGTCATACCTGATAATGGTACTCATTGCTACATTTGGGGGATAACGAAGGGGTACGACGGACCTATTGAGTTCAGGGGATGAATCGCATATTCTATGTATCAGAAAGGCGCTGCCCCAGGCAATCAGGTTGGCGAGTCCAGGCAATCCTCAAAAATTTTTCCACTTTATTTTTCCTCTAGGACCTCTGCTCTCCTCTTGTTCCGTCAGCCAAAAGGCAGACGGGGCAAGCGCCTATTTAAATATTATATCCACATTAGAAATATCAAATTCACTTATTTTTCAATAAAATACAATTCCTGCGTAGAGAGATACGATTCCAAAGGACGAGCATAGAGTGTTTTTTAGGAGCGGTTTTCATCCATCGCAGCAAGGTATATTCTGTTTTATGCGGTGATGTGATATCGCAATGAGATAAACGTACTACGCATTTTGAGATGCGTATATCTCCTTTGCGAAAGCGTGGGATGCGCCATACGGCGACTATGCGCGTACTCACGAGCAACTCGGCGGCTGCACAAGCGCAATGGGTCGGTTGCGGCCCTTTGGAAACCCCGATCGAGGCTTATCGCCCCTGGACACCAAAGGAATCCGCTCTGTGATGCCGGCTGATGCTTTTCGGAAAAGCCCTAACCTAACGAATGCCGATGCGCTGAACTTAGCAGCCCATCGGCATTTCTTTTTGCTCGAAACGTAGGTTGTATGAGATGGTTAGCGAATGCTAGAATCAGTTGGCGTCTGCGGCAAACTGCGCTTCACCATGATCTCGAAAAAGAACAGGCGCCGCGGACGATATGCTATCCACGACGCCTGTTGAGTTATGTCATCTTATCGGCGCTTTTGGCCCCACCCCGTCAGCACCAGCAACAGCACCGAGCCTAGCACTGCTACTGCGAAACTGCGCAGGCTCCACTCGAACTGCACTGTGCTGTTGGTGAGGATTTCGAGCAGAAATCCGCCTAAGAACGCGCCGATAATGCCTACGATGATGTTCATTAGGCAGCCTTGGCGATTCTGCGTGCCCAGCAAGACGCTCGCCACCCAGCCCGCCAACGCACCGAACACAATCCACGAAAGTGCTCCCATCGCAAACCTCCCACCATAGCTATTTTGTTGATTTAGACGCAAGGTTCGGGGGTACTGTTGCGATCAAGCGAGAAACTGCTATACTGCGCTAGCGGCGGCGACGGTTCACTTGCGCAATAATCCACAACAGCACCACCGCACCGATCACCGCCACGATAAAGCTTTGAATATTGAACTGTGCGACAAAATCTTCGCCCGTGAGGAAGCTGTACAGGAAGCCGCCAATGAACGCACCAACGATGCCAACAACAATATTGAGGAAGCATCCTTGGCGCTCATTGGTGCCCATGATGATACTTGCGATCCAACCAGCCAATCCACCGAAGATTAACCACGAGATAATGCCCATATTGTCCCTCTTTCGCTCGTATTAGATACTTCACGTAGCTTCCAGGAACATATTGGTCAATAGGCTGCTACAATGCACAGTTCCTTGCGTCGATATCATAACATATCTTTCGATTCACACATTTGGAGTAGATTGTTATGTTTTTGATTGTTTCTGCAGATCAAGCGCTACACAACCCTCCTCACGAGGTATTGTACGGCGCATTGGTGCCGATCTACGAGTCGCCAGTGCGCGCCGAGATGATCCAGACGGCGTTGGAACAGGCGAACATCGGCACGATCATCGAGCCGCGGCGCTTCGGCATTGAGCCGATCCGCGCCGTGCACAGCGATGACTACCTCGAATACCTCGAACATAGCTACGAGCGCTGGGTGGCAGCGGGTGGCTCGCCCGAGGCGGTGCTGCCCGAGACGTTGGCGGTGCGCTGGATGGGCCCACGCACGAGCACAAACCCGATCGCGCAGGCCGGCTACTACGCCTTCGACATGAGCGCGCCGATCGTGGCGGGTACGTATCGCGCCGCACGCAGCGCCGCCGATGCTGCGCTCACTGGTGCGGCGTTGCTGCGCGAAGGGCAACGCTTCGCGTACGCGCTCTGCCGACCGCCGGGGCACCATGCGGGACGTGACCTGTGCGGCGGCTATTGCTTCCTCAATAATGCGGCGATCGCGGCGGAGGATCTGCTGCGCAACACGCCCAACACCTCGCGTGTGGCGATCATCGATATCGATTATCATCATGGAAACGGCACACAGCAGATCTTCTACGAGCGCGACGATGTGCTGTTTGTGTCGATCCACGCTGATCCCGTCCGCGAATACCCGTATTTCACAGGCTTCGCCGATGAGCGTGGCGCGAGCGCAGGGCTTGGCACGACGTTGAACATCCCGCTCGCGGCAGGTGTCGATGATCGGACCTATCTCGATGCGTTGGATGTGGCGCTCGCCGCGATCAGGTCCTTCGAGCCGCAGTTCGTGGTGGTCTCCGCCGGGTTCGATACGTTCGGCGGCGACCCGTTGGGCGATTTCGCCCTAAGCGCGGCAGCTTACCCGCAGATCGGGCGGCGCATCGCGGCGTTGGGGCTGCCAACCTTGGTGCTGCAGGAGGGTGGTTATGCGGTCGAGGCACTGGGCACGAATGTGGTTGGGCTGCTGCGCGGCCTCGAATCCAGTGAGGAGTAAGCTGTCGCTTGCAACGTGAGAGTTGCTGAGGAGATGAGAATGCGCTATACAATTCGAGGGATTTCGTTGGGTTCGGCGGTGCGTGTGGGCTGCGCGCTCGGGTGGCTGGTGGCGTTGGGGCCTGCGCTGTGCATCGCGGTCTTGCTGTTCCAAGTGCTGGTGCGCGTCAACCAGGCGCTCACGCGCGTGGAGCCACTGCAGATCGAGGTGTTTGGTCAACAGCTCGCACAGGTCGACTTCTTGGCGTTGTTGCAGATCCGCGATGCCGCCCAGACTGTCTCACAGTTGGCTGCGGCGGGTACGACAACGTTCCTATTGCTGTTGCTGGCAATGACTGCGGTGGGCGCTGCCGTGCTGATGCTGATCGTGGTGCTATTCAGTATCGGCTACAATATTCTTGCGGCGATTGGCGGTGGTTTAGAGGTAGATCTCCAGGAGCGGCGACGTTAGCGCGTTCGGCGACATAGAGGAAGGACATCATGGAACCAACGATCGTGCTCGGTTTGCCAGGATTGTGGAAATCGCGCAGCGATATTGTCGCGGCGATAGCTCACAACTGCGATCAGTTGATGTTTGCTGGGATGATTGTGCGAGATCTGCAGTCTCAGCAATCGTACCAGCTCGACATTTACGAGCACGACCCTTTGTTAGCGCGGGCGTTCGCCGCAGCAGGGCGCGATATGCTGACGGATGAAGAGATCGCGCTGATCGCTGAGCATACGTTCTGCCTGTACTTGGTGGGGCCGGGCGGCTCGATCGAGCAGGCACGCACACTGGCGCAGGTGGGCGCTCGGCTGTTGGCGACCGGCGCATTGGCGGTGAAGGTCGAGAGCGCGGGGGTCGCGCACTCCGCCGAGGATTGGCGATCCCTGGCGATGAGCGATGATCTGACCGCGCTGTACTATGCCTACGTGACCAAGATCAACAATGGCGAGCAGTTGTATTCCTGCGGGATGCATCTGCTTGGCCTGCCCGACGCGGCGGTGCCCGGCTGGATCAATGAGGATGAGGCGAGCGAGCTGCTCGATACGTTTCTGCTCTATATGCTGCTGGATCGGCCCACGCTGGGGAACGGGCATACGTTCGGCCTGACGACTCGTCCTGAGCGCTATCGGCTGCGGCATAAGCCGTGTATGCGCTACCACATTGATGATCTGTTTTTCAACCCGTACGGTTTTTGGGTGTTGGAGGCGTAGCGCTGCAACGCTGCCAATCTTGTGAAGTCGAGGTGCTGCTATGCTCAGTGCCTCGACTTCACGTTTTGGTGCCTTTGCTACAAACGGCGCCGCATCTGCTCGGGCATTGTTCGCGCGCCCAGGTCCCTCGGCCCGGGGGTAGCGGCGCTGCGGATGCCGGACGGCGACCCGCAGCGACGGGCGATGCGGCGCGGTGCTGCGCTTTCTTCCCCCTCTACTGCTGCGCTTGCGAGAGGATGCGCACATCGTAAGCGGCGAGTTCGAGCGTGCCGGAGACGGTGCTGCCGCTGAGAAGTTCGGTGTAGTGCTGGCCCTCGGGCAATTGTACGCGCTGTAGCTCGGCGCGGTGGTTCAGCACGAATAGCAGCCGCCGCTCGTCGGTCTCGCGCAGGGCCACCTCCACGCCCGCTGGCGCTTCGAGGAGGGCGTTGATGCCGTGCTGCTTGAGCAGATCGGCGTAGAAGGTGTCGAGGAAGCGCTCTTCAGGATCGGAGGCGATGTAGTAGGCGCGGCCCGCGCCGTAGCGGTTGGCGGTGAGCACGGGCGTGTTGGCGTAGAAATCCTGACCGTAGGTGGCCAACACCTCGGCGCCCTCGGCGTGGATGATGTCGCACAGCCGCCCGCAGCTGTAGCTGCCCGAGCCGTCGGCCATGACGATCTGGTTGGTCTGCCCTTCGTAGAGCGCGTCGATCTCCTCGACCCAGATGCCTAACAACTTGCTGAGCGGCCCAGGGTAGCCCTCGAAGGCGCGATCGGTCTCATCGACCACGCCGCTGAAGTAGGTGGTGACGAACGAGCCACCCCGCTGCACGAGTGCTTCGAGTTGGGCGGGCAGGTCCGCTTTGACCATATGCAGCATCGGCGCGACGACGATGTCGTAGTTGCTCAGGTCGGAATCGCTAAAGACGATATCGACGGGGATGTTGCGCCGCCAGAGTGCGCGGTAGTGTTTGCGCACGGTGGCCACGTATTCCTTCTGTTTGATCGGGCCGACGGCGGAGTCGATCGCCCACCAGTTGTTCCAATCGAACAGGACCGCCACACGCGCGGGGGTGGTCGCGCCGAGCGTGGTTGCGCCGAGGCTGGCGAGTTCGGCGCCGAGCTGCGTCACTTCGCGGAATACGCGGGTGTCGGAGCGGCCACTGTGTTCGACAACGGCTCCGTGGAACTTCTCGCAGCCGCCGCGCCCGCGCCGCCATTGGAAGTACATCACGGTATCGGCACCGTGCGCGACCGCCAGGTAGCTCCACAGCCGCAGCACACCGGGCCGCTTGAGCGCGTTGACGGGCTGCCAGTTTTGGCTGCTGGGTGTCTGCTCCATCAGCATAAACGGCTGGCCGTCCTTGAGTCCACGGTTGAGATCGTGCAGGAAGGCGATGTCGCCGGGGTCGGCGCTGGGCCAGGGGTAGCAATCCCACGAGATCACGTCGATTTCGGGCGCCCAAGCGCGATAGTCGAGGTGTGGGTAGGTGCCCATCATATTGGTGGTGATGGGGATGTCGGGCGTGATGGCGCGGATGGCGTCGCGTTCGAGTTTGTAGCATTCGAGCATCGAGTCGCTCTGGAAGCGCTGGTAGTCGAGCGTGAGGGCGTGGGTGAGGCGTTCGCCGTTATCGTAGGGCGGCTCGATCTGCGACCAATCGGTGTAGGTGTGGCTCCAGAAGGGCGTCCACCAGCGTTGGTTGAGTTCGTCGAGGCTGCTGTAGCGTTTTTTGAGCCAGGTGCGGAAGGCTTCGGCGCAGGTTTCGCACATGCAGATGCCGCCGTACTCGTTGGAGATGTGCCAGATCACGAGGGCGGGGTGCGAGCCGTAGCGCTCGGCGAGTTTGGTGGCGATCTGCACAGCGAAGCGGCGGTAGTTGGGCGAGTTGGGGCAATAGTTGACGCGCTGGCCGTGATGGTTGCGCCGTCCGGTGCGGTCCGAGCGCAGCACATCGGGGTAGGCTTGCGACATCCAGGCTGGTTGAGCGGCGGTGGGCGTGGCCAAACACACGATTCGGCCTGCGGCGTGCAACTGGTCGAGCACAGTGTCGAGCCACTCGAAGGTGAAGGTATCCTCGCTCGGTTGGAGTGATACCCAGCTAAACACGCCAACAGTGGCGATGGTATAATGGCTGGCCTGCATCAGCGCCATATCGTCTTGCCAGGTTGCCGGTGGCCATTGTTCGGGGTTGTAATCACCACCATGCCAGATGAACGGGGCGCGCCGATTGATCGGGGGATATTGTTTCACGATCACCTCTTTCTGTTTTTAATGTGATTAATCGCGATGATTGTACTTGATTCCGTCCGCAATTGAGCAATAAACGTTACGAAATCTTAACTAGAAAGAAAACATCCTTTATAGACAAGCAGATTGAGAAATGCTACACTAGCGTCAGTTGTCAAGTCCGTTGGCCTAAGAATCGCTAGGACCTTATGGCTATATCTAAAAAGGCGGTATCTCGATAGAATATCTAGCGTGACTATGGGCAGTTCCTCGGCTGGCCCCAATCATGGCAATCCAACTCATTGGTAGGTTCTAAAGCTTTTACAGACTTCCATTGTTGCAGCCATGAGCCATCACGTGTCTCTGTTGCTGTGCGATTAGAGATTCTCAAAATTGCTGTTGAAAAGCTAAGTGTCACTCGAAGTGTGTCATTCAAACGAGGGTTGACTCATTCCTAACTTTGGCATTGCATCAGGTTTTGACTGGGCTATTTACACAGAGCGCTTCAATCTGATGGCCACGATGTTCAGCCTGCGTTTCATCCTCAGTCAGGAGCGTTATTGTGACAACCACTGATCTAAGCATCGAACAACTCACTCAAGAGATCGCAGAACTGAAGCGGAAGAATGCTGAACTCCAACAACAAATCGAGGCAAGCCAAGCCGATCAGCGTACAGATGCGATCTTCTTTGAACATGCCATTGACTTACTGTCGATCATTGACTTCGATGGGCACTTCAAGCGAGTCAATCCTGCCTGGACGAAGCAATTAGGATATACCGAAGAGGAACTCTTCTCCCAGCCGTTTATCAACTTCGTGCATCCAGACGATCACGAGCAGACTATCAAAGTCACAAGTGACCTCATCAACAGTTCTTCAAACCTCATCGCCTTCGAAAATCGCTATCGACACAAGGATGGCACGTATCGCACGCTCCAGTGGAACTGCACGAGCGATTGCGCAAGTCAGCAAATCTACTCGATTGCGATTGATGTGACTGAGCGTAATTTGGCCCAGAAAGAGCGAGCCATTTATGCCACATCGATGGAGCATCTGCCCAATAGCTTGGCGATCTATCGCCTGGTCGATCCCGAAGATCCGAGATCGTTGATCATGGTCGCTGCCAATAAGGCAACGCAGCAGTACTATCCCGGCGAAGGCTCTCTGCTGGATCGTTTGGGCGAACGACTGATCGATATCTATCCAGAAATCACAGTTGATAGCTTACTCAAGCCACTTGCCGATGTTGCACTAACGGGCAAACCGTTGCACATGGAGAGTGGTTCGATCGATGATCCGCACCCAGCAGTCTTCTCGATCTTGGCCTTCCCATTGCCCGATAACCATGTGGGCGTGTTGTACGATAACATCACCGAGCGCAAGCTCGCCGAGCGCGCTCAACTCCAGAACCTCCAGCAGGAGGAGATCATCCGCGCTCAGAAGGCCGCTCTGGAGGAGCTCTCGACGCCGCTCATCCCGATCACCGATAAGATTGTGGTGATGCCGCTGATCGGCTCGATGGACTCGCGCCGCGCACAGCAGGTGATGGATACGCTGTTGCACGGCGTCGCCGAGACGAAGGCCACGAATGTGATCCTCGATATCACGGGTGTGTCGGTGGTGGATACGCAGGTCGCGAATACATTCATCCGCGCTGCGCAGGCCGTCAAGCTGTTGGGCGCCCAAGTGATGATCACGGGCATTCGCCCCGAGGTCGCGCAGACGCTGATCGGCTTAGGCGTGGACTTGAGCGAGATCGTTACGAGCAGTTCGCTGCAAGTCGGTATCGCAACCGCGTTCTCGAAGCAGTAGCAGATACACAAACACACCCCTCGACCGCATTGGTTGAGGGGTGTGTTTTTTTGCGTTCGATATACTACGGGATGAGCAGTACTTTGCCCGAGGTGGCGCGTGATTCGAGTTTTTGATGCGCTTTTGCGGCTTCCGCCAGCGGGAACTCAGAATCGATGCGCACCGATAGCTCGCCCGAGGCCAGCCACGAGAACAGGTCGTTGGTGCGCTGCAGCAACTCCTCGCGTGTGGCGATGTGGTGATGCAAAGTGGGACGGGTTAGGAACAACGAGCCTTTGGCGTTCAGGATCTGCGGGTTGAACGGTGGCACAGGGCCGCTCGACTGGCCGAACAACACCATGTAGCCACGCGGTCGTAAACAGTTCAGGCTCTTATCGAACGTGTCGTGGCCGACGGAATCGTAGACGACATCGAGGCCACGGCCATTGGTGAGGCGCTTCACCTCGGCCTCGAAATCGGTTTCGGTGTAGAGGATCACCTCATCGACGCCTGCCGCACGGGCCAATTCGGCCTTGGCGGCGGTCGAGACAGTGCCGAACACCCGCGCGCCACGGCGCTTCGCCATCTGCGCGACGAGCAGGCCAGCGCCACCCGCCGCAGCGTGGATCAAAATCTGATCGCCCGGTTGGATCGGGTAGGTGCTGTGCGTGAGGTAGTGGGCGGTGAGGCCCTGCAGCATGCTCGCGGCGGCCACCCGAGCGTCGAGGCCAGCAGGCAACGGCACGAGGCTTTTGGCGGGCACCGCAGCGTATTCGGCATACGCACCCCGAACGCTTGAGTAGGCCACCCGATCGCCAACTTGCACCTCGGTCACGCCTTCGCCAAGCGCCACCACTTCGCCTGCCGCTTCTTCACCCAGGATAAATGGCGTTTCTGAGGGGTAGAGGCCTTTGCGGCGGTAGATATCGATAAAGTTGATACCGATGGCCGCGAGCTTCACGAGCGCTTCGCCTGGGCCTGGCGTAGGCTCTGGCACATCCTCGTAGATCAGTGCATCGGGACCACCAGGCTGATGTACACGAATGGCTTTCATTCGATTACTCCTTGATTGAGTGCGGGTTTTGAGGCATTATACCCAATTCAGTTGGATGATGACGATGACACGTCGCGCATCGCCATCATCTTCCCTCGTGAGAATCATCGGGGTGCAGAGAGGTATTGGACAGCAGGCGCGCCACGTTGCGTGATGCGCGGATTTGGGATCACTCCTCAGCCGATGGCGCAGCCGGACGATCCGCCAGGCCGGCGCGAGCAACCACCTGCGGGATCGCTTTAGTCCAGCCGACCGACATCAGGTGCACGCCACGCACGCCCTCGATCGACAACAATTCGCGCGTCAGATCAGCGGCAATCTGGATTCCTTCGGCCTCGCCATCATCGGTGGCCTCCATGCGGTCGATCACCCAATCGGGCACCCGCGAGCCGGGCAGGTGATCGCGCAGGAAACGCGCCGATTGTGCCGAACGAATGACCATGATACCAGCCAAAATATAGGCTTGCTGATGCAGGCCAGCCGCACGTACATCGCTCATCCACTGCTTGAAGCGATCGACATCGAAAATGATCTGGGTTTGGATAAACTCTGCTCCCGACTCGATCTTCTTTTCGAGGCGAGCGACGCGCTCGATATTCGGGTTGGAGACGCCTCCCAGGAAGAACTGCGGAGCCTCGGAGAGGGGCGTGCCCGATTGGAAGCGCTGCTCGTCGCGCATGATGCGCAACATGCGGATGAGTTGGAAGGAGTTGAGATCCAACACGTTCTTGGCATCGGGATGATCGCCGATCTTGGGATGATCGCCCGTCATGCAGAGAAAGTTGGTGATGCCACAGGCTGCGCCGCTCAACACATCGGCTTGCAGAGCGATGCGGTTGCGGTGCTGGCACGTCATCTGCACGACTGTCTCGATACCCATTTGTCGCAACAGAATGCCAGCGCCCAGAGCCGACATACGGCCAAGTCCGCGTTGGTTGTCGGTCAAGTTGATCGCATCGACCGAGGGACGCATGGCTTGAGCGAGCCGTTCAAGCGTAGCGCGTGAAGCACCACGGGGCGGCGCGATCTCGCCAGTCACCACAATCTGACCAGCCTGAAGGCGACGCTGCAGAACGCTATATGCAGGCATAGATAACCTCAATTTCTAGCAATACACCGAGGAACCAGCGTGACACATAACAGGGAATTCTGGTGACAGCGCGTCAAACTGGGAAGATGCAACGGCGCGGAATATAGCACGAGCGAGATCAAATGTCAATCGGGTAGTGAAAGAAAGCACAAACTAGCAGGCGATATGCCAGCCGGAGTTGGTATGATACGAAATCGCTCGGAAAAGCGCAGTGAGTTGTGCTATGATAGAGTACGTGCGCATTTTCGTGATGATGCACACTCCGAACTCGTATACGTTTGCGATCAGTGAGGATATGTATGCCAAAAATTGGGCGCAACGATCCCTGTCCCTGTGGCAGCGGCAAGAAATACAAACACTGTCATCAACCGATCGACGAGGCCGCTCAGGCCGCAAAACGCCGCCTGCGCAACGCCTTCGACACGCTGCTTCCGCAACTGATTGGGGCGGCCCAAGGGCGCACCGAGGCGATCCCCACAGCGCTTGAGCGCTTTTGGAACGGCAAGTACACCGCCGAGCAACTGAGCGAGCTCGATGATCTTGAGGATCGCGGCGCGGATCGCTTCTTAACTTGGTTCGCCTTCGACTATCCGCAGGAGGATGGGCGCACGCTAGTCGAGCAGTTGGCGGCTGACCCGGGCGACGAGGTGACCCTCAACGAGGAGGAGGCGACGCTGATCAAGGAGTGGGCGAGCGTGCGGCTCCGGCCCTACGTGGTGGAGAGCGTGGAGAAGGGCTTGCGCATCACACTGCGCGATCTGCTCGATTCCAGCCTGCGCACAGTAGAGGATCATGCGGCATCGAAGCGGGTGAAGGTGGGTGAGGTATTGGTGACACACATACTCCCGGCTGGCGACGTGAACTTCATCGGCGGCGCTGCAGCCCACCTGACCGACGACACGAGCGAGAAGTTGCGCGAGTTTAGCGAACTGCACTTGGAGGCGTTCCGCCGCGATCATCCCGATGCGGATTGGACCACGTTGTTGCGGGCGCGCTCCGAGGTGCTCAATCACTTCGTGATGGCGCTCCCCGTTGAGGAGGCCGATCCGACTGTGCTCGAAAATATCATTGCTCAGACCCGCGCATCGCTCCAACTGACGGGCGAATCGCTGGGATTGATCAAGTCGAGCGAGGAAGAGCCGAAGAAGGACGAGGAATCGGCCTCGTAGCACCAGTTTCTAGGTTGTTGCACGTACGAAGGGACGGTTCTGCCGTCCCTTTCGTTATATTCCCACCTCTAATGCTTTGAGATAATGGCCCTCGGAAATCAGCTGCACTGAGCGCCCATTTGAACCCACCAAGGTGAGATCCGCCATGTGAATCGCACAGGTGTGGGCATAGATAAAGGTGCCGTGCCAAATGTGGCGCCAGTCGCTGAAAGCATCGGGACCAGTAATGCCGCCAAGGTGCTCGCTGCGGCCCAGCGAGATGTGCGGACCAGCTTTTTCATCCTCCAGCAAATTGCCCCAAATGCGCGCCGATGGATTGCAGCCCAACCCAAGTTCCGCCACATTCCGGCGCGCCGCATCGATCGTGAGCAGGTCGCGCAGGTCGTCTGGCGCTTCGCCACGCCCGAGTACATCGGTGACGAGGTTGCCATCGATCTCTAGCCGCACGATCGTCCCCCGCCATTCCACAGGTAACACGCCGCGCGAACGGCTGGGCGTGTTGGGGCGCTCGCCCTCGTACACCGCTTTATACGCTTCGCCGCAGGGCAGATTTACTAATCGGTTCGGTTGACCGGGCTGCAGTTGACCATCATCGGCATGAGCTTTACGGAAGCGCAGGTCGAGCGTGAGCGTATCACCGTTCGAGAATGTGATCTTGGCGAAATCAGCCTCATCAAGTCGCTCGCGCAGGCGGGCGCACGAACGAGCGATCTGCGCATAATCGGCGGCAAGTGCCGTTTGCTCCATCTCGGGGGCGATAAGCGGCATCGAAGCCGCGCGCAATCGTGGATTGCGACGGGTCCAGGAATAGAGCGGAGCGGAGATCGAGAACTGCGTCATTGCGAGGATGAGCGTGGCCTGTTCGGCTAAGTGTTCGAGCGAGACGGGTGTGCCGTTTTGTATCCCCTCGGCGGGCAGATTGGCGTTGTGCGTGCCGGTCGCAGGGAACAACACCAGTTCTGGCACGATAAAGCCCCGCTGCCGACCCAACGAACTGAGCGCCGCATGCCAGCGCTCGGCCATTGCACGACGCTGCTGCCACGCTTTTGTATCGTGAATCGAGCCATGAGGTATATCAACAAGCACCAAAACAATTTCGCCAGGCTGAGGATCTAACAAGTCGCTAAAAAGTTTGTGTAGTTCTAACATATTGCCTCTCATCAACTTCGAAACAGAGTACACCAGAGCCGTACGCCCTGGTGTAAATGCTTAATTACATCAAAAAAACAATTATGACACACACTAGTATAATTCACATGATCCCCATCGTCAACGAAGTTTGAGCGTCTATTGAGGGATTTTAAACAATTCTATGACAATGTCTTGACAAGCGGTTGACTCAGATCAACAAACGATGCTCTGTGGTTGAAATACTCCGATCCGCTCTTTTGAATATCGTTTGCATGGTTCATCATCACCAAGCACCTCGCCAAAATCGTGGTATGATAACGGGCCAAACCCGAAGGACCGATGTGTTGCGCTCTGACGGGCGACGCATTGAAGAATACACTCATTTGAAAACGTTAGAAATCACCAAACGCCTCGATCAACACCGCGAGCAAGCGCGTTCTCGTGCACTCGATTGGCCCAGACAGCCGCTGAAGTGGCTCATCGTTCTGTTTGTGGCCTTTTTGCCCGCGCTCTGGTTTAGCCTGCTGGCCACGCCCCGCCTGCGTGTGGATGTGGGCGAGTGGGGCGATCACAGCTACCTGAACGGCATCCACGCGATCGAGCAAGGCGCCAACGAGAACTATCGGTGGACCACCAGCCAAACGCAGTTGGTGCTGCCCAATCTCAGCAACCACGATGAGCTGCTGCGCTGGCGCGGGCACGGTTGGCGACCCGATGGTAGCGCATCGCCGACCGTCTCGCTCGACGTGGCGGGAAGGGCGTGGGGAACGTTTCAGGTCGCGCCCGAGATGCGGGTGTATCAGGTGCTGGTGCCCTCCTCAAACAACCTCAACTCCGTGATCAACCTGAACAGCACGGTGTATCGGGAGCCTAGTGGCCGCCAATTGGGCGTCGCGCTCGACTGGATCGAGCTTGCGACGCTCGGTCGCGCGACGCTCCCCGCACCGTGGCAATTGATGGGACAAGCGCTGCTGTGGGGCCTCGTGCTGGCCGTGATCGGGATGCTGGGCATCTCGCAGCGCTGGAGCATCGGCGCGGCGGCGGTGTTGGGCGGCGCGCTGCTTGGGGCGAACCTGCGTCAGCCGTTGTGGATCGGGCAGGCGCTCGGCGCGTGGTTGCTGCTGGCGTTGGCCGCACTGCTGCTCTGCATCACGCTGGGGCCGCGTGTGCAGCGTTGGCTCACCCCCTGGATGACGCAAGAGCACGCGCGGATCGCGTGGGCACTGTTGATCGGGGCATTTGTGCTGCGGGTGGCGGGTTCGGTGCATCCGCTGTTTAACAGCCACGATGTGGATGTCCACACGGGTTGGCTCGATAAAGTGACGAACGGGCAGATCTACCTCTACTCGACGCCGGGCGAGTTCCGTGGCAAGCAGACCTTCAACCCGCCCGCAGGCTATGTGCTGATGCTGCCGCTGCGGCTGCTGGTCGATACGCGCTTGAGCGTGCAGTTGGGCGTCGCGCTGCTCGACACGCTGGGATGCCTGGTGCTGCTGCCGATCGCGCGCGAACTGCGGGTATCAGGGCGGGCGGCGCTGCTGGCGCTAGCCCTATACGTGGCGCTGCCGATCAACACCAGCATGCTCTGGTGGGGCTTCGCGACCAATGCGCAGGCGCAGACCTTGGCGCTGCTGCTGCTCTGGGCGATGCTGCGCTTGCTGCGGGCACCCTCGCTCACCACCTCGGCGCTGTTCGGCGTGGCGGCCAGCGCTGCCCTGCTGACCCACGTGGGCGCGTTGGTGCTCGTGGCAGGGCTGCTGGGCCTGATGGTGCTGCTGAGTTGGCGGCAACTGGGGCCAGCGGCTTGGAAGGCACTGTTCGGCACGTTGTTGGTGGTTGGCTTCCTGGCGGTCACGCTCTACCTCAGCGTGGCAGTGGCCCCACTGCTTGGCCGAGGCGGTAGTGGCCTAGACCTCGAAACCGCCTTCAATAAAGCGTGGAACGCCCGAGCACTCCGCGCCACACTGATCGCGCTCGGACCGATCCGTGGCTTCCTAGTGCCGCTGTTGGCGCTATTCCCTTTGGGCCTCTGGCTGATGTGGCGCGACCCGCACCACCATCCACAGCGTGGAGCGCTGATTATGGCGTGGCTGCTGGTCTGCGGCGTGTTCTTCGCGATCGACTTTGGTTTGGGCTTCCTGGTGAGGTACGTCTACTTCCTCACGCCACTAGTCTGCTTGGCGAGCGGCGTGGTGCTGACGCGCCTCGTGCGGCATTCGGTGGGACGCACGATGGTGGTGACGCTGGTGCTGTTTGTGGCGTGGAGCGGCACCGCGCTGTGGGTAGCGGGTGTGCTGGAGCGCGTCAAGCCATCGGCGCTGCCGCTGACACACTAACAGAGGGTGAGGTTCGGGTTTGGCGGGTGCCGCGCCCGAACCAGCGATTAACGGGCCATCCAGCCGCCATCAACGGGGATGATCGCGCCGTGCAGGTAGGCCGCAGCATCCGAGGCCAGGAACACCACAACGCCCTTCAGGTCGCTCGGGTCGCCCCAACGCCCCGCAGGGATGCGGCTCAGGATCGACTGCTCGCGAACCGGATCAGCGCGGATGCCCGCCGTCACTTCCGTGACCATATAGCCCGGCGCGATCGCGTTGACGTTGATGCCGAGCGCCGCCCACTCGTTCGCCAGGGCGCGCGTCAGGCCCGCCACACCGCTCTTCGCCGCCGTGTAGGAGGTCACCAGCAGGCCGCCTTGGAACGAGAGCATCGAGGCGCTGTTGATGATCTTGCCGCCCTGCCCCGCCGCTACGAAGTGCTGGCCAGCCGCTTGACACAAGTAGAACATCGCGCTCAGATTGATGCTGAGCACCGATTCCCAATCGTCGGCGCTGAACTCCAGCGCAGGCGCGCGCCGGATGATGCCCGCGTTGTTCACCACGATATCGAGCCGCCCCAGCCCCGACACGCTCGCCGCGATGATTTCCTTTGCACGCTCGGGGTTCAAGCCGAGCAAATCGCGCTCTAACACGTGGCTACGCCGACCAAGCGCGGCGATCTGAGCGCTCGTCTCATCGCAGGGGATCCGGTCGAGCAGCACCACATCGGCGCCCGCTTCGGCGAGCGCGAGGGCGAAGGCTTGCCCAAGGCCGCGCGCCGCGCCCGTGACGAAGGCGACCTTGCCATCTAATTTAAATGCGTCGAGTATCATCAATATTCACCTAGATACACAGCGCCGCCCGGCATCGGGCGAAACTCCCGACACCGAGCGGCGTTGGTGTGCCTTTTAATAGCACAGATCCTGCGGTTCGATCCCATGCTCGCGGCAGTACTTGAGGTAGAGCTCGAGCTTGGTGAACATATCGTCCTGATAAATGATATTGTCGTTATCGTCGAGGTACTGGATCACGCCTTCGAGCATAAACAGCGTGATCATCTCGCCCACCTCCTCATCGACCACTAAGGTGTGAATATCCCCCGGCGGCTCGTAGACGAAGGTGCCAGGCCGCGCAACCCACTGCCGTTCCAGGTAGCGCCAACTGCCCTCGATCACGAAGCCCATCACTTGGCCGCCGCTATGACGGTGGCGATTCACTTTACCGCCGCCCTTCACCTTCAAAATGTTGATCCAGCTGCCGCGCGCCAGATCAAAACGGAGTGGCTTAAACCACACCCGATCGGTTTGGGGCACCCAAGGCAACGAATCGCTCTGGATAGCCTTGTCGGGCAACCCCATTTCAAGGATGGTTTGGAGCGCCTGAACCGTTTGCATAGTACACCTCGTTGTATAACCAAAACCCTCAGGAATAGGCACTTGAAGGGCGCTTAGGCGCCGCGCTCGATCTCCTCCTCACGTTGGCTTGCGGTGCGTGGTGGGGTGACGAGAGCCTTACGCGACTTGGCGCGTCGCGCGAAGGCCGCTTGATAAATCGCTTCGATCTGTGGGCCTGCGCGGTCGGATGACAGCTCCTGAACCGCCTTCTCACGACCAAGCATACCAAGTTGCTTGGCCCATTCTGGCTGATCAAACGCCAGGCGCAGCTTATCGGCCAGATCTTCGACACTGCCAAACCGCGCGTAAATGCCCAGATCGCCCAAGTATTCGCGGCTGACGGGCGTATCGAACGTGACAATCGGCAGGCCCATGGCCATATAGTTCGGGATCTTGCCGCTACCCTCGGTCGCGCTCATCTTCGGCGCCACCGCCACATCGCCCAGCGCCAGGTAGGAGTGCGCATCTTTATACAGGATGCGGCCCGGCAGCGAGACATGGTTGGAGATGCCGAGATCAGCAGCCATCTTACCATACCGATCGACGCCTGGGTAGCCCATAATCAAAAAGTGCGTGTTGGGGTGCGTGGCGAGCACCTGCTGCGCGGCCTGAAGCAGCACATCGATGCCCTGATACGTAGCCAACACGCCGAGGTATACCACGATCTTGCGATCGGCGGGAATGCCGAGTTCAGCGCGCAGGCGTTGGCGTTCGGCCTCCCACTCGGGGCTGCCATCAAACGGAACGAAGCGCTCGGTGCTGATGCCATCGCTCACGGTGTACAAGCGATCCTCGGGGAAGTGGAAATCGCGGCGCAGCATCTCGGCGGCATGGTGGCTGGAAGTGATCAGCGCATCGGCCTGATTGTTGATCCAATGCTCAAGCGCCCGCAGCGGGCCGTAGAGCGGGCTATCGAGGCCGCTCAAAAAGTGATGGTCGATCATCTCGGAGGTGAGGCTGCCCTGGAAATCGAAGATCAGCGGGACGCGCAAAATGCGCTTGAGCACCGCGCCGATCAGCGCACCCTCGTGGATGTGGGCATGAATGACGGTGGGCCGCACCTTCAACCCGACCATCAGCGCCCGATAGGAGAGCGCCACATCTAAGTACAATTTATGTCGAGATGAACCGACCATGGCGCGCTTAATCCACGGCACATCCCACGATCGATAAATTTCGAGTCCAGGCATATCATCGCCATTATGGTACGTTGTGATAATGACGCGATGACCGCACTTTTGAAGCGCCCGGGCCTCCTGCCAGATCCGAATATGGTTTCCATAATCGGCAAAGAAGCTGGTTGGCGCAATCATGAGGATCGTTTGGGGCACCATGCAGCCCTTTCCTGATGGCAGCTTGGATGTAACCTTCTGTTAAACGTGTTTGTGACAAGCTGCACGGGTAGGTAAAATCAGGCGCAATTGTACCGCAGGGGGGGTATCGATGCAAGCGGGGGTATGCGCGGCGCGCCAGCGGGGAACTTCGGCGCACCGCGCATCGATGTTTCGACTATGATTTGCCTTGGTACGCTTCGTCGAGCACTTCGACGATATGCTTGGCGCACATGCTGCTGCCGCGCCGCTGCAAGCCACCGTTCAGTTGCAGATGACAGCCTGGGTTCGCCGTCACCACCACCTGCGCACCGGTCGCCTCGGCGTTGTCGAGTTTGCGGTTGCCGAGACTCGTCGCCATCTCGGGCTGGGTGACGTTGTAGATACCCGCCGAACCGCAGCACAACGACGACTCGTTCATCTCGACCAGGTTCAGGCCAGGGATCGACTTAAGCAACTTGCGCGGTTGGGCGCTGATGCGCTGGGCATGCGCCAAGTGACACGGCTCCTGGTAGGTGATCGTGATCGGCAGCGGCTTCATATCCTGCGTGTTCAACTCGATCGAGGCCAAGAACTCGCTCACATCCTTCACCTTGGCCGAGAAGGCCGCAGCGCGCTCGGACCAGGCCGGATCATCGTGCAGCAGGTGGCCGTATTCCTTGAGCATCGAGCCGCAGCCCGCCGCATTCACGATGATCGCATCGACGCCCATGCCCTCGAACGCCTCGATATTGCGCCGCGCCAATTCACGCCCGCCATCGAGATCGCCGCCGTGAACGTGCAGCGCGCCACAGCAGCCCTGGCTCGGCGGGATAATCACCTCGCAGTTGTTCTTCTGAAGCACACGAATGGTGGCCTCGTGCACCTCGCCGAACGCGGTGGACATGATGCAGCCGCTCAGCAGCGCAACGTGATGCTTCGTTTGAGATTCGGCGGCGAACTTCTGGCCCTTCGGCACGATGAAGCGATCGCTGATGCGCGGCAGTAACGCCTCCGTCTCATCCATACGGATCAGCTTGAGGATGCCCAAGTTGCGCGCCAGCCATTGTAGACCTGTGCGTTGATAGAGCCACATCAGCCGCGAGAACAAGCGGAACAGCGCCAGGTACTTGAACATGATGCCGAACACGCTGTTGCGGATCAAGCGCACCGGCCACGGATGCGGAGGCAGGCGACCATCGGAGCGCGCTTGCTCGATCTGAGCACGCGATGCTTCGAGGATCTGGCCATATTGGACACCGCTTGGGCACACAGCTTCGCAGGCACGGCAGTTGAGGCAGGCGCTCATCTGCTCCTGAAAGACTTCGCTTTCCATGCCAATCCGGCCCTCGGCAACCGACTTGATCAAATAGATCCGCCCACGTGGCGAGAACATCTCAAGACCAGTTTCGCGGTATGTAGGGCAGGACGATAGACACAAGCCACAGTGAACGCAACTATTAATCACATCATCGCTAGGAATATCGGCCCCAGCAAACGAAATGCGAGCGGTTGAAACCTCGGTTTCGGAGATCATAGAATGGGGAACTCCCTTCGTATTGGCACGACATCGTCCCAAATGCGGGATGTCGGTTTCACATGCTAGCGGTTCCCTAACTATACCACAACACAACAGACGTGCAAACAACAACGGGTGCCTTTCGACACCCGTTGGTACGTATTCTGAAGCTGAGAGTGGGACTCAAACAATACAATCGATAAGAATGATAATACCAAGACATTTGAACTAATACTAACTAGCACCAGGCCTCAGCATACGCATTCCTTTGACTATGCACGGCATGTGGCACGTGAACGGCCATATCATCACCGCACTGGCGAGCACCAAACCGGGGAGCGCTTAGATCTCGAACTTGTAACCAACATTGCGAACGGTGAGAATGTGCGCCGGCTCTTGGGGAACTTGTTCGAGCTTGGAGCGCAGCCGCCAGATGGAGGTGGCGACGATGCTGCGGGCCTGCTGCCCAGCGAAACCCCACACATGGCGGACGATCTGCGCGGTGGTGCAGACTCGGCTGGGGCGGCGCATCAAGAAGGCCAGCAGGTGCGCTTCGCGGGGCGTCAGCACCACGGGATCGCGATCACCGATCTGGCAGGTCTGATGCACGGGGTCGAGGCGCCAATCGCCGCAGGAGAGCACGCTGGTGGGCAGTTGGCGGGTGCGCTCGACGCGGCGCAGCACAGCGCCGACACGGGCGATCAGCTCGGCGGGAGCGCAGGGCTTGCTCAGGTAATCGTCGGCGCCGAGGCGCAGACCCATCACCCGATCTTCGGCACGCGATTTGGTGCTGTGGAAAACGATCGGAACATCGGACGTACGGCGAATGCGGCGGCAGATCTCGAAGCCCTCCTCATCGGGAAGCAGCGCCTCGAGGATAATTAGATCGGGGGTCTGCTTGTCAACCACTCGAAGGGCGGTGCGACCATCGGCTGCCCGGCTTACTTGGTAACGAGCGTGTTCGAGAAGCGAGGCAACGCGCTGTGAGCTAGTGGTATCGCTATCGGCAATCAATACGTGTGGCATTGTCAGTACCTCCTCAACAATCCGCGTCGGCCTATTCCCCCGACGCATCCACGACCTCTTAACAGTATTTTTACTGCACCACAATGCCTTTTGTCTATGCACAACTGCTCATTATGTAATCACGTTCGTAGAGCGATTCACGCGTCGCATCTGCAAGCCTCTAAACGTGTCATTTTTCGATTCAATCTGTGTGATTGTCTCATCTTTCTGTGGCTAATTATCTCAAGTTTTTGTGCGATCATATATTATGCGGTTGTTAAAAGGTTAAGCGACGGAGCGGTGATGATTGACAAGCGGTGTACGCCTACAGCAAGGTGCTTCCTCAACATCGAAGCTTGGTAGCTGCTACATGTGGTGTCTCACCATCGCTTGGAAGGGAATGGCAACCTCCTGAACGACGCTCTTTCCTTACCAGATCAACCAGGATAGTCTGGATCGGCGTGCTCCAACGGTCCGCAATAGGCAATGCAGCCAGCAGAAATACTTTTAAGCCGCAACATTCCACGCAAACCGCTTGTCATTTTGAGGGTTCCCTGGTACAATAGCGCCAGTATTTTGCATGTGTCACTGCGGGCGTGTGCCCAATATCAAAGATGTTTTAAGGAGTATTGTCCATGGCCAGCAAAAAGGGCAATCGGATCGTGATCAAGCTGCGCAGCACCGAAAGCGCACACACGTATACGACCATGAAGAACCGCAAGAACGATCCGAACCGCCTCGAACTGCGCCGCTACGACCCGACGCTGCGCCGTCACGTGGTCTACCGCGAGAGCAAGTAATCCCACATTTGTTGGGAACCTAAGCGGCGAGCTGATTGTTCGGCTCGTCGCTTTTGATTCCACTATACGAACCGTTGTGCTATAATCGCCGCTATGAACGAACCGACGCCACCCACGATCGCCGAGGCAGGCGCGCAATGGGCCGCCGCCCAGCAGAAGCGACGCAAACCGCTAGCGCCCAATACCATCGCCTCCTACCGCGATGGCTGGGCATCGTTTAGCGCGTGGGCGAACCGTCAGGGCAAACAGCGACTCGATCAGATCGAGCCGCAGGACTTGGGGCGGTGGATCGATTCACTCACATCGGTCGCCGATGGCACAGCGCAGACGTATGCGCATGGCGTGTTGGCGGTCTGTAAGTTCCTCGCCGACCGTGGCTTGCTGCCCTGCGATTTGGCGATCCTGCGCATGCACCTGCGCGATGCGCTGCCCCGTGCTCCTGCAGGCCGCGCACCCGAGGTAGCCGATCTGCGCCGCCTCGTCACGTTCTACGACGATGAGCTGCCAAGCGGCGAGCCAGGCAGCAAGGTCGAGCGCGAACGCCTGAACGGCTTGCGCAACAGCGCCCTGCTGCACACACTCTTCTCGACCGGGGCGCGCATCTCGGAATTGTTGGCGCTCGATATCCACGATGTGCGTGGCGATCACGGTCAGATCGCGTCGCGCATCTACGTGGTCGGCAAGGGCGAGCGGCGACGGGCGGTATTTTTGCGTGCCCATGCCCAGAAGGCGCTGGGGCGCTATCTGCTCGCGACGCGGGCCGCCTTCCCGCAGTCCAAGGCGCTGTTCATCTCGCACGGGCCACGGGGCGCTGGCGGTCGGCTGGGGCGCATCGCGGCCTGGACGATCGTCACCAATGCGGCACAGACATTGGCACACCAACTTGAGAATGAGGGCCACAGCTACGAGGCGCGGATGCTCTACGCCGCGACGCCGCACACGTTTCGGCATTTCGTGGCAACCTGGCTGCTCAACGAGGGCGCGCAACTGTCGGAGGTCGCTGCGCTGCTGGGCCACGCCAACACCCGCATCACCGAGCAGTATTACGCTCGCCATACCGATGACCGATTGCAAGAACTTCACGACCAATTCTCGCCCGACCCAACTTAGTGAGCCGAGAGATGTGCGCGATCGGATTGTGCCGATTGCATTAGCGTGCGGCGTTGTTGGCTTCACCACAACTCCCACTCCCAATCAGAATGATACGTACTGTAACGGCGACTCGTTATGTCACTCCGCTGCGCGAGGGCGGTTCGCTGCCCGCGATCATCGAAGCTGACGATGACGGGATGTATGTGCTGAAATTTCGTGGGGCTGGCCAAGGCCAGAAGGTGCTGATCGCCGAGTTGTTGTGCGGCTTATTGGGCCGCGCATTGGGCTTGCCCATCCCCGAGATCGTGCTGGTGGAGCTCGACCCGATCATCGGGCAGAACGAGCCGGATAGCGAGATCCAGGCGCTGATCAAGGCCAGTGCCGGGCTTAACCTTGCGCTCGACTATCTGCCCGGCTCGCTCGCGGGCGACCCGCTGAACGTGCTGAACGTAGACCCGCAGCTTGCCTCGCAGGTGGTGTGGTTCGACAGTTTCGTGATGAACGTGGATCGCACGCCGCGCAATCCCAACTTGTTGTGGTGGCACCGCAAACTCTGGATGATCGACCACGGCGCGGCGCTGTACTTCCAGTACACTTGGAACGATTATCTTGAACGGGCGACCAGCCGCTTCCAGGCGGTGCGCGATCACATTCTGCTGCCCGTCGCCAGCGCGATCGCTGAGGCCGATGCGACACTCGCGCCACAGGTCACGCCCGAACTGCTCGACGCGCTGGTGGCGCACATCCCCGAGGAATGGCTGGGTGATGTGCCGAACTTCGCCACGCGAGAGGAACAGCGTGCCGCATATGCCGCATTTTTGCTGAAACGATTGGAAATGCCACGAGGCTTTGTGGAGGAGGCGATCGATGCCCGAGCGCGTGGTGTTTGAGTACGCGATCCTGCGGTTGGTGCCGCGCATCGAGCGGGGCGAGTGCATCAATGTAGGTGTGGTGCTGTTCTGCCGATCGCGGCGCTTCCTCGATGCTGGCATTCAGATCGATTCGCAGCGTATCAAGGCGTTCGCGCCGCAGTTGGATCTGGAGAGTGTGACCGAGCAACTGAAGACGATCCCGCTGGTGTGCGCGGGCGGCAAGGCGGCTGGCCCAATCGGCGAACTCCCGGCTCCCGAGCGCTTTCGCTGGCTGGTGGCGCCACGCAGCACGATCATCCAATGCTCGCCGGTGCATATGGGCCTCTGCGTGGACCCAGGGGCCGAGTTGGCGCGTCTGGTGGCGCAACTGGTCGGCGTCGCTTGACACGCTGCACTAGGAATGTTAGAATCGGCCTGTTCGTGAGTTTGTGGCCCCGTAGCTCAATTGGATAGAGCGTCAGCCTCCGGAGCTGAAGGCTACTGGTTCGAGCCCAGTCGGGGTCACCATCGCGACTTCCCCCATCAGGACACAGGTACATCGCAATCGCTTCGGTTGCGGTGTTTTGTTTATCTCAAACCCTCCGTAAGACTGCGTAGAATAACCTTCGAGTAATAATCACTTGTGATAAATGCACGTTGAACAAGTGGCTTGCAATTTACTGGAGGCTCCGTGAAAAATCCTATCACTGAAACGCTCCTTGAGATGCGCTTCTTCAAGGCAATTATTCCGGACCTCGGTAGGATCTATGGCTCCAATGCAGTGCAGACATTGGTAGCAGAGCACGAACCGTCTGAGTAGTTGAATGAAAAGATAGAAACAACTCCTATGCAACTCGATTACACCGTCACGGCAGAAGATGTCATGACCTTCAACGTATACGTCAACCGCACAGCCGCGCTATTTCTTCGCAAGCGGAAGCGCAGTCTATTGGGCTGTACACTGCTTGCCATCACGCTCTTGTTGCTCGCGTACCTGGCTCGCAGCAATCCTTCGCTCGCTACGGTGCTCGCGCTGATTGCGATGGTTGCCTTTATTCTAGGCCTGACTACATACCTGATGGTTGAATCAGTTGTGCGACGAATGACCCAAAAGCACATTCGTGATGGTATGTATACCAGAGTCATCGGACAACACAGCCTATCACTGACACCTGAAGCCTTCGGGAATGTGTCGGCTATCGGAACCGGCCAGATCCTCTGGAAAGCCACTGAACGCATTGATGTGACACCAGCAGCGATCTATCTGTTCATGTCTGATGTGTATGGCTTTATCATTCCACGCCACAACTTCCAGAACGATGCACACTACCAGACCTTTGCCCAGCAGATGCAGGACTATCACGCAGCGGCGCGCACACAAGCCCCAAATGACAGCAAGGCATAACAAGCGCTGGTGACAGAGTGCGAACCGCCTGAGAGCCAGACTGAAGCCCGCTATCTAGCTCAGGCACCTATGAATGAAAGCACACAACCTGATTTACCAATGGGCCTCGCTGGTCAGGGGTTTCGTCTACCTCAACGATATCGGCTCCCCGTCCAGGCACCGTATTTTCAACGTGGATTTCACCGCCTTGGGCCGTGTGTGGCAAAGTGGGGAGCGGGCATAATGGTATGCTTAATGTGTGACTCTTTGGCAGGTTGACCCGTTGAGCGCTCCATCACTATAAAATCATGGGGCTGCTACTTATACCTGGACTACTCGAGCTACCAAACCTTCAACGATGCATATTTTCCCGTTGAAGGTCAACGCTGACAAGCCAACGACAACACAGCCCCACGCTACGATGCCGATGCGCTGTACCTAACAGTGCATCGGCATCGCCTTTTTTCGCGAGTTGTTGATATAATTTGAAATGTTGAAAATGGAGATCGGCTGCTGTTTATTCTCAGCCATCTCAAAGTCGTCGCAAAGTCGCACACGGGGCAATGTCTCGTATATCACACAACATTCTACCCTAAAAGGAGTGCTCCGCACGTGAAACTACATTCATCACAATCTACACTACCACGCTTTGATCTATCCGAAGCAATTCATCGCATAGCGGATCCGTGGCGAACCTTACTCACTTCATTCCTCTTTTTAATAGGTCTCATTATCTGGGAAAACATATTTTTCTATGACAGTTATTTTAGTGTTTTTAAGAAAATCACAAAACAAGGGTATGAAATTTGGCCTATAAGTTACACTATCAATCTGATAGCAAGCAATATTTTCGCGTTTTTGATCACGTTTGCATTCATCTATATCTCCCTGAGACTTCCGAAAATAATGCAAATTGTTTGCTTTATTCTGTTCTCAACAGCCACATTATATCAGTATGGGTATTTTTATGCACTTGGTCGTTTTGCATCAGCAGATGATTTTATCATGCTGATTTTATATGCGAGTGATCCAATCTTAATACGCGATTCTACACTAGTATATTTCAACTGGAATGCCCTTATTCCGATTACATGCTATGCGCTCTTACTTTGGAAAGGATCATCGCCAAAAAAAGTATCTGCTACATGGCTAATTCTATTATTAAGTTTGACATTCCTCTTTTATTCAATGACATATCGAGTTTGGTACCTCACTCAGTACGAACTACCGAGCACATCATTCAGTGGGGTATTACGTTCCGCGTCATTCACACCTTGGAAGTGGATGCGAATGTATGGTCAGGAACGCGAAGCGATAACCTATGTATCATCGCAGAAGCCAATCAATAACATTATTTTTATTGTTGATGAATCGATCCGTTCTGATCATCTCAGTATAAATGGGTATGAACGACCAACAACACCATTCCTTGAAGATTTAGGACAGGATGGTCTCATATACAATTGGAAAGAGACTGTTGCAGCAACAACAACGAGCCTTTCTACCAATAACCTCCTTCTAACCGGAATTCACAACTTACCTGTCGATTCCGATACATTAGCTCGTCAGACAACAATATTTCAATACGCCAAAGCGATGGGCTATAAAACGCATTATATTGATGCTTCCAATACAACATTTTGGAATGGAACACCTGCTGATCTGAATTATATCGATTCCTGGATAAACGCTCAACGTTTCGAAAGCGAACATATTTACAATAACGATATTCACATGGCAGAGTATGTTCGCGACCTTATCAGCAATTCGACTGGAAATTTTATCTGGATTAATAAACGCGGCGTCCATGTACTATACAACAATACATTTCCTGAAGATCAGGCTGTATGGCAGCCTATTATGCAAAACACAGCCTATACTCCCGAGTATACAAACCAAATTATAAACTCCTATGACAATGGAATCCTTTACAATGTTGATGGATTCTTCCGCACACTCCTTAAAGATCAAGCAGTGCTGAATAATACAACCATTCTCTATACATCCGATCATGGGCAAACATTAGCTGAATCCGGAGAAACATGGTCTCATGGCAAAAATACGCGCAATGAGGCTCGTGTACCGTTGTTTCTCATCTCAAAAACGAAGTACCAGTTTGATCTAGCATATAAGGCCCATCATAACAACATCTTCCCAACTCTTCTCGATCTCCTAGGATTCCCCGAAGAGGAGCGTCGCTACACGTACGATGTGTCGCTCTTTCAGGCTCGCTCATCGGACTCGCACGTTCGTCACTATTTTGTTGGCGCGCTTGATGGCAGCGGAGCATGGGAACTATTGCCCTTCGATATGGTTGCGTCTAAGTGAGCTTTTCGCAGGTAACAGCTTATCAACGCCCAAAACGGAGAAGGGCAAAACCTGCGGCCTAGCGGGGTTGTAGCGGCGAAGAATCCTCACAAAGAGCGCGCTGGAATGTTCGAGCCTATCACCAATGCAGCCACCACAGGGCAATCGCAAACGCACACGAACGAGCGCCGCGTGAGGCATCTCGTTCGTGTAACACGTGGAATAGGAGGAGTGATCTACTCGGGCTGTGGCGTGATGTAGCGAGGATAGACGCCTCGATAACCCAGCCACTCGGCCAGCCGCCCCAACGTCGCGCTGAGCGCGCGCTGCACGCCAATCGGCATCTCGGTGACGAAGCCGTTGTGCTTTGCTAAGGTGCGCATCGTTGCTGCCAGTTGCAGTGGGTGTTTGGGCAAACCTTTGTCATCGACCTTGCCTTCGCGCGCCAAGCCATTAACCGTGGCGAACACGCCCAACACCTCCTCAACGGCATCGGGGTTGGCCTCACCAAATGCGGAGGTTTGACGATAGATCAACACTTCGGAGCCTGCATTCCACGGGTGAATATGCGCAATACCAGGCTCCATCACGACCTGCTCACCCGCACTGATGCGGTGCTCGATGCCGCCAAGTTTATATGCAGCCGTACCTTGAATGATCTCGAAGCTCTCGCGCCATGTCAGGTGGAAATGCTCTTGAATCGTAGCCCGCGCCCCAACTGGGCAGTGCACCTCGATGAGCCAACCGTGTCCCTCTGTCTCCTGCGAACCATGAATGACAATCGTACGGGTTTGTGTGAGCGGATCGGTTGTCTCAAAACCAGCTTGGATCATATGTAGTCTCCTCGCTACGGTTATTCGTTTCGGGCTTCCTATTCACTTTTTCAAGAACTCCCCATCTATTGTATCAGAATAGCATAAGATGCAGCGCTCCTCTTGGTCGCATAGTTGCTATCAATCTCTACGCTGCATTTAGTACACTGTTTTATAAGTTTTTGATAGTTCTCATTGTCTTTCCGAACAAGCCATTAGGCGAAGTGAGGAATCTCTTTGCTCTGCATTGAATTGCTCTTTGAGATCTCTCCCCATTCGCTTCGCTCAGGGCTTCGACCGTTCGAGATGACAGTGCTTTTCATTGAACATAAAAATGTTAAATGCTTCCAAAACAGAGCATTTAGAGGCGACGCAACCTTCATCACATCTGGTATTATTCTCCCCACGTTTGATCACGTGGATTACATGAGGCAAGGAATCGTATGAAGTTCTTACTACTGGGCGCCACTGGAGGCGTTGGGAAGCATCTGTTAGCACAGGCGCTGGAGCGCGGCGATGAAGTGACCGTTCTGGTGCGCAACCCCACGAAGCTGCAACCGCAGGACGCACGCGTGAAGGTGATCCAGGGCGATGTATTCAATAAAGACGATGTGATGCAGGCGGTTGCGGGGCAAGAAGCCGTGGTATCGTGCCTCAACACCTCGCGGGGCATCCACGAGTCCGACGAGTTGCAGCGCATGATTGCGAATGTTGTTGCGGCGATGACGGCCCACGGCGTCAAGCGCATCGTCTACTGCGCCTCCGCCGGGATCTACAACGAGATGCCCGGCGAGATGGGCAAGAAGGCGATGGAGATGTTGCGCCACCCGCTGTACGATCACGCGCAGGCCGTCGCTGCGATCAAGGCCGCCAATCTCGATTTCACCATTGCCCGCCCGCTCGGCCTGACCGATGCGCCGCTCACCGGGCAGTATCAGGAGGCGCTGGAGGGCGTACCCAGCGGCGGCTACACCATCACCCGCGCCGATGTGGCGCATTTTATGCTCAAGGCGCTGCACGACGATTCGTACATCGGCACGTCTCCCGCTCTGGCGAACTAGCCTGTTGCGTCCACTTGCGGTTTTTCGATAAGAGGGTTTTGCATATGCAGAACCTTCTTATCACTTTGATTGAGGTTGAGCAGAGGTGAGCAGCGCCAGCAGCGCGCCTCGCAGGCAGAAATGTGTGGGGTTGAATGCAAGAACATATCGCCAAAAAAGGCGCTCGAATGCTGTTGGGAGCCTTCCTGGCCATTGCAGGGATGGGACATCTCACGTTTGCACGGCAGGAGTTCCAGGCTCAAGTGCCCGATTGGGTGCCGCTGGATAAAGACCTGACGGTGGTGTTGTCTGGCATCGTCGAGGTTGTGCTTGGCAGCCTGTTGATCTTCGCGCCAACGAAGTACCGCGCTCTGGCGGGCAGAATCGTCGCGCTCTTTTTCCTGGCCGTGTTTCCCGGCAATATCTCGCAATACCTCACGCAGCAGGATGCCTTCGGCTTGAACAGCGACAGTGCTCGCCTGATTCGCCTGTTCTTCCAGCCCGTGCTGATCGTGTGGGCATTGTGGAGCACAAAAGGGAAATGAAGCAATCCTCAGGCAAACGCTTTTTGTAGGATCGAGGCGCTACTATGCGCAGCGCCTCAATACCGCTTTGGCTTCACTTCCGCCGACTGCCGGTTGGTGGGCTGTTTGGTCGGCTCTGCTTGGAGCGCGGTTTATCGGGTTCGAAGGCCGCTATCAGGATGTCCCGTGGATATGAGGGAGGAAAGCCAGCGCGCCGCCCCTTGTAGTAGGCGTAGGCTTCGTTTGCGGCAACTTCCAACGGGCGCAGGCGCGCCAACTCCGCCTCCAATTCAGCGATCTGCTGTTGGAGCGCCTCGATCGTGAGCGTCTCCTCCATCATCCCACCTCACTACCTTCACTACCTCGCTTGATTCCGACGAAACCGCACAATCGCGATGCCAAAAAAGAGCACTGCCATCGCGCTCAGAACCGCCACGCTGGGCCACACGACCGCCAATCCGGCGTTGCGGAAAATCATGGCCTTGTAGGCGTCCATCGCCCACGCGATCGGCGAGATATGGCCGAGCACACGCATCCAATCGGGCACAATGTCGAGCGGCCACCACGCGCCACCCAAAGGCGCGAGCAACAACGTCAGCAGCAGATTAAGGCCGGACGCCTGCTGCTCGGTCTGCACCACAGTGCTGATCAGTAGGGCGAGCGCCGTGATCGCCGCCACGAAGCTCAGGACAACTGCAAGCAACGCCAACAGATCGCTACCGAATCGCAGGCCCATCAGCATCCCAAAGCCAAAGACGATGCACACCTGCAACAAGCCGATGACGGCATACCCGAGCAACTTCCCGCCCAAAATATCCGAGGTGCGCAGCGGCATACTGGTGAGGCGCTGCAACGTCCACTGCTTGCGGTCGCGAAGGAAGGACTGCGCGAGCGGCAACACGCAGAACAGGACGTACATGCTTCCCATGCCCGGGATCGACTGGCTCAAGCCGGACAGCGCGCCCGTATTCAGTGTCAACTCCGACGAGGTTTTCGCGATCTGCACGGGCGGGTTCTGCCATAGCGCCTCGGTGCGGGCGCTCAGTTGCGCCTCCGCGCGCTGCAGCGTCTGCGGATCGAGTGTCAACTTGGCGACAAGTTGAGCGTTCATCTGCTGCGCCAACTGCACCGAGCCGAGTTGTGTCGCGGTGGTCTGCAAGGTCTGCAGGATCGCGTCGGCCTGCTGGCTCGCCGCGCTCGCGCGCAACGTCACATTCACCTGTTCGCCCGCCTGAATGGCCGTAGCGAAGCCAGCCGGAATGATCAGCGTGGCATCGACCTGCTCGCCGAGCAGACGCTCCTGCGCCGCTTCTAGGCTGAGCGACGCGCCATCCAACCCACAACGCTCATCCACCTGAGCGCCCGGCAGCGGCGGACAAACATGGACAGGAGGCTTGACCAACAGCAGTTGTTCCCGAAAGCGCAGCGAATCGGCGCTGCCATCGAGATCGACGATATCGACCAGCGGCGCGATGCTCTCGGGGTCATCGGAGGGAGTGTTGGCCCATCCAGCCGCAAACGCCGCGATCAGGGGCACCACCACAATATTCACCCAGATGCTGCGATCAGTGAGCATCACGCGCAGTTCGTTAAGAGCTATGAGCAACAAAGAACGCATTGTCTAGGCCTCCAACCGTTTTCGAAAAATAAGGAAGCCCGCCACAAACGTCGTGGTGCCCAGCACCGTGAGCACCAGCAAGTGCGATTGCACCGCGTTCTCACCCTGCGCAAGCTGGATCAACGCGCTCACGCCCCAATAGTTCACGCTCAAGAAACGGACGAGCTCCAGCCCTCCTAGCGAGGAGACGTTGAAGAACGCGCCACCCAGCATGCCCATCGCAATCGTGATCACACCGCCAATCACATTGCCCTGCTCGGGCGTCCTCGCCAGCGATGTCACAATCGAGGCGAAACCCGAGGCGGCCCATGCAATGGCGAGCACAGTGACGATCAACAGACCGATGGCGTTGCCGTACATCCACGACCATCTGCCCTCAAAGAGCGAGCCGATCACGTTCATCGCGCACAGCAGCATGCCCACCTGGACAAAACAGATGCAGACCGAGCTCAGCATCCGAGCTAAAAGCACCAACCCTGGATCGGTGGGGGTCGCTAATTGTCGCGCCAGCAAGCCCTCGCGACGCTCTCTCAGGATCGAGTTCATGGTGGCCATCGCCGTAAACATCATAAAAAAGACCGCCTGACCAGCGCCAAACATCATAAACGGGTTGAAGCGCGCAACGTTCCCGCTAATATCCTGGCGCTCGAAGCGGATCTGATCCTCTTGGCTAAACGCTTGGGAAAAATCCTGCTCAAACAGGCCCAGTTCATCGGCTTGTTGCAACTGCAGCGCTAACTCAGGATCGCTCGCCGATAGCTCGATCAGCGAGCCGATGCTGGAACTGATCGCGATCGAGCCAGCGTTCATGCGTGTAGCAACACTCGTCGCGATCGCCTCGACAATGGCCGCCAACACCGGAGATTCGGCATTGGCATACAGTTCAATCGTCGATGGATGACTCTCGAAGGTGGTGTAGAGTTGCGACATGTTGGCGCTAAAATCGCTGGGGATGATCAGCGCGGCAACGTAGCGCCCATCATCGACACCCGCGCGCGCCTCGCGCTCATCGGCGAGCAGCACCGCATCGGTCAAGCGCCACACCTCGTTATCGAGCAACTCCTGCTCCGTGGCATCCGCGGGCGGCACAAAGACCTTGGTAAAGCTCTCACCCATCGCGATGCGCTGCTCCCCCTGATCGACCGCTTGGTCGTGGTTCACCAATGCCACCGGGATGTTGCTGATGCCAATCGTCTCACCAGCAACATCGCTGAACGCAAAGCCGATCAGCGATGCAACTGCCAGCGGTGTCAACAACAGAATCAACAGCGCGTTGCGGTCGCTGTAAATCTGAAATATCTCGTTGGAGATAATGGTCCAAAGTTTGTACATACCGCTAATCCCGCAACTGACGGCCCGTCAAGGCCAAGAATACCGCCTCTAAATCGGGTTCCCGCAGCTCAATCGAATGCACCTCAAGTTCTGCATCGTTGAGCAGTTGCAGCAGTTGGGGTAGTTGTTTGCGGCCCTGTTTGGCGAACATTTGCAGGATGGTGCTGTTCTGCTCGGCATCGTGCTGGATATCAAGCCGAACGGGGGCGGGAAACGCAGCGTGAAGCTGATCGAGCAACTGCGGAGGAAGTGTCGGCTGCGCGATCTGCAGCGTGATCCGATCTTCCTCGCCGATCTGCTGAACGAGTTCACGTAGGGTGCCGAGCGCGATCAAGCGCCCGTGATCGACGATCGCGATCCGATCGCTCAGCTCCTGCACCTCCTCCATCAGATGCGAGGTGTAGAACACGGTGATGCCGTATTGGTCGCGCAGATGCTTGATCAGATCGAGGACACGACGACGGTTCTGCGGGTCGATGCCGACGGTTGGCTCATCCATAAACAGCAGCGCGGGGCGGTGCAGCAAGCCAGCCGCGATATTAACGCGCCGCTTCATGCCGCCGGAGAAGGTCTGAACCGGATCGTTGCGCCGCGAGGTCAGGTCAACCAGTTCCAGCACCTCGTCGATGCGCATATCGAGCTCTTTGCCGCGCAGGCCGTAGAGCTTGCCGAAAAATTGCAGGTTGTGCAACGGCGAAAAACGGTCGTACAGGGCGATCTCCTGCGGCACGATGCCAAGCCGCTGCTTGGCCGCGATGGGCTGCCGCGTGATCGAATAGCCGTCGATCGTGGCATCGCCCTCGCTCGGCTTCACCAAGCCCGACAACATCGAGATCGTGGTGGTCTTCCCCGCCCCGTTCGGCCCGAGCAAACTAAAGATCTCGCCGCGCTCGACCGCCAAATCGACATGATCAACAGCAACCAACGGCTCGGCTTTGGCGCGTCGATACACTTTACGAAGCCCGTGCGCTTCCACTAACAATGAAGTCATGTTTCTTCCACTGATAAGTTAAGATCCTGGTTCCGCCCTTTAGTATACGTAGATTACACGAAAAGGCATCACCCTAGAGATGTGATTTTCTAGGGAGATGCCATTTTTTGCAAGTTGGCGCCGTTAGCGCATCAATTTGCCCAACGGCGTATCGAGTTGTTTTGGTTCTCTACGTCTCAAGACGGAAGATCTCGAGCGGACGCAGGCGACTAGCCTCCCACAGCACCACCGCCGCGCTACCGACGGCGATTAGCGTCGAGCCGAGCAGCAACACGCTCAACAGGCCAGGCCGCACGGTGATAGTGTCGATCTGCATCACGGTGCGCAGCCCGAACACCGTGACCACCACACCGATCACCCCGAAGATGCCAGCGATGATGCCGAGCAGAGCGTATTCGCTCAACAGCAGCAGTTGCACCTGCCGCCGCCCGTAGCCAACCGCCTTGAGGATGCCGATCTCGCGGCGGCGTTGCAAGGCGTTGAGGCCAGCGCTATTGGCGATCAACACCGCGCCCGTCAAGAAGGCGAGGCCGCCCAAGGAGACGGCAAAACGGTGGATCGCGGCATACGAGCTACTCAGGCGAGCATTCAGATCGGCGCGGCTAAAGACCAGCGCCTCCGGCAAGGCTTGGCCGAGCTGCGTTGTCGTCGCATCCAGCACGGCGGCGTCGAACATCGCCATCAAGCGAACCTGCGGGTCGAATTGGCGGGCCAGCTCGCGAGAAACGATCAACGCATCGGTGGTTGGCAGAATGCTCTGCTCGGGATCGCTGGAGTAGAAGCCCGCCACCTGCAAATCGAGTGTCTGATCGCCAATAGTTAGCTCGATCCAGTCGCCGATCTGATACTCATCGGCGCGCTCTTCGGGCATCAGCACGCCCTGTTCATCCCAGGTGCCGCTCACGGTGATGTCGTGGTTGAGGTCGGCCAGCGTGCGCCCTTCAAGCTCCACCTCGCTCCCTTGGAGCGTAGCGCTCAAGCTGTCGATCGTGATGATCGCGCGACTCTGCTGGGCTTGCAGCGCGACGTAGGCGACGGATTCGTTGGCCTGCTCGGTGAAGATCAGCAAGTTGTAGCCATCATCGCTGCGCTGCGATTCCGCCAGGGTGGTTTGGGCATCGCTGATCACCGTCACCGCCAGCGAAACCGCGTAGGTGCCCACGCACAAGGCGATCACAGCCAGCGTGGCCGAGTGAATGCGTTTGCGCAGGCTGCTCTGCGCGATCCGCAAAATCGGGCTGAAGGGCTGCGGCAGGCGCAGGCAGCACCACAGCACCAGCCAGAACAGGCCTCGCAGCAGCATCAGCGCCAAGCCACCGAGCAGCACCAAGCCGATCCCGTCCATCCACGAGCCGAACATCATACTGATCACGCTGGCGAACACCAGCATCAGCAGCGCGTACATCCCGAGTTGCCCGATCCGCTCCGCTTTGCCGGGCACGCTCGGCAGATCGCGCAGAATAGAGATCGGGCGGGTATTGCTCAGCCCAAGAATGGCTTGGATGCCGAAGATAATCGCCGTCAACACGCCGACCAACACACCGCCGACCAACACCTGCGGATGGGGCGACCACGTCAGCATCATTGTGCCGCCCGACATCAGCAACTCAAACAGCATGTAGGTGATCCAGGTGCCGATCGCGGTGCCGAGCAGGCCGCCGATCAGACCAAGCAGACCCGCTTCCAGGCAGATCAGGCCGAGCAGATCGCGGCGCTGGAATCCGAGCGTTTTCAGGATGGCGATCTCCTGTTTGCGGCGTTGCAGCATCACTTGCAGCGTGCTGGCCACGCTCATCCCGCCGACCAACAGGCCCATCACTCCGGCGCCCTTGAACATCACATCGAGGATGCGGTAGGTCTCCGATTCCTCCTTCCGCTCCTCGGGCGTGCGCACCAACTGCACACGGTAGCCCAACAGCTCGATCTGCTGGAGCGCGCTGCTCTGGTCGGGCCAGAGCACCACAACGGAGTTGACGGGATTCGGCCCCATCAGGCGCGCGGCGCCGTCGAGGCCCACGTAGACGCCATCGCCACGGTGATCGGGCGTCTCCTTCAGGATCCCGCGTATGCTGAAGGAAGTCGGCGCTTGCTTGCCATTCAGCACAATCGTATCGCCCAAGCGCAAGCCCCGCTCATCGGCCAGTTCGCGGGTGATCAGCGCTGCATTCGGATCGGCTAGCAGTTCCGCGATGGAGGCCTGTGCTGGCTCGCGCAGCCGCAGATTGCCCAGCAGCGGGTAGCGCGCATCGATGCCCAGCACGCCCGAAACAAAGCTGACGCGACCATTATCGGAGGTGCGCAGAAAGCTGGCGGTGGTGAAGGAGAGCGGCGCATAGTCGCTCAGCACGCCCTCGACCTGCCACTGCGCGAAACGTGCTAGCTCTGTTGGGTCGAAGGTCTGCCCGGCTTCAGCGGGCTTGATCTGCGCATCACCGCCGATCTGCTGCCGATCATCGAAGAGCGGGCCGAACAGCAAGTTAAACGAGAAAAGTTGCATGCTGACCAGCGAGAGCACGCCCACGGTGATGCTCAGGATCGCCAAGAAGCTTCTGGTCGCATCGCGGCGCAGCGAGCGCACAGCATAGCGCAACAGCACAGCAAGACGCATCATTGCTGCACCTCGGCCAGCCTGCCATCGATGATGTGCAGACGCTGATCGGCGCGCCGCGCCACCTGCGGGTCGTGGGTCGCAATGATCACGCTCAAGTTCAGTTCGGCCTGCAAGCGCTCGAACAACGCCAGGATCGCCTTGCCCGTCGCGCTGTCGAGGTTGCCGGTCGGCTCATCGGCGATCAGCAGGTCCGGCTGATTGATCAGCGCCCGAGCGATCGCCACACGCTGCTGCTGTCCACCGGAAAGCTGACCCGGCAGATGATGCAGTCGATCACCCAACCCAACCATCTCCAACAGTTCCTGAGCGCGTTGGCGGGTGTTGCGCTGGTTGGCTTGCGCAAACAGCGGCAACTCGACGTTTTCAAGCGCGGTCAGCGTGGGGATGAGGTTAAACGACTGAAAGACCATGCCGATATAGCGGTTGCGGAAGCGGGCCAACTGGTTCTCGTTGAGCCGAGCGATATTCTGGCCCGCCAGCCACACCTCACCGCTGTTGGGCGTATCCAAGCCCGCCAGAATGCCCAGCAGCGTCGATTTGCCCGAGCCGGACGGGCCAGTGATCGCCAACGAATCGCCCTGCTTGAGCGCGAAGCTGATGCCGTGCAGAATCGGCAGTTCGTTGCCCGCCAGGGGCAGGCTCCGGGTGATATCTCGCACCATCAGTGCGGAAGTTACGTTATGTTGTGTCATGCCACACTCCTTCAGATTGTTATTGTCTGTATTGTGGCAGGCACTTGTCGCAAGAACTTTGAAGAATTGTCGCAACTTTGTCGCATCTGTGGCGAACTACGGGGAGTTTGTTGCCTTACGCAGGAGGGCGACTAGGCGCGCGGCAGCGTGATCGTGAAGCTCGTGCCCTCACCCAAGGCGCTCTCGACAGCGATGGTGCCGCCCATCGCGCTCACCAAGGAGTGCACCAGCGTGAGGCCCAAGCCGCTGCCGCCCTGTTCGGGATCGCGGTAGTAGCGCTCCCAGATGTGCGGCAGGTCGTCGGGCGCGATGCCGCTGCCAGTATCGCGGATCTCGATCTGGCCCTGGGCATCGCTGCGCAGCAGGATCACACCGCCTGGCCCGGTGTAGCGCAGCGCGTTGTGCAGCAGGTTAAGGATAATCTGCTCGAAGCGGGTCTGGTCGATCAGCAGCAGCGGCGCGTCGGGCGCCAGTTCGCTCACGATCTCGACCTTCTGCTGCCGCCAAGCCAGCGGCGTCAAGCTCTCGACGATGCGAGTGAGCGCCTGATTGACCGAGGTCGGCTCCAAGCGCAGGCTCAACTGCTCGGTTTCGGTCTGGGCCAGCGCAACCAGATCATCAACAAGCCGCTGAAGGTGCAGCACATCGCGGTGCAACAGTTCAGGATCGATCATCGTGTTCTGGCGCTGGGCCGCCTCGATCTGGGCGCGCAGCACCGCGATCGGCGTGCGCAACTCGTGCGAAACGTTCGCCATCATTTCGCGGCGTGTGCTGAGCAGGCGTGAAACCGTCTCGCGTTCGCTTTGCAACGCGTGAAACTGCTGCTCAAGCTGGCTGCCCATGCGGTTGAAATCGGTCTGGAGCGTGCTGATCTCGTCGTGGCCCGTGACAGGGATTCGCACGCTGTAATCGCCATCGCGCATCGCGTGGGCCGCCGTCAGCAGCGCATCGAGGCGGCGGCGGATACGGCGAGCGAACAGGTACGAGACGATAAACGCGAACGGCAAAAAACCGATCAGAATCGCCACCGCCAGCAGAATCACAATGCCGATCACGGGCAGCAACTGTTGCAGGCGGTAGAGCACCTGCGCAAACAACGCATCGGGCGGATTAGCAGCGAGAATCTGATTGCGAAGCGTGAAGATGCTCAGCGGCACGATCAGCAACAGCTGAAGCACCACCACCACGATCACATGGCTGTTCACCAGCGACCAGAGCAGTGTGCGTTGGCTGCGATCCCGCCACCAGCGGATCAGGCGCACCATCCCACGGAAGAACATATAGGGGAAGAGGAACAGGAAAAAGAACAAGAAGGTGAGCAGATACGAGTTGTAGCGCGGATTATGCTCAAGCAGGGTGAGCCACGATGGGTAAATCACCGTCGCGGTCAGTAACGAGAAGAGCAGGATGCTGGCGGATTCCAGCAGCAGTTGGCGCAACCACGAACCTGTCGGGATCCTCAAGCGCAAGCTGTAGTAGAGCGCGCAGAGCGGGTTGACCAAAAACATAATCGTCGGTTCCCACCATTGCTCGACCTGCCCCTGATAGATTAGGCTACTGAGCGCAACCAAGCAGGCGAACAGGAGCGCGACCTCGCACAGCGTGCGCAACCACGAGGCGCTCAGCAACAATGCACGCATAACACCAACCTCTAGCGCTGCCAACGGTAACCGACGCCCCACACCGTTTCGAGATGTTTGCCGAACGGCTCGATCTTGCGGCGCAGTCGCAGCACCGCGTTATCGACCGAGCGGTCGCCGCTGACGTACTGCTCGCTCCAGAGCGTATCGAGCAGATAGGCGCGGCTAAACACGCGGCCCGGATTGCTCGCCAACAGATAGAGCAGCGCGAACTCGGTGCGGCTTAGATCAAGCTCCCGTCCGCCAATGGTGGCCTGGTGCGCCTGCGGATCGATGCGCAGTTCTCCCAGTTCGAGCACACCCTGATTGCGGCTCTGATCGGCCTGCAGCGTCTGCTCGATTAGCGAGCGACGACGCAGGAGCGCGCGCACCCGCGCAACCAACTCGCGCATGCTAAACGGCTTGGTGAGGTAATCGTCGGCCCCGAGCTCAAGGCCGAGCACGCGGTCCAGTTCGGTGTCGCGGGCCGTCAGCATTAGCACCGGCACACCCGAAACGCCCCGCAGTTGGCGCAGCACCTCGATCCCAGCGATATCGGGCAGCATCCAATCGAGGATCAGCAGATCGTAGGACTGGCTGGCCAGCAATTGCAGCGCCGCTTCACCCTGCTCGGTATGCTGCACCTCGAAGCCCGCAGCGCGCAACTCGGCGCTAATCACCGCCGCAAGATCGAGCGTATCTTCAACAAGGAGAATCTGTGATTTCTGCATAACATCCTTCAAGCCATACCATCGTCAAAGTATTGTAGCGTGAGTTACGATTGCGTGGTAGCATTTCAGAAAAGGCGGCAGAAAGCCCCGTGCCTTTAGGCCGGGGATGCATGCCGTCCTCAATAGCCAATGAAACGCACTGGCACACACGGATAGCACTTGTGTTCTATCCGAAGTTAAGCCATAATAGACGGTATGAGCGTTCTGCCTAA
>CALKHR010000032.1 GCA_937988885.1 uncultured Roseiflexaceae bacterium | reverse complement strand
TTTTAAAAGTGTTTTCTTGACAAATTCAAAAGCCGGATGCTATACTCATGCAGGGCCGTGCAACTCATTCTGTTCAGCAAAGTTGCATCAGCAGGAGGCCAAAGAATGTCGTTAGAGCACCGCGAACAAGGCCAAACCCGTCAAGAGATCCTTGCTCTGTTGCGTCGCCGCGGTCAACTAACTGCGAGTGAGTTGAGTGCACTATTGGGAATAGGTGCTGTAGGCATTCGGCAACATATGGCGCTGCTCGAGCGCGATGGGCTCGTCTATACAGCCGCTGTTCGCCGTGGAGTTGGTCGGCCAAGCCACCTCTATGCGCTTACCTCCGCTGCTGAAGCACTCTTTCCACGCCGCTACGAACGCCTCTTGCTCGATGCGCTCGATATGATCGCAGAACGTTGTGGCCTAGAGGCCATCGACGAGCTGTTTGCACAACGCAGTCAAGCGCTCGCCGAGCAGTACGCACCGCGTCTTCAAGGCAAAACCGCGTCCGAACGTATGACCGAGCTCGCCACGATCCTGACCGAGCAGGGCTACATGTGCGAATGCGAACAACAGCCCGATGGCAGCATGGCGCTTGTCGAGTATAATTGTCCCATCAATTGTGCCGCGCTCAAGCATCGCCAAGCCTGTTCGCACGAACTCAAGCTCTATCAGGACTTGCTTGGTGTCGAACTGATCTGCGAGGAGACTATCGCAGAGGGTGGCACATGTTGCCGTTTTCGCAGCTTATCCTAAGGCTTGCGTGGCACACGAGTTGGTAAGTAAGGTTGTACATTAGCATGCAGTACCCTTTGGGAGGTTAGGTAAGGCGCTTGCCGGTACCTAACCTTTTGGTTATTAGAGCGCTGCACTTCGCTCTTCAATCATCACTCAACGTACCATTACACCCTAATACTCCATTCCATGTGCAAGCTCGATCCGCGCATCACTGCGTGGATCGCTTGAATAGAGAATCGCATCCGTTGCGGAATGCCCGCAACTCGCTGAAGAGTTGTTCAGTGTTAAGGAGGATCTTATGGCTTTCACATTACCGCCGCTACCCTACGACTACAGTGCGTTGGAACCCCATATCGATACCCAGACGATGCAGATCCACCACGACAAGCATCACGCCACCTATGTGAATAACCTGAACGCAGCCCTCGAAGGCCACGCCTCGCTCCAGAGCGCCTCGATCGAGGAGATCCTGCGCAACATCAACGATGTGCCTGAGTCGATCCGCCAGGCGGTGATCAACAACGGTGGTGGCCACGCGAACCACACGCTGTTCTGGGAGATCATGGGCCCGAACGGTGGTGGCGAGCCCACCGGCGCCCTGGCCGATGCCATCAATAAGATCTTCGGCGACCTCGCCACGCTCAAGGCCAAGGTCAACGATGCCGGTGCCAAGCGATTCGGCAGCGGCTGGGCCTGGCTCGTCAGCGATAAGGATGGCAACCTGCAGGTGATCAGCACCGCCAACCAGGATAGCCCGCTCATGCAGGGTCTGACCCCGCTGCTGGGCGTCGATGTGTGGGAGCACGCCTACTACCTCAAGTACCAGAACCTGCGACCGAAGTACCTCGAAGCCTGGTGGAATACCGTCAACTGGGCTGAGGTCGCCAAGCGCTTTGGCCGCTAAGGATTGTCCTACATCGTAGGGAAAACAACAGGACAACCGGGAGTATGCGAACTATCGCATCCCCGGTTTCTTGTTATTCTAAATAGCTCATTTCGCACTATAAAGACGAATTGTCCTAGGTAATGACGCGAAATGTCTCTTTGCCGCGCTAGAACCGTTATGGTACAATAGTCGCTGCAACCATAACCACATCAATAATCGAGGAGCCCTTATGGATACATCAACCTGGACGACAAAAGCGGGCCTTGCGCAAATGCTCAAAGGCGGCGTGATCATGGATGTCGTCACCGCTGAGCAAGCTCGTATCGCCGAGGCTGCTGGCGCAGTGGCTGTGATGGCTTTGGAGCGCGTCCCGGCTGATATTCGCGCTCAGGGTGGCGTCGCGCGGATGAGCGACCCAGAACTGATCCTAGAGATCATGGAGGCCGTAACCATCCCCGTTATGGCCAAAGCTCGCATCGGCCATTTCGTTGAAGCCCAAGTGCTTGAAGCGATTGGTATCGATTATATCGACGAGAGTGAAGTGCTCACCCCCGCCGACGATGAGCACCACATCAATAAGCATAAATTTAAAGTGCCGTTTGTGTGTGGCTGCCGCGATATCGGCGAGGCATTGCGCCGCGTCGCCGAGGGTGCCGCTATGCTGCGCACCAAGGGCGAGGCTGGCACGGGCAACGTCGTCGAGGCTGTGCGCCACGCACGCGCCGTCTACGCGGATGTCCGCCGCTTGCAATCGATGGACGAGGATGAGTTGTTCACCGCCGCCAAGAACTTCCGGGTGCCCTACGAGCTCGTGCGCCAAGTCGCCGAGACCGGTAAGCTCCCGGTGGTCAACTTCGCCGCTGGTGGCATCGCAACCCCCGCCGATGCCGCGCTGATGATGCAGTTGGGCGTCGATGGCGTGTTCGTCGGTTCGGGCATCTTCAAGTCGGGCGATCCCGAGAAGCGCGCTCGCGCGATCGTTGAGGCGACCACCCACTACAACGACCCGGATATCATCGCCAAGGTGAGCCGTGGTCTGGGTGAGCCGATGGTTGGCATTAACATTAGCGATATTCCTGCCGATCAGCTCATGGCAAAGCGCGGCTGGTAATACCATTACGTTTGAGTTCTCGGCAGGCGAGCGCAGCGTTTGGCCCGCTGAGAACTCGATCGTTCATCAATACACACATATGACAGTAGGTATTTTAGCCCTCCAGGGCGCGTTCCGTGAGCACGAGGCTATTCTCAAACAGATCGGTGTTCCTGTTCAGCAGGTACGTTTGCCGAAACATTTAGAGCAGGTTGAGCGTCTTATTATTCCAGGCGGTGAAAGCACCACGATCGGTAAGCTGTTGGTGCTGTATGAGTTGCTAGAACCTATTCGTGAACGAGCCAAGCAGGGTATGCCGTTGTGGGGTACATGCGCTGGCGCGATCCTTATGGCAAAGCGAATCGCCGAAGGACGGCCCGAAGGGCAACCGTCCCTCGAATTGATGGACATAACCGCGCGTCGGAATGCATTTGGTCGCCAACTCGACAGTTTTGAGACCGATTTGACGATCCCCCAACTCGGTGAAGAACCGCTCCGTGCTGTGTTTATTCGCGCACCGCTGATCGAATCGCCTGGGTCTAATGTCGATATACTGGCAACGCTCGATGATGGACGTATTGTCGCGGCTCAGCAAGGCCGTATGCTTGCAACGGCCTTTCATCCCGAGCTAACCAACGATGATCGTTTTCATCGGTATTTTTTAGAGTTATGAGTGGTGAGTTCTGAGTGGTGAGCGTTGTAACACACCTTGATCTCATCATTCAGAACTGAGAACTCATAACTGTACATATGATACGACCCCTCACACTCGGCGATTTATTATTACTGCGACGTAAACCGCGCAGCCAAGTGATGTTGTACAACGCGTCGATGTTGGCTCAGCCGCATCGTCCGTTTTGGTTTGGCTTGCGCACGCTGATCGAAGGTAGCTGGTACGACGGGGCTACGTTTATCTACCGCGACCGTGGTTCGCGAGCGGCGATCCAAGCCGTCGGGCGCAATGGCCAGCCCGAACAGGATATCGTAATGCTATCGGCCTATGGCGAGCCACAGGGCACGCCCTCCGATGCTGATATTTGGTTCCGCCTGCTCGAACAGCTCTGCGCCAACGCCGCGCAACATCGCATTCAACGATTGTACGCGGCGCTTTCCCAACGCCACGACGAATTGCGCGAGATCTTCCGCCAGTTGGGCTTCACGACCTATACCCATCAAACCGTCATGCTGCTGGAAGGCCCCGATTGGGATCAGGGTACCACGATTGCGCCAATGCGACCGCAATCTCGCCGCGATGCCTGGGCCATCCATAAGCTGTACGGCGCGCTCACTCCCCACAGCGTTCAACAGGCCGAGGCCCGCGTCGCCCGCGATTGGATGTTGCCGCTTGGTCGTACCTGGCGTCGGTTGCGCCCCCGCGCGTGGGTGCTCGGCCCGCCAGATGACCTTGATGCGTATCTGCATCTTACGAGCGGCTCAGCGGCACATGTTCTGCTGCTATTAGTGAAACCGGAGACGCGTGCAATTACAACAGATATCTTGCGGTTTGGTCTGGGCCAGATTTCCGATACATTACCGGTCTATCTGCTGCTTCGCGAATATCAACGCGAATTGCTTGTGCCAGCCACAGACCTTGGGTTCCAGCCAATCGGCGAGCAGGCGCTGCTCCTGAAACAAACAACCGAGACCGCACGGCGCTCGTTCCTCATGCCCGTGCGCGAAGTTTCAACTGAGCCTCGTGCGCCTATCCCGACGATCACCTCGCGTAGCGAGAAGGTGAGGCGTTATGTCAGAACAACGCGATATCACAAGTAACATCGATCTGCTGCTTGCAACTCTGCCGTTGCATATACAACAGGCGATAGAACAAGCTCCCGATGATAAGGAGGATTTGATTGAGATCATCATGGATCTTGGTCGGCTCCCCGAGGCTCGATATCGTGGTCACGAACGGTTTCTGAGCGATCGCGAGATCACGCAAGATGATATCGATTATGTGATCACGCGGATCGGCTCGTTCGGCGAAGATAACCGTGCAGGTATCCCCCGCACGTTGCACCGTATTTCAGTGATCCGCAACCGCGCCGGCAAGGCGATCGGCTTGACCTGCCGCGTCGGGCGTGCGGTGTACGGCACTATCACGATCTTGCGAGATTTGATCGAGTCGGGCAAGAGCATGCTGCTGCTCGGCAAGCCGGGTGTCGGCAAAACGACCTTGCTGCGCGAGGCGGCTCGTGTCGAGGCCGAGGAACTCCGCAAGCGCGTGGTGATCGTCGATACCTCGAACGAGATCGCTGGCGATGGCGATATTCCGCATCCCGGCATTGGGCGCGCTCGTCGTATGCAGGTGCCTCGCCCCTCCGAGCAGCATAACGTGATGATCGAGGCGGTCGAGAATCATATGCCCGAGGTGATCGTGATCGACGAGATCGGCACGGAGCTTGAGGCACAGGCCGCCCGCACGATCGCCGAGCGCGGCGTGCAACTGATCGGCACGGCCCACGGTAACACGCTCGATAACTTGATGGTTAACCCCACGCTCTCCGATTTGGTCGGCGGTATTCAGGCCGTAACGCTCGGAGACGATGAGGCTCGTCGCCGTGGGACGCAGAAGACGGTGCTCGAACGGAAGGCGCCGCCAACCTTCGATGTGTTGGTGGAGATTCAGCGCTACGATCGGGTGATCGTGTATCTCGATGTGGCTAGCGCTGTCGATAGCCTGCTGCGTGGCGAGGACCCGAACGCTGAACTTCGCCAGCGCGATGCCGATGGGCAAATTCACATCGAGGCGGTCGTTCGCGAACTCAACCCACCGAATGGTCCTCAGCAAGGCTATGGCGCACGGCGGGCGCAGCAGAGTCAACGCGAGCGCCCACGGGAGCGTGAACGCGAGCGCGTCGTCTCCAATGGACGCAGCCGCGATCATCGCACTGCGCCGCCCCCTGCGCCATCGGGAGGCATGCAGCCGCAGCGCATCTATCCATTTGGGATCGGGCGCGAGCGCTTGGAGCGTGCGATCGCGAACCTGCAAGTGCCCGCCACGATTGTGCGCGATATGAACGAGGCGACGATGGTGATGACGGTCAAAAACTACTATCGCCAAGGATCGCACCGCATGCGCGAGGCTGAGGAACGCGGCGTGCCGATCTATGTGCTGCGTGGCAATACCATCACTCAGATGGAGCGCCAGTTGGCCGATGTGTTTGGGATTGGCGCTGCCGATGAGTTCCGGGTTACGCGGTTCGGACGTAGCAGCGAGGAGCAGGAGGCCCGCCTAGAGGCCGAGGATGCAGTAACGCAGTTGCTGAATGGTGAGTTGCAAGCTGTAGAGTTGGCTCCTCGAAGCAATTTTATTCGGCGTCTACAGCATCAAATCGCCGAACAGTATAATGTTCGCTCCGAGAGCTATGGGCGCGAGCCTCACCGCCGCGTGAAGATCTTCCGTTAGGCGAAGCTCGTGCGGTATGTTGGCGCTGTGCGTGCAAGAGGTTGCGATCTTTTGCACGCACAGTAGATATCTATGGTATGATAGGCGGCGAAAGAGCCGCACTGTGTATATGGTATGAGCCTGTTCATTACATTCGAAGGGCCTGAGGGCAGCGGAAAAAGCACTCAAGCGCGCTTGCTGTACGAGCATTTGCATGCGCGGCATTACCCCGTGATTTTAGTCCGTGAGCCTGGTGGTACCCGCATCAGCGATATGATTCGGCGGATCGTCCTCGATCTGCAGCATACCGAGATGGCCCCGACGACAGAAACCCTCTTGTTCTCGGCGGCGCGGGCACAACTGGTGAGCCAGGTCATCCAGCCTTATCTCGATCAAGGCGGCATTGTGCTCTGCGATCGGTATGCCGATTCAACCTATGCTCACCAAGGCTATGGTTTGGGTCGCGATCTCAATGAACTGCGTGAGATCACCGCAATTGCCACTGGTGGTCTGTTGCCCGATCTAACCATATACCTCGATCTGAGTGCTGAAGAAGGCATCGAACGGAAGCGGCGCCATAATCGCGAGCAGCGTGGTGTTGGCGAACTGACCGCCGTGGTTGGGCGACGCCCCAACGAGCAGTCGTCGGTCGAGTGGAATCGCCTCGATGCGCGCGATCTCGCGTATCATCAGCGCGTGGTCGCTGGGTATCGAGAGTTGATCACTCAGGAACCCGGGCGCTGGCGTAGCTTCGATGCGCGGCAACCTGTTGAGATCCTTGCAGAAGAGATTGAGGCGGCTGTAGCGCCTTGGCTTGAGCATATCCGTATGCTCGAAGCGCTACCGTAAGATTGCCTTATAGCGGTGTCGTTTTAATAGGAGCTTGGTCGCAGCCGCGATCACCGTTCTTGCTCGCTTTTCGGACACCTTGAAGGACGCAATATGAAACTGGTTATCGCTGTTGTCCAGCGGCAGGATGCTGGGGAGTTGCTTGAAGCGCTGACAGCCCAAGGTCATCGTGTTACCCGTATCAGTAGCGAGGGTGGTTTTTTGCGCGAGGGGAATGTGACGCTGTTGATCGCAGTCGAGGATCATGTCGTTGATCCGCTCCTTCGCACCATCCGCGAGCACTGCTATACCCGCACCCGCTACGTCTCGCCGTTACCACCAGTTGCCGAATCGGGCGAGTTCTACCCGCCAGTCCCTGTTGAAGTGCAGGTCGGCGGCGCTACTATTTTTGTGCTCAAGGCCGATGACGCGGTGCGGCTCTAGCGCTGCATCCACCACATCTGGCGATGAGCCGAATATCTCGTGATCACTGCAGATCAGACAGCATGTGCTGTTTGATCTTTTGATGCCTACAACCCGCCCTGACACCATCCTACGCGATTTCAGCCAGTTGTCAGAATTAAAGCGTTGACATTTCGTCGGAGTAGGCAGAAAATACACCCAACGGGCGCACACGTGGCCCGTGTAAACCCTCGCTGAAGGAGCTTGGTTTTGGATTTTAGCTCGATACTGACAAACTTACAGCCGATCCTCCAAGTGATCGGCTGGGCGATAGCCGCGTATACAGTGCTGTTATGGGCCGCCTCGGTGCTCTGGACGTACCGCGATATTCACTCGCGCAGTGAAGATGTGGTAGTGCAGGTGCTCGCTGTTTCGCTGGCGCTGCTGCTGCCCTTCGCGGGCCTCGTGTTGCACCTCATTCTGCGCCCTCACCGCACCCTCGCTGAAAAGTACGAGCGCACTTTGGAGGAAGAGTACCTCCGGCGCGATCTCGAAGAGAAATATGTCTGTCCGCACTGCCAACGTGGCATCGAACCCGAATTTATTATGTGCCCGCACTGCCTCACCACGTTGCGCCGCCGCTGCAGCTCCTGCGATCGCGTGGTCGATCTGACATGGTCAGTCTGCCCGTACTGTGGCGACGATGGCTCGGGCAGCGTGATACGCGCTAATTATCATCGGCATCGTACCACGGAGCAAGCGCTCGATCTCTACGAACATTAATGAAACGCGTTCGACAATTCGATCGAGGATCAGCTTGTGCTGGTCCTCGATTGATGTTTAAAGCGTATTGGTGAGGTGAAACGATGTCCCCTGCGATCACCGATGTGCCTGGGATACGTGTTGGTCACGCGCACGATCTCGAAGCGCTGACCGGCTGCACTGTGATCCTGGCAGAGGATGGTGCAGTTGGCGGTATTGATGTGCGTGGTGGCGCACCCGGCACCCGCGAGACCGATCTGCTCTCGCCAACCGCCGAGGTTTCGGTGGTGCACGCGATCACGCTGTGTGGTGGGAGCGCGCACGGCTTGGGCACCGCGAACGGGGTGGCCGAATGGTTGCGCGAACGCTCGATCGGGTTTGCAACGCCGTATGGTGTTGTGCCGATTGTGCCCGCCGCCGTGATCTTCGATCTGGGCTGCGGACGCGCTGATCGCTGGCCCGATGCAGAGATGGGCTACACGGCGTGTGCGCAGGCCAGCACGCACGTGCCCGAGGGGTGCGTGGGCGCTGGCGCGGGCGCGACGGTCGGCAAACTTTTGGGCTTGGCATCGGCCACTAAGAGCGGCATCGGTACGTGGAGCGAGACGCTGGCCGATGGCACTGTGGTGGGCGCTTTAGCTGTCTGCAATGCGTGGGGCGAGGTGCGCGACCCAGAAACGGGTGGCATGCTGGCGGGTACGCGCGACCCGCAGCAGCCGAACACCATGCTAGAGGCGCGTCATTTGCTGCGTCAGCCCGCCTATCAAGCTGCGATGCAGGTGCGACCGGCTGGCAGCAACACCACTTTGGCGGTGGTAGCGACCAATGCGCGGCTCACGAAAACCGAGGTGAACAAACTCGCCCGTATGGCGCAAACCGCGTTGCCACGCACCATTCAGCCCGTACACACGCCGTTCGATGGCGACCTTGTCTTTGCTTTGGCGACCGGGCGACAGGCGGGACCGCACCTCACCGTGTTGGGCGCGATTGCAGCCGATGTGCTAGCGATCGCCATTACGCGGGCGGTTACGCAGGCCAGTGCGGCTGGCGGCCTGCCCGCCGTTGGAGACCTGAGCGCGCTATGATTCCGCTAGGACGCTGCTCGTGAGGTGGCGTAGCTCCGAGAGTGAAACGGGCTTGGTGAGATAGTGGTTGACGCCCAAATGCTGGGCCTCGTCGGATAGCTCGGGGGAGCTGTAAGCGGTGATCAGGATGATACGGGCGCACGCAAAACGGGCGCGGATCTGTTGGATCAGCTCGATCCCGTTCATCATCGGCATGTGATAATCGGTGATGATCAGATCGGGCTGAGGGCCTTCTAGGACCGCCAATGCTTCATGCCCGGAGGAGGCTGTCGAGAATTGCCAATCATCGCCAAGCGAACGCAGCGCTTGTTCGATCATAAGACGCTGATTGGACTCGTCATCGACGATCAAAATGGAATAAGCCATATCGTCTACCTCGGCGGCCCATAGAATAATTGTTTTTGTATAATATCGCTTGCTTATGCGCTTGTAACAGGCAAGATGTGATCGGAATGTTGCCAGGGCTGTAATGAAAAAGCTTTGACGGAGGGGTGGCCGCGTGATATAATCAATACTCTAAAATATCAATATTTATGAGTACCTCTGATGCCTGTTTGCGCAATAAAATGACGATGGTCTTGATTGCCCAACGTTAGATGGAGGCCTCGCATGAACGGCGGAAGTCTGGGCGTAGAACCATTTGATCAAATTGAGCAGTTGATTTTAGAACTTGGTTGGCTTGGACAGCGGCATTTTTTACATATTTTGTCAGAAGAACGGTGTGAATTAACGATCCCACAATTTTATACACTTTTGCATTTAAGTCATCGTGATGATGAATGCAAAATGTCTGAATTGGCGAGGGCAACGCAACAATCGGCGGCGTCGTTAACGGGTGTTGTTGATCGGTTATTAGAAAAGCGCCTTGTGGCGAGGATCAGGCCAGAGGGCGATAGACGCCAAGTCATGGTCACGGTGACTGACGAAGGGCGTGCACTCCTTGCACATATTCGCGAAGCTCGTCGTCAGGCGATACACCAAGCGCTTGCCCATCTTGCCGAGCATGAAATCAACGCTTTGCAGGCTTCGCTGAGCGCTCTACTGAACGGCATGCAACGTGCTGTTGAGGCCTACGAATAACCTCAAAATCACTCGCTAGCAAAGCAATATTTGTAGGCAGGATCCGCACCATATCCCCATTTTGATCGTTGTATATTGTAGAGAGCATGTAGCGCCTCAGTAGATGTTCAGCTTCATGTGGCTCAAGTTGTGGTACCATGTAAATGCGGCATACAGAAGGAACAAGCGATTATTGACTTGCTTCGCTGGACAACATCCAGACGCCGCGCGTCTGAGAAGTGAGGAATACAGATGAGCCAGAAAGTTGAATCCTCCATCGAGCGTCTTTCCCAGTCGAACAAGACTGCAGAGACGTTTGATCGTGAATTACCTTTGGTTGTGTTAGGCGAAATGGTTATTATGCCTCACATGACCGTTCCGCTTCAGGTTGGGCAGGGCAAATCCTACCGTGCTATGGAGCGGGCGTGGGAAGAAGACCAGGAGGTGCTGCTGATCTTCGTCTCGGAAGATGAGATCGAAGGTTATAAGAGCGGCCAGCGTCAACAGCTTCCACGCGTTGGTGTGATTGCGCGCCTGGAGGAATTCATCAAACTCCCCGATGGCACCGTGCGAATCATTCTCGAAGGTTTGACGCGCGCGTTGCTTGGCGAGGCTATTCAGAGCGACCCGTTCTATCGGGTGCGCTGCCGCGCTGTGGTCGATGCCGAGCCGGTTGGCATGGAGATCGAAGCGCTGATGGAGACCGTCAAGCAACAGGTCGATGAGTTTGTGGATTACCTTGGTGAGGTGCCGCAGGATGCTGTCGCTTTCGTGCATCGTATCGATAAGCCTGGTCATTTGGCCGATATTGTGACGGTTGCTCCGTCGTTCGAGTTCACCGAGCGTCTCGATATCCTGAACGAGCTTGAGCCGATCGAGCGTTTGCGCAAAGCGTATTTGCTGCTCGCCCGCCAGCTCGAACTGCTGAAGCTGCGTCAGAAGATCCAGCAGGATACCAAAGAGGTCTTGGATCAGAGCCAGCGCGAGTACTTCTTGCGCGAGCAGATGCGGGTGATTCGGCGCGAACTCGGTGAGGACGAGGATAGCGACGATCCCATCGACGAACTGCGCCGCAAGATCGCCGAGCTCAACGCTCCCGACTATGTCAAAGAGCAGGCGACGCACGAGTTGAAGCGCCTAGCTCAGCAGGGGATGAATAGCCCCGAGGCTGGTGTGATCCGCACCTACCTCGACTGGATCTTGAATTTGCCGTGGGCTGAGGAGGAATTGCCCGAGATCAGCCTTGCGCAAGCTCAGGCGGTGTTGGATCAGGATCACTTCGGTCTGGAGAAGGTCAAGGAGCGCTTGCTGGAATACCTGGCGGTGCGTAAGCTCGCCGGGAACAAGATGCGCTCGCCGATCCTGTGTTTGGTCGGCCCGCCCGGAGTTGGTAAGACGTCGCTCGGTCGCTCGATCGCTCGTGCGTTGGGCCGCCAGTTTGTGCGCACGTCGCTCGGTGGCATCCGCGATGAGGCCGAGATCCGTGGCCATCGCCGCACCTACATCGGTGCGCTGCCTGGCCGCATCATCCAAGGCATGAAGACGGCGAAGTCGCGCTACCCGGTCTACATCCTCGATGAGGTCGATAAGGTAGGCCAGGACTTCCGTGGCGACCCGACGTCGGCGCTGCTTGAGGTGTTGGACCCCGAGCAGAACAGCACGTTCTCGGATCACTACCTGGAGATCCCCTACGATCTCTCGCAGGTGATCTTCATTGCGACGGCCAACCAGTTGGAGCCGATCCCTGGCCCATTGCGCGACCGTATGGAGATCATTGAGATCGGCGGGTACACCGAGGATGAGAAGCTCGGCATTGCGCAGGGCTTCTTGGTGCCCAAGCAGCGCGAGTTTCACGGTTTGGCCGAGGAGCAGTTCAAGCTCACCGATGCCGCTGCCGTGAAGTTGATACGCGAATACACCCGCGAGGCTGGTGTGCGTAACCTCGAGCGCGAGGTGGCGAGCCTGTGCCGCAAGGTCGCTCGTAAGGTGGCGGCGGCTGCCGACGAGGGGACCGAGGTGCCGAACTATGTGATCGATGTCGATGATATTCCGACGTACCTTGGGCCCGAGCGCTACACCTACGGTTTGGCCGAGGAGCAGGACGAGATCGGCGTGGCGACGGGCGTGGCTTGGACGACGACCGGTGGCGATACGCTCTCGATCGAGGTGTTGCCGGTGCGCGGCAAGGGCAACTTGCAGCTTACGGGTCAACTCGGCGATGTGATGAAGGAATCGGCTCAGGCTGCGATGTCGTATGCGCGGTTCAAGGCCGAGGCATTGGGTGTTGATCCGAAATACTTCGAGGAGCACAACATCCATATTCATATTCCTGAGGGTGCGGTGCCGAAGGATGGCCCGTCGGCGGGTATCACGCTGACAACGGCGCTGATCTCGGCGATGACGGGGCGTCCGGTGCGGCGCGATGTGGCGATGACGGGTGAGGTGACGCTGCGCGGCAAGGTGTTGCCGATCGGTGGCTTGAAGGAGAAGACGCTGGCGGCGCATCGTGCTGGCATCAAGACCTTCATCTTGCCCAAGGATAACGCCAAGGATATCGTCGAGTTGCCGGAGAAGGTGCGCCAGGATCTGACGCTGATCCCAGTTTCGTCGATGGACGAGGTGTTGAAGATCGCGTTGGCTGCTGGGAACAATGCTTCGTCGTCTAAGAGTACATCGACAGCCTAAAATCACAATACGACGTACACAAACGCGGCTCCGAGTTGTTCGGGGCCGCGTTTTGTTTGGTGTGGTGGCAACGCCAGGATTCGAACCTGACCTTCCATCCCTGGACGTGCAAGCCGATCGTTACACTTCCGTTGCCATGTATTTGGTTATATGAACGTAGGAGAATTGCTTTTTATCGAAACAAAACGCCGAGTTGCGATTCGGATCTGTGTGTGCAGATGTTTCTCTGCGCTCGGGTTCTGAGAGACCATTGCTTCGATACGATTTTCTAATTGAGCAGCATCCTGCAACATTTTACAAGTTCGCGCTGGCACATGAAGTGCTTCACATAATACTACGTTATTATACACGATCTGGATGTATTATTTCAAGTAAAATGCCAAGATTCGTTGCTACTGTTGACATATTGCTCGATTATTGGCGGATTGATCGCTATGACGGTATGTAGTATTTTCTGCGATGAGAGGCTCGATTGAAGATGTGGGATTGTGGATGTTTGTATGTGAATGTGTAAGTTTTTTTATGCCTCTTGTGATGATGGTTGATGAGTGATCGCATTTGAATCGAGTGGGTTGCGTGCAAAAACATATTTTTCGACGACGCTACCGCCGATCAGATGCTGTTGGATGATTTCTTCGAGCACTTCGGGTGTGCAGGAGTGATACCACACGCCTTCGGGGTAAACCACGGCTATTGGGCCGTGTTTGCAGACGCGCAGGCAGTTCACTTTGCTGCGGTAGACTCCAGCGCTCGCTAAGGAGAGGTTGAGCTGCTTGAGGCGGCGCTTGAGGTAGTTCCACGATTCGATGCTGGCCGCTTGTGGTGCGCATTTCGGCTCGCTGGCGTCGGCGCACAACAGGATATGCCGCCGATAATCGCCAATAAAAAGCTCCTGGGCTTTGGTGCGCAGTTCTTCCTCAAGTGACATGGGCTTCGTCCTCGCGGGTGGCTGAATACGCGGCATTATACTTGAGCCTGGTTGGCGTTGCAACCAGCATGGGGCGAAATAGGGTATACTGGTGCAAAACGCTTAGGAATACATCCTAGACTTGAACTATCGGTAGGAAAGTGAGTAAGCGATGACAACAACCATCGTCGTTTTAGAGGGCGATCAAACTGGCCAGGAATTGCTGGAGGAGTCGCTACGCGTGCTTGATCCGGCAGTGACTGGTGTTGATGTAGCATTCGAGCGCTTCGACCTGAGTTTGGAGAAGCGCCGCGCAACAAAAAATCAGATTGTTTACGAGGCCGCTGATCGCATGGCCGAGGTGGGCCGTGGCTTGAAGGCGGCGACTATCACGCCCGAGATCAAGGGTGATGTTGGCAGCCCGAATGCGATTCTGCGCGAGCGAATCAATGGTACGGTGATTGTGCGCACGGGTCGCCGTATCCCGGGTGTGCGCCCGGTTGGCGGTGTGCACGCGCCGATCGCTGTGATTCGCATGGCGGTGGGCGATGCCTACGGTGCGCAGGAGTGGCGCGAGGGCGAGGGCCTGGATGAGGTGGCTTGCCGCACCGAGAAGGTGACGCGCCGCAATTGTCGGGCGGTGGCCGAGTATTCGTTCATCTACGCCCAGCGCATTGGCGGCAAGGTCTTTGGTGGGCCCAAGTACACGGTCAGCCCCGTCTACGAGGGGATGCTGAAGGAGGAGATGGACGCCGCCGCTGCTCGGTATCCGGGGGTGCGCTACGAGCCGCAGTTGATCGACGCGACCTATGCGCTGCTGATGGCCAACACGGGCGAGGCGCTGGTGATCCCTGCGCTCAACCGCGACGGCGACTGCTTGAGCGATTTGGTGTTGCAGATGTTTGGTTCGATCGCTGGTTCGGAGTCGCTGCTGATTAGCTTCGACGATGATTGGAATCAGCGTGTGGTGATGGCCGAGGCGCCGCACGGCACGGCTCCTTCGTTGCAGGGCAAGAATATCGCGAACCCGATGGCGATGATTTTGGCGGGCGCTTCGTTGCTCTCCACGATCGACGACAAGGGTGCGCTGGCGAGCCGCGCGATCTCGGAATCGGTGTTCGAGGCGGTGTATGACGGCATTCGCACTTCGGACTTGCAGGGCCACGCGACGACCACCGAGTTTACGGATGAGGTGATCAAGCGGGTCAAGACGAAGTTGGCGGTGTGGCCGTCGCTCTAGGTGGTTGTTGTTTCGCAGATGCGCTCCGATCCTCGGGATCGGGGCGCTTTTGTGTTTTGATGGGGCGTTTAGGCCAGCGGAAGCGCGACGTAGAAGGTGGAGCCCGCGCCTTCTATGCTGGTGGCCCAGATGCAGCCGCCGTGCCCTTCGATCAGGTGTTTGGCGATGGCGAGGCCTAAGCCGGTGCCGCTGGCGTTGCGGGTGCGCGCCCGATCGACTTTGTAGAAGCGCTCGAAGATGCGCGGCAGTTCTTCCTTGGGGATACCGATGCCCGAGTCGCTCACCTGCACGAGCATCCAGTCGCCCGGCGCAAGCGTGTGGGGGATGTCGAGCGCTGGAGGCTCTATGCATTGTGCCTCTGCACCGACGGTGATGCGTTGCGCTTGGACGCTGATCTCGCCCGTTGTGGTGAATTTGACGGCGTTGTGGAGCAGGTTCAGTAGCACTTGGCCCACGCGCTGCGAGTCAATCAGGACCGGTGGCAGGTTCGGCGGCAGGTGCGCGCTGATGGTGAGCCCTTTGCGCTGCGCTTGCGGCTGGATACGCTCGATGGTGTGGGTGATGAGCGGTTCTAGCTCGGTTGGCGCGAGTTTGAGGGCCACGCGCCCTGATTCGATCTGCGAGAGTTCGTGCAGTTCGTCTACCAGTTGGGTGACGGCATCGACTTCCTGCGCCATCTGCGAGAGCATGCGCTGGGCGAGTTCGGGCGGCGGCTCGGTTTGCAGCGTTTCGACCAGCAGTTTGATGGAGGCGAGCGGTGTGCGCAGTTCGTGCGAGACGTTGGCGACCATATCGCGCCGCGCCCGTTCGAGCATGGTGATCTGTGTGATGTCGCGCAGGCTGAGCACGGCCCCACGCATCACTTCGTTGTTGAAGGGGAAGATGCGCAGTTGCAGGTGTTTGCCCGTGAGCAACGGTTTGAGCAGCATGTCGCGGGGATGGTTGTCGCGCAGGGCTTGGTTGATCTGCGCGTCGGCTTCGTAGTCGCGGATGATGGAGATGAAGCTTTGGCCGATGGCGAGGCTGTTAGTGGTGTCGAGCAGTGCTTCGGCCTTGGAGTTGAGGTAGTTGATGGTGCAGTGGCGGTCGAGCACGATCAGCCCCACGTCGAGCGCTTGGGCGCTGGCGTGAAAGACGGGTGTGAATTGTTCGATCGGCGGTGGTTCGCGCTGTTCGGCGATTTGGAGACGACGATACAGCCACCAACCCCAACCGAGGGCGGCTGTGAGGGCCAATAGCAGGATCACGTTGAGTGTGGTCATAGGGTGTGTGTAACCTGCTGGTTAGGTGGGTACTTCGAAGCGGTAGCCGATGCCCCGCACGGTTTGGATGTATGTCGGGTGGCTCGGGTCGGCTTCGATCTTTTCGCGTAGCCAGCGGATGTGGACATCGACGGTGCGGTTGTCGCCTGCGAAGTCGTAGCCCCAGACGCGTTCGAGCAGCACGTCGCGCGAGAGGGCCATGCCTCGGTTGCGCACCAGGCAGGCGAGCAGGTCGAACTCCTTTTGGGCGAGCGTGATTTCGATGTTGTCGCGCCAAACGCGCCGCGAGCCGGTGTCGAGTTTGAGTTCGCCCGCTTCGAAGATCTCGCGGCTGCCGATTGGTTGGCGGTCGGAGCGGCGCATGATGGCTCGCACGCGGGCCAGCAGTTCGCCCAGGCTGAAGGGTTTGGAGACGTAGTCGTCGGCGCCGAGTTCGAGGCCAGCGATGCGGTCGATCTCGTCTTGGCGGGCGGTGAGCATCAGGATGGGCACGTCGCTCTCTTGGCGCAGGATGCGGCAGACGGAGAAGCCGTCGAGGCGCGGTAGCATCACGTCGAGCAGGAGCATGTCGGGGTGTTCGCGGCGGGCGAGTTCGAGGGCTTGGATGCCGTCGCCTGCGGTGTAGACGCGGTAGCCTTCGCGTTCAAGGTTGTAGCGTAGTGTTTCTGAGAGGGTTGGGTCGTCTTCTACGAGTAGTATGCTTGCCATTGGTGTTTGTTTCCTACATTTGATTTGTTTGTGATTAGAGTGTAGGGTGTGTTGTTTAAGTTTGTGTTAAATGTTGGGGGTATTGTACTTGATGAGGGCGTGCGTTGCAGAGGGTTGGGTGCATCCACAGATTTCACAGATTTTTGTGTTTGCTATAGCGTAGGATGCGCCATTCGGCGAGCGGGCGAGTCCTCACGAGGGCGTAGGCTGCTGCGCAGGCCCAAAGGGCCGGTCGCGGCCCTTTGGAAACCGCGACCAGGGGCGAAAGCCCCTGGACCCCAAAGTGGAAGGCAGCCTCGCGAGATGCGCCCGTGGTTATGCCTTGTCGTACGTCGGGGGTGATGGTGTGGGTACACGCTCGGTGGCGATTGGCAGTGTGGTCTGCTCGTTTCAGGTTTTATTAAGTCACCAAGTCGCTGTGTTACCCTGTCGCCTTGTAGATGTGAGATGCACCATTCGGCGGGAGGATGAGTACGCACGAGGGCGTAGGCTGCTGCGCAGGCCCAAAGGGCCGGTCGCGGCCCTTTGGAAACCCCGACCAGGGGCGAATGCCCCTGGTCCCCAAAGTGGAAGGCAGCCTTGTGAGATGCGCCCGTGGTTATGCCTTGTCGTACGTCAGGGGTGATGGTGCGGGTACACGCTCGGTGGCGATTGGCAGTGTGGTCTGCTTTTTCGTTGTTTGTGTGTATGGCAGCGTGATCTTGTGTTGTTCACCGGGTCACCGGGTCACCTGGTCACCTTGTCACGATTGAGCGGCGCAGCCATGCGCTGCGGAGCTGCGCTAAAGTGCGCGCGTTGTGGCGCGTCAGCGCCATCGCTGTCCGAGCGCGCACACGTTGTGCACGACGTTGTTGGCCCGTAGCGACGGGCGGTGCAGCGCGGCTGCGCTTTCTTTTCCCAAAAAACAGTGCGTAATACGGTGCGGTTTGTGGTGGCAATTGGCTGTGCTGCCCAGTTGATGGGGGTTTCACCGAGTCACCGACTCATCCAGTCACCTTGTCAGACTCAGTGTCCGCACACGCCCTCGATGGTGAGTCGAGGGCGTGTTGGCGTTGGGGTGCGTTATTCCGGCAGGGCGCGGCCTACGCCGTCGCTGGCGCGGCAGGCGTAGATGGTGGCGGTGCGCCCGGTTTGAGCGGTGTAGGCGGCGGCGACTTCTTGCTTGAAGCGTTCGACGGCGCTCTGCTCGACGAGGCTGACGGTGCAGCCGCCGAAGCCTGCGCCGGTGAGCCGCGAGCCGTAGCAGCCTGGCACGGCTTGGGCGGCGGCGACGAGTACGTCGAGTTCGTTGACGCTGACTTCGTAGTCGTCGCGCAGGCTGGCGTGCGATTCGTTCATCAGTTGGCCGAAGGTGGCCACGTCGCCCGCTTGAAGGGCGGCGGCGCCTTTGACGGCCCGTTCGTTTTCGCTGATGACGTGGCGGGCACGGGCGCGCACTGGCTCGGGCAGGTCGTTCTCGTGCTCCCGGAATTGTTCGAGTGTGACGTCGCGCAGCGCCAGAATTTTGGGGTACCACTGCTTGAGGATGCGCACGGCTTCGTCGCATTCTTTGCGGCGCTGGTTGTAGGCCGAGCCTGCCAGGGTGCGCTCAACGCGGCTGTCGCAGACGACGATGGTGGTGGTGGCGGGGATCGGGACAAGTTGATAGGTGAGGTCGCGGCAGTCGAGCAGCAGGGCGTGGTCGGCGCGGCCTAGCACCGAGATGAATTGGTCCATGATGCCCGATTGCACGCCGACAAAGTTGTTCTCGGCGCCTTGGGCCAGCAGTGCGAGTTCTTCGCCGAGGATGTTGAGCCGATTCAGCAGTTGGAAGGTGTAGCCGACCGAGACTTCGAGCGCTGCGGAGGAGGATAGCCCCGCGCCGCGCGGTACGTTGCTGGTGATGAGCATATCGACGCCGCCGAGTTTGTGTCCTGCGACGACGAGCCCTTTGGCGACGCCGCGAATGTAGTTGCTCCATAGTTGGTCGCTGCTGTGCTCGATCTCATCGAGGGAGAATTCGTCTTCTTGCCCGAGGTCGAGCGCGACCATATGGACGCGGTTGTCTTCGCGGGGGCGGGCGGCGACGTAGGTGGCGTAGTCGATGGCGACGGGAAAGACGAAGCCGTCGTTGTAGTCGGTATGCTCGCCGATCAGGTTGACGCGCCCCGGTGCGCGGACGATCAGCCGTGGGTGTATTCCGTAGTGTTGCTCAAATGCGTTGCGAATGGCTTCAACATTTAGCATAGTAGCCTCATTTATGGTGGCAATCGGGTGGAAAAGATCGATTGGGATAGTTGCGCACCGTATTATAGCATAGTGTTCTTTTTCCTCAGGTTTTGCGCGATTTTCAAAATCCGTTGGTTAGCGATGTATTTTTCTGCATCTTCTCGCTTCTGTGTTTGCAGTTTTGAGCAGAAGCCGCCGTTTCGATGGTGCCCGGCGCTGAGGAGTGTAGTGTGATCGACCAATCTACTGTTCATATGAAGCAGGCTTCGGGTCTGCGAAAGTCGCGCTTCTCGTCTTATCGTGTGAAGCAGGGCCTCGATTCGTTGGCTTTGGGCCGCATGATGAGTGATTCGAGGCAGTTGCGCATTGCGTTGTATTCGCACGATACGATGGGGTTGGGGCATATGCGCCGCAATTTGCTGATCGCTCAGGCGTTGACCGATGCTTTTCCCCATGCTTCGATTTTGATGATCGCTGGCTCTGGTCAGGTGAATGCGTTTGCGATGCCCCCGAATGTCGATTGTCTGACGTTGCCCGCGCTTCGTAAAGAGGCGAATGGCGAGTATCAGGCGCGGCGTTTGGGTGTGGCGTTGCCCGATCTGATCAGTCTGCGTGCTAAGACGATTCGTTCGGCGCTAGAGGGTTTTCAGCCCGATGTGCTGATTGTTGATAACGTGCCTCGTGGCGCTGTGCGCGAACTTGATGTGGCGCTGGCGTATCTGCGGGCCACTGGTAGGACGCGCTGCATTTTGGGTCTGCGCGAGGTGCTTGATGAGCCTGAGCGGGTGGCCTTGGAGTGGCAGCGTGCGGCGAACGAGCAGTGCATCCGTGCCAATTACGATGCGGTGTGGGTGTACGGCGATCGCCGCGTGTACGATGCTGTTCGGGAATACCAGTTTGCCCCCGATGTGGCGGCGAAGGTGCGCTTCACGGGCTATCTCGATCAGCGGATGCGCACGGTTTCGGCCACGGTCGATGAGCAGTTGGCGGCGTTGGATCTGCCTCCCGGCAAGTTGGCGCTGTGCGTGCTCGGCGGCGGCCAGGATGGGATGGAGTTGGCCGAGGCGTTCGTGCAGGCCGATCTGCCAGAGGGCTACAACGGTCTGTTGGTGACTGGGCCGTTTATGCCGACCGAGGCGCGCGTGCGTTTGGAGCAGGCGGTTGCTCAGCATGAACGGATGCGGGTGCTGTCATTTGTCGATGAGCCTGCGGGCTTGCTGGAGCGCGCCGACCGCGTGATCGCGATGGGCGGCTACAACACGACGAGCGAGGTGCTCTCGTTCGAGAAGCATGCCTTGATTGTGCCCCGTGTGCGTCCGCGCCGCGAGCAGTTGATTCGGGCCGAGCGGCTGCGCGATTTGGGGCTGTGCGATATGTTGCACCCCGCCGATCTCTCGCCTGCGGCGTTGAGCGCGTGGTTGGCCCGCGATCTCGGTGCGGCTCCTTCGGCTCGTGAGTGTCTTGATTTGAATGGTTTGGCGCGTTTACCTGAGTTGTTACGCGAGGCGCTGGCTGATGGTGTTCAGCAGCGCGAGTTCGGGCAACTTGCGGCGCTTCATTGATGGAGGTTGGTATGTTTCTGAATGGTTCTTCAATGAGCGCCGACGCGCCGCGCATTGGTTATGTGCTGAAGCGATATCCGCGCTACTCCGAGACGTTTGTGGTCAATGAGATTTTGGCCCACGAGGCGGCTGGGTTGCCGATCGAGATCTTCGCGCTGCGCCCAAGCAACGATACGCATTTTCAGGATATTTTGGCGCGGGTTCGCGCTCCGGTGCGCTATCTGCCCTTCGAGGGGTTGCGCGCTGCGACGTTCTGGTCGGCGATCGATGAGGCTAGCGAGACGCTGCCGGGCCTGTGGTCGGGGTTGAAGCTCGCGCACGGCGAGGATTCCCGCGATGTGTATCAGGCGGTGTTGCTGGCGCAGATGGCGCAGCAGCACGGTATCGCCCATTTGCACGCGCATTTCGCCAGCATGGCGACGACGGTGGCGCGTTTGGCCGCGCATTTTGCAGGGATCACCTACAGTTTCACGGCGCACGCCAAGGATATTTTCCACGAGAGCGTGAATCCGGCGGATCTGCGGCAGAAGTTGAGCGATGCCGCCACGGTGATCACGGTCAGCGATTTTAATCTCGATTACCTGCGCGATACCTACGGTTTGGCAGCAGAGCGGGTGCAGCGCGTTTACAACGGTTTGGATCTGGAGCGCTTTCCCTACCGCGCGCCGGATGAGCGTCCGCCTGTGATTATCTCGGTCGGGCGGTTGGTCGAGAAGAAGGGCTTTGATGTGCTGATCGATGCCTGCGCGCATTTGGCGGCGCAGGGGCGCATGTTCGAGTGCCAGATCGTCGGCACGGGCGAGTTGGAGGCCGAGTTGCACGCGCAGATCGAGCGTTTGGGGCTGCATCAGTACGTTCGCATGCTTGGTGCGCGGCCTCAGCGCGATCTGATCGATCTGGTGCAGCAGGCGGCGGTGTTTGCTGCGCCCTGCGTGGTGGGCAGCGATAGCAACGCCGATGGTTTGCCGACGGTGTTGCTGGAGGCGATGGCGCTGGGGACGCCGTGCGTTTCGACCGATGTGACGGGCATTCCCGAGGTGGTGCGCCACGGCGTGACGGGCTTGCAGGTCGCTCAGCACGATTCGCAGGGTTTGGCGCAGGAGTTGGCCCGCCTGCTCGATGATGCGGAGTTGCGCGTGACGTTGGCGAGGGCGGCGCGTCGGCAGATCGAGCAGTCGTTTGATATTCACCAGAATGCTGCGCAGATCCGCAATCTTGCGTTTTCCTTGGCTCTGGAGGTGGCGTAATGCGAGTTGCGTATGTGTGTGCTGACCCTGGCGTGCCGGTGTTCGGGCGCAAGGGCAGTTCCATCCACGTGCAGGAGGTGGTGCGCGGTTTGCTCGCTCGGGGCGCGCAGGTGGAGTTGTTCGCCGCGCGAATCGATGGCGAGGCTCCGGCGGACCTTGCGGGTGTGGTGGTGCATCAGTTGCCCCGCCTGCCCAAGCAGGATGCGGCCACTCGCGAGCGCGCGGCGATCGCGGCGAACCTCGATTTGGCGGCGGCGCTTGAGGCGGCTGGCCCGTTCGAGATGGTCTACGAGCGCTATTCGCTGTGGAGCTATGCCGGAATGGAGTACGCCCGTGATTTGGCGATTCCCGGCATGCTGGAAGTGAACGCGCCGTTGATCCTTGAGCAGGCCAACCACCGCAGCCTGGTGCATCCGGCGCAGGCTCAGCAGGTTGCCGAGCGTGTGTTCGGCGCTGCGAGCGCGTTGCTGGCCGTTTCGGCGGAGGTGGCGCGCTACCTGGAGCAGTTCCCGATGGCGTTCGGGCGCGTGCATGTGTTGCCGAACGGCGTCAATCCGAGCCGATTCCGCGCCGATCTTCAGCCGCTGTTGCCGAAACACCGCGATCATTTTACGGTGGGCTTTGTGGGCACGCTGAAGCCGTGGCATGGCTTGTCGGTGCTGGTTGATGCGTTTGCACAGTTGTATTGCCACGATGCGAACTATCGTTTGTTGATCGTTGGTGACGGACCCGAGAAGGACAATCTGCTCGATGATCTGCGCCTGCGAGGCGTGCTCGGCGCGGTGCATTGCACTGGAGCCGTTGATCCGAGCGCGGTGCCGGGCCTGTTGGCCTCGATGGATGTGGCGGTTGCGCCGTATCCGAACCATGCTGATTTCTATTTTTCGCCGCTGAAAGTGTACGAGTACATGGCGGCGGGTCTGCCGGTTGTGGCGAGCGAGATCGGCCAGTTGGCGACGCTGATCGAGCATGATCGTACTGGTTTGCTCTGCGAGCCGGGCGATCCAGTCGCGCTGGCCGATGCTATCGAGCGGTTACGCCAGCAACCGCAACTACGGGCGCAACTTGGGCGCGAGGCGCGGGAGACGATGCTTCGCGAACATAGTTGGGATGCCGTGGTGCAACGGATTGTGACGATTGCCGATTCCACCACGCTCCGCGCCCACGAGCGCGAGGTGGCAAGATCATGAGCCGACCACAAAGTATCCGGGCCGCTCTGCCCGGCCTTGGACATATTCTTTCCCGTTTCTGGCCGTATATTCGGCGTCAACGTATGCTGGTGGCAGGCTCGTCGGTGGCGATGCTGGCCGAGGTGGTGTTCCGCTTGCTGGAGCCGTGGCCGCTGAAGTTTGTGTTCGACCGCGTGATCCCCACCACACCAGCGGATGGCATTGGCTCCTCGTTCGTCGAGGCGCTCTCGCCCTCGTGGCTGTTGGCGTTCTCGGCAATCAGTTTGGTGCTGATCATCGGTCTGCGTGCGCTGGCGGCGTATTTGTCCACGGTCGGTTTTGCGCTGGTGGGCAATCGCGTGCTCACCGAGGTGCGCCGCGATGTGTACAGCCATTTGCAGCGCCTGTCGCTCTCGTTCCACTCCAAGGCGCGCGGCGGCGACCTGGTGATGCGGGTAATCGGCGATATCGGCATGTTGAAGGAGGTGGCGGTCACGGCGCTGCTGCCGCTGATGGGCAACGTGCTGGTGCTGATCGGCATGCTGGGTGTGATGTTCTGGCTGCACTGGCAGTTGGCGCTGGTGTCGCTGGCGGCCCTGCCGTTGTTCTGGCTGGCGACGATGCGCATCGGCAAGAGCATTCAGGAGGTGGCCCGCAAGCAGCGCAAGCGCGAAGGTGCGCTGGCGTCCACCGTCTCCGAGTCGCTTGGCGCGATCAAAGTGGTGCAGATCCTGTCGTTGGAGCCGTTCTTCGAGCAGGCGTTCAGCGGCCAGAATCAGAAGGACCTGCGCGAAGGTGTGCGCTCGAAGCGTTTGGCTGCGGGCCTGGAGCGCACCGTCGATCTGTTTATCGCGGTGGCGACGGCACTGGTGTTGTGGTATGGCGCGCGGCTCACGTTGCGCGGCGAGCTCACCCCGGGCGATCTGTTGATCTTCTTCACCTACCTGAAGAATGCCTTCCGGCCAGTGCGCGACTTGGCGAAGTACACCGGGCGTTTGGCGAAGGCCAGCGCGGCGGGCGAGCGCGTGATCGATCTGCTGGAGCAGAAGCCCGACATCCGTGATCTGCCGTGGGCGAAGCCCGCACCCGCCTTCAAGGGCGCGCTGTCGTTCGAGCACGTGTCGTTCGCCTACGAGACGGGCACGCCGATCTTGCGGGGCATGCATTTCAGCGTGCAGCCTGGGCAGCGCGTGGCGATCGTCGGGCCTTCGGGCAACGGCAAATCGACCATCGCAAACCTGCTGCTGCGCCTCTACGACCCGCAAAAGGGCAAAGTGCGTATTGATGGTGAGGATATTCGCGAGTTCACGCTTGCTTCGCTGCGCGGCCAGATCAGCACTGTGATGCAGGATTCGATGCTGTTCGCCACCAGTGTGCGCGAGAACATCGCCTTCGGGATGAAGGACGTTACGCCCGAGCAGGTGGAGGCGGCGGCGCGCTTGGCGAACGCCGATGGCTTTATTCGGGCGTTGCCGCAGGGCTACGATACCATCCTGGGTGAGCGCGGCGCGACGCTCTCGAACGGCCAGCGCCAGCGCATTGCGATCGCACGGGCCGCCATTCGCAACGCGCCGATCTTGCTGCTCGATGAGCCGACGACGGGCCTTGATGCGGCGAATGTGCAGACGGTGATCAGCGCGCTGGATCGTTTGGCGCAGGGCCGCACGACGCTGCTGATCACGCACGATCTGCAGCACGCCGCGCAATCCGACCTGATTCTGTTTGTGGAAGGTGGACGAATCGCCGAGGCTGGGACGCACGCTGAGTTGATGCGGTTTGGTGGGCGCTATGCTCAGTTGTATTGGCGACAGACCAACGAGCAGCCTGCGCTTCTGCAGGCGGAGGTGGCGTATGCTCCCGTCCTTTGATGCTGAGATCGTGCAGCGCGACCGCGCACTGCCTGGCTTGGCGACGCTGCTTGAGCCATCGCGATTGGCGGCGCTACTCCACGAGCGTGTGCCCGATCTGCCGTTGCTGCCGCTGCGCAGCACGTACCTGCGCTACAAGCCGGGCGTGAGTTGCGTGGCGGGCTTCCAGTTCGAGCACAATGGCCAAGTGGTCGATCTGTACGGGGTTGCGTACCAGCCTCATTCGATTAAACTGGCGAAGTACAGCAGCACGTTAGGCGAACCCGGCGCGTTCGGACTCACCCAGATGGTGCTGGCCGATTTGGCGTTGGCGGTGGTGTTCTTCCCCAACGATACGAAGTTGAAGGCGCTGAGGAAACTCGGGCCGGAGGTACTGCAGAAGCTATTGCCACATCACCCGCAGTTCTGGCGGAGCCACATTCAGCGGCTGCGCTACAAACCGACGCGCCGCTATGTCGCCCGTCTCGATGCGGCGGATGGCAGCCACGCGCTGCTGAAGTGCTACGCCGAGGGTGATTATCGCTCGGCTCGCACCAATGCCAGCGCCTTCGTATCGACGGACCTGTTGCGGGTCGCCAAGCCGCTCGCTGTGAGCGATCGGCGGCGCATAGTGGTGAGCGAATGGCTGCTCGGCGTTGGCCTCGACGCGCGATTGGCCGATGCGCCGTTGCGCGACCTCGAAACGGTCGGGCGGGCGTTGGCGCAGTTGCACGCCCAACGCGATGCGCAGGTGACGAGCGTGGTGCATACGCCTGGTTTGGCGAGTATTCACGCTGCTCTGGCGGTTGCCGATATTCACCCTGAGCTTGGCGCGCAGGCGCGAACGCTTGGCGAACAGATCGCCGATCGTCTGTCGAAAGCCCCTGCCAAACTGGTGCCGATTCACGGCGACTGTTACGCCGGGCAGATGCTGCTCGATGGCGAACGGGTGGGGATCGTCGATTTTGATCAGGCCTGCTACGGCGATGCGGCGGCGGATCTGGGTAATTGTCTCGCCCATTTCGAGCGCGATGCCATGCGTGGCCGTTTGACACCGGAGCGCGTGGCGGCGCTGAGCGATGCGCTGTTGACGGGCTATCAGTCGGAGGGCGGGTCGTTCGCGCCTGATCTGCTGGCGCTGTACACCGCAGCATCGCTGTTGCAACTCGCGCCGCACCCGTTCCGCGAGCGTGATCTGCAGTGGCCCGAACAGACGGCTGCGCTGTTGGATCGGGCTGCCGAACTGTTGAGGGACGCGAACCGAATCGTTGCAGCGCTGAGCGACCCTCCGACGGTGAGCGACCCGTTTGCGGTTGTGCGCGATTCGGAGATGCCGTGGTTCGGCCAAGTGCTGAAGCCTGCGGTGATCGAGCCGAAACTGGCGGAATTGCTGCGTGGCTCTGCGCACGCCGATGCTGGACCATTGCGCGCTATCCGCGTTACGCGGCACAAGCTTGGTCGCCGTGCGGTTGTGGAGTACGAGCTTGGACAGGACGCGGTTGAACCGCTCACACTGGTGGGCAAGGTGCGGGCGCGCGGCCTGAAACGCTCGGCCTACGCGCAGCTTGAGGCGTTGTGGCGGGCGGGCCTGCACGAGGATAATCCCCAGCAGGTGTGCATCGCCGAGCCGATCGGCGTGCTGCCCGAGTTCGCGATGACGCTCCAGCGCAAGGTGCCGGGCGTGCTGGCGACCGAGTTGCTTGAGACATCGGCGGCGGTGGCCGTGAGTGAGCGGATCGCGGAGGCGGCCTTTTGCCTGCACAGCGCAGCGGTGACGCCTCGTCGGGAGCATCGCATCAACGATGAGTTGGCGATCCTGCGCGAACGGCTGAGCACGCTCGCGAACGAGCAACCGCGCTTGGCGCAGCGTCTTGAGCGTGTATGGCGGGAGTGCGCGCAGCAGGCCAGCGAACTCGCTTCTGTGCGGCCTGTGGGCATTCACCGCGATTTCTACCCCGATCAACTGCTGATCGATTGCGAGCGCGTCTACGTGCTCGATCTGGACCTCTACTGCCTTGGCGACCCCGCGTTGGACATCGGCAATATGCTGGGGCACATTCAGGAGCAGAGTCTGCGGCGCTGGGGCGATCCCGAGGCGTTGGCGGAGTGCGAGGCCGCGCTGACGTGGCGCTACGTGGAGTTGACGGGCGATCTGTCGCGCTTGGCGGCTATCGAGGTCTACAAGACCCTCACGCTGGCCCGCCTGATCGCTATCAGCACGCTGCACGCCGAGCGCCGCCCGTTCACCGAGACGCTGCTGGAGCTGTGTGAGCAGCGCCTCGCCACAGCCAGCACACTACGATAAACGAACGCCGTGGTCCTTCGCAAGAAGAACCACGGCACGTTGGGGAACCAGAAGTAGATTGGGCTAGTTGCTCAGCACCGGCAGGTGGAGTTGGCAGAACGAGGTTTGCTGTTGCGGTGTGGCTCCCAGCGCCGCTGCAGCATCGAGCCGTTGCGGCACCAGCGCACAGATCGGCGTGGCGGTCGTCTTGATGCGGCTCGCAACGTCTGTCGAGGTGAGCGTGGCATCGGAGGCGCGCAGCAGCGCCGCAGTGCCGGCCACCAACGGCGTTGACATCGATGTGCCGCTCCACGCGCCATACGCCTGATTCGGCACGCTGCTGATGATATTCTCGCCCGGCGCGGCCAGATCGACCCAAGCGCCGTAGTTCGAGAAGAGCGCCAGCGTATCGCTCACGGTGCTGCTCGCTACGGCCAGCATCCCGCTCTCCTTATCGGCTGCCGGATACTCGGGCTGCTCGGAACCGCGGTTGCCAGCGGCTGCGACCACCACCACGCCACCGGGGTGCGGGCAGATCTCATCATCGCACTCCTCTTGGGCCGCTGTATCGCGCGAATCCTTGTCGTCCTCATCGTCGTCGTCAATCTCATCATCGTCGTCATCGTCGTCATCGTCATCAATACACACATCAACATCGTTGAGGTCGCTACAGACGATCTCCTCAAGCACTTCTTCGATGATGTCGTTGTCGCGGGTGAAGCTAAAGCTCAAATTGATGACATCGACGCCCTGGTTTGCGGCATATTGAAGCCCTTCGAGCAGCACCCACATATTACCGACACCATTGGAATCGAGCACGCGGATCGGTAGCAACTGCGCTTCGGGGGCCACCGTCGCGATCAAGCCAGCCACGTGCGTGCCGTGGCCGTAGGCCAGATGCTGCGTCGGGTCGCCCTGCTCGCTGGGATCATCATCGTAATCAACAAAATCGAACCCGGTCAGCACCGTGGTATGGCTGAAAATCGGGTGATCACGGTCGATGCCCGTGTCGAGCACCGCAATCGTCACGCCCTGCCCACGGCTGCGCTGATGCGCTTCGGGAAGGCGAATGGTGTCAGGCGCCCACTGCTCGGTGTAATCGCCAGCGCTGCCGCCCGACCAGGAGATGCGCCCGACGAGTTCGGGGATCTGGTGGACATAATTCGGCTCGGCCAGCAGCACGCGCGTATCGGCGAGCAATTGCAGCGCTTTGTTGGGGGATAGGGTCGAGTCATTGATCTTGAGTTGGTAGATGGGCCGCGTGCCGAACTGATCGATCAAACTGAGGTTGTATTCGGCCAGGATCGCATCCAGATCCGTGGCGACATTCAGCTTGACCACAACTTCGTTCGCAATATAGTCATCATCCCAATCGTCTATATCGTCGTCAGCGTATGCTGTATTGGTCATCACACTGAGCAATAGCGCGAATGTCAGCATCACTCTAGCGAGACCGAATAGGCGAAAACGCATGGTTACCTCCTCATCTGGCAAATCCATGCACACACAGAGCAGCTTGCTGGCCAAAAAATACCTGCAAGTGCGACAGAATGTGGAGATTTCGCCCGAAGTTTACCAGCGCCCCAGCAGGATGAAAGGGGACCAGAAGAAGGGCGGGAGTTGCTGCGCGAGTAGCTCGCGTTGCGCGAACCGCAGCGCAGCCGCAGGCCGTTGACCTGCGCTGAGTTGTTGATAGAAGTTCTGCATCAGCTTGGCGGTCGAATCGTCGTCTACCGTCCACAGGCTCACAATCAGCGAGAGCGCCCCCGCCGAGAAGAAGCCCCGCGCCAAGCCCAGCAGTTCATCGCCGGGCGCGACCGCGCTGATGCCCGTCTCGCAGGCGCTCAGCGTCACCAAGCTGCCATCGAGCTGGAGGCTGTAGGCATCGCGCACTGTCAGCCATCCTTCGCCGAGTTGCAGGGCCGAGAAGAGCGGGTTGTCGGGGCGGAATTGGCCGTGGCAGGCCAGATGCAGCACATCGGCATCGGCAGCGTGTGTGCGCAACGCGGCCAACGTCGCCTGCTGATCGAGCAGTGTGACGCTGGTGGGGAACAGCGGCGCGAGGGTGGCGATCTCGTCGTTCACGCGGGGGATCTGCTCATTGGCGGCGCCGAGTAGCACTGCGTGGTTCGGCGGGCGCGTCGGGCGGGCGATGCTGTGCAGCAACACCCACGCGCTCGGCGTGTAGCTCACTTCGCGCCGCTCGATCACGTATCCCTCGCCATCGTGCAGGGCGTGGAACGGCACATAATGCAGGGCGCGGTGCGGCACTAGCACCAAGCGCCGCTCGCCGCACGTCGTTCTGAGCGGACCGAGCAGGCGATCGTAGAGCATTCGCAGGAAGTGGTGGACGCGCTGCTCGATCTGCGCGAGATGTGAGCGCAAGCGCTCCATCCCGTAGCGCAACGTCTCGATCTGGAAGCGCAACTCCTCTACCAGCGTTTCGACCTCGGACTGCTGCGCCAGGTTGCGCGCCACCGTCACGCCCGCGTCGGTCACCACGAACGCCAATAGCTCATCGTCCAGGCTGAAATACTCGATCAGCGCCGTGTCGCTGCCGAGCGCGCTCTGCAACTGCTCAAGCAGGTATTGCGGCGATGTCTGCTGCGAACTGGCAGCGTAGTGCTGAACGTTCGGCGCATTGGGGTCGCTATCGCTACGCTGTTGCAGTTGGCGCAGAATCTCGGCCAACGCCTGTTCGCGCTCGTGTGCGGCTTCGTAAAGCTCATTCTGCTCCTCGAATGGGCGCACGCCACCATCGGGCGGGCGATTGATCTGGCTGTAGAACCAGTTCAGTTCCTCGCGCAACTCGTTGGCCCGCGTATGTAACTCGGCCTCGAACGGGTCGCGCGGCTGATGCTGCAGGGGCAGCGTGCCATCCAACAGTTCCAGCAGCGCTCGAGAGCGAGCGCGTTCGAGATAATTGAGCGCCTCCATCACACGTTCGCCCTGCGGATCATCGAGACAGAGCCGCACAAGCTCGGTGTAGGGCGTGAGTTTATCGGCAATAAAGGCGGTGTGAAATTCCTCAGCGGGCAGCGGCGCGCGCAGATTCTCGATCAGCGCGATGGCCTGCTGGAAGGCGTGCTCAGCCTCGGCGGGGCGCTGTTCCGATGCCGCCAACAAGCCCTTCGAGGTGAGACAGCGCTGGGCGATCTGCGGCATACGTTGCTGCTCGGCCTGTGTGAGCGCTTCGGTGAGCAGCGTGCGGGCCGTCTCCACGTCGCCCAATGCGCGGGCCGCCTCGCCCCGCAGCCAATGGGCCAGCAATGTGCGACGGCGTGCGCCAGCCTGCGCGAATGTCTGCTCGGCGTCGGTGGCGGCCTGTAGAGCCAGCGCGTACTCCTGCTGAGCGTAGGCTAACTGCGCCTCAAGCAGCCGCACCCCAGCGGCACCAACCGCGTTGCCCTCGGCGATGTAGAGCGCTTTGGCTGCGGCCAGCGCTGGCTGAGCCGCATCGAACTGGCCGATCAGCAGCCGTGCGCTGCCGTGAACAGCCTGGGCCTGCGCTTGCTCGGCGCGCATCCCAAGTTCCTCGAATGTGGGTGCCACGCGAGCGGCGATCGCGGCGGCCTCGGGCGCCAAGTTCAACTCCAGGTACGCCTCGGCCAACTCCAGATCGGCGATCGCCATTTCGTGCGGCATGCCCAGGGATGTGTAGCGCCGCCGCGAACGTTCGAGATAATCGAGCGCCTGATCGTAGCGCCCTTGGAACAGCGAGAGATTGCCCAGATTACACTCGATCTCGGCCTGCGTAGTGGTGAGTCCCGCCTGTTCGGCGCGGGCCAGCGCTTGCTCGTACAATGCCGCAGCGGCGCGCGGTTGGTTGCTCAGCGAGAGCGTGTACGCCAGGTTATTCTCGACCCGCGCAAGCTCCACTTCATCTTGAATATCCAGAAAGCGCTGCCGCGCGGTGCGGTAGAACTGCTCAGCCTCGCGATACCGATCGCGACGCAGGTAGAGGTTGCCGATGTTCTGCTCGATCTGGCCCAATACCCGCAGATCGTGATGCGCCTGCAAGACCGCGCGCGCCTGCAAACCGCACTCCAGCGCCTCATCGTAGCGCCCCAGCAGCGCCAACGCGTGCAAGCGATTGACCTGCACCGTCGCGGCGAGCTGCGGCTGCTTCAACTGCTCGAATAGGCGGATCGCCTGTTCAAGGTGATCGAGCGCCTGTTCGGTCTGCCCATCGAGTTGCAGCGCGGCCCGACCCGAGGTCCAAGCGGCGAGCGCCTGCACATCGGTTTGGTGTGTGAGGTGGGCTAAATCGGTCAGCGTGGCTGCGGCGCCGAGCGCTAGGCTTGGCTGGCTGATGCGAAGGCGATCGTACAACTCCTTCAGTGCCCAACCAAGCTCGGTTGCCTGTGCAGCATGGGAAGCGAGGAGAAGCGCTCGTGCTTGTGAATCAGCCTCGGCAAGTTGCAGCGCCAGTGCAGCGTGATCACTCATGCGGGTCTCTCACAATCGCCTTCGGTAGCCGATGGGTAAAGCAGTTATTGGGCTTCCTGATGCTGTGAAAGCAGTGTTCGATTATTCGCCCAAGCTCAGGTCGGTGATATCGACCTCGGTGCCGCCCAAATGCAATCGCAACGTGTATAGCCCGGCTGCAATGGCTGGAAGTTGGAAGCGGTTCAGTTCGTTGAACGTAACTGTATGCTCGATCTGCGAGCCGATCAGTGTGGCCTGCCCACCTGCAGTTGGGCCGAGCACCTGCCCGGTGATCTGCCAATCGCCGTTGCTTGGCGCGATCCGTAGATCGATGTCGCTATCTCCCGCACTAAACAGCAATTGTCGTGCGATGGGCTTGCCTGAGCGCAAACCGAAGGCTGGTTGTTGAAAGCTATCGAAACGTAGCACCGCCAGAATGCGTTGTGGCAGGGAGGGTTGGCGTTCTGGCGTGGGGATCGGGCGTCGCTGCCGCAGCAATCGCTCGGCGCGCTGTATCACGTGCGATGGCACTTCTTCCGTGCGATCGCTCCGCATCACTCCAATGACATGCCGAAGTTGAGCAAGAGTATTGGCGCACTGTTGGCAATCTCCCAGATGCGCCTGGGCCTGCGCGTTGACAGGAGATGTTTCGTGCGCTAAATCCGTCAGCACATCGATCGACAAATGGGCAAAAGTATTCATCTGCTTTCCTATTGTGCAACTCTGCGGTAGGTGTTGTTCAACAGAGCAGGCTCAAGCGCAAAAAATACGAGACGGCTATGTCATTTTCAAAATGTCTCATTCGCTTCTTCTAATAGTTTCAGCACTTTTTGTAGGCAACGCGCCCGGGTCGGCCCGATGCTGCCGATGCTCACCTGCAGCTTTTCGGCGATTTCGGTGTAGGGGAGCGGCTCATCTTGATAGTAGAGCATTGTCAGAAGCTCGCGGCAGCGCGATTCCAATTGCTCAACGGCAGTGCGAACCCGATGCTGTTCCTCAAGATCGAGTAACTGCTGTTCGGGTTGCATTGTCGTGTCTGGAACGTCGAACGATGTCTCTTGCGAATCGAGCGAATGGGGGCCGGCGCTCACGCGTTGGCCGATGCGCCACGTCTCGCGGCGGGCCGTTGTGACCAGCCACGCCCGAATGCGCTCCGATTGCTCGATGTCGTCGAGTTTCTCCACGAGCTTTTCGAGCACATTCTGGAATACGTCCGCCGAAAGCTCCTCGCTGAGCCCGGCGCGACGCGGTATCGCATACAGCAGCCGTTGGTATCGCTGAATCAGTGTACGCCAAGCGTCCTCGTCGCCCTGACGGCAGGCTTCGATGAGCGCTGTATCGCTGGGTGTCACTCGTCCTCCTTGCCACGTTACCTTGCGTTGTGGTGGGGCGTGCTGGAGGAACGTGCATAGGAACGCTAAACCAATCGTGAGGGAATGGCGATGTTATTGGCTGGCTGGCGTGCCCCGTATGCCGAGGGTATCCGCCGCTGCCTGCAGGGCCGTCAGCACCTCGCCGATCAGTTCATCGACGGTGAGGCCCAACAGTTCGGCACCGCGAATGATGTCGTTGCGATTGACGGCGCGGGCGAAGGCTTTGTCCTTCATCTTCTTCTTCACCGCCGCCACATCCACATCGAAGATGCTCTTGCTGGAGCGTACCAGCGCCACGGCGATCACAAAGCTCGAAAGCTCGTCCACAGCCAGCAGCGTCTTTTCCATCGGCGTCTCGGCCACCACGCCGCTGTAATCGGCATGGGCAAGGATCGCACGGCAGACTTCTTCGCTCCAGCCGTTTTCGCGCAGGTACGCCACGCCAACGAAGGGATGGCCGGTTTCGCTCAGTTCGAGGTTGGGGTGGCGCTCGTAATCCATGTCGTGGAGCAGGCCAACTGCGCCCCAAAGATCGGGGTCGGCTCCGGCTCGCTGCGCGAAGTGGCGCATCGAAGCGGCGACCGCCTGGCAGTGCTTGCGCAGACTTTCGCCCGAAACCCAGCTCTCTAGTATGGTTTGTGCTTGTTCTGAGTACGACATGTGCAATCCTTCTAGTGAAACGAACCTCGTGTATTATACCAGCCTGTTTTGCGAATTTGACAAGGGTAGAGTGCATATTCTATGCTTACGGGTGCGTATTTGGCGATTCTTGGTCGCGTTTGTGTACCGTATGCCGTTTTTGAACAGTTTGCTGTTGCTTCTGCTGGCCCTGTTGCCGATGCAGACGATAGCTGTCTCCGCGCCGCCCGCCCCGTTTGCAGAACAGATCCGCGCCGATTTGACCGCCGCTCAACTCAGCCTGCTGAATCAACCAGCCACGGCCCAGCGGCAGTTTGCGCATGCCCGCGCATTGGTCGAGCAGCATTTTATCCCTACCTTCGCGCCGAACGCCCCCGATAGCGCCGAGCGTTTGCAGCAGAGCCTCATCGAGGCTGAGCGCGCCCTCGACAGCGGTGATGCGTTGGCGTTTGCCATGGCCCGTAGCTCCATTTGGACGGCGCTGCTGGCGGGTGCTTACACCGAGACCGAGCACGCGCTGCAGGACAACCAGCCCGAACTCGCGCGGCAGTGGCTTGGGTTGCGCGAATACCGCCGTGCCGCCCCTTCGCCCGGTGTGCAGCCTGGGGCCGCCCTTGCCCTCGAACGGCTCGCCTCGGGCCAGTGGACTATGTCTCAGGCGATCGACCTGGTGCGCCGCGACCTGCTGGAAAGCTATCAGAGCCGTTTGGACGATGCGCTGCGCGATCTGGCGCGCAACCCGACCGATACGCTTCACCGCGCCGAGGTGGCCGCGCAGGCGCAGGGCTACTTCGCCATCGTCGCGCCGATGTACGGGCAGCAGCGCGGTGCTGCGGCGCTCGCCGAGACCGAGCAGGCGTTCGCGGAATTGGTGATGGCTGCCAGGCAACAAGCGCCGCTCACGACGCCGCTCGAACGGGTGCAGGCGTTGTTGCAGGGCTTTCGCGCCGCGCCGCTGAGCGAGGCCGAGCAGACCGAGCGAGCCGGGCAGTTGTTGCGCTTCTTGGCGCTCGTGCCAATTGAGTATGAGCGGGGTTTTGAGCCGACCTACAGCTACGATGTGGAGTTGATCGAGGCGCAGATGTTTTTGCAGGCGGCCCGCGATGCGTTCCGCGAACTGCAGCCGAGTTTAGCGGCCCGCGACGTGCAGGTCGCCCAGGCGAGCGCCGAGCGGTTGGCGCGACTCGCTGAACTGCTAGAGGCTGCGCGGGCGTATCGCGCCGAGCCGAACCCGATCATCCGGCAGGAGAGCGAGGCGGTGTTGGCGCAGTTGCGGTCCATCATGCCCAGCGATTGGCAGCGGGCCAGCAACGCAAGCGATATGGCGCTGATCCGCACTGCGCTCGACGATATGGCGCAGGCGGCGCAGCGGGGCGACTGCGCGCAGGCCGAGGCGGCCCGCATCAATGCCTACGCGATGCTGGAGAGCGGTCCCGAGGCGCGTCTGTTGGCCTTCGCGCCGCACCTGAAGGTGTCGCTCGAATCACACTTTTGGTACGGTTCCGGGCAGCAGCCGGGCCTGGCGGCTCTGCTCGCCGAGTGCGCGCCCGCCGAGCAGGTGCTCGCCGCTCGGGCCTCGCTCGAACGGGAACTGTCGGCGGCGGAGCGCACGCTGCGGAACAGCACCGCGTCGACGGTGGTGGCGAGCCAGGCCGCCGTGATCGTCTTTCGCGAGGGCTTGGAGGCCGTGCTGATCCTTGCTTCGCTGCTGGCGAGCATGCAGGTCGGGGCGCAACGCCGCTTTCGCCGCCCGCTCTGGGTCGGCGCGGCGCTGGCCTTCGCCGCCACACTGACGACGTGGCTGCTCTTTCACCAACTGTTGACGTGGCTATCGCGCTACGGCCAATACCTGGAGGCGGTCGTCTCGCTGATCGC
>CALKHR010000031.1 GCA_937988885.1 uncultured Roseiflexaceae bacterium | reverse complement strand
TGGTACGTTGAGATGTCTCTCTTCGTTCGACATGACAATGCTTAGCCGTTGCAGTACATCGCAACGCACTGTCATTCCGAATGGAGCGCCAGCGAAATGAGGAATCTCATCGTGATTGCGATGAAATACGTTGAGATGTCTCTCTTCGTTCGACATGACAGCGCCTAGTCGTCGTCTGTCTTAGCTATACAAAACGGTTAACCCTTACCTAATCTGTGTAATCTGTGGATATACTTCCATCCTCTGCCATTGATTGTGTGGTGAACTATGAGCTTTTCAACCATCATTACCGAAGGTGGCCTGCTTCCCGCCGATCTGCTCGCCCAAATCGCCGCCGCCGATCTGCCCGGCCAGCGCCCGAGCGACTTCGAGATCGCTAGCAAGCAAACGGTGAATGATCTTGCCGCCGATGTGTGGCAAATCGCCCGCACACAATGGCAGGTCTTTTACAAAAACTTCCAGGCGCTTGGCCCCAACGAGAGCGCCACAAGCCTGACGCGCCAGAAGTGGATCTCGCCACTGCTGCAAAACTTGGGCTACGAGCCAACTGCCAACTCCAACGCCTACCAGATCGACGGGCGCACCTACGCTATCTCGCACCGCGCCGACCCCAACCCCGATTCGCCACCGATCCATATCGCAGGCGCGCACCAGCGACTCGATGCCCGCGCTCCCTCGGGCGGGCCGCGCCTGTCGCCGCACGCCCTGATGCAGGAGTACCTCAACAGCTCCGAGCAGGTCTGGGGCATCATCACCAATGGCCTGCGCCTGCGGCTGCTGCGCGATTCCTCGCGCTTCGCCCGCCCCACCTTCGTCGAGTTCGACCTGCAGGCTATGTTCTCCGACGAGAAGTTCGGCGAGTTCGTGCTGATGTTCCGCCTGCTGCACCGCAGCCGCTTGCCCAAGGACAGCAGCAACGCGCATGACTGCTGGCTGGAGCGCTACCACCAACAGGCCGTCGAGCAGGGTGGCCGTGTGCGCGAGGGGCTGCGCGTGGGCGTGGAGGCGGCGCTGAAGCACCTCGGCGATGGCCTACTGAGCCACCCCGCCAATCAGGTGTTGCGCGATAAGCTGATCAAGGGCCTCACCACGGGTAAGGATAGCGTCGATTCGCTCACCGCGCAGGGCTTCTATCGCCAACTGCTGCGGCTGGTCTACCGCATGCTGTTCCTGATGGTGGCCGAGGAACGGGGACTGATCGCCGCGCTGCCCTCGCACGATACCGAGGACCTGCGCAGCCTGCAATCGTTCGATAGTGTGCTGAAGGGTGTCAAGGATAATCAGCCGCTCACCGTCTACTTCGAGCACTACTCGATGAGCCGCCTGCGCCGCTTGGTGATGCACCCCAGCCTGTCCTACAGCCAGCACGACGACCTGTGGCGCGGCCTGCAGATCACTTTCCAACTATTCGAGGGCACCGATACCGACAAGCCCGCCGCGCTCGGCCTGGCCCCGCTCGATGGCGACCTGTTCAGCGAAGCGGCCCTGCGCGACCTGAACGGCCAACAGCTCAGCAACCGCGCCCTGGTCGCCGCGATCAAGGCGCTCTCGCTCTACCACGACGCCGAGAGCAACAGCCAGTGGCGGGTCAACTACGGCGCGCTCGATGTCGAAGAGCTCGGCAGCGTCTACGAGAGCCTGCTCGACCTGCGCCCCGTGATCGGGCCGAACGCCCGCAGCTTCCTACTGGTCGCCGGAACCGAGCGCAAGACCACCGGCTCGTACTACACCCGCCCCGAGCTGGTGCAGGAGCTGATCAAGAGCGCGCTGGAACCCGTGCTGGCCGAGCGCGTCTGGTCGCAGCCTCGGCTCACCCCGCAGCAGCGTGAAGCCGCCCTGCTCGATATCAAGGTCTGTGACCCGACCTGTGGCAGCGGGCACTTTTTGCTGGCCGCCGCCCGACGCCTGGGCCGCGATCTGGCCCGCATCCGCAGCGGCGAGGATCAACCCACCCCCACCGTCTTCCGCGAGGCAGTGCGCGATGTCATCCAGCACTGCATCTTCGGCGTCGATCTCAATCCATTGGCGGTCGATTTATGTAAACTTGCGCTGTGGTTGGAGGGGCATAGCATCGGCAAGCCGCTCAGCTTCCTCGACCACCACATCCGCCACGGCAACGGCCTGATCGGCGCAACGCGGGCGCTGGTGGCGGCGGGCATCCCCGACGACGCCTTTAAGCCGGTCACTGGCGATGATAAGGCGGTGAGCAGTGCCCTACGCAAACGCAACAAAACCGAGCGCGAGCAGTACCAGGCGGGTGTGCAGCAGCACGATATGTTCGGCATGCTCACGCCCAAGGACGATGGCCAGCAATACGCCGAGGCGATGAACAAGCTCGATAACCAGGCCAGCGATAGCGTGAAGGCGGTGCGCCAGAAGGCCAACGACTACCAAACGCTGCGGGGCAAGCTGCGCAACGAGATCACCCGCTTCAACCTGTGGACCGCCGCGTTCTTCCTGCCGCAGACCAAGGCGCAGCAGCACCTCATCCCCACCACCAAGACACTGGCCGACTACGAGCGCAACCCCAACGGCGTGCGGGCCGATCTGATCGGTGCCGCCGATGGACTGGCCGCCCAAGCCAACTTCTTCCATTGGGAGCTGGAGTTCCCCCAAGTGTTTAGCAGGGGCGAGCGCCAAAGCGGCTTTGATGTGATCCTTGGCAACCCGCCGTGGGAGCGCATTAAACTGCAAGAGCAGGAGCATTTTGTTGATGTGCGCGAGATTATGGAGGCGAGCAATAAAGCCGCCCGAGAGCGTGTGATCGAAGCTTGGCGCAATGGTGATGCACGCCAGCGGCTGCGAATCGCCGAGTTTGATACCGCCAAACAACTGGCCGAAAGCAGCAGTCGTTTTATACGGGCATCAGGGCGCTTCCCACTCACCGCTGTGGGCGATGTCAACACTTACGCCCTGTTTGCTGAACATGCCCGCAATATGATCGCTGATACAGGTCGAGCTGGGATTATTGTACAAAGCGGCATTGCGACTGATGATACCAATAAGTTCTTTTTTGATGATTTGATATCTAAACAACAACTTATTAGTCTTTATGATTTCGTCAATTTGGAAGGGATTTTCCCTGGTATTCACAGAACCCATCCTCATTTTTGTGCTTTAACAATAGGAGGTGACATTTATAATAAACCAATTGACTTTGCTTTTTATCTAACACGCCCATCGCATCTTTTTGACACCCAGCGAAAATTCTCTCTAACATCACAAGATCTTATTATAATTAACCCTAATACCCGAACAGCACCAGTGTTTCGCACCAATGCCGATGCTGAGCTTACCAAAAAAATCTATCGGCGCGTCCCTGTACTGATCAATGAGCGAGTGGATAGTTCACTCTCAGCCAAACAAACAAAGGTCAACCCTAACCCTTGGGGTGTATCATTTATGCGTATGTTCGACATGTCAAACGATAGCGGGCTTTTTAAAAATCAAGCAGGAGAAGGTCTATTACCGCTCTATGAAGCCAAACTGCTTCATCAATTTACCCATCGTTGGGCCAGTTATGATGGCAAAGAAACCAATGATCTTTCATTAGAAAAACTACGTGACCCTTATCAAAGCATTACACCACGCTATTGGGTTGAACAACAACATGTTGATGCTCGGCTTGCTGATCGTAATTGGCAGCGTGGTTGGTTGCTAAGTTTTCGTGATATTACCAATGCAACAAATGAGCGCACCGCTATCTTTAGCTTATTACCACGGGTGGCGGTGGGGAATAATGCGCCACTAGTATTCTTCGATGACACAAGCACATCCCAAATTACCTGCTTTTTAGCTTGTGTAAATGCACTGGTTTTTGATGCCCTTACTCGACCTAAAGTTGGCGGTACTCACCTCAACTTCTTCATCGTTAAACAACTCCCCGTGCTGCCGCCCGAAACATTTGGGAAGAAAGAACTGGCCTTTATCGTGCCCAGAGTCTTGGAGTTAGTCTACACCGCCTATGATATCCAGGCATTTGCCCAGGATGTCTGGGCGGAGGCCGATGTGGACCTGCGGGGCCAGATCATCGAGCAGCGGCGGGCCAATCACCGCGCCACGCAGCAATACGCCGACGACGGCATCGCCAATGGCGTCAAGCACCTGAACCTGTTCCAAAACGATGCGCCGCCGCCGTTCATCTGGGACGAGCAGCGCCGAGCGGTGCTGCGCGCCGAACTCGACGCGCTGATCGCCAAGCTCTACGGCCTCACCCGCGACGAGCTGCGCTACATCCTCGACCCGCAGGATGTGTATGGCGAGGACTTCCCGGGCGAGACGTTCCGCGTGCTGAAGGAGAAGGAGATCAGGCAGTACGGCGAGTACCGCACCCGACGGCTAGTGCTGGCCGCGTGGGACGACCTGGGTGACAAGGTGACAAGGTGACGGGGTGACGGGGTGATGGATGCAACGGAAGACAAAGAAAAGCTCTGTCATCTCGAACAAGCCGCAGGCGCAGTGAGAGATCTCAGCGTGGCATTCATCGCTATACATAGAGATTCCTCACTCCGTTCGGAATGACAGCGAAGCTCAAAGAACAGCAATGACAGTGAAACTCAAAGAACAGCAATGACAGCGAAACTCAAAGAAAAGCACTGTCATCTCGAACAAGCCGCAGGCGCAGTGAGAGATCTCGACGTACATTTCATCGCTATACGATGAGATTCCTCACTCCGTTCGGAATGACAGTGAGAGTACATTGCGCTACACTTCGAGTACACAGTGAGATTCTTCACTCCGTGCTGCGCACTCCGTTCAGAATGACAGTGAGAGTTCGGTGTGCTGCGCTCCTGGTGCATTACGAGATTCTTCACTCCGTGCTGCGCACTCCGTTCAGAATGACAGTGTATTACCTTGTTGGTCGTCCTGAACGAGCGTAGCGTCCTTTTAGTCATTCTGAACGAGCGTAGCGAAGTGAAGAATCTCATCGTCTCAATCATCGCACTGCGCTCCTGGTGCACTGTGAGATTCTTCACTCCGTGCTGCGCACTCCGTTCAGAATGACAGTGTATTACCTTGTTGGTCGTCCTGAACGAGCGTAGCGTCCTTTTAGTCATTCTGAACGAGCGTAGCGAAGTGAAGAATCTCATCGTCTCAATCATCGCACTGCGCTCCTGGTGCACTGTGAGATTCTTCACTCCGTGCTGCGCACTCCGTTCAGAATGACAATGAGAGTGCATTGCGCTACACTTCGAGTACACAGTGAGATTCTTCACTCCGTGCTGCGCACTCCGTTCAGAATAACAATGAGGGCTGATCCCTCCCACAAGGGTAATGTATGCCATACTACGTATACATTATGTCAAACATTTCACGGACACTCTATATCGGTGTCACCAATAACCTTATTCGCCGCGTTTACGAACATAAACAACAACAAACACCAAGCTTTACTCGGCGCTATCACATCACAAAGCTTGTATACTTCGAGGAAACAACCGATCCTCAAAGTGCTTTGTCCAGGGAGAAACAGTTGAAGGGATGGGTGCGCCAAAAAAAGATCCAACTCATCGAAAGTATGAACCCAACGTGGGATGATCTTAGTGCCGACTGGTACGACCATCAACAACCGAACCAATAACAGGCGCCTGCTGTTTTCAGCAACATAACGCGCAATCGCACGGACTAACCTACAAGGAAAGAGCAACTATGAGCCGTTTCACAGGGCAAGCTGGTCAATACTTCTACCCGATTGCCGAGCAGTTTGTCGATGCCGCCATGCGCCGAGACGACTCGCTCTTCACGCCGAATCGCCCGATCTGGACCGAGCCCAACCTTGCTGATATCCATCGTCGCTTCAACCAAAACTTCGATACCGGCCAGGGCCTCAGCTTCATGGAGAAATTTGAGCGTCAGCTCGCAGGCGCGCCCGATGCCGTCTATCAACTGGCGGGCGAACTACTCTACATCCATCTGCTGATCGCGAAGGGCAACATCAAAGGCGGCGCAAAGCGCGAACACATCAACACTGTGCTCGGCTGGGCCAGCCAACCTGTCAGCATCCCGCCCGCCCTCGACGAAGCGCTCGATTACGGCATCGCGCGCGTGGGCGTGGCCTTTCTTACCTTCCGCCCCTACCAACTGGGCTTTTTGATCGACGCTATGCTGGCCTGGAAGCGTCTCAGCCCCAACCAGCGCACCACCTACCTGAACGATGGTTGGGCCTTCAAGGATTTCCTGTTCGGGCTGCCGATCTCGCATGCCTACGCCCAACGCGAGGCACTTCTGCATATTGTGCATCCCGACACCTTCGAGCCGATCGTCTCTAGCGAAAATAAGCGCGACTTCGCGAAACGCTTCAGGTATCTGGCGCCGATCGACTCCGACGATGTGGATCGCCAACTGTACGCCATTCAGCAACAGTATATTCAGCAGCACGGCCAACGCCTGAACTTCTACGATCAGAAGGAGGTTTCTACTCTCGTGCCTAGCCGCAAAAATCCACTTCCTAGCAGTCTGAAAAACACGCTCCATAACTATGCTGAGCTTGCGCTGCGCTTGACACAGCCTTTAACGGCGGAAGGCATCATCGACCAGATCGGGCGCATTACACCGCCGATTATCAAGACCAAAACCAAGCCCGATCCCGACCAGCTCATCCATGATCTTCAGCAACTACGGCTGATCGAAACCCTCGACAACAACACCTATCGCCTGTGGGATCATCTGCTGGCCGCGAGCACCGAAGATCTCGTTCGCTACATGGCGCTAACCATGTTGGTGCTGCGCGACGATGGCAGCTACGAACTGCCGATCCTGCGCGCGCCGTTCGACGGGCAGCCCCATCCGGTCAGCGAATGGCCATACGGCGAGCCGCTGCTGAAATGGTACGAGGAAGCTGGCCTGGTTGAGGAGACATCGCCCGGCTACTGGCAACAGCTCCCAAATGCCTTGGAGCCGCCGACGGGCGACAGCATCGCCCAACAGACCCTGCGCACCTTCCTCGAAAACTTGCAGAAAGTGAAAGAGGAACAGCAGCAGAGCAGCACCGCCGTCAACTACAACCTGCCCTTCGTTGATCCCGAGCTGCTTCAGCAGCGCATCAACAAGCTGCGCGAGAACCTACTGATCGACGAGGCCACAGTGCTGCGCATCTACCGCGCCCTATTGAGCGGCCAACACGTGGTGCTGAGCGGCCCGCCCGGCACAGGCAAGACGCATCTGGCCCGCGAGCTGCCGAGCCTGCTGTGGAGCGACGACGAGAGCAACTCCGAGCTAGCCTTCCACACCGACCCAACCCGCTCGCCGCTGGAGATGGTGACTGTCGAGCACCAACGCCACGGCTACGATGTGCTGCTGGCCACCGCCACCGAGGATTGGGGCATTCGACAAGTGCTGGGCGGCATCATTCCGCAGCTGATCACCACAGCGGAAGGCCCGAAGTTGGTCTACAAAATGCGCTTGGGCGTGCTCAGCCGCGCCGTGCTCAGCAACTACGCCAATAGTAACGGCGACACCATCCCCCGCGAGTTTGTGCGCCACGAATGGATCGATGCCGAGGGCCGCCGCTACCATGGCCGATGGATCATGATCGACGAGTTCACCCGCGCCCCGATCGACGCCGCGTTCGGCAGCCTGCTCACCACGCTGGGCAGCCCCGACGCGCCGCTGATGGTGCCGACCGAGGATGGCAGCGAGACGCCTGTGCCCCTGCCGAAGGATTTCCGCATCCTGGCCACGCTCAACAGCTTCGACCGCCACTTCCTCAACCAGATCAGCGAGGCGATGAAGCGGCGCTTCACGTTTATCGATGTGCTGCCGCCCACCCGCGACCAGCGAGCCACCGAAGAACGCATCGCCCTGAAGCGGGCCAGCGACGCGCTGACGGCCCTGAATCCCGATTTCACCACCTTCCTGGAGAGCGAGACCAGCACCGTGGACGGCGTGCTCACCCTGAACGAGCCGATCGCCCGCGACACGATCGCCACCTTCTGGAAGATCTACTGGGCCATCCGCAACTATCGCCAACTCGGCACCGCCCAAGCCATCGCCGTGCTCCAAACCACGCTGATGGGTGTGGCGATTGGGATGGCCTGGCCGCAAGCGCTCGACAGCGCGCTCGCCGATGTGCTCGGCGACCAACTGCAGGTGCTCACCCGCGACGAACAGCGCGCGCTGCTGCTCTACCTGCGGCTCGCCAGCGATGCGAACGCCTTCGCCGATCAGCTGAAGAAGTTGCTCCAAAGCCTACCATCGCAGCGGCAAACCAGCCATCTCAGCAAGCTCGATCTCAACGGGCTGGATGAAGTGAACGCCGCCAAGCTCACAACACCGTTCGACTTGGGTGAAGCGCTCCTCGTCGATCATACTGGGGACTTCGCCAAGCGCATCAACACCTTCATCCAAGAGCTGGGGTTATAGAGGCCAGTATGAGCAACATCACCATCGAAGGCTACCGACAGATGCAGGCGCGCACCATCGCGCTGCTGCTGCGCTACGATGAAGGGCGCTTTCGCCAACTGATCGACAACCGTGCTGGCAGCGGGGTGCAGCTCGCGCAACTCAGCACCTACCGCGATCTGGCGGTGATGTTCCAGTTGCAGAACAGCCTGTTCGAGGACATCGTGCCGCGCATCATTCGACGGCTCAGCTTCGAATCGCCCACCACACGGGAGCTGGAAGAGCTGCCGGCCCGTGGTCGTATCAACTGGGAGCGCACGCTGCAACAGAGCTGGAACGAGTTTCCGGGCGAGACGCCCTTGCAGGTGCACACGCGCACACGGCGGCGCGACTTCGCCACACCCGAGAATCTGCTGACCATCATCACCCTGCTGGAGTACAGCCAGCACGCCCAATACCTGCTTGAGCAGGAGCGCATCCAGATCGGCGATGAAGCGCTGCGCCACCCGCTGCACACCATCATCGAAAACTGCGAGCGCACGCTGAACTTCCCGCAGTTCGCTGCGCTGCGCAGCACCGCGCAGAAGATCCTCGACAACGGCGAGACCGAGCAACTCGAAGCGCAGCTGATCGAGCGGCATCACCAGGAGAGCAGCGCCTACAGCCACCTGCTCGAATGGCGCCAGCAGTACCGCAGCCTGCAACTGCTCGAATACGGCAGCGCGCCCGACGAGGATGTGGTGGGTGCTGATCCCAAGCGCGACAACTACCTGTACCAACTCTGGTTGTTCTACGAACTGCTCGACATGCTGCAGCGCGAACAGTGCATCGAGAGCTTCGAGAGCAACCCCCTGCGCTTGCGCTTCCGCTGGGGCGCGGAATCCACGCTCTACGAACTGCGACACGACCAGGAGCGCCCCGTGCTGTGGGACAACAGCCCCAAGGTGCGCCCCGACTACTACATCTATCGCGTTGACCGCACCGAGCTACGCGACGGCGATCGGCTGATCTGGCACGAGCCGGGCTACATCCTCGATGCGAAGTATTACCTGCCCCACGACAGCGACGCGATGTACAGCGAGGCCCGCAAGCGCATGCTGGCCGACCTGCAACTGCTCGGCGAGCGCCACGGCGCGCTGCTGTTCGCCTACAGCCACAGCGAGCAAACACCCGACGACGCCGAGCAGCGTCCGCATCAACTCGGCAGGCTGCACGCCAAAACCGATACTGGCTTCAACCTCAGCCAGCACATCCAGATCGACGGCTGGCAGATCCCGCCACACAGCAGCAACAACGGTATCGCCAACTACCTGCGCATCGTGCTTGATCGGGTGCATGCCCAACTCGCCACGCCGATCCCGATTGCGTGCCATGGGGTG
>CALKHR010000030.1 GCA_937988885.1 uncultured Roseiflexaceae bacterium | reverse complement strand
TGATATGTTCGAGGCCGCCCCAGTTGTATTCGCTGATGGCAAGTTTGGTGCCCGGGTAGTGCGCGTTGACCCAGGCCCGCATGCGGGGCAGCAATTGCACGGCGTTCATCACGCCAATGCCGTTCACGGGCGTGGCCGAGTCAGTGGTGGCGATCCAGCTTTCATCGACGTAGTTGGGGTCCCACAGCGAGCGAGTGGAGCGCAGGCGCAGCGCTTGGGTGGCGGTGTTACCCGCCGTTGTCAGCGCAACACCGTTCGCTTGCGGATAGTAGTGCAGATCAAAATAATCGAGCAGGCGCTTGCCGTTATCGGTTTGGTATTTGGCCATTTGCTCAAGATACCATTGCACAAACGGCTTACCACCGTGCGCGTTCTTCTCGGCCTCAGCACTGGCGTAATCGACATACGACGAGTAGAGGTAGCGCGTCCAACCATCCTGCACTGGGCCGAGTATTTGGGCATTGGGATCGGCAGTTTTGATGGCGATGGCGTAATCGCGGCCACGCTGCCAGAGTTCATCGTAGCCGGGGGCGGTGGGGTGCACGTCGCGGTGCGTCTCGTGCCAGATGCCCGGCTCGTTGTCGAGGGCGTAGTAGCGCACGCCGTTGGCGGCGGCGTTGCCGAAGCGCGAGACGAGATGTGTGACCCATTGCTGCACGAAGGCGGGCGTCACCGCAATGCTGGTGTCGGTTGGGTTGTTGCCCGTGATCCGCGCGCCACCCTGGAAGCCGTTCCCGCAGTCAGGATCGTAAGGGTCCACATTATCTTGAGGGCCGTAACGGCTCACCTTAAAGCCGCAGTCGTAGGGATGGTCGCGCGGGCTGTCCTTGGCCACCCAGCCGATGATCGGCACAGTGAGCAGCGTGGCGGTGTTGTTCGCGCGATTCTGCGTGATGAAGCGGTCGGCGGCGGAGTTGGTGGGCAGTTGGCTGATGTCGGGGTTTGGCTCGGGGATATTCTCAAAATACCAATCGCTGCCTTTGTTTGTGATGTCGTTCTGCCAGTTGTAGCGCGTGGTGTGGTTGCCGCCCCAGCGGTTGATCGGCAGTTTGAGTTCGGCCATCAGGCTGGGATCGGCGAAGTTCATGCCGTAGATCAGCGGACTGATCGGGCGTTGGACAGCAGCGGCGTTGACCGTGAGGACAGGACCAGTTGCAGCGGTGGTGGGCTTGACGGCCACTGAGACGCATCCAACCAAACCGAGCAGTACCACCCAAGCGAGGATGTGACGAGGTGCGGGTGAGCGTAACATGGCGTGTCCTTTCTCTGCCACAAACCAACGGCAGTATGTACTTTGATTATACGCAATCGGGCAAGCGGATGCTATCAGTAACACATCACCTTATAAGATTGACTGTCATGACTATTTCCGCTTTCTAATGCCATAAATCATATCGTCGCGAATCGCAAAATCATTGGCATTCCGAGCAGTTCTGTCCTATACTAACGCGGCGTATCGCAACACGGGGACGTTGAGCATCTCCTTACAGCCACGTTCTTGATACGCCGCTCTAGGCAATCGTTTAACAGGCACTAGGGCGCTGTCGGTAAGGCCGTGGTGTGGCGTGGACCGCCAGATTACTGAGCGCAACATGCGCTATCTTGTGGTGGAGATCTTCTGGTCCGCCTTCTTCAATGCGTGTGTCAGCTTTAACGCCGCCTATATGATCTCTTTGGGTGGCTCGAACCTGTTGGTGAGCCTGCTCACCTCGGGCGGAGCGTTGGTCAACGCGATCGCAACCATGCCCTTTTCGGCGATGGTCGAGCGCAGCAAGAATCGGCGCAAACTGATGATCGGCAGCATCAACGTGATGCGACTGGGGCATTTGGGGTTGCTGGTGATCCCCTGGTTCTCTAGTTGGCGGGCCGAGAGCATGTTGGTGCTGTTGCTGTTGCTGAATATCCCTGTGGCGCTGTTTAACACGATCTGGTTGCCGTTGCTGGGCGAGGTGATTCCTCCTGCGCGGCGAGCGAGAGTGTTTTTTGCCCGCACAATCACGTTGGGTATCACAGTAACGGCCACAACCTTTTTGATGGGGTACTGGCTGGATCAGGCCGCGCGACCGTTTAATTACCAGTTGATGTATGCCTTCGCGGTGGTGGCGAGTTGTTTGAGTACCGTCTACATCTCGCGAATCGTGGCGCCGGAGCGACCAACAATCAACCGCACGGTGGAGCGCCCGCGCCTAAGCTTCTCTGGCCTGAAACAGGTGTTTGTGGAGCACCGCCCGTTTGCGAATATTGCGGTAAATACGCTGATCTTTAATTTTGCTTTGTGGATGGCAGCGCCGCTTCAGCCGATTTATTTTGTGCGCGTTTTGGGTGCGAGCGATGGTTGGATTGGGTTGTGGACGGGATTGGTAAGCGGCGGAGCGATTCTGGGAAGTATTATCTGGAGCCGTTTTATTGATCGTCGCGGGGCGCGTTGGGTGTTGGTACGCACCACGATCCTCAGTTCGGTGTACTATTTTCTGATTGGCTTCTTCCCCGATTTGACGCTTATCCTGCTGTTTGGGCTATTGGCTGGCCTTGTGAACCCAGGCGTCGATCTGAGCCATGTGAATGTGCTCTACGATGTGGCTCCAGAGGAGCGACGCACGGCGTTTATGGGCGGGTACACGACGTTGATGCAGGTCGGGGCCTTTGTCGCGCCGCTGTTGGTGGCACCGCTCACCTCGCTGATCGGCGCGCAGGCACTGATCCTGGTGGTGGCTTCGATCCGCCTGCTGGGAGGGATTCTGTTCGCGGTGAACCCGGTGAAGCCCATAACGCCGCGACAAGCCGAGGCGTAATACAGTCTTGCAGCATGCCAACGCGCTTCGCTACGGCGGGGCGCGTTCTGTGTTGCTTGGCATCCCCTTGGACTGGATAATTAAAACCGCTTTAGCCTACGACGATAAGATCCTCTTGATTGCGCAGTCGAGGCGCTACTGCTGTAGCACCTCGACTTTACTTCCTTTGCTCGCATCTACAAAAGGGAGTGAGCGTTGTGAAACAGTTTCGAGGCCATGAATATAACAAGGTAAGGTTGTCCACAAATGTAGTATTACCGTTCTATGACCGGCAAATAGACTTTGCTAGATCGTACAAGTGGAATGGGGAATGTGCCATTGACAGTGCCATCACTCCGCCATAGAGTCTCTTCACTACCGCTACTCACCCTGAAGAACAGGAGTTTAGAGGGCGTTTAAGAATTGTGGCTCCAAATATGCAGGTGCTGGGAGGAAAGT
>CALKHR010000029.1 GCA_937988885.1 uncultured Roseiflexaceae bacterium | reverse complement strand
GAACTTCGCCAAAGCCTTCGACATCACCTTCACCGACCAGAACAACACCATCCAGTACGCTTGGACGACCAGTTGGGGCGTCAGTACCCGCCTGATCGGCGCGCTGATTATGGCTCACTCCGACGACGAGGGTCTTGTGCTGCCGCCGCGCATCGCGCCAACCCAAGTCGTTGTGGTGCCGATCTACAAGAACGACACCGAGCGCAGCCTCGTGATGGAAGCCGTCGATAAGCTCACCGCAAGCTGGAAGGGCCGCCTGCGCTTCAAGGTCGATGATCGCGATCAACTCACCCCTGGCTTCAAGTTCAACGAATGGGAGATCAAAGGCATCCCGGTGCGCGTGGAAGTCGGCCCCAAAGATGTCGAGAAGGGCAGCGTTGCGATCGCTCGCCGCGACATCCCTGGCAAGGCAGGCAAGTCGTTTGTACCGCAAGAGGGCCTCACCGAGCGCCTCGAAGCGCTGCTCGAAGAGATCCAGCAGGCGCTGTTCGACCGAGCGCTGCGCTTCCGCGAGGAACACACCTTCACGGCGACTAACTACGAAGAGCTCAAGCAAGGCATTGAGAAGGGCTTCGTGCGTTGCTATTGGGCTGGCTCTCGCGAGGACGAGCAGCGTATTCAAGACGAAACACGGGCAACCATTCGCTGTCTCCCGCTCGATCAGCCCGATGTGCCAGGGAAGTGCATCCTGACTGGCAAAGAGACGACTCAGCAGGCGATTTTTGCTCGCGCCTACTAGTGAGCGTAATCATCACGAATCTGTGACTGGATCGCTACTGTTTTGATCCGCACACAGAATGAGAAAATAGCGTACAATACTAAGGACGTTCGCCATTTAGTGCAACAGGAATACAGCATGAAGCCGGATACGACACGACTGAGCCAATTCTTGCGCGAGCAACACGATACGTTTGTCGACGAGCTAGTTAAGTCTATATCTGAGGAGGCTCCTAGCAATATCCAGTCGAATCAGCTCGTCAGTCTCGTTCAGGCCAACGTGCAGTATTGGATAACATCGCTTGAGACAGGCGACCCGCAGCCTTTGTTCCAGGGTACACTCTCTCAAGTCTCCATGTACATTGACGAGGGTATTAGCATCGACACCTTGATGACCATCGTCAATGTGATCCGCCAGCACATCTGGCAGCTGATGGGCAAATTCTATAGCGCAGGCGATTGGGACATGGACGTGGTGGAGCTGGTCGAACGCTGGCTGCACGAAGTGCGTCGAACAATCATCTCTGGCTACAATAAGCACTTTGAGGAAGCCTCTGAGCGCCTTGCCGAGCGCGAGCGCGCTATCGAAGCTCAAAGCCGCCTCATTCAAGAGCTGTCGGTGCCAATTGTGCCGATCCACGAAGGTGTGTTGGTGCTTCCCCTGGTTGGTGCTGTCGACTCGCGGCGTGCCTCCCAGATTATGGAATCGGCGCTTGAGCAGATCGTCGCTTACCAAGCCGATGTGCTTATCTTGGATATCACCGGTGTGCCAGTGGTCGATACGGGTGTGGCGAACTACATCCTGCAGATGGCCCGCGCCGTGACGCTGCTCGGCTCGAAGGTTGTGTTGGTGGGTATCGGCGCTGAGATCGCTCAGACCATCGTACAATTGGGCGTCGAGCTGCGCGATATGACCACGCTCGCCAACCTGCAAGCCGGTATCGCCTACGCATTGGCACAGCAAGGCTACGCTATCTCGCCGATGTCGAGCAGTGCTCAGCAGCAGCGAGAACTCAAAATCTAGTCGAAACGTCTCAACGGTACGTAGGGTGGCCTTAACGGTTCGTTAAGCGCCACCCGTTGTTTTTTTCTTTCACCCCTCGCTCCGCGTTGTGCTGATCCTCCCCTGTTTGGTTCTTACCTTTGTTGATGCCATATCCTCGTCTCCTGCCGTCGCAGGTGCTGATGGTTTCTTGTTATCCCTCTGTAGTTGTATATCCAAATTTTTTGGAAAATTGTCTTTTTACTTGTAACTTTTGTATCGTTGCCTCGTATATCAAAGCGTGTTTGTAAGGCTCGGTTCGCAATACGATGAAGGAGAACAAGCATGAAACGCCAGATGAGCATCATACTGCTGAGTGTCTCGTTATTCCTGTTGGCCGCCTGTGGGGGAAGCGCAACAACACCTTCTGGGGAGACTACCGCGCCAACCGCATCGAGTTCGGCTCCTGTTGCGACAACCGCCCCTGCATCATCAACAGAGGAATCCGATGAGGACGCTTCGAACGAGGGTGCTAACGAGGAAGCAACAGGTAGAGAGATTCGCAAGATTGACGATCTTTCCGGCTCATTGAACAACCTCGATAGCTATCACGTGATCTTCTCGTATTCCTACAAAGGCACTGCCAACAATGGTGAGAATCAAGAGGGTATGATCACCTTCGATCAGACGATCGATCATAAGAATAATCGAAGTCACATGAGCTTCAAGACGTCGGGTGAGGTGGGTCTCGGCATGGGCGGCTTAGCGGATATGTACCAGATCGATGGAATGACGTACATTGTGACCAATGATGACGATAACGGGCTGCAGTGTATGAGCGTCGGCAGCGATGATTCGTCTTCTAGCATGGGTGCGATCTTCGAACCGTCGAGTCTGGTCGGTGGTTTGCAGCAGGCCAAGCTTGAAGCTCGCGGCGAGACGGTGAACGGCATTAAGGCCGACCGCTACACGTTCCAGGAGCAGGGTGTTGGTCTGGGTGCCTCGACTATCGCTTCGGGTGAAGTGTGGATCGCGCAAGATGGCGAATTTGTGGTGAAGTACATTGGTAAGGCCACCAGCAATCACGACCTCGGTTTGTCGAGCACTGAATTGAAGGACGTGACTGCGACTTGGGAGTACAACGTGGTGGACGTGAACAGCACCCCCTCGATTGAGGTGCCCGAGGCATGCGCGAACAGTGGGTTCGGTTCGGATGTGCCTGTGCCGGCCAACGCTACCGATAAGGCATCGTTCGGTTCGTTGCTGACCTTCGCCTCGCCCGACGACGTGGCGACGCTCGCCGAGTTCTACAAGAGCGAGTTGTCCGCCAATGGCTGGACCGAGGAGAGCAGCAGCGCGCTAGGCGATATGCAGATATTGAAGTACACCAAGGACAACCGCAGTCTCTCCGTGACGATCACGAAGGAAGATGATGGCCCTGGATCGCGAGTGATGGTGTCGACCTCTGAGGAATAGCGCCAAACAGCTATCGTTCAAGCATCGGGGTGGCGTGCGCTGCCCCGATGCTTTTTGTTTGGGTGCGTTAAGATTCGTCGTTGGTGCGGTTGAGGATGCGGATCGCTTGGCTGAGGCCGAACATCGCCAAGAAGGCGATGAGCGCGACCCATCCAAAGCCGAGCGGGATGCGGATGCCCATCGCTATCAGGCTGAGCACGGTGCCGATACCCAGTCCGATCGCGAGGCGCTGCAGGTGGTGGCGGATCAGCGCGTCCTCATCTTCGACAGTGCTGACGGCGCGCATCCGCTGCCGAAAGCGATCAATGTCCCAGGCCGCGATGCCCGCCGCAATGCCGAGCAGCATCGTGAAGCTGTTCAGTTCCAGCAGCACACCCACCGCCGCCAAGCCAAACGTGACGAGCAGCCCCAGCGCCTCGATCGAGCGCCAGCCCTGGTGTTGCGCAACAACCCACAGCCCGCCCATCAGCACGCTCACCAAGATGCCTAGCCACTGCCCTCCCAGCCCGTAACCGAGCGCCAATAGCAGGCTTGTGATGATGACCGCGCTTCGAGCGTAGATGTTGAGCATGATCGGCTCCTTCGCAACAAGGGTGTGCTAAAAATGCAGTGCTCCGCGCCCGAACGCGGCGGCGGCCACTTGCTGAAACGGCTGCTCGATATCCCAATCGATCACGGCGATGCCCGCTTTGCGCAGCTTGTTCAGCAGCACGCGGCGCTGAATCTCAGCGGCGCGCACCGCCAACTGCACTGCTGGCGTATCGCCCAACAGTTGGCGCTCGAAGGAGACGGTGTCGGGGCTGACCACCAGCACTTGGTAGCCACGCGCTCGCAGCCGAACGATCATCTCGTAATCGCGCGACAGCAGCGGACTGACCAAAATGAGCAGCGAGCGGGTGGGGAACAAGCGTGTTGGGATGCGGTCGAGGTCCTCAAACACGGGCAGGTCGCCAGCCTCGGCTTGGGCCAGCGCCCGTAGAATGCGCTCGCGCTGGATCTTGCCGTAGCCGGGGAACGTCCACGCCAGCACGTTGCCGTAGAGCAGCAGCCCCACACGGTTGCCCTGATCGAGCATGCCCGTGGCGAGCGCGGCGGCGGCTTGGATGCTGTATTCCAACAGCGAGCCGTTGCTGGTGACCATATTGCTGCGCTGCCGCACATCGAGGATGATGCCGATCTCAGTGACGCGCTCCTGCTCGAATTCGTTGACGTAGAGCGATCCAGGGTGACGAGCGCTGGCCCGACCGTTCAGCCAACGCGTGGGGTCGCCGGGCTGGTAGGCCCGCAGCCCGAAGAATTCCACGCCGGGGCCACCCTGACGCGCTGGGATGGTGCCCGAATAGATCTGCGTGCGTCGGGGCCGCAGCGTGAGGTGGCGCAACCGTACTACTTCGGGCACGATAAACACCTGGCTGGTCACTTCGATGAAGCTGTGTTGGCTCAGCAAGCCCAACCGATCACTAGCGATGGCGTTGACGCCCTGGAAGCGATAGACGCCGCGCGGCCCACTAAGGGTATAGTGCAACTCTACGCTGGCTCCCGCGTCCAAACTGGTGAGCAGGCTCGGCGTGCCATCCAGCAGGCGCAGGCCCTTGGGCAGCACATCGCCGATCTGGAGCTCGGCCAGGGCGCCGCCCGTGTTGGTGACCGTGAGCGACACCTCGATCGGCGTGTCCGGTGCCACGCGGTCGGCGTGCAGCCGACGCTCGATCTGGAGCTTGGGCTTCTCGGGCTGATCGAGCAGGGCGACCGCCAGATAGGCGATCGGCACGAGCGCCATGCCCAACAGCGCGCCGTGCAGCGTCCCCAAGCCCACCAGGATCAGCCCGTAGGTGAGCACGCCCAGCAGCACCAGCGGGCGCATCAGCGGCCTCCATCGATCATCGGGACTGGCACCGACCGCAGCACATCGTTCAGCACATCCTCGGCGGCGCGGCGCTGCATCCAGAAGTCGGGCGTGAGCACCAGGCGATGCACCAGCGCGGGCTTCACAAACGCCTTGATGTCGTCGGGCAGCACGTAGGTGCGCCGTTCGAGCGCCGCCTGCACGCGAGCCAACTTGAGCAGCGCCAGCGAACCGCGCGGACTCGCGCCCACCGCCACGCGCCGTTCTCGGCGGGTCGCATCGACCAGTTGCACGATGTAGCGCTCCAGGTCGGAATCGATATGCACGCCCTCAATCGCCTCGCGCATGCTCAGCAGTTCCTGTTGGTCGGTGATGGGCCGCACGTTGATGGTATCGCTGCGTCGCTCGCGCCGTCGCCGCAGGATCTCCTGCTCCTCGTCGATGGTGGGATAGCCGATCGACAGCTTCATCAGGAAGCGGTCTAATTGCGCCTCGGGCAGCGGGAAGGTGCCCTCGTACTCGATCGGGTTTTGGGTCGCCAGCACGATAAACGGGCGTGGCAACTCCATCGTCTCGCCTTCCAGTGTGACTTGGCCCTCCTGCATGGCTTCGAGCAGCGCCGATTGCGTTTTGGGTGAGGCGCGGTTGATCTCGTCGGCCAGCAGAATGTTGGTGAAGATCGGGCCTTTGCGCAGCTCGAAACGCCCCGATTCGCGGTCGTAGATGTAGCTGCCGGTGATGTCGCCGGGCAGCAGGTCGGGCGTGAATTGAATGCGGCGGAACTCCAGGCCCAGTGCGGTGGCGAAGCTTTTGGCGATCAGCGTCTTGGCCAAGCCGGGGTTATCTTCGAGCAGCACGTGCCCGTCGGCGAGCACCGCCGCCAAAATTTGGCGCAGCACTGCGGATTTGCCGACCACTGCCTGCTCGACCTCTTGGATGACACGCGCTCCAATGCGCGCAACATCGGTCAGAGCTTCGGTCATAGGTGTATCCTCAATGAGAACGGCGCGCCACGGAGCCGTGGCACTGCGGAACGATGAACACCAACGCGAACGTGGCGCGTTTCCCGTCGATCACTCGCGGTGCAGACGCTGCTCAAGGTAGCGAAGTGTCAACTCGGGATCAAGGTCTAAGTCGCTCGGCTCCGGCGGGGTGCGCTTGATGAAGGCGCGCACCTGCTGCCAGAACGTCGGCGCTGTGCGCGCTGGACGAATGCCAGCGTTCAGATAAGCCCGTACATCGGGCGGAATATCAAGTGTGGGGTCGCGTAGGCGCTCCCAAAGCGTCATCTCTGGCCCCTGCTCTTCGCTCGATAGCACATCGGAGGTGAGTTGCACGAGCCGTTGCGCCAGCGTATGGCGACCGTACTCGTCGATCGCGGCCCGCTCGAACAGCGCCGCCCAACTCGCCACGGGTGTGCGCGAAGAGCCCTTCTGTGTCTGCCTCATCAATCGTGGAGGTGGCGTGGGCTTCACCAGGCTGGTCCAGGCGAGGATCAGCAGCAGGATCAGCAATCCCGCCCAGAGCGCCGCCTGTGGGATGCTCTCGATCAGGACGCGCACCATCCAGAACAGCTGCAGCATGGGGATGACGATCATCTCGCGCACCACGCCGCGCAACAGCAGCGCCAACAGCGCCACCAACACAACCAAACCTGCGACGATGGCGATCCGTTTGATCATGATGCTGGTGCTCCGTACGTGCGTACAATCGCTTGCAGACAGGCGGCGGCTTCGCGTTCCTGCTGCGGATCGGCCTGTTGTGGGCCGTAGCGCACCTGCTCAAACAGGCGAGTGAGGCGTTGGATGTGCTCATCGCGCAGCCCGGCGGCTTGCAGTTGGCGCTCGAACTCGCGCGGCGTCATACTCAGCTCCCGCTCGATGCCACGCTGTTCGCTCAGCACGCGGCTCATGTCGCGGTAGCAGCGCAGCACGATATTTTTCAAGTCGCCGCCCGCCTCCAGGTCGCGCAGCGCGGCCCCGGCCTCCTCGGCGATCTGCTGGCTGGTCGAGACGGCTGCGGGCTTGCGCCGATGATACCAGAAGAACCAGACCAGTCCAATCAGCACCACGGCCACGATCACGCTCATCAACAGCACAAGCCAGAGCGGCGGTTGTGCGTCGAAGGTCGGGAACGGCTCGGCCACGGCTTCGGCGGGTGCGTCGTTGTTGGGCAACGAGCCGCTGGCCTCTTGCACGGGCGGTTCGACATTGCGCAGGGCGTTGAAGAATAAGTTTAGCAGAATGACGATGCCGAAGGCGGTGAGGAGACGCATCAGCATCTCGCGGCGGATCTGACGGGAGATGATGAGGGCCACCACCAAGTAGATCAGCAAGCCGAGGATGATGATGGCGATGAGGCGTTGCAGGACTGAGCCAGCGGCGGGCGCGGAACTGATGCCGCCGCTATACGTCAGCGGCTCCATCATAAACGAGTAGAAGCGACCTGGTCGAAACTGCAGATCGGCGATGCTCGATGCCAGGAGCATCAGCGCAACGGCTGCACCGCCGAGCAGGGCAACTATTCGAATGGTTTGGCGCTGCATCAGCCCTCGCTTCATTGGCCTGGAAGGCGGCAAAACGAAAGGAGGGTGCCAAAGGAGGCACCGAACAAAGGAGCATCGGTGCAGCCATTATAGCACAGGCAACGCTAGACGCCGTTGCGGGTCGCCTGCCAACCCGTCTCGCGAGAGCCATCGATGCGGAAGCCCGCCTGCTGCACCTGCTCGTACAGGTAGGCGTTGATGACGGTGCCGTAGACTTGTGTGCCGTAGCGTTCCGAGCGGATCATGTCGAACGGCAGCACCACGCGGCGCAGCGGCCCATCCGTGAGCACCGCCCGTGTGAAGGCGATGCCACGGCGACTCTGCACGACCGAGACGCGCACTCGCTCGAATTGTTCGACTGGTGCGGGCAGCGTTTTGCCGAAGCGGTGTATCCACAACACCCCTTGCTCATCGATCGTGAAGCGCTGTGTGGTGCTCCACAGCTTATAGATCGGCAACGCCACCAGTGCAAGCGTGAGCAGTGCGATCTGTGCCCATCCGCGTAGCGAATTGCCCAACTGTGGCGTCTCCAACACCAACAGCAGATGCACGCAACTGAACGTGATCGCGACGCCGAGCAGTATCCACCACATCAGCGGGAAGTGCCGGAATGAGCCGCGCAATCCCTCGGGACTGACGATCTGCCAGCTTGGGCGCTTGCCATAACGGACGATCAGCCAGGTGAGTGTGCCGCTGATCGCGAACAGACAGAGCATCCAAATCGTTGCAACTGCATCGTTGGGATGAAATATTGCAGCAAACACGCTTGTAGCCAAGATCGGTGCTAACCATACCACAACAATCACTAGTTGCAATACTGCGGGAAGCGTATACGTTTGCTGGATTCCACGCATGTTTTGCCTCCTCGTAGCTTTTTTTCAAAAATATGTTATCATGATGTCTGCCACGATCGACTCTGGGGCTTCTGATCACTGGCAATTGCTATTATATGCACACCGCGCTTCTTCCCAGAGGGAACCGCATGCGCACGGAGTTACTTGACGTGTGGTTAGCAACCACAAGGTTTGATGAAGCCTTGTGCCTCCCAACACCCCGAGAGCTCTGATTTTTCAACCAAGGACCCTTTTTGAATTTCGATCAATTTCAGTTCGACCCACGCATTGTGCGTGGGATTCGTGGTGCGGGTTACACCGCCCCTACGCCGATCCAAGCTGCCGCTATCCCTGTGGCGATCACTGGCCAAGACCTGATTGGGACGGCCCAAACTGGCACCGGAAAGACAGCAGCTTTCGCGCTCCCCATGCTTCAGCGTCTGATCAAGGGCCAACGTGGCCGCACCCGCGCTCTGATCATCACTCCTACCCGCGAACTCGCCGAACAGATCAACGATACTATTCGGACGCTTGGGAAATTTACCGGGTTACGTTCAGCAACGGTCTACGGCGGCGTTGCGATGCAGCCGCAAGAGAACGCGCTGCGCAACGGCGTCGATATCATCGTCGCGTGTCCTGGCCGCCTGCTCGACCATATCAACCGTGGCACCGCCCGACTCGACAATGTCGAGATGTTGGTACTCGATGAGGCCGACCGCATGTTTGATATGGGCTTCTTGCCCGATGTGCGCCGCATCTTGAGCCACTTGCCCACGCAGCGCCAGACGTTGCTGTTCTCGGCCACCTTTATGCCCGAGATCGAGCAGTTGGCCTCGCAAGCGCTGAAGAACCCGCAACGTGTCGCGATCGGTCTGACGCGCCCCGCCGACCAGATCAGCCACGTGCTGTACGCTGTGCCGCAACACCTCAAGACAAGCCTGACGCTCGCGCTGCTGAAAGAGACCGACACGCGCTCGGTGCTGATCTTCACCCGCACGCGCCACCGCGCCTCGCGACTCGCCACGCAGCTTGGCCGAGCTGGCTACAAGACCGCCAGTCTGCACAGCGATCGCACCCAGAATCAGCGCCAAGCCGCGCTCGATGGCTTCCGGAGCGGCCAGTACCAAATTATGGTCGCCACCGATATCGCTGCGCGTGGCCTCGACATCGACACGATCTCGCACGTCATCAACTACGACATCCCCGACACGACCGATGCCTACATCCACCGCATCGGGCGAACTGGCCGTGCCACGCGCAGTGGCGATGCGATCACGCTGATCACGCCCGAGGACGCCGCCACGGTGCGCGCGCTCGAACGCGCCCTGGGCAAGCCGATCGCTCGGCGCACGCTGGAGGGCTTCGATTACAACTCGCCGCCGCCCATGCAGCTGCCGCAAGGCCCTCAGACCAAGCAGGCGCGAGCCTCAGTAGCAGCGCAGCCGAGCACCCAATCACCACGGAGCGGCCAATCGCCGCGTGGGCACCGTCGCCCGCAACCCAACCGATCTGGTAGCGCCAACGACGCACGCAAACGCTAAATTGCTTGCGGAAGATGAGCACTTCTCATCTTCCGCACAGTTGTCGCATCTGCCAATGCTCCAATCTTGGCGTAGGAGGTAGATATGCCAACAGTTCAGCGCCTCAGCGATTATCCGCTGATGCCTGTCCTCGCAAGCGTCCATTGTGCCTTCACTGAACTCGCCATGAGCGGCATCGCCGCCATCGGCGAGTTTTGTTATGTCTGCGGCTGTAGATAGTCGTTGTGTTGGGGGAAGGAGCGGCAACAAAAAACGGCCAGCATCGTTGCTGACCGTGGATGTTCGTGGGTTGTGGCGACGCTACGGTTCGTAGCGCTGCACGATCAGGGCCGAGTTGTGGCCACCCAAGCCGATCGAGTTGGAGAGCGCGATCTTGACATCGGCCTCGCGGGCCACGTTGGGCACATAGTCGAGGTCGCAGGCGGGATCGGGCTGCTCGTAGTTGATAGTGGGCGGAATGCGGCGGTCGTGCACGACCAGCGCGCAGATCGCGGCCTCCAGTGAGCCTGCCGCGCCCATCATATGCCCCAACATCGATTTGGTGGAGCTAATCGCCAGGTTGTAGGCGTGCTGCCCAAACACCGATTTGATGGCCTGCGTCTCGGCGGAGTCGTTCAGCGGCGTGCTGGTGCCGTGGGCGTTAATGTACTGCACGGCTTCGGGCGCGATACCAGCCTTGCGCAGAGCCATACGCATTGCGCGGGCGGCTCCGGCGCCGGTCTCGTCGGCGGCGACCATATCGATGGCGTCGGCGCTGTTGCCGTAGCCGATGATCTCGGCGATGATCGGCGCGCCACGGGCCACGGCGTGGTCGAGGCTTTCGACTACGAGGGCCGCTGCGCCTTCCGAGAGGATGAAGCCGTCGCGTCGGGCGTCGAACGGTTTGCTGGCCTTCTGCGGGTCGCCTGTGGCGCTGGAGAGGCCACGCATCGTGGTGAACGATGCAACCATCAGAGGCACGATCGGCGCCTCGCTGCTACCAGCGATGATCACCTCGGCGTCGCCGCGGCGCACCGTCTCGAACGCTTCGCCGACGTTGTGACCGCCCGTCGAGCAGGCGGCGGTCACGGCCATGTTCGGGCCTTTGGCGCCGAGTTGGATGGCGATGTGCCCGCTGGCCGAGTCGGGGATCATGTTGGCGATCAAGGTGGGGGCCACGCGTCGGTAGCCCCGTTCGAGGTAGGTATCGTAGTTATCGAAGATCAGATCGAGGCCGCCTGCGCCTGTGCCGAAGATGACGCCGACTTGCTCGGGGTCCTCTTGGCTCATATCGAGTTTGGCGGCGCGCACCGCTTCGAGCACTGCGTTGAGGGCGTAGCGCACGTAGAGCGGCATTCGGCGTGCTTCGCGAGCATTGACTTCCGGATCGAGTTCGAAGTCCTTGACTTCGCCAGCGATTCGGATGGGGAATGTGCTCGTGTCGAAGCGAGTGATCGGCCCGATGCCGCTGCGGCCTTCGAGCAACCCGTGCCAAGTGGTAGGAAGATCGTTGCCGACAGGGCTAACAGTGCCCATTCCAGTGATAACAACTCGACGCATACAATTTGTCCATTAGCAACAAGGAAGGACGAATGGCTGGTTGTGCTAAACTGCTTCGGTAGATTCTACGCTGGAGAGCAACTTTACCACTTCGCTGTCGGTCATGTTGATCGGACGGGCATCGGTGGTAATGCGTTTAATGAGCCCGGTGAGCACCTGTTTTGGGCCGATCTCAACGATGGTATCAACTCCATGGGCGACCATTTCTTGGACGGTGCGGGTCCATTGAACGGGACCAGTGAGTTGTTGGGTGAGTTCGGCGCGTAGATCTTCGACGGTGGTGAGCGCGCGGGCGCTGATATTGGCGATCAACGGTACTTGCGGAGGGCGCAGGTTGATGCGGTTGATCAGTTCGCTGAAGTGTTGCGACGCCTGCTGCATAAGCGGCGAGTGCGAGGCAATGCTGATCGCGAGGCGCTGCACGAGGCGTGCTCCGCGTTCTTTGGCGAGCTCCATAGCGCGTTGCAGCGCGGCGATCTCGCCGGAGAGCACCGTTTGACCCGGTGAATTGGCGTTGGCCATAGCGACGACGCCCTCGGATTGTGCCTCTTGCACTACCTGTTCGAGCGTGGCTTCGTCGAGGCCGATCACGGCGGCCATGCCACCGGGATTCCGCTCGCCGGTCTCTTTCATCAGCCGACCGCGTTCGCGCACAAGTTTCAGCGCATCCTCGAAATCGAGGACGCCAGCGGCGACGAGGGCGGTGAACTCGCCCATGCTGTGCCCCGCTACAAGCGACGGCGTGCCAAGATAGCCGAGCGGGCCAAGCCGCTCTTTGAGTGCTTCCAGACAGGCGATACTAACGGTGAGGATTGCGGGCTGCGCATTGAAGGTATCGTCGAGTTCTTCCTGTGGGCCTTCGAAGCAGAGCTTGGAGAGTGGGAACCCAAGGACTTGGTCGGCTTGCTCGAAGATGCGACGGGCTGCAGGTGACGTATCGTAGAGCTGCTTGCCCATCCCCACGTACTGTGAACCCTGACCAGGGAAGACAAACGCCATCCTGGCTCGTAATGAGTTGAGGATGTCCAAACGCTTCCTCCTGAAAGGCATCACCAACACGCGGATGCCCTCGTCGTCGATGGAGCACACCGCAGCAAAAATCAAACTCCATGCCCATTAGATATATCAACGGCGGCAAAAGTATATCAGGGGGGGTAGGAGTTGTCAAATAGTTTGTAATAGTATTATGTTTCAAAACCCTCCTGCGCGATTCTGCATCGGTACTTTGTATGATATTGCTACGTATTCTCAACATCTACAAGTCGTTGTGTGCTCGATACGCTCGCTATCACCATTTATTACCTGTTTTCGCATTGGTATCCATTTCGCCACTGTTGTTACAGCCTAGCTACTTGCGCTTGTGTAGTGGCGTAACGCAAACACCCAGCATCCAGCACTAAGCAGCAACATACCGAGCGCCAGCGCGATGCCGATAAACAGCATGGGCCAGGTGATCTGGCCGAACAGCGCTTGGCTCGGGAAGGTGGTGGCGAAGGCGGCTGGGATGACGAACGTGAGACCGATGCGCAGCATCCGTGGGAAAAACGACACAGGGTAACGAGCCGCCTGAAAGAGCGTCGGGATGATCTGGTCTTGGTTGCGGGCCTGCGTCCAGAAGAGCGCGGTGTTGGAGAGGAACCAGATCGCGTACAGCAGCAGGATGCCGCTGATCATAAAGATGATGGCCGCCACCAGGTTGCCGAACTGCCACTGCACGCCTGCCAGCGGACTCGCGTAGAGCACCAGGCCGAGGCCGATCAGGGCGTTGACGCCCTCGTGTGGGCGGATGATGCGCGTGCTGACCAGGAATTGGCTGGCGATCGGGCGCAGCAGCAGGAAGTCGAGGTCGCCCCGACGAATGAGTTGCGAGACCGTCAGTTGGTTTGGCGCGATCAGCATGTTGACCAGACCTTCGACGAGGCGGTAGATGCCCAGCAGCACGAGCATTTGGCCCTGTGTCCAGCCCGCCACTTCGTCGGTGAAGCGGTAGAGGATCTCGAAGGTGAGCACGGCGATGATGAGTTGCAGCATGCCCTCACCCAGGCTGAGCAGGAAGTTGAGGCGGTATTCTGCCTCGCGGATGAGCGACATCAGCACGAGCCGCCACCAAACGCGTAAGTAGTAGAGCATAGCGTCTCCTTAGGCGCCAACCGCCGAGAATTTGCGCAACCCAACGCGCCACACCACGCTGTACAGCAGCCACAACAGCAGCAAATAGCTGATCTGCAAGAGGAAGCCGCGTTGCAGTTGCTCGGGCGAGAGCGCGCCCGTGAGCACCTCTAGCGGGAACGAGAGCGTGTAGCGGAAAGGTTGCACTTCGAGGAAGCCGGACAGGTTGGGCGGGAACAGAGCGAGCGGCACGAATTGGCCCGCCAGAAACGCGCCCGCCAAATCTTTCATCCGCACCAGGGCGCGCACATCGTCGATCCAGAAGGCCAGCGATCCGAGCACCATGTCGAGCAGGAAGGCGACACCCGCCGCCATGGGCAAACAGATCGCGAACAGCAGCCAATCCTGCCAATCTTCGGGCATGCGCAGGTCGTCGCGGAAGAACAGCGCGATCACTCCCACCATCGGCAGCAAGTAGGGCAGTTTGATCAGCTTCTCGCCGAGGTTGTTGGCGAGCAAGTAGGCGATCATCGGCACGGGGCGGATGAGGCGGTGCGATAGGCCGCCTAGGCGGATCTCCTCCGCCAAAAACTCGCCGAGCCACGTGGAAGTGAGCATCGTGATGATCGCGAGCAGCACGTAGTAGGTCACGAATTGTTGGCGATTGTAGGGCAGTTCGATGCCCTGTTGGTTGGCAGTGAGCCATACCAGCAATGCAATCACCGGACCGACCACCAGGTTGAACATCCAGACCAATACTTCGCCGCGGTATTCGAGCGTCACTTGGAGGTCGTACAGCAGCAGGCGCCAAAAGACACGAAGGTTCATGCGACGCCTCCCGCATTCACTTGACCCCGGAAGATCGAGCCGAAGATCTGCTCAAGCGGCACATCCTCGATGCTGAGATCGGCCAGGTTGCCCAGGTGCAGCAATTGCCCGGCGATCTCCGCCACTTGTTCGCGAGGTACCGATAGCCGCACGTGCAGCGGGTCGTCGCTAGGCTGTACCCAGGCCCCGAACAGCGCGGCGATCTGCGTGGGCGGCGGCGGCGCGGCGAACACGGCGCTGAGCAACTTGATCGGCGCGGTCTTGGTGAGCAATTCGGTGAGCGCGCCGTCGAAGTGCAGGTGACCATGGTCGATCAGCAGCACGCGGGGGCAGAGCTGCTCGATATCGGCCATGTAGTGGCTGGTGAGCAGAATAGTAGTGCCCTGCTCGCGGTTGAGTTGGCGCAGGAAGTCGCGCACCCGCTGCTGCGACACGACATCCAAGCCGATGGTCGGCTCGTCGAGGAACAAGATGGCGGGTTGGTGGATCAGCGCGGCCAGCAACTCCATCTTCATACGTTCGCCCAGCGAGAGTTTGCGCACCTGAACGTGCAGCAGATCCTCAACTTCGAGCAGTTCGGCCAGGCGCGTCAGGTTGCGCCGAAACTCCGTCTCGTTCAGCCGATAGATCTCCTTGTGCAGCAGCAGCGTGTCCATAGTCGGCAGATCCCACCAGAGCATATTTTTCTGGCCCATGACGAGGGCGATTTTACGCAGGAAGGCCGCCTCGCGACGGGCGGGTTGATGGCCCAGCACATTCACCGTGCCACTGCTGGGGTAGAGCAAGCCGCACAGCATCTTGAGCGTGGTGGTTTTCCCTGCACCGTTCGGCCCGAGGAAGCCCACGATCTCGCCAGGCTCGATCTGGAAGGAGATGCGGTCAACGGCATGCGTTTCGAGGTATTCTCGCCAAAATAAACTTTTCAATGAGCCGAGCAGACCCTCTTCTTTGCGATGGAAGCGATAGGTTTTTGCCAAATCGGCAACCGTAATTGCTGCCATGAATGTGCTCCTTGAGATGTGCATCGAAAAAAACGATGGCGGGCAGCAGCGGCAGGTTTTCACCTACACGATGCAATGGGTGTGGGTTGCGGCACAACAAAAAGGCCGCGAGCAAAAGCGATCGCTCACAGCCGAGGCCCTATGACGCACGTATCAGTTACATACGCCAGATTTTGGGCACACTGCGGCCATGAACGACCGCATTGATATCTGCGGCAGTGCTTCGGTGGGCAAGTAAGAATAGTAGCAGGCGATGATTGTAGTGCATACAACAGGTGGTTGTGTGGTTATTCCACGTATGCGGTGACTACCAGAATAGGATAGCATAGCGACTTTGGCATTGTCAAGCCATGAAAAGGCCATGACCTATTCGCTCGCACATCATACCAAATCTGAATTATGACTAGGCAAACGACATGTGAATGTTATGGCGTGATGCTAGTGTTCAACCGATACCCATATCTCCCGAAAAAGGTGATGTCGAGGCGCTACGCGTAGCAGCGCCTCGACATCATAAAAAACGTCATATACCTTGCTGCCGCAGGCTAAAACGGGTTTGTTACTGAGACTGTCCAGCCGGATTCGGTATGGCACCACATCCATCACAAACCATGTTTGCGTATTACCAGAGAACAGCGGATTGCTGAAAGAAGGAGCACTAGCATGGCTACTCTAGCCACATATCGCCAGCAGAAGGACGATTGGTTCAAGAACAGCAACGAATCGCCTTTGCCATATGAGGAGCGGGCCGGCTTTACTGGCCTCAACTACTACCCCGAGAACGAAGAACTGCGGATGGTTCTGACGCTCGATGAGTTTATCGACAAAGAACCGATCATCATGACGACCAACACCGGCGATGAGCAGGAATATTTGCGGTGGGGTAAAATTCACTTCACCGTCGATGATCAGCCAGTCTCATTGACCGTTTACTATGCCTCGTGGGGCGGCTACTTTGTGCCGTTTGTGGATGCGACCAGTGGCAGCGAAACATACGGGGCTGGGCGCTACCTCGAACTGCGCCCGCTCGACGAGAACACCTTCATCGTCGATTTCAACCTCGCCTACAACCCCTACTGCGCCTACTCCGAGAACTACAGTTGCCCGATCCCACCAGCCGAGAACCGCATCAACGTGCCGATTCGTGCGGGGGAGAAGGCCTACCACTAGTCGGGCCTCGTGCGTCGCGGCGCATCACGAGGGGTACAGGCGGGCGCTTTCCACGCGGAACTTCTTGGCGCGCGCCAAAAACGTCGTATCGAAATCCTCTAAACCCGTCGCCGTCAGCAGCGTTTGCTGATCCTCGCGGGCGATCACCGTGAGCAGATGCGCGCGCCGCTCAGCATCCAATTCCGAGAGCAGATCGTCGAGCAGCAGCACTGGTGCTTCGCCAGTGCGCTGCCGCATCAACTCGGCCTCGCCGAGCTTGAGGGCGAGTGTGGCGCTGCGTTGCTGCCCGCGCGAGCCGTACACGCCGATCGGCACGCCCTTCATCGCAAGATCCAAATCATCGCGGTGCGGGCCGAGCAGCGTCTGTCCCCGCCCGATCTCGTCGTCGCGGATGCGCTCTAGATGCGCGAGAAACGCCTGCTCGATCCCGCGCTCATCGAGCTCACCCGTGATGCCCGCCACGCTGCTCTGATACGTCACCACCAGCGGATCGGTGCCCGCCGTCACTTGGCAGAAGATATTGCCAGCCAGAGCGTTCAGTTCTCCCACCGCCTTTAGGCGTTCCCGCAGCACATACGCCCCCGAGATCGTCAACTCGCGGTCCCAGAACGCCAACTCATCGCGGGCCGTGCGGCTGGGGCGGCGACCCTCGCGCCACGAGCGCAGCAGACTATTGCGCTGCTGCACGATCTTCTGGTAGTGCGACAGGGTGCGCACATACCGCCCATCGAGCTGCGAGAGCGTCACATCGAGGTAGCGGCGGCGCTCCGAGGGCGCGCCCGTCACCAGCGAGAGATCGGCGGGCGTGAACAGTACCACGCGCAGGTTGCCCACCAAATCGAGCGCCCGCACCGCCTTGCGATCGATACGAACCGTCTTGACCGACGTGCTTGCCAGCCGACCACCCTCCTCAGCGCGGCGCTGCACCACCACCTCAAGGCGCACGCGTCCATCGCTGCGGCGCACCTCGCACAGCAAACGGGCGAACGGCGGCACACCGATATCGCCCTCGGCGTCCCAGCGCACCAACTCGCGGTCGGCTCCAGCACGGGGCGAGCGCGTCGTGGCCAGATAGAACAGCGCCTCCAGGATCGTAGTTTTGCCTGCCGCATTCGGTCCGTAGAATAACGTCGTGCCCGGCTCCAACTGTAACTCAAGCCGATCGTAATTGCGGAAGTCGCGCAAACTCAGGTGCGTAACGTGCATGCAGCCCATCCCGCCGTCGGGCAAACCCTCGGCGCTTGTGGTTCGAAAAAAGCTCAGCGGCTCGCACAACGCCGTGCCGCTGCACCAATGCTCACCAATCAGAAAATCGCGTGCTAGAAGGCGCGCATCAATTCGACTTGACGTAATGCTTGAAGGTTCCCGCAGCCGCTGCAGAACATAGCGATCCGCAACTCCTTCACGTAGCCCTGCAAGCCCTCGTACACCGCCGCAGCGCCGCGTTCGTCCACAGCTGGCTTCAGCGCGGGCTTGGCAGTGCCCGCCAAATCGGCACCCAGCGCGATCGCCTTGGCGATATCCACGCCGCTGCGCACGCCGCCGCTGCCGATCAACGGGATATCGGGCAGCGCTGCTCGCACCTGCCGGATCGCCTCGGTGGTGGGGATGCCCCAACCCGCGAAGGCTCCGGCCACCTGTGCGCCAATTCCGTCGCGATGGCGGTACCGCTCCACCTCACTCCAACTGGTGCCGCCAGCCCCCGCCACATCGATTCCCCAGACGCCGGCCTCCACCAAGCGCCGCGCCGAGCGCGCCCCGATGCCGTTACCAACCTCCTTGGCGATCACAGGCACCTCCAGCTTCGAGCACACCTCCTCGATGCGGCGCAGCAGCCCAGCGAAGTTGGTGTTGCCCTCGGGTTGCACGGCCTCCTGCAGCGCATTCAGGTGCAGAATCAGCGCATCAGCCTCGATCATATCGACCGCACGGCGGCATTCATCCACACCGAATCCGTTGTTCAATTGCACTGCGCCCAAGTTCGCCAGCAGCGGAATGCTTGGCGCGACCCGCCGCACTTGGTAGGTGTAGGCCAACGACGCATCGCGAATGGCCGAGCGTTGCGAGCCAACCCCCATCGCCAAGCCCAACGCCTCGGCGGCCTCGGCCAGCGCCATGTTGATCCGCGCAACATCGTGCGCACCGCCCGTCATCGAACTGACCAATAGCGGTGCTTGCATCGGTTTGCCGAGAAATGTGGTTGTAGTGTCAATCGCGTCTAAATCGAGTTCGGGGAGAGCCTCGTGGGGCAGACGATACGCCGCAAATCCCGTGTACACACCTTTCGCCGCAACATCTTCATCGAGCACAATTCGCACATGCTCGCTTTTCCGGCTGACAGTCTGCTCGTTTTCGCTCATGACGCCATCCTCTCTGTGATGCGGGCTGGTACAGCATCCAGAAAGGATAATACTTACCCGCTAGGCATATGTCAAATAGGAGATGAACCACGATGTCGCTGTTGGGCAGCGGTAGCGATTGGCCGATGCCTATTTATGAAAGGGGAGCTATCGGGTATAATACGGCGTAGTGAAGCGATTCTACGATTGAGGAGTAAGCTTGTGAGCCAAGCAAAAACCCCGAAAAAAGGGCGCCCACAGCCCAAATCAAATCCCCTTGGTGCCTTGATTTCGGCACTGATTGTTGTGGCGATTTTTGTTGCGCTCGGGTTTATGTTAGCCAATAACAGGCAATCCGAGCCTGAGACTGCGCTTGAGCCAACCCCCGAAGTGCCTCAAGGAGTGCCCACACCGGCGGAGATCAAGCAGTACGCGTCTGCACCGCCAATGCTGATCGACACGAGCAAAAACTACAAAGCGGTCATTACCACGCCGCGTGGTGATATTGTGATCCAGCTTCGGCCTGATCTCGCCCCGCAAACGGTGAACAGCTTCGTGTTCCTGGCTCGCGATGGCTTCTACAACGGCCTGACATGGCATCGCGTGTTGGAGGACTTCATGGCACAGGGTGGCGACCCCGAAGGCACTGGTATGGGTGGTCCGGGTTACACCATCCCAGCTGAGTTCACCGACCTCGTGTCGTTCGATCGGCCCGGTATCGTGGCGATGGCCCGCCCCGGCAACGATATCAACGGCAACGGCTCGCAGTTCTTTATCACCACTGCGCCCGCTCAGTTCCTTGATGGTCAGTACACGATCTTTGGGGAAGTGATCGAGGGGCAAGATATCGTCAATGGCATCCCGCTGCGTGATCCCGATCTGAACCCGACTACGCCTGGCGAGCAGATGCTCTCCGTCACCATTATCGAAGAATAAGGCACGCAACGAACGAGGCTCGGTGGGCGAACCACCGAGCCTCGTTTTCTATTTCTTCGAGCGACCAAACAGCCCGCGTTTCTTCGGCGTTTCGACCGTTTGGCGAAGCTTTGCCAAACTATCGAGCTCATTGCTCGCCTCTTGAGGCAGCGAACTCGCGGTTGGTTGCGGCGCAGCCGCAGGGATCGCCGCATCGCTCGTATCGAGCGGCGGAATGGGAATAGACGGTGCTGCGTCGGAGAGCAGCTCGGCAGCGGCGTATGGCAAACTGCCACTCTCAACCCCCATCGCCACCAACCAATCCCACAGCAACTGCTGACGCTCCAACGGCTCATCGGGCAGGCGCAGCGGGCGGCCACGGGCATCGATGATCACACCGAGCGCGCTGCCGCTGATCGCGGCGAGCTGCGAGGCGACCTCTTTCCCAGGTGCGTTTAGACCGATCCGCACACCACTGGCGGGGCGCAGCGTGAGAGTGCCTTTCTCGCCAGGAGACAACGGCAGGCAAGCGATCTGACCGTGTTTCACCGTAACGCGGCGCGGAGCCTCGCCAACCGGCGTCAGTTCGGCCTCCACCGCAACTTCGTCGCGCCGACCATCGCCGAGCGCCACAATGCAGGTCGCGAGTGGCGTATTGTTCAGCAGGTCGCGCTCGATCATCGAAAGCGCCCCATCGGAATCGGCGAAGGCGAGCGCACCCGCGGCAGGGGCGAGGCTAAGCATATCGAGGTGCAATTCAACCGCTAGCTCAGTTTGATCGAGGGTTGGTTGAAGCGCATCGAGAATCGTCAAGGCGGCCAAGCCGGGGTGCGGCGAGTGAGAAAGCACGCCACCACCGGCCATGACAAAATCGTACTGCGCATTCGGCTGCTCGTCCCACAGCGCTTCGAGCGCAAGGCTCAGCGCCTCACGTGTGATCGCGTGCTCGATCAGCACGTCCTCGCGCAGTGTGGGCAGCACGTGGGGTCGCAGCATCTTGTTCAATATCCAATGGGTGAGATCGCGCTCGCTGATCGGGAAGGGCAACCAGCGCATGATCGAGGCCAGGCCGCGCTCGGCGAGCACCGCGCTGGCTCCGTAGCCCGTGCCGATCCCCGCCATTACCACCGGGCTGTAGAGATCGCCATTGGCGAGGAACGCGGTTGTGTGCGCCGAGCCAGCATCAAGCATCAGCGTGGACCGTTGGTACTGCTTGGCGATGAAGCGGGCGATCAGGCCCGAAGCCTCAGCGACCGTGCAGAGCGGTCGGTTCGTCAGGCGCCGCAGCACCCCGATGCCCGGCAAGCGCGGGAGCACCTGCTCGTTGTAGCGTTTTGTGAGCGCTTGCCGCGTTGGGTTGAGTTGTTCGACCTCCAACGTAGGGCGAACATTATCGACCACCGTTAACTCGGCGCGTCCCGAGAGCGATTCGATCACCTGCTCGCGGGCGGCGCTGTTGCCAGCGAAGATGACCGGACGAGCCGCAACATCGTGACGCTGTTGGCCATCCCTATCAACACGCACATTCAGCGCCGTGATACCTACGATATGCGCCAAACGCACCAGCGCCTCCACCGCGCCGCCATCCAAGCCGCCGGTCATCAGCACCACATCGGGATTCAGCCCCACCAGCGCCTGCACCTGTCGTTCGATCCACGTCGAATCGTTGGAATCGGCGCTCTTGGCGGAATCATCGAGCGTGACGACCTGCAGCACGCTCGTGTACGTCGCTCGGCTCGCGTGGAGCGCACTGCGCGCCGAAACCTCGCTTGCCACCGCCGTGATCACCAAGCCCATCATCCCGGCGGCGCTGGTCAGGGCGATCACGCGCGAAACCCCATCATTCTCGCTATTTTGGGGAATCAGCAGCGTGCCGTCATCCTGCAGCAATTTACGCTCTGTAAGCTCGCTAATGCGGGCCGCAGCTTCAAGAATACCGATCACCGCGTTCTCGAAAGGCGGCTCGGTGGTGCTTGCAACTTCAGCCTGACTGATCAGGCGTGTCTCACCCGCAACCGTATCGACAAGCGTTACACGGGTGACAGCGTTGCCGATCTCGGCGATCAGGGTTGCCTTAGGCTTATCTGGCATATGCTACCGTTTCGTAGAGCTTCAGGATACGTTTTGTCGGATGCACAGCAGCACCTGCGGCAGGCTCAACCGAACAATGCGCGGAACCAATCGAGCAGGAAGCTTAGGCGCTCGGTTAGTGCGCTCAGATACGTCTGCATCGCGCTTGCAAAGAAGAAACCGAACGCAATCATCAACAACCAGTGACCGACCATCGATGCAAGGGCAACCAACCGCCCACTCGTACCTTCGCGGGGAGCCGTGTAGTAGAACGAGGCCAATGTCACGATCGTGCCGAGGCCCAACACTACGACACCTGCCATCTGCGCTGGCGAACCCTCCAGCGGGCGGGCGGTATCGAGGATCTGTGGTGCGAGCGTGCCTGCCACCGCGCCGCCAACCGCGAGCGCCGAGCCAACGCCGAACACGAGCGCCAACGGGATATTCGCCAACCACGAAAGCTCTTGGCGTCGGGTGATGCGCGTCAACAGCAGCACCCCCAGTAGCATCGGCACCCCATACAGCAGCCACGCATTGGAGCCGCCAGAAATGAGCGATACGACGGCTGGGCGCAACACCTGATGATAGGAGATCACAAAGGCCAACCCTAGCGAAATGCCCACAAACAGGTATTGGGCGATGCGGAAAAGCGGATTATCGCCGATGATACGGCTCAAGACCATCAAGGTCAGGATCACCGCAAAGACATCAATGATCTCCCTGGTCATGCTTCAGCCCTCCGCCGCACCATTTCACTCACACCTGTCGCGATGCCGCCGATCAGCAGAAGCAACACGAACACCAACACACCCAAGCGTTCCTGGCCGATCTCACGCTCGACTTGGACTGCAGGGCTATGATTTTCACCGCGCAAATGCTCATACGCTAGGGCGCCGTGCTTGCCGGCCAAGTGCAAAATTGGGGCTTGGTCGGTATCGCGCGACTGCTGGAGGTACGGCTGGACGATCGGCGAAGCCTCCTCGGGCATCAGGAAGGCGATCGGCAACTGGGTTGTGTTGCGGCGAATTTGCTCGAACCAGCTTTGCACATCCACCGCATCATCGGCCAGAACCACGATCATCGAGAGATCGTGAATGGTCTTGAGCGGCTTGCCTGTCTTTGTGCCGTCTGCCAGCACACCCAAGGTCGCGTCGTTGCCCTGGAAGTCGCTGCGCAGCACTTGTTCGAGGTCCTGCACCAATTGGCGCAACGCCAGTTCACCGCCGGGCTTATAGCCAAGGAAGATGTAATCCTCGGCACCTCGACCATACCCTGCTGCATCCAAGTCGCCGCGCAGATCGAACAGCAACAGCGAGCCTTGCGGATCGGTGCTGATCATCACCAACTTGACCTTCTGCTGGATGAGTTGCCCGATCACAGCCTGCTCTAGCGGCTTCATCTCGCTGATACGGCGCGCGTCCCACTCGTAACCCAGCAACACCACGTCGTTCTCACCGAGCGCACTGATCTGCTCGAACAGTTGCGCAGCTTGGGGAGACTCAGGCGGCGTCTGCAAGTTCGCGGCCAGGTTAGGCATCGCCAGTGCCGCTACAAGCACAATCAGCAGCACCACGTACAAGATACGCTCGAGCCCAATCCGTTGCAGCAGCGTCTGCGGGGGCGGCTCGGGCAGCGGTACCGCTTCGGGATACGGTGTAGCCGCCAACTGATCGAGCATCGCGATCGCCGCAAGCTGCTGAGGCGTGCGGCCTGGAGTGACAGGGGGCGGCAACTTCGCTACCGGAGCAGCGGCAACTACCGTATCTTCCTCTTGCGTGCCGAGCTTGGTGAGCCAATCGAGCGAGCGCGAAACGGTCGGGTTCGGCTCGGGCTGCGGCTCACTCTCGGTGGTGCGCAACCAGGCTGGTAGCTCAGCTCCGCCAAAGAAGTTATTGTCGCTCTCGGGCGTGCGCGTCGGCGTCGGCGAGGGCTCATCGAACCAATCGGCACCGATCGGCCCAGCACTGCTTGGCGCTTCGGTACTCGGTTGGCTCGAACTGGCTGGCATATACGAGACGCCGCGCAGCCACTCCGGCAGATTCGCATCACCAGGTTCGCCTGCCGTCGGCAATGGCTGGCCTGTCTCATCGCGCAACCACGGCGGCAGATCGTCGGCGGCGGGCGCAGTAGGCGGAGAAGGCGGGGGTGCATCCTGTCTACCCACAGGTGGCCGCTCTGGCTCCACTTGTGCATCTTCCCGCAGCCAAGCTGGCAGATCATCGGCTTCGCCAGTCGCAGGCGCTTGACTGATCGGGGACGGCTCGCTCAGCCAATCCGGCACGGCTGGCTCGCTCGGCGGCGATGGGGGTGGGCTGGCAGGCTCCACTTGCAGCCAACTCGGCAGCTCCTCGCTAGCCGACTCCTCCGACGGAATGCTCGGCGGCCCTTCCTGCAGCCACGGGGGCAGATCGCTATCTGCCGAACCGCTGCTTGCCGGGGGTTGCGGTGGCGCGCTCGGTTCGTTGGCGGCACTCAACCACGATGGAATTTGTGCATCGTCGGCGGTTGGGCCTGCTGGCGTGCTCGGCGGCTGATCCACCTGGAGCCAAGCGGGAATATCGCTCGGTGCGCTTGTCGTCGGCGGATCGGTGGTCAACCAACTCGGCACATCCGATGCGGGCGGGGTGGGTGCATCGTTCTGAAGCCACGCTGGTGCCGATGAACCCGACGAATCTGTAGCGGCATCGCGCAGCCAAGCGGGCATATCATCCAGCGACGAATCGTCGCTGGCAGGCTGCGATGGCTGCGTGGGCGGGCTCGATTCAGCTCCCAGATCCTGCAGCCACAGTGGCACATCTGGCGCTTCGCTCGCCTGTGGGGGCTGCGGTGGCCCACCCGGCAAGTCATTCAACCAACTTGGGCCGCTATCCGCCTGATCGGTTTCCTTCTCACCAAGACCCGAAAGCCACGAGGGCACATCGCTTTGTGGTTCGGAGGGTGGTGTGGAGGGCTCTGCGCCTTCGAATGTAAAGGGTTCGAGCGCAATATCCTCCTCGAGATCGTCCGATTCCATTACACGGCGGATCTCATCGGTGGGAATATTGCGCAACCAATCGGGGATATCAGCCAAATCCTCATCGTCGGTTGACGGCTGGAGCGAAGCGTTGACCGTATCGCTGAAGTCGTTTTGCGGCGCAGGCGGCTGAGGTGCGCTGGGTGGCACCGATGAAGTTGTCTCCGCATCGCGTAGCCAATCGGGCACATCCTCAGCGGGCGGTTGCTGAGCGGGTGGAGCAGATTCGCGCAGCCAATCAGGCACATCCTCAGCGGGCGGTTGCTGAGCAGGTGGAGCAGATTCGCGCAGCCAATCAGGCACATCCTCAGCGGGCGGGCTGAACGGTGTGCTCGGCTGAACGGGCGGCTCATTGGGTGTGGCCGGTGATTCCTGCAACCAATCCGGCAGATCTTCCGACGAGGAATCCGATGATGAAGATGTGCTCGGCGAATCCGCCGCGCGCAACCAATCCGGCAGATCTTCCTGGGTATCGCTTGGAGGCGCCTGCCAACTACCGCTTGGCGTACTCGTATCGCTGCTGAGGTCGCGCAGCCAATCGGGCGTTGCACTGTCGCTGCTGGGCGCACTGCTATCTTCTGGTGGGAGATCGCGTAGCCAATCGGGCATACTGCCACTATCCGACTCCGGAGCATCCAATGGTTGGCTGCTCAACTCTTGGAGCCAGGAGGGCATCTCCTCGCTGCTAGCGCCCGAAGCTGAGTCGGTTGGTGTTGAAGAATCGAGGCCCGCAAGCCACGGCGGCATCTCCTCGTTGCCCGCGCTCGCGGGTGGAGAGGAAGAGATATCTGAAAGCCATGGTGGTACCTGGTCTTCGCTTGCCCCTGTACCACCAAACGTCCCCGAACTCGGTGCTTGGAAAGCACTATTCGGGGCCTCTGGCATGCCAGGCGGGCGGGGCGGAAGGGGTAGACCACGCAGCCATGGCGGAAGGTGCTGATTGTCGTCGGCTGAATCGCGGCTCACCGCTTACTCTCCCAAACTTGTAAGAGCTCGATCGATAATCGAACGGTTACATGTGCGTTATCGGTCAAGGTATGGCTGGTCAAAGCCTAGCAAGACACGAATCCCAGCAACTAGAGCGCCGAGCGCGGCGCCGATGAGCAGACCGCGTGCGCTCGCCAGCGCCACGAAATCCGCCATCCAGTTCACAGTATCGTTCAAGTACGGTAGTGCGGCGAGTTGGGGCAATGCCGCGACGACAAGGACAATCATCGCAACCACCAAGATCACCAAACTATCGGTGGTTCGGCGGCGTAGCGCCCGGAGCGCAGCACTCAGACCAAAAAACGCCAGCAGCGCCAAGAACGACGCAGCTAGCGGTTGGTAAAATGCGCGGAACAGGTCGCGTACTGGTTGTTCGGCCAAAACTGTCGGGTAGAGCACATAGCCGCCGGGCACAAAGCCGATCAGCGTGCCGCTCACAATCACGGCGAGCATGGCGCCGAGCAGCACCACGCTATATCCCCAATCGGCGTTGCGGCGCATAACGCGCCGGATATGGCTCAGAACGACATTTAACAGGCCCACTAACAGCGCAAGCGCTGTGACAAGCGCGGCCCAATTCACCAACAACTGTGCAACTGCACTAATTGTGCCCACAGGGCCAGCGAAATCAATTAGAACAAGCAGCCCAGTAGCACCTGCGATTAACGTTGCAATCAGCCGCTTCGGATCATGCAAGAACGACATGACTATCCTTTGGCGGGCATCGCATCAACAAGACGACGCTCAAGCCACAAGCCTTTATATCGGTAGTGTCCAACCGAACAGAGCGAGGATCAGCAGGATGAGAATGACAAGAATGACAGCTGTTCGCATGGCATCTTGCGTCAGCAACCGAGCCTGTGGAGCGGTGGTACGAGCCAGATAGGCTTCTGCTGCGTAAATTTCCTCGCCAACCAATACACCATCGGCTGTGAGATACACCAACGGCAATGCTGTAGTGGTGGTGGCTCCAGCAATTTGTGGCACGTCACGCTGGGCGCCAACTTCGCCTGCCAACAGAAACTCTTGACCAAAACTACCGTTGAACTGGCTCACTTCAAGCTTCTGGCGGCCATACAGGGTTGTTACACCTGAAGCATACGCCATTGGGTCTTGGTGTGCAAGCATCTGAACGTTCACAGGATCGTAATCCTGGCCCAGCCCAGCGCGCTGATACGATTGGCGCAGTGAGCCACGCAGCGCAAGATGCGCCACGGCATCGCCACTACTTACCAAAATCGGTGCGCCGTTCAGCGCAGCCTCTGCCGCCACTCGCTCCGCAACGAGCAAGCCTGCTACCGTTTCTGCGGTGCTGGCCCTGCCCCCGACCGCGCCGCTGCCCGGCGACAGGTGGATCGCACGCCCTGTCTCTGCGCCGCGCGCCAACGCACGCCGCATCAGATCAAGACCAGGTAATGGGCGTAGGGTGAACGGGTTTCTTCCTGCCAACACGCGAGCATGATGCCAGAGGGTCAGGCCGATGACGGCAAGAACCAATACGAGAAGGAAAAGTGTTTCAGAGGGTAATGACACACTGGGCCTCAGCACAATTCTTTACAGATGCAGGCCACACAACCGTTTTGAGTGTACCGTAAAAGGAATCGTTTGTCAACTATCGCGCTGATCTACTAGTTTTTGTAATACTTTCCAACTTTGCTCATCTTCGAGCGCACTTACATACATTCGCCAGCGCTGAAACGGTGTGAATGGATGCATAAAAAGCATGACCTGACTCGCGAGAAAGCCTAACGGCTCGATCACGTCGAGCAGGATGCGAGCGGGCATCGACAAACGTCTCCGCGAGATACTCTCTGCTAAGCGTTGTAATGCAGCCTGTCGTTCGGATACGTCCATACTCCTCACCTCGCGTGGCGCGTCTGTTGGTGCATCAGCCGCGGCGCGGTGCACGAAACGTCTCGCTATCGAGCAGGATAGTCACTGGCCCATCGTTCGTGAGCGACACATGCATATGCGCGCCGAACCTGCCTGTCTCCACCTTCACGCCGAGCTTGCGCAGCGCCTCAGCACACGTATCGACCAACGGGGCTGCCAGCTCGGGAGGCGCCGCATCGGAGAAGCTTGGTCGGCGGCCACGGCGTGTATCGGCATACAGCGTGAATTGTGAAACGAGCAACACCGCACCCTGCACATCCAATAACGAACGATTAAAACGCCCTTGCTCGTCGGGGAAGATACGCAGATAAGCGATCTTCTCGGCGAGCAACTCGGCATCGGCAGCTTCATCGGTGGAACCGACCCCTAACAAAACGAGCATCCCGAGTCCGATCTGCCCGATAACCTGTGCATCGACCGTCACCGACGCTTCACTCACACGTTGAACAACAGCTCGCATCGCCTACAATTTCTATCAACACCCGTGCCAATGGTGAACGATTTAACGGCCATTGCTGTTCAAATGTGCGAACACAATGCGTCCGGTTTGCGTCTGATACACGCGTGTCACCGTAGCCGAAACCGTTTGGCCCACCAACTTGCGGGCATCCTCTACCACAATCATGGTCCCATCATCGAGGAACGAAATACCCTGCTCGCGCTCGCGGCCCACATCCCGAATGGTAATGTGGATATCTTGCCCGGGCAAAACAGGAGGACGCACAGCATCGGCAAGCTGATTCAAGTTGAGCACCTTGACACCCTGCAAGCCCGCCACTCGCCCAAGGTTGTAATCGTTCGTGATGATCGGACTATGGTATTGGCGCGCCAACACCACCAATTTATCATCGACCTGCTGAACACCATTCACTTCAACATCGATAACTTCAACCGACATATTGCCTTCTTGCTGCATCGTATTGAGGATTTCGAGGCCACGGCGTCCTCTGCTGCGTCGTTGCTCATCCGCCGAATCGGCCAACATCTGCAGTTCGTTCAGCACGAATTTTGGCACCAGCAACTCGCCATCCAAAAAGCCAGTTTGGCTCACCATCGCAATACGCCCGTCGATAATAGTTGAAGTATCGAGAATATAACGGTGTGGCTGCTGTGTTAGCGATTCGATCAATGGTTGCGGAACGACAAACGGCGAGCGTCGCGATGAGCGCAACAAATCGCCGATCTCTTTTTTACGCTTTGCGAAGATTAGCGCACCTAAATACGCCAATAAAATTGCCACAGTGATGGGCAGAAATTGACCGAATGGCGGGGGCAATTGCGAGAGAGGCACTGTAATCAGTGTCGCAAACACGGTGCCCAACAGCGCGCCAAACACAACTGCGATCAACTCGCTAATCGAGATGCTTTTGATATAGTGCCAAACCTTGGAGAGAGGCACCAAGATTAAATATGGCGAGGCGAGCAAACCTAAGCCGGCGCCAGCTAGCGTCAACAATTGCGTCGCCTGAATTTCACTCTGCGTTGGTGGATTTCCCGAGAGCACCGTACCTAAGTAATTGCCAACATACGCTAGTGCTCCCATCCCAAGCACACGAATAATAAAATTGAAACTAATCTTCATACATCATCTCAATACCGACCATCGAAAGGAAAAAGCGTTCACATACAGGTTGAATCTACACGAGCGTTTCGCTACCCCTCTCGATCGTCTAGCTTTCGTCCTCATTCTCTACAACATTGTGAGATGATCGTCGGTCTCGCGGCCCTAGCACCATATCAACAGCCTCGGCTACCGAGCGCACTGCAGCGACTTCCAAACCCTCAACTTTGGGCATCGCCGAAGGGCTAGGGTACAACGACCGTCGAAAGCCAAGTTTCGCAGCCTCACCCAAACGGCGGTCGAGTTGACTGACACTACGCAACTCCCCCGAAAGGCCGATCTCACCCACCAACACGACTTCTGCGGGAACGCGTTGGTTGCGGTACGATGATGCGATAGCCAACGCCACCGCTAAATCGGCAGCTGGCTCACTGATTCGTAGCCCACCAACAATGTTGACATAAATATCTTGATTGAAGAGCGGCAACCCCACGCGCTTGCTCAACACTGCCACCAACATCAGCAAGCGGTTCATATCGAAGCCGTTTGCCGTGCGACGAGGCTGGTTGCTAGCCGTATTAGCCGTGAGCGCCTGAACCTCCACCAAAATGGGGCGCGTACCCTCCATCGTTACCGCCACCGCCGATCCAGGTGTACCAATGCTACGCTCGGCCAAGAACACTTGCGAAGGGTTGGTCACCTCGGCCATACCGCGCTGTGTCATCTCAAACACGCCCACCTCATCGGTGGAGCCAAAGCGATTCTTGACGCCGCGCAGCAGCCGATACTGGTGGAACCGATCACCTTCGAGATACAGCACTGCATCGACGATATGTTCGAGGACACGCGGCCCAGCGATCGCACCCTCTTTCGTCACGTGCCCGACCAAGAAGATCGGGATGCCGTTCTCCTTCGCCACGCGCAACAGACGTAACGCGCCCTCACGTACCTGGCTCACACTACCCGCCGCCGATGTCAACTCGTCCAAATACACCGTCTGAATCGAGTCGATGATCACCAATCTCGGCTGAATATGCGTGATCTGCTCTAAGATCAAATCGAGATTCGTCTCGGAATAGACCAGCAACTTCTCGGGATCGAGGCCCATTCGTGTGGCCCGCAGTTTGATCTGCTGGACCGATTCCTCTGCCGAGACGTAGAGCGCCGTGCCCACCTCATCGGCGAAACGCGCCGCCACATCGGTGAGCAGCGTGCTCTTGCCGATGCCCGGGTCACCGCCGATCAGCACCACAGAGCCTGGCACTAACCCGCCACCCAGCACACGAGCGAACTCCTCGCCGAGCACGGGCAGACGCGCAAAACCGCCGCTATCGATCTCGCGCAGCGGCACGGGCCGATTGAGCCCTTGGACTGGACTCACACTGCGGCTGCGTCCGGAGCTCTCTTTGCGTTCGATCTGCTCGACCAAACTATCCCAAGTGCCGCAGTCGGGGCATTTACCCATCCAGCGGGTCTGTTGTGAGCCACATTGTTGACATATAAAAATGGTACGTGTTTTAGCCAAAATAAAGCCTTTGAATACAAGCGCTGATTAATGCAGAATAACAGAGGTGCGTGGCTGGAATGATAAATTCGCTCCATTATACCATGCCCCTACTGGCTACTCTGGATTATCGTGTGGGATCAATTGCATATCAATACAGCACAAAACCTGCTCAGTTAGAGCAGGTTCTGTACTGACTTCGTAGAATGTTTGGAGGAATTAGGCGATGGCCCCCTCGGTCTCTTCGATCGAGGCGTTCACCTCGCGCTGCGTGCGCAGCCGCAGGTACGTCTCGCCGTTCTCGAGGGTAGCGGTATCGACCACCACCACATCGCCGGCCTTAAAGCGACCCTCCAGCACACCTTCGGACAGCGGGTCCTCGATCAGGTTGGTGATGATGCGGCGGAGCGGGCGTGCGCCGAAGGCGGGATCATAACCGCGCTTGGCGAGCAACTCGTGAGCATCATCGCGCACATCCAACGTGAGGCCGTGGTCTTTCAGTTGCTCCTGCACGCGCTTGAGCATAATCGCCGTGATCTGGCGGATCTCATCGTTCGTCAACGCGTGGAAGATGATCGTTGCATCGATACGGTTGAGGAACTCGGGCCGGAACAGTTGCTTGAGCGCATCATCGACCTTCTTGCGCACATCCTCGTTGTCGAGCTCGCTGCCAGTGTTGAAGCCAGAGAAGCCGATCCGCGATGCGCGCCGAATGTGCTCGGTGCCAACATTCGAGGTCATAATGATGATCGTATTGCGGAAGTCGACCCGGCGACCTTTACCGTCGGTGAGTTGGCCATCCTCAAGCACCTGCAACAGCAGGTTGAACGCATCGGGGTGGGCCTTCTCGATCTCGTCGAACAACACCACCGAGTAGGGCTTGCGCCGCACAGCATCGGTGAGCTGGCCGCCCTCGCCGTAGCCGACATAGCCGGGAGGCGAACCGACCAATCGCGATGTAGTATGGCGCTCTTGGAACTCCGACATATCGATCTTGATCAGATGATCCTCGGAGCCAAACATAAACTCGGCCAGTGTCTTGGCGAGCTCGGTTTTACCGACGCCCGTGGGGCCAAGGAAGATGAACGAGCCAATCGGTCGCTTAGGATCTTTCAGGCCAGCGCGGGCGCGCCGCACCGCCTTCGAGATCGTCACGATCGGCTCCTGCTGGCCAACCACGCGGTTGTGCAGGAACTCCTCCATCTGGAGCAGGCGGGTCGTCTCATCGCCTTGGAGGCGTTTCACAGGGATGCCCGTCCACATGCCGACGACTTCAGCAATGTCCTCCTCAGTCACGTAGGGGCGTTCGGTCAGTTTCGAGTCGCTGCCGATGCCAAGCTCGCTCTCGATCTTGCTAATGCGGGTGAGCATTCGCTCCTCGCGCTCTTGCAGATCGGCGGCAAGCTCGAACTGTTGATCTTCGATCGCGGCCTCGCGCTCGGTACGGATCGCTTCGAGGCCACGGAGGGCATCGCGTAGCGATGGTGGTGTTGCCGAGCGTGTCATGCGCACACGAGCCGCAGCTTCGTCGATCAAGTCGATCGCTTTATCGGGAAGGAAGCGGTCGGGCACGTAGCGGGCCGATAAGTGCGCGGCTGCGCGGATAGCCTCATCGGCGATTTGCAGTTGATGGAAATCCTCGTAGCGGCTCTTGATACCGCGAAGGATCTCGATGGTCTCTTCCTCGGTGGGTTGCTCGACCATCACGGGCTGGAAGCGGCGCTCAAGGGCGGCATCGCGCTCGATGTACTTGCGGTACTCGTCGAGCGTGGTTGCGCCGATGGTCTGCAGTTCACCGCGCGAGAGGGCCGGCTTGAGGATGTTGGCGGCATCGAGGGTACCCTCGGCACCACCAGCACCAATAATAGTGTGGAACTCATCGATGAACAGGATACAGCGAGTCTCCTTGATTTCATCGACGACGCGTTTGAGGCGTTCCTCGAATTGGCCACGATACTTCGTGCCAGCGACGAGTGCACCCATATCGAGGGTGACGACGCGCTTGCCTTTGATGCTATCGGGCACTTCGCCAGCGACGATGCGCTGCGCTAACCCCTCGACGATCGCCGTCTTACCGACGCCCGGCTCGCCGATCAAAGCGGGGTTATTTTTAGTGCGGCGTGAAAGAATCTGAATAACGCGCTCAATTTCGTGTTGGCGGCCGATCACTGGGTCGAGGCGGCCTGCCTCGGCCATCTCAGTTAGGTCGGCACCAAGTGCATCGAGATAGGGCGTTTTGCTTTGGCGTTGGGCGCTCGGGCCACTGGCAGCGCTCGCCGTGGGGCGTTCGATACCGCTGCTGGGGCCTTGACGCAGCACACGCATCACCTGCGTACGCACCTGCTCTAGCGAGACACCGAGAATGTCGAGCACGCCTGTCGCGACGCCCTCGCCATTGCGCACCAAGCCGAGCAATAGGTGCTCGGTGCCGATGTAGTGATGGTTGAGGCGTTTGGTCTCTTCGACGGCGTATTCGATCACCTTCTTGGCGCGTGCGGTGAGGTCTTGGTCGGTGCGTGCTGCACCTTCGCCGACGCCAACGATAAACTCCACTGCATGCCGGGCTTGCGAGAGTTTGACGCCTAAGTTATTGAGCACTTGAGCTGCAACGCCTTCGCCCTCGCGGATCAGGCCGAGCAAAATATGCTCGGTGCCGATGTAGGGATGGTTGAAGGCGCGTGCCTCCTCGGTGGCATATTGCAGCACTTGTTTGGTGCGTTTAGTAAATTTATCAAATGCCCGGTCAGCCATGACTGTTCTCCACTTCTTCTATCTGAGGCCTAGTTGCATTGCGGCGCTCGATGTGAAGCCTGGTATGTTTAGGATGCGCAATCGCGCGCTCTATGCTTAGGATCTACGCTTCCTCCGGGCTTTCGGATGTGTCGTCGGTCGGTGTCGGCGTCGCATCCTCAGAGGCTTGGCGCATGCTCAACCCCATTCGTTTGCGCTGAGGATCGATACGTATGATGCGCGCCTGGATCTCTTGGCCTTCCTGGACTACTTCGCGTGGATGCTGGGCGCGGCCATCGCCCATCTCCGAAACGTGTATCAGGCCCTCAATCCCGTCTTCGATCCGTGCAAACGCGCCAAACGACGCTAACTGGGTGATCGTCCCGGTGACGATTTGGCCAAGTTGATACCGTTCGCTGACAGTCGTCCAGGGTTCATTTTGTGTTCGTTTTATGGACAGCGCGATACGTTTGCGTTCGTTATCGACGCTGAGAATATACACTTGTACCGTATCGCCGGGTTTGAGTACTTCACTCGGGTGTTTGACGCGACTCCAAGAGATTTCAGAAAGATGCACAAGCCCATCGGCACCGCCGATATCCACGAATGCACCGAAGTCGCAGACCGATGTGACACGGCCTGTGTGGATATCGCCTTCTTTAAGGGCTGAGAGCAGTTCGTCCTTCCGGCCTTCGCGTGCTTCTTGGACAGCCTGCCGCTCGGATAGAATCAACCGATTACGATTTCGGTTGATTTCAATCACCTTCAGCGGGAGTGAAGTACCGACCATTTTGGCCATGTCGGATTGCTTTTGCGTTTCAGGGCCACGGCTAATCCCGCTGACTTGCGAGGCTGGCACAAAGCCTCGTACTCCATCGAGATTAACAAGCAAACCACCTTTATTATAGTTGGTGACTTTGGCTTCGATGACTTCGCCGCTGTCAAAGCTCTGTTGCAGGCGCCGCCAACTCTTTTCTTGGCGCGCCTTATCTACCGAGAGCACTGCGCGACCTTCTTTGTCTTCGGCTTGCACCACAAACACAAGCAGTGTATCGCCTGGCTTGAGCGCTGCGCGGTCTTCGGCAGAGAGCGATTGCATTTCGCGTGTCGGCACGACTCCTTCGGATTTCGAGCCGATGTCTACAAGGAGCTCGTCCTTGTCGACACGCATGATGACGCCATCAACGGTATCGCCGTATTGGAGGTTCCGGTAATCGTGTGCGGGGTTGATAAGGAATTGCTCCATGAGCGCACGATCTTCGGCTTCTTGCGCAGCCAGATCGTCGGAGATACCATTTGTTGTTGTGGTTTCCTCGGCATCTTTATCGGCAGCCGTAGGTGTTGGTAGTTGCTTTTCCATGCGCTTTCCTTGAAATAGCCAGCGGATGGATGCGTGCCCCTATAAGAGAGATAGGGCTTTGAGGTATTATACGGTGTTCGATCACAAAACGCAAGAGTACATACCTCCTAGTCCTTTTGGACGTTGACATCTGTTCTAGGATGCGGTAGAGTCTTATACTCTGGTATTTTTATCGATACTCTTGGGTCATCAATGGCACTGCTTCTGGTGTGTTCGTTTGGCGATTCAGTGGTCAATCATCGGGTAGAGCGTTCATTATTTATGATGAGGTTACGATGCCATCGCTGATTTCCAACCAACGTCACTTGCAAACGCTTGGTCAATTATTGATCGCAGGAGGACATCACGATGTCCGTGGCTTGTTAGCCTCTTCGCTTGAACGTTTGGTTGCGTTTTGGCCAGCGTTGGGCGGTATGTTGCTGTATCAAGCTCCTACGAATGAATTGATCATGCTCGAACATGGCCATTTAGATCGCGAGGCGATTCGCTTGATCGCTGAGGCGCGTGAGGGGTTTACGCGCCGCGAGGAGGGGAGTGAGCCTGCGATCGGCTATTATGCCCTTGATGATGACCGCGAGATTATGGAGCTGCCGCTGCAGAGTGGAATGCAGACGGTGGGTTTACTCCATTTGGTAGTACGCGAGGGTGAACAGCGCTCGGATGCTACGGCGCCGCTCGAAGATATTGTGATGTTGTTGGTGCGCGCTATCGGTGGTGAGGCCGATAAGTTGGCGATGTTGCGCCACGCGGAGCAAGATCTTCGTGAGTTGCATTTGCTGTACGAGGTTGGCCAAGCGCTGGCGACGAACCTCGATCTTCCGAGTCTGCTTGAGGATATTAAGCACCGCGTGCCTTTGGTGATCGGTGCCGAGCGTTGCTCGATCATGATTTTCGATGAGTCGACGCAGGAGTTGGTGCTGGAGACGACCGATCCTCATACTGGTGAGCGCCGGGTCTTCCAAATTCCTACGGATCGCGGCATTGCTGGGTGGGTGCTGACCAATGGCATCGGCCAGATTGTGAATGATGTTGAGCAAGATCCGCGCTGGTTCGATGGTGTGGCCCGCGATATGGATTTTGTGACCCGCTCGATTTTGTGCGCGCCGATGCGGCGTGGCGATCGGGTGGTGGGTGTGATGCAGGTTATCAATAAGCAGACCGGCGAGCCGTTTACCGAGCAGGATTTGCAGTTGTTGACGACGCTGGCAAATCAGGCTGCGGTTGCGGTTGAGAATGCTCGCTTGGTGCGTAGCTTGAAGGAGGAGCGCGATAAGCTGTTGGCCAAGGAGGCCGAGGTGCGCGCTGCGATCGCTCGCGATCTGCACGATGGGCCGACCCAAAGTGTGGCTGCGATCGCGATGAACATTGAGTTTGTGAAGCGTTTGCTGCGGGCGATGCCCGAGCGGGTCGAGAGTGAGCTTGATGTCCTCTCGGAGTTGGTGCAAAAGACGGCCTACGATATCCGCACGTTGCTGTTTGAGTTGCGCCCGCTGGGGTTGGAGACTCAGGGGTTGTTGGCGACCTTGCAGCAGTATGTGAGCCGTTTCCGCGACCCGACGGGCTCGATGCGGTTGCGCTTGGAGGCTCCAACGTCGATCCCACGCTTGCCTGTCGAGGTTGAGGGTGCGATTTTTATTATTATCCAGGAGGCTGTGAATAATGCTCGTAAGCATGCACAGGCTTCTGAGGTGGTGATTTATCTGTACCCCGAGGAAGGCCAGTTGGTGGCGAGTGTGCGTGATCGGGGCCGTGGGTTTAATTTGGCTGCGGTCGAGTCGGGCTATAGCATGCGCGGTTCGCTTGGTTTGTTGAATATGCGTGAACGTGCTCAGTTGATCAATGGTGAGTGCCGGATTCGCTCGGCGGAGGGCGAGGGCACGACGGTTGAGTTGCGGGTGCCGATCACGTAGTCGCGCTGATTGCTGTTGTGAGATGAAAGGTGGATGCTTGCTGTGATGCAAGCATCCACCTTATTTATTAGCTATTCGCCGCCCGAGGTGACTTCGTCGCCGGGGAGCGGCGGCCAGCTGCCGAGTAACAGGCCAAAGACGAGGCCGATGATGACGCCGAAGATGGCTGCGGTGAGGTAGTTGTGGGTGGTGGTGGCGAGCAGCAGGCTGAAGACGGTGAAGATGATGATGCTGCCGATCACTTTGACGATGCGTGGTAGTGGTTGGCGGGTCGGTTCGGCTGCTTTGGCGGCAGGGCGGGCTGGTGCTGCTGGCGTGGCCGGACGCGTTGGCGCTGCGGCTGGCGCGGTTGCTGTTGGGCGCGCTGGCGCTGCGGTTGGTGCGTCGGCGGTCGCTGCTGCTTTGGCGCGGTTGGCGGCACGGATCGCGGCTAGGCGCGCGGCTTTGTCGTCGGTGGGGGCGGTGGCGGTGGCAGCAGGGGCGGCGGTGGCAACGGGAGCGGCGGGTGCTGCCGTTGGTGTCGGTGCGCCGTCGGGGGATGTGGCTGCCGCGGCTTTTTTGGCGCGGTTAGCGGCGCGGATCGCCTCTAGGCGGGCTTTTTTTTCGTCGGCATCGGACATAGTGCTGCACCTCGTTACGTTACGTAATGGGTTGCGATGATACGTCACTGCGTATCATTGGGGCACAATGTTGGGCCATCGATCTGCTGGGTGGGCCGCGAGTAGAGCGGCGCGCGTTTTGGCGCGTAGCGCCATCCTGCCCGAGCGCGCGAACGTTGAACACGACGTTGTTGTTCCGCAGCGACGGGCGTTGATGTTGAGGTTGCTCCTTTTTCTATATGCTACAAAACCTGGGCTGTGTTAAGTAGGGTGTTGTGGTGGAGTACAGCCCGTTTGTTAGTTGCCCACAAAGCCGCCGAGTTCGTGCCGCCCGATCACGACGCGCAGGATCTCGGAGGTGCCTTCGCCGATGGTGAGCAGGCGCTGGTCGCGGTAGATGCGCTCGACCGGGTATTCTTGGCTGTAGCCGTAGCCGCCGAAGATTTGGATGGCGTCGCGGCAGACTTTTTCGCCCATTTCGGAGGCGAAGAGTTTGGCCATGGCGGCGTGTTTGCTGAATGGTCGCCCTTGGTCTTTGAGCCACGCGGCTTGGTAGACCATGAGGCGGGCGGCTTCGATGTTGGTGGCCATATCGGCGATCATGTTGGAGACGGATTCGTAGGAGCCGATCGGTTTGCCGAAGGCGGTGCGCTCTTTGGCGTAGGCGCGGGCGGCCTCGAAGGAGGCTTGGGCCAGGCCGATGGCCATGGCGCCGATGCCGATGCGCCCGCCGTCGAGCACTTGCAGGAATTGGATGAAGCCGCGCCCTCGTTCGCCGAGCAGGTTGTCTTTGGGCACGCGGACGTCTTCGAATGAGATGGCGGTGCTGACGGAGCCGCGCAGGCCCATTTTGGGTTCGTGTTTGCCGAAGGTCATGCCGGGCGTGCCGCCGGGGACGATGATGGCGCTGATGCTGTTTTTGCCGCCCTGTGGATCGGTGACGGCGGTGATGATGATGTGGCCTGCTACGGGGGCGTTGGTGATCCAGAGTTTGGAGCCGTTGATGACCCATTCGTCGCCTTCGAGGCGGGCGGTGGTGCGGGTGGCTCCGGCGTCGGACCCGGCGTGCGGTTCGGTGAGGCCGAACGCGGCCATGTAGCGGCCCTCGGCGGCGGGCTTCAGGTAGGTGCGTTTCTGTTCTTCGGTGCCGAAAAGGGCGATCGGTGCGCTGCCAAGCCCGATGTGGGCGGCGTAGGCGAGTGCGGTTGAGCCACAGGCGCGGGCGACTTCTTCGATGGCGATGGCGGTGCTGATGCTGTCGGCGGCGGCGCCACCGTATTCTTCGGGGAAGGGCAGGCCCATGAGGCCGAGTTCGCCCATTTTCTTGAACGTTTCGGCGGGGAATTCGCCCGTTTCGTCGACGTGGCGTGCGCGTGGTGCGATCTCTTTTTCGGCAAATTCGCGTACAGCCTGACGAATCATTTGTTGCTCTTCGCTGAGCTCAAAGTGCATAGCTGGTGCCTCCAGTTGCGTTATCGCGGCTGTGGTGCGGTTTCAGTATACCATAGTTTGGGCTTCTTAGTCGGTAACTACAGCGCCTAAGGAGATTGGATTGTTTGCCTGTGGTATAATGCGCGTTCGATGAACCAAGTTGGGGGTGTTTTTGTGAGTTATTCGTTGGCTTTGGGGCCGTTTCATCCCGCGTGGCGGGGGCCGCAGCGGTTTGTTCTCCAAGTGAGCGGCGAACGGATCTCCGACATCGAATACTACGATGGTTTTAATGAACGCGGTTGTGCTGAACGGTTGCCGCGCCTTGATCTTCCCCGCGCACTGCATTTGGTGACGCGGATTTGTGGTGCGTGTTCGTTTGCGCATGCGTTGGCGTTTTGCCAGGCGATCGAGCAGTTGTGCGGTATCGAGGTCTCGGAACGGGCCGCGATGCTGCGTTGTGTGATCGCTGAGTTTGAGCGGATTAGTTCTCACTTGGATGCGGCTGCGACGCTGTTGACGGCGTTGGGGATGGAGCCGTATGCTAAGGAGTTGATGGAGCTGCGCGAGCAGGTGTTGGGCGGGATGCACTCGCTGACTGGCGCGCGTTTGGCTCCGGATATTTGTGTGCCCGGTGGTTTGCGACGCGAACTTCCTGCGCGTGAGCGCGAGGAGTTGTTGGTGTTGCTGCCAAAGTTGAATAGGGCGTTGTACCGTTGTGCTGATCAGTTGATCGATCATCGCGGGTTGTTGGCGCGGACGATTGAGGTGGGGGCGTTGCCCCGCGCCGCCGCTGAGCAGTTTGGTGTTCGTGGTCCGTTGGCGCGCGCTTCTGGGATTCCTCGCGATACTCGTTCGGATCACCCGTATGCGGCGTATGCCCAACTCGCCTTTCAGCCGATCACGCAGGAGGGCGGCGATGTGTACGCTCGTCTGATCCTGTTGCTGCTTGAGGCGTATGAGAGTGTGAAGTTGGTGGAGCAGGGCCTTGAGCAGTTGCCAGAGGGTGATGCGGTGGGCGCGTTGCCGGAGGAGTTGAAGGCGGGTAAGGGCAGCGGGGCCGTTGAGGGGCCGCGTGGGATGATCCGCTATATGATCGAGAGTGATGGTCGGCGGCTGACGAGTGTGCGGATCGATGCGCCTCGCCAGTTGGATCGGTTGTTGGCGCGCACGTTGTTGGCGGGTGCCTTGATCGATAATGCGGTTGCGATTGTTGCTTCTACTGATCATTGCGTTGCCTGTGCTGAGCGCTAGCGCTTGCGTTGCATTGGCACTTGGTTCTGCGTCGCTCCGAACTATGAGGATAGCCAACAGGCAATAGATGTTCATTTTCGCACTTATCTTTGCTATTCCACTGCTTGCTGTGCTGCTTTGCATGGCGCTGAATCAGGTGTTGCCTACGCGCTGGCTGGGCTTGGGCTCGGCGGTCGCGATGTTGGTGGCGATGGGCCTGCTGTTGATGGCTCCGCTGCCGATGTCGTTGCCTATTCGCACGTGGGTCGCTTCGGGTGAGCAGTCCGTCGAGTTGGTGCTGTCCTTCGATGCGCTGAGCTCCCCGTTTGCTGTGCTGACGTTCGGCGGCGGTGCGTTGGCGTTGGTCGCTCTGGCGTTGGCGTTGCCCCGCGATCTGCGCGGTTTCGGTGGGATGTTTGCGGCGATTGGGCTGGCTCAGGTGACGGTTGTCGCTGGTATTGCCAACCAAGACCCGTTGCTGTTGCCGTTCGCTTGGTCGTTGGTGACGCTGCTGGGCTTTGCGGCGCTGCGTGCGAGCGGTGCTCCGAATAGTACGAGTGCTTTGCCGCCCGGTTTGTTGACTGGGTTGGCTGGCGCGTTGTTGTTGGCCGGTGCGACGTTGGCGAGCGCTACGGCTCCGTTTGGGCCGGTGGCGTTGTCGTGTTGGACGCTGGTGGCGCTGTTGGCCTTTGGTGCTCCGCCGTTTCACGCTGCGTTCGATGAGGCTGCCGAGGCTCCGGCGGCGCTGATGGGCTCGCTGTTGCCGTTGGGCCTGCCGTTGTTGGGCGGCTATGTCCTGTTGCAGTTTCCTGCGTCGATGTGGGCCGATGTGCCGTTCGCCTGGCGGATGACGTGGGTGCTGTTGGGCTTGCTGGCGTGGTTGGTGTGTGCGGCGGGCGCGCTCAGCGCGATGCGCTTGCGCAGGCTGATCAACTGGCAGTTCAGCGCGCAACTCGGTTTGGTATTTATTTGTGTGGGCCTCGGCGGCGAGCAGCCGCCGTTGGCTTTGGCCGCTGGTCTGCTGGTCAATGCGGTGCTGACGACGCTGGTGAGCTACCTGGCGTTGGCGGTGTTGGAGCGCCGCGCTGGCACCGATGATCTGGCGGCTATCGGGATGCACGGCCCACTGCTGGTGCCTGGGTTGTCGTTCTTGGTAGCGATTGCGTCGTCGGTCGGTTTCCCTGGCACGTGGGGTTGGTGGGTGTACAGTGCGTTATTCGGACATTTGCGGACGATCGCTCCCTGGTTGATCGCGCCGCTGTTGGCCGGGGCGGCGTTGCGCGTGTTGGCGTATGTGACGCCGTTGGCTGCGTTCTGGCGTGTTGCTCCTCCGAAACCTGCTGGTGAGGCGGTTGTGCGTCGTGGTTGGCCCCGTCTGTTGGCGGCGGCGTGCCCGGCGCTTGTGGCATTGGCGTTGGCGGTTTGGGGGTTCGCGCCTCAGTTCGGCTGGCGGGCGTGGCAGGCCGATGGGCTGCGCTTTGGCGAGGCTCCCGCGCCAAGTATGCTGATGCAGGTGTTCGGCACGTTGGGCTTGCTGGTGCTGCTCGCCTGGCTGATGCAGATGACGCGTGGGCAGCGACGGCATCAGACGGTTGCACAGGCCGAGATCCAGAACCCTGGCTTGTTGGGGCCGTTGGCGCTTGGGCAGGGGCTACGCGGTTTGAGCGTGTTGGCTTCGCCGACCTGGCTGTTCGAGCGGTTGTGGGCCGGTCTGCTGTGGTTCAGCCGCACGCTGGCCCGTTTGCTCAGTTTGTTCGAGCAGCGATACTATCTGGCCGGGCTCATGATTTCGGTGATTGTTGTGATTTTGCTGATGATCTAGCCTTTGGGCCGAGTAGATAGCAGACTATATGGATTTGACGAGCATTAATTGGGCTGCGGTTGGCATCGCGCTTTCGGGCGGCATCATTTTGTTGCTGCGCGATTGGCGCGTGACATTCCCGGCCTTGCTGTTGAATTATGTGTTTGTTGCGCTGTTGTTGACGCAGCAGCCGTATTTGGCTTCGAGTCTGCAAATTGGCGGCTGGGGCATTAGCGCGATCGTGCTCGTGAAGTTGATTACGGGCGTGGCGGTGACGGCGATTCTCACGCTGACGGCGTTGATGTTCTCGCGGGAGTACGGCTTGGAGGATTTGGACGAGTTCTCGCTGGCCGAGTTGCGTCGTGCCGCACGGCGAGCGCAACGCCAAGGTGTCGAGCCGTTCCGCTTCTCGAACTACGTGGTGGCCTTCTGGGCGCTGGTACTGGCGGCGCTGGCCGCGCTGGCGCTGCCACGGCTGTACCCCATTCTGCCGAGCATTGCTGTCGATTTTTCGTGGTATTGGCTGGCGCTTACGGGTTTGTTTACGATGGTGGTGGCGGGCGATCTGCTCAAGATCGGGTTGGGCCTGATGTTGTGCGCGAACTGCATCGACCTGCTCTACACCGCGCATCCGCATCCGGCGACGGCGCGTATCGAGCCGAATGGCCTGGGTGTGTATCCGCTTGGCTTGTTGAGCCTGATGGCGATCACCTTGGCGTTGGGCATTGCGTATTTGAGCGGCTTGCTGTATGGCCGCCTGAAGACGCTCGAACTGAACGAATTGTATAAGCGATAACCACGTAGGGAGAGCGTCGGATCTGCGGTTTTGCCGCAGAGCATCGGCGAATCAAGTAGGCGTATGGTCTATCTGCTGCTAATTTTGTTTCCAATTGTGATGAGCCTCAGTTGCTTCTTGCTGCGTCGTCATAGTCATATGACGATTATTTTGGCGGTGGCAACGACGCTCACGCAGATTGTGTTAGTCTCGCTGTTGCCGACCGATGAGCCAGCGCGTTTGCTGGGCCTCACGCTCATGCTTGATCCGCTCCGGCGCCTGTTTCTGCTGGTGTTTTTGTGCGTTGGCGCGCTCTCTTTCTTGGTGGCGTGGCGTCTGCCGCAGGGCGAGAACTTTGTGCCCGTTGGCTTGCTGATCTTGGGCATGATCGGTTCGACGTTGCTGCTGCTGCAGGAGCCGTTCACCGTTTCGCTGTTGCTGATCAGCGCTGGATTGGCGGCGGTGTTGGCGATCGTCGATATGCCGACCGGCAGCCCGCTGCTGGTGGGAAGGGCCACGCTGGCGACGGCGCTGAAGTATTTGGTGCTGATGCTGGTGGCCGCCCTGATGATGTCGATGGCGTTTGTGCTGATCGATATCTCGGAGCCGGGCGCTGTATCGGGACGTGTGTCGCCTTCGCACCTGATTCTGGGCTTGTTCGCGGTGGGCTTCGGCTTGCGCTTGGCGGTAGTGCCGTTCCATTCGTGGCTGCCCGATATCGCCCACGATTCTGCGCCGATGGTGTCGGTGCTGGTTGTGGCGGTCATCAACATCACCAGCCTGCTGTTCCTGATCCACACCTTCCAGTTCTTCCCCGACATTGTGGCCGAGAATGAGCGCGGCATGACCATTTTGATGGGCCTCGGCGCGCTGACGGCTGCGGTGGGCGCGGCGCTGGCTCTGGCGCAGACGAATATGCGGCGGATGCTGGGCTATCTGTTCGTGTACAACGCTGGAATGGTGCTGTTTGGCCTTGCGACCACGACCACGCTCGGTTTGACAGGTGCGGTGTTCGAGGCGCTCAACCAGACGATCGTGGTGCTGCTGCTGTTCCTGTGTGTGGGCCTGCTGGAACTGCCCGATGGCCGCCCCTCGAACGTGGTGCGGCGCGATCTGCTGCGGCGCTGGCCGATCGCGGGTGCTGGCTTTTTGGGCGGCAGCCTGGCGCTGTTGGGCATCCCGCCGTTCAACGGCTTCGCCAGCAAGTTGCTGATCTACCAAGCGGCGGCTGAGCGCGGCGGCGTGTTCCTGGCCATTCTGCTATTCTCGACGGGCTTGGCGCTGCTGGCCCTGCTGCGCATGGCGCGCGATCGGCTGCTTGGCCCCAGCGAGCATATGCCGGAGGAAGAGACGCCCATTCTGCTCGGTACCACCGATCTAGATCGGCCTTTCGCTCGCCGTCTGGAAGGCGAACCGCGTGGCCTTGCGTTCCTCGCGAGCGCCCTGCTGATGCTCTGCCTGCTGATCGGCTTGTATCCCGACCCGCTGTTGGCGACCATTACCGATGTGATTCGCGGGTTGACGTTTATTCGGATCTAAAGTGACGGGCTACCCTATGATTAAGGTTTATCGCATCAACACCGGCTCATGCGGCGCTTGCGATCTCGAAATCGCCGCTGCCGTGGCGATGAGTAACGATATCGATTGGGCAACAAGCCCGGAAACCGCCGACGCCATCCTGCTCACTGGCCCGCTGACGGTCGGCAGCCGAGCCGCCTTTATGGCACAGTGGCGCGCCTTGGAGGCGAAGGTGTTGCTGCTGGCGGTGGGGCGTTGCGCGATCGATGGGCATCCGTACGGGCGCGGCGGTTTGGCCGATATGCCCGAACTTCACGCGATCCTGAAGGTCGATGGTTGCCCGCCCGAGCCAAAGGCGATCGCTGAGGCGATCCGCACGGCGATGCGGGATGCGCGATCTACGCCACCAAGCACGACGTAACGGTACAGCACAACCAGCCTCGGCTGTTGTTCGATTAGGGTTTTGTTATGCTGGAAACAGCGCTCTCGTTTTTGTTTTATCCGGGCTTGCTGCTCACCGGGTTGCTGGCCTTTCTGTTCGGCTGGCTGCTCGAAAGGCGCCTGCCCTCTCTCCCGTTGCGCGCCTCGCTGACGAGCGTCGATGCGTTGGCGAGTCTGATCAGCATCGTGTTGGCGGTGTTTGCATTGGCGCTGATGCCTTGGCCGTTTCACCCCGCGGCTGGGAGAGGCTGGATCGCCGAGCCGCTGCCGCTCTGGATCGCGCTTGAGGGTGCCTTCTTGGTGCCGTTGCTGCCCGGCTTGTTGGCCCCCTCGCCGCTCGCCGTGCGCGCCACCAGCCGCGAGGCGCAGATCGGCACCGCCGGGCGCTTTGTGCTCTGGTTGTCGGTCGGTGCGCTCTTGTGGATTGGGTTGACCTGGCATGCCAACGATTGGCTTGCGCGTCTGCTGTTCGGCTTGGCGGCTGTGATGGCGCTGCCCGCCGCGTTGAGCGTGGGCATGTTCGGCCCCGAGCGCAGCCTGAACGCTGCTGGCGCGGAGGAAGGGCTCGATGAGGCGATCGCCGATCTCGTGCGCTTCGCCCGTACCGTGCGGCAGGCTGTGGTGCTGGCGCTGGTGGCCGTCGCGCTGATCGCAAACAGCGCCGATTCCACGCCCGCTCAGCCTGTGCTCGCGCTGATCGTCGTTGGCGCGTTGTTTGTGGCGTTCAGCATTGGCTTGCGTTACGCGGCTCAGAGGCTGCCGCGCGTCACGCTGCCCGATGCGCTGCGCTGGTGCTGTTGGCGCGCGCTCCCTGTGGCGGTCGCCGCATTGATCTACACCATCATCGTCTAGTTGTCTTAGCTGTTTCGTACCCGGCATGCCGCGCCCAACAAGATTCGCTTCTTGATAGAATACGGCCTGGTTGCCTATGCTCGCGATCGAAACCGAACAACTTGTCAAAACGTTCGATAATGTTCACGTTCTGCGCGGATTAGATCTCGCCGTGCCGACTGGGCAGATCTACGGTCTGCTGGGATTGAACGGCTCGGGCAAATCGACCTTGATCCACCTGTTGCTCGGTTTCCTGCGGCCCAACCGTGGCAACGTGCGTGTGCTCGGCGAACACAACCCCGAGCGTATCCGCGGACGTGTTGGCTACCTGCCCGAGCGATTGCGCTACCATATGCGCTACACGGCCCGCGAGTATCTGCACTACCTTGGCCGTTTCAGTGATCTGCGCGAACCGCACCTCAGCGACCGCGTGAATGCCGAACTGCGCGCCGTCGACCTCTTGGAGGACGCCGACCGTATGCTCAACACCTATTCCAAGGGCATGCTGCAGCGGCTCGGCATAGCGCAGGCGTTGCTGCACGAGCCAGAACTGCTCCTGATCGACGAACCCACTTCTGGCCTTGATCCTGCCGGGCAACGTGAAGTGTTCCAGCTATTGAGCGACTTGCGGGGACAGGGCCACACGATCTTCCTCACCACGCATATGCTCGATGAGGTAGAACAGCTTTGTGATCGGGTTGGCATTCTGTTTCGCGGCAAATTGGCTGGCGAACTCGATAGTTGGCAACTGCGCACGACCGGCCACAATGTGCAGATCATCGTCGCCTCGATGACCCCCGAGTTGATGCTGCGCCTGCAACGGCTCGACCCGGCAGTGCGCTGCCAAGGCTACGAGATCCGCATCGACCCCAATACGCCCGAACTCCAAGCGGCGGTGCTGCGCCTCCTGCTCGAAGCCAATGTCTCGGTGATCTCGCTCAAACCTGCGAGCCGCAACCTGGAAGACTTCTTTAGGCGGATCGTGAGCGGCGAGACATTCTCAACGCCGAAATCGCCTCCCGCTGAGCCAACCCCGACGCCGGAGTCGCCTCCCGCCGAGGCAGAGCCAGCACCCGCTGCTGATGTTGCGCCTGGCCGACCTAGCACGGGTGAGACGCTGCTGCGAGAGTTGCTCAGCAGTGAGCAGGCTCGTTGGCGGCGCCCCGATCAAGATCAAGAATAGCTCGCGCTTCGCTGATAGCAACCCGACAGATAACACGGAACGGAATAGCACGATGAGTACCCTGCGGCGTACAACGAGCTTTATCACCTTCACCCTGATCGAGTATGTGCGGTCTGGTCGGGCACTGCTCGAAATGCTCGCCACCCCAGTGTTCTTCTACTTGTTCCTCTGGCGCGGCGTGGCCCAGCTCGATTATTTCTTCACCACCGTGGGCCTGTTCACGCTCGCATTGACCTTCTCGGTCACCTCGGCGCTATTCCGCCTGGGGGACCGCCCGCAGAGCTACCTCGTGCTGGTGCGGCGAATCAGCCGCAGTTCGTACCTGTTGGGCTTGTACCTCGCCTCGCTGTTTGTGGTGCTCGTCTACTACGTCCTCATCTGCATTGCGGCCCTGCTGCTGCAGCGGGTGGCTGGTTTGGATCTGCGCAACTGGCTGCTCGGCTCGGCACCGCTGCTGCTGAATGCGGCGCTCTTCGGCGCGCTGCTCATGTTGCTCTCGCCGATTGTGCTGCCATCCGGCTGGCGCCTCACCATCCTGGCGCTCGGCGCGATCGCGCTCTCGGGCAATCTCATCAGCGGCCCGATGGTGGAGCAACTCGGCTCGTTCAACATGGTGCTGGATGTGTTGCGCACCATCTTCAGCACCCCGCTGGTGCCCGCCTTCACTGGCTTCGCGATGGCGATCAGCCGCGACTACGGCCAATTCGGCTACCTCATCCTCATCGCGCAGGCTGCGCTCACGATTGTGCTGCTGGCGCTGGCGGTCTACGCCTTCTCTCGCAACGACCTGATCTTCAACTCGAACTAGCTGCCCTTCTCGAACGGCATTGGCGCTCGTAAGCCGTCTGTTATGGGGAGAAAGAGATGCAGCGGCGCATCAGCCCTTTCCTGCCATGCCCACGTGATGCCCAAGGGGCTGGCGACTGTGAGGCATCGCGCTGCGCTGCAGGGGTTTCGTTCTTGACAGATGCCCTCCGAAACGTGTAGAGTTAAAGACACGCAAGGAGGCGACCATGCAAACAGAACATCATCCCTATACGGATGAACGTCTTTACCGCATGTGCAAGGCGATCGGTAATCCCGTGCGTCTCAAAATCTTGCGCTATGTGCAACAGCATCCCCGCTGTATCGGCAACGAGATCTTGTTGCACCTCCCTCAAGACCTTGCTCGCGCTCAGTCTACGCTCTCGCAACACCTCAAAATCCTCTGCTCAGCAGGTCTGCTCGAAGCGGAATGCGACGGACCCGCCACCTGCTACGCGATCAGCCGACCCGATTGGGCTTGGTTATGCGAGCAACTGCGCGATTTTTGACGCCGAACGAGAGCCTATGCTACACTTCGACGTCATTCACTGAGTGCCAAGGAGTCTCGCTGTGACCGACGCTCCGAGCGCCGCCACGGTCCAGGAGGTGGCTGACCGTGTGCGGGCTAATGTTGCCCGTGTAATCATCGGTAACGCCGATATTGTTGAACTGTTGCTTGTTGCATTGCTGTGCGAAGGACACGCCCTGCTGGAAGATGTGCCCGGCACCGGTAAAACCACAATGGCTCGTGCGCTGGCCCGTTCGCTCGATTGCCCCTTTAGCCGCATCCAGTTCACGCCCGATCTGCTCCCCACCGATGTTACCGGCCTCGTCTATTTCAACCAGAAGCTAGGCGAGTTTCAATTTCGCCCCGGCCCGATCTTCACCTCGATCCTGTTGGCCGATGAGATCAACCGCGCCACACCGCGCACCCAAAGCTCCCTGCTGGAAGCGATGCAGGAGCGCACCATCACGATCGACGGCGAGACGCACACGCTCGCTCGTCCGTTTATGGTGCTGGCGACCCAAAACCCGGTCGAGCTAGAGGGCACCTTTCCGCTGCCCGAAGCGCAACTCGACCGCTTTCTGCTGCGCTTGACGCTCGGCTACCCCACGCTCGACGATGAGGTCGCCGTGTTGGAGCGGTATCAGCAAGTTGATCCGCTCACCGACCTGGCTCCCGTGACGGATGCCGAGACGGTGCGCCATCTGCAAGGGCAGGTGCGATCCATTCACGTTTCCGAGCCTGTGCGCCGCTACATCGCCGAAGTTGTGCGGGCCACCCGTTCCCACGACGATGTGCAACTCGGCGCTTCGCCGCGTGCGACGCTCGCGCTGCATCGCGCTGCGCAGGCGTTGGCGGCGGTGCGAGGCCGCGCCTTCGTCGCCCCCGACGACGTGAAGTACCTAGCGGTGCCAGTGCTGGCGCATCGCCTGATTCTGCACACCGAAGCACGGCTCCGTGGGCGCACTGCCCGCCACGTGGTGCAAAACCTGGTGGAAAAACTGCCAGCACCCGTCGAATAGGCGCTGCGTTCACCGCTCGCGCTTGCTGAGAGAGCTATGTTTAGCCGCACCACGCTACAAAGCATCGCATTTTTGCTGGTCCTCTCCGCCTTGTTCGGACAAGGTCTGTTGGCTCTGCTCTGCGTGCTGTTGCTGCTGACGGCGGGCTTGGCGCGCCTGTGGGATCGCTGGTCGCTTGCACGGATCAGCTACGAACGCACGCTCAGCCACCAGCGCGCCTTCCCTGGTGATGAGGTGGAGTTGGCGATCCGCATCGCGAATCGCAAGTTGTTGCCGTTGGCGCGGCTCGAAGTGCTCGATCTGATCCCGCAAGGGCTTGAGGTACTCGATCATACGATGCTGCACGATCCCGAGGGACGCACGCTGCTCGAACGCTCGACCAGTTTGCGCTGGTACGAGGCGTTGACGTGGCGATATCGGCTGCGCTGCCACGAGCGGGGCGTGTATCGTTTGGGGCCTGCGCAGTTGACGGCTGGCGATCCGTTTGGCTTCTACCGCACGGAGTACACGGTATCGCAACGAACTAGCCTGGTGGTCTACCCGCGCTTACTCTCGCTGGAGGAACTCGGCCTGCCGCCCCGTCACCCGCTCGGCGAGCTGCGCGCTCGTCACCTCATCCACGACCCGCTGCGAACCGTGGGTGTGCGCGACTACCACCCCGACGACCCGCTGAAATCGGTGCATTGGAGCGCGACCGCTCGCACTGGCTCGTTGCAGACCCGCATCTACGAGTCCACCACATCGCGCGAGGTGGCGCTGTTCCTGGACCTCGATTCGTTCGAGCACTACTGGGAGGGGATCGACGAACAGTTGGTGGAGCGGGCCATTAGCGCGGCTGCGACGGTGGCCAATGCCTGCATCGCCGATGGCTACGCGGTCGGTTTCTATGCCAACGGTGCGCCCGTCGAACACGAGCAGTTGCCGTACTTGGCACCGAGCCGCAGCCCGGCGCAGTTGGCACTGATTATGGAGACGTTAGCGCGGCTCACGGCAGTCTCCGTAACGCCGATGGCGCGGCTGTTGCAGATCGCGGACGGCACGTTGTCCAGTGGCGCTACGGTGCTGCTCGTCAGTTCGATCAAGCCCGCCGCGACCCGTGCGGCGCTGATGCGCTTGCGTGAACGGGGCTACCAAGTGGTATGGCTCTACGTGGCCGACGATGCGCCGCCGACCGCGCCTGGCGTGATCGTGTATCACGCGCCGTCGCAGATCGAGTGGCGCGCCCAGCAGGCCGAGAGCTACGCACGTTAAAGGGGAACGAGCATGCCTTCCTGGCAACGAATCGTCTATGTGATCACGCTGGCGGTGGTGGAGGCCACCCCTGCGGCGTTGCCGTTGATGTTGGCTGGTGGTCGGGCGGCGTGGCTGTCGATGCTGGTGTTGGTGCTGTTGGGCGCGCTGGCCGATTGGTTCGTGGCGGGTTGGTTGGCGGAATCGCGGCAGCGTTGGGCGCTGCTGGGCATTGGGGCGGCGGCGGCGCTTTGGCTGGTGAAGGTGCAACTCGGTTTGGGCGTCGGCTTGCTAGCCGGTTGGGGCGGTGCGCTTGGCACACTGTTCTCGTTGAGCGATGAAAACGCTGGTTTGGCCTATTGGGCCGGGTTGTTGGGCCTGTACGGCTTCTGGCGGGGCACGCGCCTGCTTGCTCACGATACGGTCAGCCTGCGGCAACAGTTCTCGCGCTCGGTGTTCGGGTTGATGGTGGTGCTGGGCTTGTCGGCGATGGGCATGTTCGCCGGCGCTACGGGCCGCATCTCCGCAACGACGATGCTGTTGATGGTGTACTTCGCCGCGAACTTGCTGGCGATCGCGCTGGCGACGGCTGCCGAGGAGCACGACCACGAGCTGCGGCATTTGAGTTGGCGCAGTATGGTCACGCTGCTCACCGCCATCGGCGCGGTGTTGTTGCTCGGCTTGTTTGTGGCTTCGCTGTTGGGCGAGCAGGTCGCCGAGGGCTTGAGCGCGATCATCCAAGGCGTGTTGCTGCTGGTGTTGTTGATCCTGACGCCGTTCGCGATGGTGATCCTCACGGTGCTGGAATGGGTGTTTCGGCAGTTGAATTGGACAGCTGTTTGGGAGCGGATCGAGCAGCAACAGGTGCTTGGGCAGCAAGAGCAGGCCGTTCGAGTGAGCGAGACGCTGGGGATGTTCCCGCCGTGGGTGCAGAACGCCTTGCAGGTGCTGTTCGCACTTTTGCCTGTGCTGTTGGTGGTGCTGCTGATTGTGTTGATGCGACGACGGGCGCGCCGCCAATCGAGCACCGATGAGGAGCGCGAGTCGCTGTGGAGTTGGTCGGGATTCGTGAACGATCTCGGCGATATGCTGGCGGGCTTTCGGCGTACTGCGCCAGAGGGTGGTTTGCGGGCGGCGTTGGCGCGCTTGAGCGGCGCTGATCCGGCGACCCGCATTCGGCGGGCGTATGTGCGCCTGCTGTTGGCCGCCGAAGCGAAGCGACCACGCGCCGATGCGCAGACGCCTCGCGAGTACGAGGCCGATGCGGCTGCGGTGTTTCCTGGTGCGCAACAGTCGATCGCGCGGTTGACGCGGGCATACGAGCAGGCCCGCTATCACCCGGAGGCGACGCAGGCCGCCGATGCCGATGCGGCTGAGCAGGCGTGGCAGGCCATTGAGGCTCAACGCGAGTCGTAGGCCCGCGCCTCCGAACGCAACCGATTGGGGCCGCGAATACCTGTACGTCGCCGAGCGCTTGGGTATTCGCGGGCATGCGCCGCCGAGGTTGCGGCTGGTTGGGCGCTCTTTCCCCCACTATCAACGGGTTTTGTCTGTTGTTCGCCTTGTTGGCCCAGTTCACCGTTCAATGAACGACAAGGCTGCGGTTGCGTGCTACAATTGTTCTCGCAATCATGCCAACATCCATCCTCTCGATCTCTCTCACTATCACGGAGGTTTCCCCATGCCTGATGCAGGGTATTATCGTGATCCTACGATTAACGGCGATACCGTTGTGTTTGTTTGTGAAGATGATTTGTGGACGGTGCCAGCGCGCGGCGGCGTTGCCCGTCGTTTAACGGCAAACCCCGGCCCCGTCTCATCGCCGATGTTATCGCCCGATGGTGCTTGGATTGCGTACATGGGCCGTGATGAGGGGACCGACGAGGTGTATGTGATGCCTGCGGTGGGTGGCCCGGCCCGTCGCTTATCGTACTTCGGCGGACAGTCCTGGGTGGTGGGTTGGACGCCGGATGGCACCTCGATTGTGGTGGCGAGCAACGCCAAGTCGCCGTTCGCTCGGCAGATGCGCCTGTTCACGCTGCCGTTGGAGGGCGGCGATGCGCAGTTGTTGCCGACGGGCGTGGCGTCGAGCATTTCGTTTGGGCCGCAGGGCGGGCGCGTGATTGGGCGGAACACAACGGATCTGGCGCGTTGGAAGCGCTACCGTGGCGGCTTGACCGGCGAGTTGTGGATCGATAAAGAGGGCAATGGGGAGTGGCGCAAGTTGATCCACTTGGCGGGGAACGTGGCGCTGCCCTTGTGGATCGGCACGCGGATCTATTTCGTGTCGGATCACGAGGGGATCGGCAACTTGTACTCGTGCACGCCGGAGGGCACCGAGTTGCGCCGCCACACGCACCACACCACGTACTATGTGCGCCACCCCTCCACCGACGGCAAGCGAATCGTGTATCACGCTGGGGCCGATCTTTTCCTTTTCGATCCCGCCACGCAGCGCAGCGAGCAGATCGAGGTGGAGTTCTACAGCCCTCAGGTGCAGCGCAAACGCAAGTTTATCCAAACCGACCGCTATTTGGAGGGCTTTAGCCTGCATCCGAAGGGCCACTCCTTTGTGGCGACGATCCGTGGCAAGGTGTTCACGGCTGGCAATTGGGAGGGCGCTCCCGTCCAGCACGGCGATCTGGAACGTGTGCGCTATCGCTTAGCTACGTGGCTTCACGATGGAAAGCGCATTGCGACGGTGGCCGATGCTGGCGGCGAGGATACGTTGGAGATCCATACGGTCGATGGGAGCCAGCCGCCGCTGTTGCTGGAGAGCTTGGATATCGGGCGGCCAACCTCGCTGCTACCCTCGCCCAAGCAGCCGTTGCTGGCGCTGACTAATCACCGCAACGAGTTGTTGTTGGTCGAACCTGCCACGCAGAGCGTGCGTGTGCTGGATCGCAGCCGATATGCTCGCATTCAGGATGTGACGTGGTCGCCGGACGGCGCGTGGTTGGCGTACAGTTTTCAGGAGACGGCCCAGGCCGCGATCATCAAGCTGTGTCGCGTCGAGACGGGCGAGACGTGGCCGGTTACCAAGCCGTTGCTGGAGGATTGCAGCCCATCGTTTGATCCCGACGGGAAGTACCTGTATTTCCTTTCGTTCCGCGATTTCAACCCCGTGCGCGATAACCTCCACTTCAATATGAGTTTTCCACGCGGCGGGCGGCCTTTTCTGGTGACGTTGCAGGCCGATACGCTGTCGCCGTTCGGCCCACCCAGCGAGCCGCGCGATGAGGAGCCGAAGGCCGAGGAACCCAAGCCCGAGGAGCCGAAGGCCGAGGAATCTCAGCCAAAGGAGTCGGATGCCGAGGCGGGTGAGGCCGCCAAGCCCGAGGAGCCGAAGGCTGCCAAGCCCGATGGCGGCGAGGCTCTGCGCATCGACTTGGAGGGCATCTCCGAGCGCTTGGTGGCGTTCCCTGTGCCGGAGGGGCGCTACCAGCGGGTGCGCGCGATCCGCGGCAAGGTGCTGTTCTCGGTGTTCCCAATCGAGGGATTGCTGGAGGCGTCGCCCTCGGGCGAGGCTGGTCCGAAGGGCAGGCTGGATTGCTACGATCTGGCCGAGCGCCGCTTGGAGACGTTGGTGAACGGCATCTCGATCTTCTCGGTCTCGCAGGACGCCAGCACAATGTTTTATCGGACGGGCAACCGCTTGCGGGTGCTGAAGGCTGGCGAGAAGCCGAAGGAGGACGGCGCGCCGAGCCGCCGCACTGGCTGGATCGACCTGCGGCGCTTGCGGGTGTCGATCACGCCGCACGCCGAGTGGGAGCAGATGTACCGCGAGGCGTGGCGTCTGCAGCGTGATCATTTCTGGACCAACGATATGTCGGGCGTGGATTGGGTGGCGATCTACGAGCGCTACTTGCCGTTGCTCAAGCGCGTGGCCACGCGGGCCGAGTTCTCGGATCTGCTGTGGGAGATGCAGGGCGAGCTCGGCACGTCGCATGCTTACGAGAGCGGCGGCGATTATCGCCCCGAGCCGCGCTACGATCAGGGATTCTTGGGCGCGGACCTGTATTACGACCCTGAGCTCGATTGTTATCGGTTCGGGCCGATTGTGCGCGGCGATGTATGGGATGAGACGGCCAGTTCGCCTTTGGCTCGGCCCGGCATCAACGTGCAGCCCGGCGACCGCTTGTTGGCGGTGAGTGGCCGCAAGGTGGGTCGCTCTCTATCGCCGCAGCAGTTGCTTGTGCATCAGGCGGCTGCCGATGTGCAATTGACGGTGGCACCCGCTGCGGGCGGATCGCCCCGCACCATCACCATCAAAACGCTGCGCAGCGAACGGGCGGCGCGGTATCGCGATTGGGTCGAATCGAATCGAGAGCAAGTGCATCGCGCAACCGATGGGCGTGTGGGCTACATCCACATTCCCGATATGGGTGCCCGTGGCTTTGCGGAGTTCCATCGCGGCTTCCTGGCCGAGGTGGTGCGCGACGGCATGATCGTCGATGTGCGCTTCAACGGCGGCGGCAACGTCTCGCAGTTGCTGTTGGAGAAGTTGGCGCGCCGCCGCTTGGCCTACGTGGTTTCGCGTTGGAGCGAGCCAGCGCCCTATCCCTCCTACTCGTTGTTGGGGCCAATGGTCGCGCTCACCAACGAGGTCGCTGGCTCCGATGGCGATATCTTCAGCCATGTGTTTAAGATGATGGGTTTGGGGCCGCTGATCGGCAAGCGCACGTGGGGCGGCGTGATCGGCATTAACCCTCGCGCCCGCCTCGCCGATGGCAGCATCGCCACGCAGCCAGAATTCTCGTTCTGGTTCAAGGATGTGGGCTGGCGGGTGGAGAATTACGGCACCGACCCCGATATCGAGGTGGATATCACGCCGCAGGATTATGTGGCGGGGCGCGATCCGCAACTGGAGCGCGCGATCGAGGAGGTGCTGCGGCGTATGACCGAGCAGCCGCCCGAGCGCCCCGATTTCGGCGAGCGTCCTCGCCTGGCGCTGCCGGAGTTGCCGCCGTGGGATGATTTTGATACGGAAGATTAAAAAATTGAACGGTTCGAGGCGCTGGTGTCCGCTTGCACCATCCGCCTCACTGTGCTAGGATACAACCCAAATCGGTTTATTACCAGACGGACAGTAAGGAGCTAGCGTGAGCATCCTGGTCGATACAAATACTCGGCTGGTGGTTCAAGGGATCACCGGCAACGAGGGTACATTTCACACCCGGCAAATGATTGCATACGGCACCAATGTGGTGGCAGGTGTGACTCCTGGCCGTGGTGGTCAGAAGGCGGTTGATGGTCAAGTGCCGGTGTTCAACACCATGAAGGAGGCGGTGCGGGAGACAGGCGCGAATGTTTCGATCATTTACGTTCCTGCCCCATTTGCGCCCGATGCGATCCGCGAATCGGCTGATGCTGGCGTTGATTTGGTTGTCTGCATCACCGAGGGCGTGCCGGCCAACGATATGGTCAGCACCTACGCGTTTGTGCAGGAGCGAGGCGTGCGCCTGATCGGCCCGAACTGCCCTGGCTTGCTCACTCCTGGCCAAGCCAAGGTCGGTATTATCCCTGGGAATATCGCCACTCCTGGCCCGGTCGGCGTGGTCTCGAAGAGCGGCACGCTCACCTATGAGGCTGTTGATGCGTTGACCCGCTTGGGCATCGGCCAGAGCACGATTGTCGGTATCGGCGGCGACCCGATCATCGGTACGTCGTTCATCGATGTGCTGGAGATGTTCGAGGCCGACGAGCAGACGAAGGCGATTGTGCTGATCGGTGAGATCGGTGGCACTGCCGAGCAGGATGCGGCTCGCTACATCGCCGAGCATGTGACCAAACCCGTGGTGAGCTTCATCGCTGGCCAGACGGCCCCGCCCGGAAAGCGCATGGGCCACGCTGGCGCGATCATCTCGGGTGGCGAAGGCACCGCGCAAGAGAAGATCGCGGCGCTGGAGGCGGTTGGCGCGAAAGTTGCGCGCTTGCCCACCGACATCGCTCAGTTGGTCAAAGAAGTGCTCTAACGCAACTATGACCCAAGCACCCGGTCGATCTGCCGATTGGCCGGGTGTTTGTTTTACGCAAGCGTGAGGAGGTACGATGATGTCCGATCCACACGATGCGGTCAACGCCGCTTACACCCAATGGGAGCAGCAAACCCTCTGGCCCGCGCTCCAACGCACACCCGAACGCCCCATCTCGTTTATGACCACTTCGAGCGCGCCGGTCGAGCGCCTCTACACTCCCATCAGCCTGGCCAACAACGACTACCTGCGCGATATCGGGCACCCCGGCGAGTTCCCGTTCACCCGGGGCATTCATCCCACAGGCTACCGTGGCAAACTGTGGACAATGCGCATGTTCGCGGGCTTCGGCACTGCCGAGGAGACCAACGCCCGCTTCAGATACCTGTTGCAGCAGGGTCAAACTGGCCTGTCGATCGCTTTCGACATGCCCACGCTGTACGGTCGCGATACCGATCATCCGTTGGTTGAGGGCGAATTCGGCAAATGCGGCGTGGCGGTCTCGTCGCTGGCCGATATGGAGATCCTGCTGGAGGGCTTGCCGCTCGACCAGATCAGCACCTCGATGACGATCAACTCGCCTGCCGCGATGATTTGGGCGATGTATCTGGTGGTCGCTGAACGGCGCGGAATCCCGTGGGATCGCCTGCGCGGCACCATTCAAAACGACATTTTGAAGGAGTACATCGCGCAGAACGAGTACATCTTCCCGCCCGAACCTTCGATGCGCCTGGTGGTCGATACGTTCGAGTTTGGTGCGGCGCACGTGCCGCAGTGGAACCCGATCTCGGTCAGTGGCTACCACATCCGCGAGGCGGGCAGCACCGCCGCTCAGGAGCTCGCCTTTACGTTGGCCGACGGCATCGCGTATGTCGAAGCGGCGGTGGAGCGCGGCCTGGATGTCGATACGATTGCCCCGCGCATCTCGTTCTTCTTCAACGCCCACAACGACTTTTTCGAGGAGATCGCCAAGTATCGAGCGGCCCGCCGCATATGGGCACGCACCATGCGTGACCGCTTCGGCGCGAAGAATCCCCGCTCGCAGTGGTTGCGCTTCCACGCGCAAACCGCCGGTTGCTCGCTCACGGCCCAACAGCCCGAGATCAATATTGTGCGCACCGGCATCCAAGCGCTCGCCGCCGTGTTGGGTGGCGCGCAATCGCTGCACACCAACTCGATGGACGAGGCACTGGCGCTGCCCTCCGAGAAGGCCGTGACGATCGCGCTGCGCACCCAACAGGTGATCGCCGAGGAGAGCGGCGTCACCAACACGGTCGATCCGCTGGGTGGCTCGTACTTCGTGGAGGCGCTGACGGATCGGTTGGAGCGCGAATGCCTCGACTACTTCGCCAAGATCGACGAGCAGGGTGGCGTGATTGCCGCCATCCGCAATGGCTACTTCCAGCGCGAGATCGCCGATGCCGCCTACCGCTACCAGCGCGAGATCGATGAGGGCGAACGGGGAATCGTCGGGGTGAACAAGTACGTCGTCGAAGCGCCGCTCGAAATCCCGATCCTCGAAATGGATCGCGATGGCGAGGCGCATCACCTTCGAAGGCTCAACCATGTGCGGGCCACGCGCGACCAGCAGACCGTGGAGCGTAGCTTGGCCGCCCTGCGCTTGGCCGCCGAGGGCGACGCCAACCTGATGCCACCGATCCTCGATTGTGTGCGCGCCTACGCCACCATCGGCGAAATGTGCGACGTGCTGCGCGAGGTGTTTGGCGTCTATCAGGATATGACATTTGTCTGATTCTTAGCGAGTTTTAAAAGTAATTACTAGTGAAACACTAGCCAGGGTTGCAAAAATCTGGTATACTATGGCCCAGACAGATACAACATCCCTGATGAGGAGGGACTGACAATGGCAGTGATCGAGGAAGATGTCGTCGGCGTTGCAACTGGCGCTTTGCTGGAGATTAGCCCAGTAGCAGCCCAGCGCTTGCAAGAGATGATGCGGGAAAAAGAACTGGAAGGCTACGGCCTCCGTGTGTTTGTTGCTGGCGGTGGCTGTTCTGGTCTCCAGTATGGCATGACGTTCGATGATGAGGTGCGCGAGGGTGATGCCGATTGGCAGGCCCATGGCTTGCGTGTGCTGGTTGATCCAGTAAGTGCACGCTACCTGCGGGGCGCTTCGATCGACTACCAACAGGATAACATGTTGGCAGGCGCCTTCAAGATCGACAACCCGAACGCAGTGGCAAGCTGTGGCTGTGGTCACTCGTTCCGCGCGAAGGACGGCGAGGAGTCGTCTGAGTACGATAACTACGACGAGGGCTACGCTGGCGGTGGTTGCGGCCACTGCAGTCACGGCTAAAGCTTTTGTTGATGTGATGGAAGGCTACCCTCCCCTTGTCGCGAGGCGGGTAGCCTTTCAGTTTTAAAATTGATGAGAATACTATGACTAGTCATCGCTCCACTGTCAAACAAGTGACACCCTCCCAAGTGAAGGCGCGCCTCGATCAGGGCGAAACGATCCGTCTGATCGATGTTCGCGAACCCAACGAGCACGCCATTGCGCATATCGAAGGCGCCGAACTTATGCCGCTCAGCCGCGCGCAAAGCTGGATCAATACGCTCTCGCCCGATGAAGAAATTGTTGTTTTCTGCCATATGGGTGGGCGCAGTCAACAAGTCGCCCAATACTTGGTGAACCAACTTGGCTTCACCAATGTGGCGAATATGGTCGGCGGTATCGACGATTGGTCGCTCCAAGTTGATCCCAATGTTCCGCGCTACTAGGCTTCGGCTCGATCGCAGAGCGGAAGCATTTGGCTAGTAGGCATTTGGTTGGTATGGTATCTCACTCGCTGCCCGATCTACCTCATCTTTATCTCGAAGGAGTGCGCCTGTTTAATCAAGGCGCGTTTTGGCATGCCCACGAACAGTGGGAACAGTGCTGGTTGGCAGTTCAAGAGCCAGATACCACGTTTTATCAGGGGTTAATTCAAGCAGCCGCCGCTTTAGTGCATTGGCAACGGGGGAATCTGCGCGGCCTACAACGCAATTGGGCCAAAGCCCGCCCTAAATTGGTCGCGCTTCCCTCTCCTATGCACCAACTCGATCTTCACGCGCTTATTTCGGCTATGGATCATTTTGTCATCGCTAGAGGTGCGTCGGAACGCGTGCCCATGTTGACATTCATACCAAACGCAGTAACCGTCGCCGAAAAATGAAAGAATGGATAGATGTAAACGAAGGGTTATGAATGAATTATCATAGTACTATAGTACTATTGTAGTCTCTCTTTATGGTATACTACTCTATCTAATCGAATGATATCCGTGCTTACTAATCGAAAGGCCTCCTTGTCTGTGGCCTGATCTTGCAAGATCTCTTACGAATCGTGACAAACATCATCTGGCAGGAGGCCATTGTGTATGTCGGCTCAGATTTTAGTTGTTGATGACGACTCGATGATTGTTGATGTGCTCACACGTTTCCTCGTACAAGAGGGATACAGTGTGATTACGGCTAGCAATGGCCGCGAAGCACTCGAACAAGTTCATCGCCACTTGCCCGATCTGATATTGCTCGACGTCACAATGCCCGTGTTGGATGGATTTACGACGTGCAGGTATCTGAAGGAAGATGTTCGCACCGCTCTCATCCCCATCACAATGTTGACAGGCCTCGACGATCGCGAGCATCGCAAGCGGGGCATCGAGGCAGGCGCCGACGACTTCTTAACCAAACCCTTCGAACAGAGCATCCTGCGAGCGCGTATTCGTTCGCAACTTCGCCTCAAGCGTCTGGTCGATCAGCTTGAACATACCGAAAATGTCATCTTTATGCTCGCTCAAGCGGTTGAAGCGAAGGATAGCTACACCGAGGGCCACTTGCGGCGGTTACGCTCGTATGGCGAACAGTTGGCGATCGCCTGTGGCCTGCCACCCGATGAGGTGCTGGCGGTACGCTACGGCGGCATCCTGCACGATATCGGCAAGATCGGCATTAGCGAGGCGATCCTGTTGAAGCCAGGCGCGCTCACCCCTGAGGAAGTCGAGCAGATTCGCGAACACCCCGCGATCGGCGCTCGTATCATCTCGCAGATGCGCTTCGCTCCTGAAGTTGCGCCGATCATCCTGGGCCACCACGAGCATTGGGACGGCAGTGGGTACCCTCAAGGCCTACGGGGCCATGAGATCCCCATCGGCGCTCGCATCATTGCGATCGTCGATGCCTACGATGCGATGACGACCGATCGCCCGTACCGCGCCGCGCTCAGTTGGGAGGAAGCGTACCGACGTTTGCAGGCGGGTAGTGGCACTCAGTTCGATCCCGAGATCCTTGAGGTATTCTTGGAGTTGTTGCGTTCCAATCAACTGCGCTCACCCGACCTTGAACAAGAACAAGAAGCAGGGAAGTAGTCGATGCTGCGCTTTGGCATCGGCTTGCCCGAATAGGTCGGCCAGGATGAACGCTGAAGTTCTGCCGTTCCTGCGCTGCACCTGTTGTGGCGGCGAATTGGTGTTGCAACACGCACGCTACGAGGATTCCGGCGAGGTTATTACTGGATCGTTGTGGTGTCTCAGCGATCAAGTCGCCTTCCCTATCCGCGATGGGATTATCGATTTTCTTGGTCCGCCACGTCCGTTTTCGCTAGCCCAAATCATCAATGAACTCCCACCGACCGCCTGGGCCTACGAGCGCCTTTGGCGGCCTTTTGCATTAACGTTGTTGAGCGGCGAGCGCTTCCCGTACCGCCGCGAACTGCCGCTGCTGGTCGGGTTGGCCGAGCCGCAGCGGGGCGGCTTGTGGCTCGATATCGCCTGTGGCAACGGCCTCTACGCCCGTGCGCTGGCCCGCGCCTCACAGGGCGACGCCGTGGTGGTGGCGCTCGAACACGCGCTGCCCATGCTGGCGCAGGGTCGCCGCTATGCGCGCTCGGCTGGCGTGCGCGTGACGTTTGTGCGCGCTTCGGCCCAAGCGCTGCCGTTCGCTTCCGCCACCGCTGCAGGAGCCGTGATCGGTGGCTCACTCAACGAGATCGGCGATCTCGATACGTGTCTCGCAGAGATCGCTCGCGTGATCAACCCAAACGGACGTTTCGTGGCGATGACGCTGGTGCGCGGGCGCACCAAACTTGGTCGGCTGGTGCAGCGCCTGCTCGGCCTAGGTGGCATCGCCTTCTGGTCGCCCGACGAATTGCGCGCCAGGATGCAGCAGCAGGGCCTGTATCTGCGCAGCATGTGGCGCTACGGCATTGTGCTGTTCACGCTCTGTTTGCCTCGCCCCGTCGGTGATTCGCAAGCTTCGCAGGATGGGATACAATAGGGCGCCGACGCGTCAATTGATAGCCTCACACTGGTTCTGGCGATGGCGCTGTCGGATTTGGCTTCAGAAAGTATAGGCGCATGACTACACAACATATTACTCCCGTGCGACAGCCGATCAATGCAGTGGTGCAGGTGCCCGGCTCGAAGAGTTTGACCAACCGCGCATTGCTGCTGGCTGCGCTCGCCAAGGGCCGCTCGCACCTGACTGGCGCGCTGTTCAGCGACGATAGCCACTGGTTTGTCGATGGCCTGCGGCGGCTGGGCATCGCCGTGGAGACGAATGCTACAACTGCTGAAGTGATCGTTGATGGTGTGGGTGGCGCGCCTCCCGCACAACAGGCCGATCTGTGGGTCGAATTGGCGGGCACCGCAGCGCGCTTCCTGATGGCATACGCCTGCTTGGGCCATGGTCGCTACACGATCGATGGCACGCCTCGTATGCGCCAACGCCCCATGCGCGACCTGATCGTGACGCTGAACGCGCTCGGCGCGAATTGCAAGGGCCAAGGCATCGGCGCGAACCTGCCGATCACCATCGAGGGGCGTGGCTTGCGCGGCGGCTCGGCGGGCATCGCAGGCAACGTGTCGAGCCAGTTTCTCTCGGCGCTGCTGATGGTCGCGCCCTACGCCGAGCAGGATGTCGAACTGACCCTGACCACCAAACTCGCCGCTGGTCCGTTCGTCGATATCACTGTCGCGATGATGCATCACTTCGGCGTCGAGGTCGAGCGCGACGGCTACGAGCGTTTCCTCGTGCGTGCGGGCCAGCGCTACCGCGCCCAGGAGTACGCGATCGAGCCGGACGCCTCCAACGCCTCGTACTTCTGCGCAGCAGCCGCGCTGACCGGCGGGCGCGTGCAGATCAACGGATTATCGCGCAACGCCATTCAAGGCGATATCAAATTCCTCGATGTGCTGGAGCAGATGGGCTGCACCATCGAGAGCGGCCCCGATTGGATCGCCGTGCGCGGTGGCTCCACGTTGCGCGGCATCGATCTCGATATGAGCACCCTGCCCGATATGGTGATCACGCTGGCGGCGCTCGCGCCGTTCGCCGAGGGCACGACCCGCATCCGCAACGTTGGTCTGATCCGCCACCACGAGACCGACCGTCTTACCGCGATCACCAACGAACTGCGCAAACTCGGCGTGCGCGTCGAGGAGTACGAGGACGGCCTGACGATCTACCCGGGCGTGACGCAACCCGCCGCCATCACCACCTACCACGACCACCGCATGGCGATGGGCTTCGCGCTCGTCGGCCTGCGGGTGCCCGGCATCGAGATCACGGGGGCCGAATGCGTCGCCAAGACCTTCCCGGATTTCTTTGAGCGTTTCGCCACGCTCACCGCGACACAAAAGTAGGGAACATTATGGCCAAAGCAGGTTTACTGTTCGTGGGAACCGATGATGGCCTCATTCAATTCAGCGATCCTGGCGGCATCGGGCGCTGGTTTCGGGTTGGGCAGACCCTGAACGGCCAATCGGTGTTGGCGATCTGGCCTGTGGTCGATGCGCCGCTGGAGGTGTTGGCGGCCACGTCGCAGGCGCTTTACCGCACCACCAACGGCGCTCAGCAGTGGGAGACCGTGCTGGAGGCCGATCTGCTGACGGTGCTGGGTCACCCGCGTGACGCGCACGCCTTATACGCACTCACGCGGGGTGGCGCACTGTTCCACAGCACCGACAACGGCGTGACCTGGCAGCCCTGCGCCAGCGTCGGGCCGAGCGCCGCACAAGCGCAGCTGCTCGTCGCCCACGAGGACGCCACGCGGCTCTACCTGCGCCTCGACGACACACTATGGCTCAGCGAGGACGGCGGCAACTCCTGGAGGCCCTACGGCCAAGCGCTGCCGCCCAACACGGCGCAGATAGCCGCCGATCCCGCGCAACCCGGCGCGCTCTACGCCATCGCTGGTGACACCGCCTACGCCTGCGCTGGAGCCGACGCTGCCTGGCAAGCGCTGGGCCGCGCCGGAGCGGGTGTTTGCCAGGGCCTGATCGTGCTGACAGGCAAACAGCCTGTGCTGCTGGCTTCGTGGACTGAGGCCGGACTGCACCGTAGCGAGGACGGTGGCGCAACCTGGAGCATCGTCGGCGATTCTGACATTTGGAACGGCAGGGCAACAGTGCTGAGCGCGGCGCGCTTCCACATGGATAACGCCTTCGCCGCCAGCACGGGCGGTCAGTTGATGCACAGCAGCGACCGAGGCCGCACCTGGCAAGCGCTCAAGAGCGACCTTGGCACCATTCGCAGCCTCGTCGCCACGCGCCTACGATAGCGTTGGTACGATCGGTGCTACCAAGCGAGATATGGCAACACAAACGCTCACACAATCAACGACTCGTACGCCGCGCTGGCTGCTCGTGATCATGGCGGTGCTCTTCTTCGGGCCACTGCTCGCGCCGCTGTTTCAGGCCACGCGCCTGCCGCTGCTGGCCGATTCGGGCACGCTAGCCCACGACCTGCTGACTCGCTACATCTGCCCGACCCCCGCCAAGTCGTACATGCTGCTGGGCTTCCCGATGGCCGTTTGCGCGCGCTGTTGGGGCGCGACCATCGGCATTTGGGCGGCCTGGTGGCTGTTGCGCAACCCGCGCATCGGCACGCACTACCGCGCCTTGCCGCTAGCGTTGCGCTTCGCGCTCCCGCTCCTTGCATTCGGCCTGTGGTGGCTGGAGATCCGCCTGTGGATCGCCGCGCCACTGCCGCTCGTTTTGCTGAACGGCATCCACGCGGGCCTCTGGGGGGCGCTGCTCGGTTCGCTGTGGCAGCCAAACCCCCGAGCAGCAACGGTACAATTCACGCAGTAAGTTTTGGGGAAAAGAAAACGCGGTGTCATCGGCAGCGTGGCGGCCCCATGCCCACGGATGGCCCAAACGCGTACCGATCAGGTACAGTTTGCGCAACACCCATGGGCGGGGCGCTACTCCTCGCCGCGCGCTCGCTTACGGGCGCGGTCTCGGGCTTGGCGCAGTCGCTCTAGGCGGTCGTCGGGTGCGGCGGTTGCGGTGGGTGCTGTGGTACGCTCAGCGGCCTCCTGAGGCGCGGTGGCACGCTGCGTGGGTGCTGGCTCGGCAGGTGCCGTTGGGGCGCCTACGCGTTGTCTGGCGCGCTGCTTGGCCCGTTGTAGCGTATCGAACTGCGGGGCGACTTCGGGCGGCGCTGCTGGCACCGTCTCCGCTCGCTTGAACAGCGGCGCAAAGTCGCTGCGGCGCAGCATCAGGCGGCGCACGCCAATGTCGAGCGGCAACAGCAGGAGCACCAACGACAGCAGTGGCAGCGCGATCTCTTGGGCGCGGGTCACATCGCTGCGCAAGGGCGCAAACGCATCGGCGGGCTGTTCGAGGCGCCGACCGTTGGTCGCCTTGGCCAGCGCTTCGAGCAGTGCGGGGTTGCCCTGACCCTGGCGGTATTCCGGCGAATAGGGCACCACCAAGCCCGCTGTCTCCTGCGCCACCACCGTATTGTCCTGCTTGCCCGAGATCTGCACGATATAGGTGCCCTGCAGCGGATTCTCGACCGTGGCGCGGTAGGTGCCCGGCCCGATCTGCGTCAACTGCACCTCTTGGCCCAGGCCGTTGTTGCCCACAAAACTCGCCTGCAATTGCAGGCCGTCCTGCGGGTTACCGTTCGGGTCGTGGGCCTGCACTTCGATCACCGTCTGCGCGCCCTCTTGGCGCATCGTCGTGGTGAGGTTGCTATTGCTGGCGCTCGGCACCATCCACTGCACCATCTGCGCGGCGAAGCGGGGAAACTCCGACCACGTGATCCAATCCTTGGCCCACTTGCCCTTCGTATCGCTGGTCCACGCCACGGCGCGGCCCAAGCCGTACTGCCACTGGGCCAGCACTGGCGATTGTTCGACGCCGACTAGCACGGTGGTGGCAGTCTCTTTGGGTGTGCTGCCGTTGTAGCCGTACAGGGGCGGCAAGCCGGATTGCAGCCCATCGAGGATGGCGCTCGGCGCGGCGTACTTGGGCGTGAACGGCTCCTCGATCAGATAGTTGCCCACGGCGGTGATGGTCTCTTGCACGAAGATCTGCGGCACTTCGTCCATCGTGACGGTGGGGTAGTAGCGCCCGCTGCCCGTCGCGGCCATATCGGCGAGGTACTCAGCAGAGCCTGCGCCCGCGCCGACAACCGATGTGGTGATGCCTTCATCGCGCATGCGCTGCACCACATCGAGGTTATCACCGCCCCGCGACCAACCGTCGGTTAGGAGGATGACGTGCTTGATCTTGGCGTCGGTCCTGAGCAGCGCTTCTTCGGCGGCCACCAAGCCCACCCGCACGTCGGTCTGTCCGTCGGGTAGCAGTGGCGTGACCGCTTCGAGCACTTGGTTGGGGTTGGCGTCGTGCGTGACTGGCAGTGCCCACTGCGCGCCCTCGTTGAAGGCCACCACGCCGATGCTGTCCTGCTCGCCGAGCAGTGCCGAGGCTTGCACCACCGCGTCCTTGGCGATGTCGATCTTGGGTGTGCCGCCCTCGATCGATTGCGAGAGAGCGGGATTCGGCCCCGAGCAGTGGCAGGCGTTCATGCTGCCCGATTTGTCGATCACAAAGACGATCGCGACGTTGGGGCGCTCCTGGCGGTTGCGCACGTCCATGTACACGGGCAGCGCCTCTTCGATCGGCGTTTGGCTGTAGCCACCCACGCCGTAGGAGCGTTCGCCGCCGATCATCATCAGCCCTTTGCCGAGGTCGCGCACGTAGGTGGGCAGGTGATTGGAGAATTGCGTGGGCAGCGCTCGATAGGGGACGTTGATCAGCACCACCCCGTCGTAGTTGGTGAGCGCGGTGAGGTCGGTGGGTGCGTCGCCGGGCGCGATCAGGTCGGCTTGGATGTTGTTGGCGGCCAGCGCATCGCGCAGGGGCCAGCCGTCGCCACTCTCGCCTTCGATTAGCAGGATTTTGGCGCTGCCGCCGACCCGCACGATCGCCTCGGCTTGATTGTTTTGCGAACGGCCATCGCTATCCGGCTCGATCTGGGCGCGGTAGCGCTGGAAGCCCTGTTCGAGTGCATCGACGGTCAGGCTGAAGCGGTTCTCGCCCGGTTGCAGTTGCACGCGCTGGTCGAGCAGTACGGTGTCGTCGGCGAAGATGCGCAGTGTAGCGCCTTGCTCCACGTTGCTCTCGATGGTGGCGATGAGCTCGATCTGTTGGCCCTGCCGCACGTTGGTGGGCACGTCGAGCGCGGCGATCAGCGCTTCGTTATCGCTGCTGGGCATCGTCAGGTCAACGTAGTCGATGGTGACGTGGCGGGCGCTGGCAAGTTGCTCTGCCACCAAGGCGTTGCCGCTGTTTTCGCCGCCGTCGGAGAGCAGCACGAGCCGCTTTTGTGTATCGGCGGGCAGCAGCGCAAGGCCGAGTTGCAGCGCCTCTTGAATGTTGGTGCGCGCTGCGACAGGCACCGAGCGCAGTTGGCCCAGCCGCTGTTCGGCGGACGGCGCGCGCTCAACCAGGGCGTTCTCACCAAACACGATGATCGCCGCCCGATCCTCCTCACGCATGCTCTGCAGCGCATTTTGGATGAAGTTCTCGGCTTGGCTGCGGGCGCTCGGCGTGATAGAATCGGAGCTATCGATCAGGAACACGGTGGTGATCGCGTCGATGCCCCGTTCGATCTGGGTGCCAGCGAGCGAGAGGATCAGCGCAACGATCATGGCAGTGCGCAGCCCCAGGCTGGCCCAGAAGCGTGCGGTCGGCAGCCGACGTGGCGCGGCCAACACGATCGCCCACAATGGGATGATGATCAGGAGAAGCCAGAGGATGTGCGGAAAAATAAAGGAAATGCGCATGGGTTACGTTGCTTTCTCGCCAGCAAACTCCACGGTTTAGGCGAATGGCACGTGAAATCACAACGTTCGGATACGTCTGTCAGTAGCTATGACGCTGTGTGCGTGGTATTGGTTCCGGGTTGTGTTTGTTGAAGATTCTACCATGCGCTCGGTTGTTCTGCTGTATGCCTGGCTGATAGGTGTCTGATACGGTTGCTGTGATGCGTCTTGATTGAAATACGGCAGTGCGTCGTTTTGTTGTCTTTTTTTGATAGTTTTTTCGGGTGGTGCAACAAAAGTGGCGGTTGTAGCGTCAGGGTAGTATGGCGTCTGTTCGATGGCTGCGGAACAGCGCTGATCATCGGTGCCCCGACGATATGGGGTGTTGGATGCAGCGGTGAAGCGCATGTGCGCGCCGCGCCACGTTCCACAAGACGGAGGTTGCTACGTAGCGACGGGCGCTGGGATCGCGGTTGCCTCTTCTTCCCAAAACATTTAACAGGATTGGTGTAGTGGCTGCGCGATGTTGGCGTATCCGGGACGATGGTTAGGCTGTTGTATATGCCACTTGTTTGTAAGGAGTTATCACCATGGCTAACAAGCAGAATGAGCAGAATGAGCAGGTAGGCCGTTTCGCAGGGTTGGGTGCTGGCGTGATCGCCGGGGCGAGTTTGGGCTCGGTGCTGTTGCCGATCCCGGTGGTTGGCACCTTTGCTGGCGCGTTGGTTGGCGGTGTACTGGGGAGTGAGGTTGGCCGCACGGTGGGCAGCGCGCTGCTCGATGGTGTGCAGACCTTCACCGAGAGCCTGAGCAATGCTGCCCAGCAGAAGGATGATGACTCGCAGGGATCGTAGGCTTCTTGACAATCCCGTACAGATATATTATCATCTCCCCTGACAATTGAATAGCTCAACTCTTATCCAGAGAGGCAGAGGGACCGGCCCAGTGAAGCCTCGGCAACCACCTAGAGCGTTTGAGATGCTAAATGCTCAATAAAGGAATGGTGCCAAATCCGGCAGCGTATGTCTGGAAGATGAGAGGCAGATCTATTTCATAGCATCGCTATACGCCCCTCATCATAACTGATGAGGGGTTTTCTGTTGCCTGGAGTGGCTATTCGATCGTTTGTCGAGGTGTAATTCGTACAGTTGAGGAGGCGATCCCTTATGTCGGATGAGAAGACGTTCAGCGGTTTTGATACTCTAGCACTCCATGGCGGCCAACAGCCAGATCCTACAACGGGTGCTCGTGCGGTGCCGATTTATCAGACCACGTCGTACCAGTTCAAGGATACGGGCCATGCTGCTCGGCTGTTTGGCCTTCAGGAGTTTGGCAATATTTACACTCGCATTATGAACCCGACCACCGATGTGCTCGAGCAGCGGATTGCGGCGCTCGAAGGTGGCGTGGGTGCTTTGGCGGTGGCTTCGGGCCAGGCCGCCGAGACGTTTGCGGTGTTGAATATTGCTGGTGCAGGCGACAATATTGTGTCGTCGTCGGACTTGTACGGCGGCACGTACAACTTGTTCCGCCACACGCTGCCGAAGCTGGGTATCACGACGCGCTTCGTCGATGCTCGCGATCTCGATGGCTTCCGCAAGGCGATCGATGGCCGCACGAAGGCGTTCTTCCTGGAGTTGATCGGCAACCCCAAACTCGATGTGCTGGATCTGGAGAAGATCGCGGCGATCGCCCATGAGCAGGGTGTGCCGGTGATCGTGGACTCGACGACGGCGACGCCGTACCTGTGCCGCCCGTTCGAGTGGGGTGCTGATATTGTGGTTCATTCGGCCACCAAGTATTTGGGCGGCCACGGCTCCAGCATCGGCGGTCTGATCGTCGATAGCGGCAAGTTCGATTGGGCGAATGGTCGTTTCCCCGAGCTCAGCGAGCCAGATCCTTCGTACCACGGCTTGGTGTACACGCAGGCGCTCGGCCCGCTGGCCTACATCATCAAGGCCCGCGTGCAGTTGCTGCGCGACTTGGGCGCGGCGCTCAGCCCCTTCAACTCGTTCCTGTTCTTGCAGGGCATCGAGACGCTGTCGCTGCGTATGGAGCGCCACAGCCAGAACGCGCTGGCGGTCGCCAACTACTTGCAGGAGCATCCGAAAGTGGCGTGGGTGAACTACCCCGGCTTGCCGAGCCACCCGTCGTATGAACTGGCCAAGAAGTACCTGCCGAAGGGTCAGAGCGGTATCTTGGGCTTCGGCGTGAAGGGTGGCCGCGAGGCTGGCGCGAAGTTCATCGATAGCCTGAAGCTGTTCTCGCACTTGGCGAACATCGGCGATGCGAAGAGCTTGGCCATTCACCCGGCCAGCACGACGCACAGTCAGTTGACGCCTGAGGAGCAGCTGCTGACGGGCGTGACCGACGATTATGTGCGCCTCTCGGTCGGTATCGAGACGATCGATGATATTCTGGCCGACTTGGAGCAGGCGTTGGCAAAGATTTAGGTTGATTGTTTAGTGGTCCGTTTTGCGTTGCGGGGCGTGCTTCGCGACGCAAAACGGTACTGTGAAGCGTAGGATTATGACTGCACTTGCGACACAACTGAACGATGGTGTTGGCTTGGTTGAACGCCGCTCGATGAGCTGGATCGAGCCGCTACGCCTCGACAGTGGTGCAACCCTTGCACCTGTGACGCTGGCATATGAGACGTATGGCACGCTGAGTCCTGCACGGGATAACGCTATTCTTCTGCTGCACGCGCTTTCGGGCGATGCGCACGCAGCTGGTCGCCATCGCCTCACCGATCGCCAGCCAGGTTGGTGGGATGCGATGGTTGGCCCAGGCCGTCCGTTCGATACCGACCGCTATTTCGTGATTTGTTCCAATATTATCGGCGGGTGCCAGGGTAGCACTGGTCCAAGCAGCATCGATCCCCGTACGTTGGGCGATAATCCTCGTCCCTACGGCGCACGCTTCCCGGTGCTGACGATCGGCGATATGGTACGCGCTCAGGTTCGCCTGATCGATAGTTTGGGCATCGACCAGTTGCTGGCGGTGGCCGGCGGGTCGATGGGTGGGTTCCAGGCCCAGGAGTGGGTGGTAAGCTACCCCGAGCGGGTGCGCGGTGCGGTGCTATTGGCGACCAGCGCACGCTCTTCGGCGCAGACGCTGGCGTGGAGCGCGATCGGGCGGCGGGCGATCATGAGCGATCCGAACTGGCGGAATGGCGATTACTACGGTCATAAGCCGCCGGTCGATGGGTTGGCGGTGGCCCGTATGCTCGGCCATATCACGTACCTGAGCGAGCCGTCGCTGGAGCGCAAGTTTGGTCGGGCGTTCCAGAGTGGCGAAGGCCCGCAGTTCACGCTCGAACCCGAGTTCGCGATCGAGAGCTATTTGGCCTACAAGGGCGAATCGTTCAACGCTCGCTTCGACGCTAACTCGTACCTCTACATCACCAAGGCGATGGATTATTGGGATCTGCCTGCGCGGTTCGGCTCGCTAGAGGCGGCTTTCGCGCGCAGTCAGGCGTCGTTCTTGGTTCTGTCGTTCAGCAGCGATTGGCTCTACCCAACCTCGGAGTCGGCGCTGATCGCTCAAGCGCTGCGACGTGTAGGTCGCCCAGTCGAGCATATCGATATCGAGTCGCAGGCTGGCCACGATGCGTTCCTAGTGGATATCGAACAGCAGGAGCCGCTGATCGAGCAGTTCTTACGCTCGCTGTAGCTGTTTGGTTGTGTGATGTGCATCGCTGTTCGAGCGATATTCCCCTGAGATCGGCAGCACGATGGTGATAGTGGTGCCGACGTGTTCGGTGCTTTGGGCCGAGATGCTGCCGCCATGGGCGATGACGATCTGTTTGGTGATAGCGAGGCCCAAGCCGCTGCCGCCGCTGCCACGGGTGCGTGAGCGGTCGGCGCGGTAGAAGCGGTCGAAGATCAGAGGTAAGTGTTCGGCGGCGATGCCCTGCCCACTATCGCGAACGTGGAAGGTGATGGTCTGGGCTTCCCCTCGTTCGGCTTGCAGCGTGATGGTGCCACCGGATGGCGTATGCCGCAGCGCATTCGTGATCAGGTTGGCGAAGACCTGGTTGAGGCGCTGTGGGTCGGCTTCGAACATCGGCAGATCGGGTGGTGCCTGCACCTGAATGCTGATGTCCTGCTGCTCTGCTTGGTTCGCGAAACTCTCTGAGACGCTTTGCAGTAGTTCGGATGGCTCGATCGGCTCGGGGTAGAGTGGCAGTTGCCCCGTCTCGGCCAAGGCGAGCAGCCGCAGATCCTCGATCAGCCGTTCGAGCATGGCGACTTCGCCCAGTAAACGCTCGATCTCCTCTGGCGTGGCTTCGTACACGCCATCCTGCAATCCCTCCAATCGCCCTTTGATGATCGTGAGTGGTGTGCGCAATTCGTGAGCGATGTCGGCGGTGAGCTGTCGCCGCTGCTGATCGGCGCGGGCCAACGACTGCGCCATGTTGTTGAAGGCTTGCGCTAGGTTATCGAGCTCTCGCACGCGCGCGCCGGGCGCTTGAGCATCGAGTTGCCCTGCGGCGAGTTGTTGTGCCGCGTTGGTGATGCCACGGATCGGGTGGCTGAGGCGCTGGGCGAAGAAGGCCGCTAAGAGGACCAACACGCTCATCAGCCCTATGCCAGCGAACACAAAGCCCCGCAGGATGCCCCACACGAATCGCACCTGTGGCCGATTCACAAACTGCGAGGTGAGATCGTCGCCTGGTTCAGATTCGTGCATTGGCAGGCCCGGTAGTGTGGGTGCGCGGGGTGCGCGGGGCGCTTGTGGTGGTTGAGCGGGGCCACGAATCTGCAGCAGGGTGCCGACCTGTTCCCCTTTGACGAAGATGGGCGTTCGGGTTTCGCCGTAGTGCGATGGGAGCACGCTGCCGACGGATATTTCGTGGTCGTTGCTAACGATGACTCGTTCGGCTTGATCCAGCAGCACATAGGTGGAGAGCTCGGTTGGCCCGTTGAACGGCGGGCCGTTGAGGCGACGTTCGGCACCATGCCACGAATTGCCGTGGGCAACGTAGTAGTCGCTCAGCATATCGGCATAACTGTTTTGTGCTTCGCGGGTGGTGCGTGCCCATTCGGCAGGCTGCCACAGGTTGTTGACCGCTAGGCCGAAAAAGACCAACATACCGCAGACGCCCAACACGATCACGAGCACAAACGAGAACAACATTGTCCAGAACAAGTGCGGCTTCACCGAAACGTTCCTCATGATTCTTCGCTGAGTTCAGCGCATTTGTAGCCCACGCCGTAAATGGTGAGGATGTACTTTGGGTTGCGTGGGTCGGGTTCGATCTTACGGCGCAGGTTTTTGATATGCGCATCGACGGTACGATCGAATCCGGCGTAACTGGTATCGTAGGCGAGATCGAGCAGTTGGCTACGGGTGTAGGGGCGGCCCGGCTCGCGGGCGAGGATCGCGAGCAGGTCAAACTCGGTGGCGGTGAGATCGATAGGCGTATTGCCGCGCCGCACGCTTCGCCGCTGCAGATCGATGGTGAGTTCGCCGAGGCGCAACTGGCCGCTCACTTCGGGCTGGCCTTGGGTGCGCCGTAGCACAGCCCGCACCCGGGCGACCAACTCGCGAGGGCTGAACGGCTTGGTGATGTAGTCGTCGGCGCCGAGCTCAAGCCCGATCAGGCGGTCGGTCTCCTCCACGCGAGCGGTTAACATAATGATCGGAAGCGCATTGGTGGCGGGGTCTTGGCGCAGCGCCCGTGTGACATCGAGGCCATCCATCCCCGGCAGCATCAGGTCGAGCACTAGCAGGCTCGGGCGTTCGGTGCGGGCGAGTCGGAGCGCCTGCACGCCATCGCCAGCCGTTACAACGCGAAAGCCCGCCCGGTCGAGGTAGTCGCGCGCGATCGTCACGATGCCTGGTTCATCATCGACAACAAGAATGGTTTGTGTAGCCATACTGCTTCTCAATGCTGATCTGGCGAGGTTGCAGGACCCCCGCCAGATCATGTTTGGTTCGAAGTATTAGGTATTATAGCGCCTGCGTGCCGCTAGTGTATGAACCTTGGTCGGGATTGCTCGGTGGTATGGTCTCCTTGCGGCGACCAAACCAGCGCACCAGCATAAAGAGGATCAGCAGGAAGAGCGCCGAGCGAACAAGGGTGCCGAGCAACTTGAAGCCGAAGAAAAGGCCGAGCGGTGGTCTATCGTTGCTGCGGAATGGCCCGAAGCGATTCTCGTGATGGCTGAACGGGCCTCGGAACTCGCGGAAGTCCTCGCGTAGCTCACGGAAGTCGTTACGGAAATCGCCACGTGACATACGCGGTGCCGGAGGTGCTTCGGGTGCGGCGGGCGCAACAGGTGCGGCGGGCGCGTAGCGTGGCGCTTCACCATCGTACCAGTGGCGCGAGCGCATGTTCCCGCCGATGCTGAATATCAATGCAATAACGCCAATACCGAGTGCTAGCCAACCAAGTTTACGACTATCCATATCAATCCTCCTCGTGAAGCTCAAGTCGATCTCAGTACTTGTAGTATAGGAGGGAAATGTGAATGAACTTTGAAGATATGGCGGAGCAATTGCGGAGATATTGAACGCTGGGCTATGCCAGGAGACATATATCTAGTAAACATTGGCTATTGCACCGGGTAGTAAGACAATTATAATGAAGTTAATGAACAGGCGGATGGGTGCGATTTTCAACGTACTTTTGAATATTCAAACACCATCAAGGGAGCATTCATGACCACTCCACCACCTGGAACAGTCACGTTCCTCTGCATTGATATTCAAGCGCGTGCTCAAGTGATGTCTCCTCGAGCCAACGATTTGTCGCTTGAACATTACACGACTATCCTCAACCAGGCGATCCATGCATGTGGTGGCACGGTATTCAAGTTCAGCGATGGTTCGGTGTACACGGCTTTCCCCAGCGTGCAATCGGCTATAGCTGCGGCGCTTGCTTCCTATTGGACAATGCATACTCAATCGTGGGGTGAGACTGCCGTACCGCATATCCATATGGCTCTTCATAGTGGTCCGGTCGGTCGGTTCGGCACCACCTTTGTTGGCCCAGCCTTTAACCACGCAGTTTCGCTCTTGGCCGTCTGCCGAAGCGGGCAGATCTTGCTCTCGCGCGAAGTGTACGAGCAGATCGATACACTGCCAGTTGGCACAGAGGTGCAAGACCTTGGTGAAGTTCGACTGAAGGACCTGACGCGCCCGGAACACATCTATCAACTGATCCCCAGCCATCGCCCTGTGGACCTGCCGCTGACCATCGAGCAGATGCCGTTCCCCGTCAACCTGCCGGTGCTGCCCACGCCACTGATCGGACGCGACCGCGAGGTCAACGAGATCCGCTCGTTTTTGCGCATGCCTTCGGTCCGTATGCTGACGCTGCTCGGTTCGAGCGGCACGGGCAAGACGCGCCTCAGCTTGCAGTTGGCGGTCGAGATGGCCAGCGAATTTGAAGATGGTGTGTATTTCGTACCGCTCGCACCGGTTGGCTCGGAATTGCTGGTGGCCTCGGCTATCGCGCAGGCGTTGGACCTGAAGGAGACTGGCGAGCGTCCGCTTATTGATGCGTTACAGGCTCACCTCAGCACGCGCCATATCCTGCTGATCCTCGATAATTTCGAGCAGTTGGTCGGCGCGGCCCCGTTGCTCAATACATTGCTGACTGCAGCGCCCAAGCTCAAGCTTTTGATTACGAGTCAAGCGAAGTTGGGCCTCAGCTACGAGCAGATCTTCCCGGTGCCGCCGTTGGCGCTGCCCGATCCACAACGCCTGCCCCCGCTCGATAAGCTGATAACCTACCCTTCAATCGCGCTCTTCCTGGTGCGTGCGCAAGTGGTTCAGCCCGATTTTACGTTGCAACCCGAGCAAGCCGCGACATTGGCGGAGCTATGCGTCCAATTGGGCGGTATTCCGTTGGCGATCGAGTTGGTCGCAGCCTACGCCAACCTGTTCACGCCAGCCGAGATGCTGGAGCAGATCCGCGAACGTCTGGCGCGTGCCGATCAGGACGGCGACGAACTGACGCACAAGCAGACGTTGCACGAGGTGCTGGCCTGGAGCTATGCGCTGTTGACCCCCAACGAGCAGTTGCTGTTGGCGCGTATGGGCGTATTTGAGGGCGGGTGTACGCTCGAAGCTGCGGGCGCGGTGGCCGCTGAACTGCGCGACGACGACGCCGATCAGCCCGACGAGCAGCTTGTACTCGCGTTGATGCACTCGCTCCTGCACAAGAACCTGTTGGTACAAGAGCAGTGGTCGAGCGACGAGCCGCGCTATGTGATGCTCGATATGATCCATCAGTTCGCTGCTTCTCAGCTCGAATTGCGCGGCGAAACCGCTATGCTCCGTAAGGCGCACGCGACCTACTGTCTCTCGTTGGCCGAGCAGGGCGAGGCGGGTTTGACGGGCGCGCAGCAGGATATGTGGCTGAAGCGCCTGGAGGACGACCTGCACAATATGCGCGCTGCACTGAGTTGGGCGATCAAGCAACGGAATGTGGAGTTGAGCCAACGCCTCAGCGGCTCGCTCTGGCGCTTCTGGTACATTCGCGGCTACCTGAGCGAGGGGCGGCGCTGGCTGACGGCGGCCCTGGAGCTGAGCGACGAGCTCGCCGCTTCGCGGGTGAAGGTGTTGACGGGCGTGAGTGTGCTCAGCTTTATCCAGGGCGATTACGAGAAAGCGCGCAGCTATTCCGAGGAGAATCTGGCGCTTGTGCGCATGCTCGGCGACACACGCGGCATTGCGAACGCGCTCAACAATTTAGGCGCGATGGCCGTCGAGCAGGGCGATTACGCCCGCGCTATGCCGCTGCTGGCCGAGAACCTCGATCTCCGGCGCCAGATCGGCGATACCTGGGGCATTGCCGCTGCGCTCAACAACTTGGCGCGCGCCACCGAGGGCGAACACGACTATAGCCGTGCCGAGGCGCTGTACCTGGAGAGCCTGCAACTGTTCCGCGAAATGGAGGATAAGAGCAATAGCGTCAATCCGCTGGCGAACTTGGGCTGGATGACTTTGGCGCAGGGACAGTACGACCGGGCGAAAGCGTATTTTATCGAGAGTTTGGCACTCGCGCAGGAGTTGAACTACCTGGAAGGTGTTGCTAATGCGCTGCAAGGCATCGCGCATGTGGCGGCGGTGGAGGGCCAGCGCATCCGCGCAGCCCGCCTGATCGGTGTGGTGGATCAGATCTATCAGCAGAGCGACATTCGGCTCTCGCCGCTCGACGCGATGCACTACAACAAAGCGTTGGAGGTCGTGCAGGCCCGCGTTGATGAGGCAACCTACGCAACCGCTTGGGCCGAAGGCCAGACGCTCGCCGTTGATCATGTGGTTTCGGGTATCTTGAATGCAGCTAAAAGTTGAAAGGTGGTTCTAACAAAGGATTGCAGCCTGCCACATGGCGAGGTTCCAAAGCTATACTGTCGGGATCATATGCCGTGTGGCAGGGGAATATGAGCAGGTCGTATCGGTACGGTCTGTTCGGGGCATAGAATGGTCGTGTTGTTCTCGCTACCATATTCCTAACCCTCCTTCAGCATCTGTTTTACGTGGTTGCAATCCTGATCTTTGAACATATCGAACTCGATCACGATTGCGCCAGTTACACTGTTCCATACGTCTACAAAGGCGTATGTCACATGGAAGACCTGCAAAAAAATACAGCAAATCGATAGTACACTAGTCCTGTTTTACTATCGTACCTGCTATGCAATTGTAATATTCCATGCTATACTGGCATATATCTTTTGGAATAGAAACATTTACTGCCATGATCTACTAATGTAGGTCATATGCTCCACCATAGCAGGTTATAATCGGTCTTTTTCTCTGGATTGATCGCTTATCGCCACCCTCATATCACCAAGGAGGTGCCTATGGTGTAGTTGCGCGTGCCATTTTTTCCTGCCGACGTTGTGGCGGACTACCACTTCCTCGGCTACGAACAGGCAAACTTGTCGAAAGGCAAGGACGCAAAACGTTGGACCTACGGTGAGTCTGCAGAAGATCACTATGGTTGCCAGGTTGCCGATAGCCAATCAGCGCTAAGGCGCTTCCTATATTTCCTCTACTACTATCACCTTCACATAGTCACACAACGTTAAGGAGGCTGGTGATGAAAGTTTTGCGAAGTGTTTGGGTTCTCCTCATCGCACTTTCCCTCTGCGGATGGTTCCCTTCAACGGAGCAAGCAACCACTCGTACCATAGTGATGGGCTCATCGTCCGCTCAGACAGCATTCCTTGTCCAGAGCGTCCAGGGCACAGTCGAACGCGAGCTAGCGATCATCGATGGTGTTGAGGCGAGTTTGACGCCTCGGCAGATCGCGTTATTGCAAGCGCAGGGCTTGATTGTTACTCCGAATAGAGAGTTGCAATCGGCAGGCGTTCTGAGTGCGCCCGTACCACATCGCTCTTCGCAGACGGCAGGAATCGGCCCGTCGCAAGCATTGAACATCAATAAGCCCGATCTCCCTCGTTATACAGGCGAAGGTATCACCATTGCGATCGTCGATTCGGGCCTGACGCTCAACGTCGATGGGCCGAACAATCCTCCTAAGCCCGGTCCGAAGGACGACAAGGGTCCGAAGGACGATAAGGGTCCGAAGGATGACAAAGGTCCAAAGGATGACAAAGGTCCAAAGGATGACAAGGGTCCAAAGGACGACAAGGGTCCGAAGGACGACAAGGGTCCGAAGGACGACAAGGGTCCGAAGGACGACAAGGGTCCAAAGGACGACAAGGGTCCAAAGGACGACAAGGGTCCAAAGGACGACAAGGGTCCAAAGGGCGATAAAGATACAATCGAGCTCCGCGACGCTCATAACCGTTTCTTGGTCTATCGTGATTTTACTGGCCCAACCAACAAGAGTAAGGATTCTTACGGCCACGGCACGCATATCACCGGTATTATTGCTGGCTCGCTACCGGGTAAAACGCGCGATCTCGAAGAGTGGCGTGGTGTGGCGCCCAATGCCAACTTGGTGGTCGCACGGGCGATCGGTGAGGATGGCAGCGGCACCTATGCCGATACTATCGCCGCTATCGATTGGATCGTCGCGAACCAGAAGCGTTACAACATTCGCGTGCTGAACCTGTCGCTGATTGCGCCGGTCGAAAGTCTCTACTGGGCCGATCCGCTGAACCGAGCGGTCATGAAGGCCTGGCAATCGGGTATCGTTGTGGTGACGGCGGCTGGCAACCACGGCCCCGATCCCGAATCGGTGGCGGTGCCGGGCAATAATCCCTACGTCATCACTGTTGGCGCGTTCCGTTCGGCCCCACTCACGGCGTCCGGCCAAGATGAGTTGACGGAATGGTCGTCGCGCGGGCCAACGCCTGACTCCGGCTTTGTGAAGCCCGATGTGCTGGCTCCTGGTGTGCGCATGGTGTCGGCGTTGCCCGCGAATTCGGTGCTCGCCGCGACCATGGCCGATGGTATGGTGGCGCAGCGCGTCCAGTTCAGGCTGGCTGGCGCGGAGATGCAGGTTGGGATGTATCAGCTCAGCGGCACATCGATGGCTGCCGCCGAGGTGAGTGGCTTAGTGGCGCTGATGCTCGAAGCTCAGCCACACCTGACCAACGATCAGGTGAAGTGGATCTTGTCGCGCACCGCGAATCTGGCGGTGAACAAGAAGACCAATACAGCGGCTTACTCCACGTGGGAGCAGGGCTTCGGCAAGATCAACGCTATCGAGGCGATCAAGTTCCGCAAGAATATCGGCTCGGCCAACAAGGGCATGAACATCGCCCGTGACCTCGACACATCGCCGCGAGGGCAGCACTACATCGGCCTGACGTCCTACGACCCGGCTACTGGCCTCTACTCCCTGCCAGCTTCCGGCGACACGACGAGCACCTACTTCAACTGGTGTGGTCAGTTCACGCCGTGGCCCGGTAGCGCGTCGCTCGGTAATTGTGCATCGGGTGGCTCCACCACCCCGAGCGCGGGCAGCACGTGGACGGGTGCAGGCAGCACGTGGACTGGTGCGGGAAGCACATGGACGGGTGCAGGTAGCACATGGACAGGTGCAGGTAGCACGTGGGGCGGCGCTGGTAGCACATGGACTGGCGCGGGCAGCACGTGGACGGGTGCAGGCAGTACGTGGACTGGTGCGGGAAGTACATGGACAGGTGCAGGCAGTACGTGGACTGGTGCAGGAAGCACGTGGACGGGCGTAGGCAGCATCTGGACCGGCTTGATTAACTCGTGGGATGGTGACTAATCACCATCACCCCCCTGTAGATCCATCGTAACCAACGAGTACGGGCAGTGATAGAAAAATCTATCCTGCCCGTCGCTATTGTGATTGACGTGAATACTATCTCCCCGTATCATACGTGCGTCTTCGTTGTGCTCGCACCGAGGAACGTATGAATCAACCGATAGCACCCAAGGAAGCACAACTGGTCGAACAGGACCTAACATACGAACACTACTCGGATACCGAGTTGTTGGCATTGATTGTGCAATGCCAACAGCCAGCCCTTGCCGCGCTTTACGATCGTTACGGCATCCGGGTTTTTATGTTAGCCCTGCGGTTACTTGGCGATCGTCAAGTGGCCGAGGAAATTACCCAAGATGTGTTTCTGCGGATCTGGCAACGAGCGCATACCTTCCAGCCCGGCACATCCTCTGTGTTAGCTTGGTTGCTGGCGATCACCCGCAACCGTAGCATCGACGAAATCCGCAGCCAACGTGCAGTGTCCCGGCGTCACGAACAAGTTGATCTTCCCCCCAGCGTGACTGATACCAACGATGATGTGCAGCGTCGAGTTGAGGGGCATTTACTTACGGATGAAGTGCGCCAAGCATTGGCAAGACTCCCATCGCAGCAGCGCCGTGCGATCGAGTTATCCTTGTTTGGCGGACTTTCGCAGAGCGAGATCGCAGCCGTGCTGGATCGACCGCTCGGTACGGTGAAAACCTGGTTACGACTCGGTATGCGTCAGTTACGGGCTGTGTTGGGGCCGAATTGGCCCAGTAATGGCGATTAGCCGCACAACGACTGCTTGTTGTCTCATCCACCCCCACGATCCACTCTTGCTTGGCATCAAGCGGTCTGTGGTACGCATCCATTGCGAAGAGATATGCGTAGAAGAATGAAGAGCAAACGCTCGCTAGGCTGTAAGGCAACGCTATGAGTGTGCGAAGCCGACGTTCAGGCGGACAAACCGCATCGGACGATCGTGCCTTACTTGCACGGATTGCCTCGGGCGATAGCCGCGCACTTGATCAGCTGTACGATCGCTATGCACGGGTGGTCTATGGTTTGGCGCTGCGCATGTTGCGCTCCGCCGAGCTGGCCGAGGAAGTGGTACAAGAGACGTTTTGGCGTGTATGGCGGCGAAGCGAAACGTTTCAGCCCGAACGAGGGCAGGTATCGTCGTGGGTGTTGGGTATCGCGCACAACTTGGCGCTCGATGAGTTGCGTCGGCAGCGCGCCCGCCCAAACCCCGTGTACGATCAAGAAGATCAGCCAGTGTTACGCGATCTTGAGGATCAACGGGTCGATGTGGTGGGTGAAGCGCTTGATCAAGAGCAACGCCAAATCATCACTGCTGCACTCGCACAGATCCCAGAGGAGCAGCGCGAGGCGATCGAACTTGCCTATTTTGGTGGGCTTTCGCAAAGCGAAATAGCTGCACAATTGGATAACCCATTGGGTACAGTCAAAACACGTATTCGATTGGGCTTGCAGAAGCTCCGCGATATCTTAAGTGCCCAAGGGTTCGAGATCGGCGATTCAGCCGATTGACCTTTGCTAGGCTATACACTCGTCGTTTACTATGAACAATCACCCACGCGAATTATTATCAGCTTTTGCGCTTGGTGTACTCGATGCAGAAGAGGTTCGCATGATTCAGGCGCACCTCGACGATTGCATAGATTGCCGTAACGATGCTGATTCGTGGTCTGCCATCATTGCTATGCTACCGTATGCCGTCGAACCACGTCAGCCACCCGCCTATGTGAAGCGCCGCCTGTTCGCGCTCCTCAATGCCTCGGAGGCGCCGAGCGAACACGCTACTCCACTTCCTCAAGCGAAGCCAAAACGTTGGAACAGCTGGCTCATGACCGGCGCGCTGGTGATGACACTGCTATGTATGGGGTTTGGCTTCTCGATGTTCCGCATGCAGAGCGAGTTGAACCGCCGCAACCGCCAGATGATGTTTATGAGCACTGCGGTCTCGTATCGCCCCGAAACGAAGCCCCCCATAACAGATGCGATGTTATACGTGCAGCCCGGTCACACCTACGCACTGCTGATCATGCGAGAGGCGAATCCGCTGCCACCCGGGCGCGTGTATCAACTCTGGCTGGCCAAGGCGAATGTTCGCCTGCCGGTGATGATGCTGAAGGACAACGATGGCGAGGTGATGGCCGATTTTGAGGCCCCCGCCCCAATGAATACCTACGACGCGGTGATGGTAACTGTTGAGCCCGAAACGGGAAGTTCTGAGCCAAGTAGTCAACCCGTGCTGGAGGCCGATTTAACCTCCGCTCGTACCCCGTGATGCTGCGCCAATATCAACTCTATGCCATAAAATGGAGGTCGTGTGGTTGACTACTATGAGTGCTCTGCGGTATCATAACAAATGCACGCCAACGGGCCAGACCCGTGTATGTTATTGCATAGTGCAATGAGGAGACTCGATAATGCGTAAGATAGCTGGTGCCCTTTCGTTTGTGATCGGTCTCGGCCTGGGCTTGATCGGCGGAGCTGCGCTGCTGGCCTATGCCTATCAGGAGGCTGGCCTTTACCCCCCTGATGATGCGACGATCAAATTTATTGCTCGCGAACGCGGCTGGCTTCGAGAAGATGTCTAAATTGAGCGGCCTTGGGCTGGCTCAAGGTAAGTTCACTTGTGTTGCGTGACAGGTCAAGCCTGTCATGCGACACATAAATGTGGGCGTTTAAGCGGTGCAGCAGCCGATTTGTTACAAAGGAGTACGGTGGTATGGAGGAACGCCCCTGGTTTAAGAAGTACGAACCTCAGGTCCCGCATTCCCTCTCGTTTCCCGAGATGACCCTCGATGCTTTTTTGTCGGAGGCATCGCAAAAGTACCCCAACAATATCGCCACTAACTTTGTATTAAGCTATTTAGCCGGCGGGCGATTGACTGTTGGCGGTAAGTTGACGTACCAAAAGTTGGATGAGCTTGCGAATCGCTTTGCGAACGCGCTCTATCAATTGGGTGTACGCAAAGGGGATCGAGTGGCGGTGATGCTGCCGAATTCGCCCCATTTCATTATTGCCTTCTTCGGAGCCGCAAAATTGGGCGCAGTGGTGGTCAACGTCAACCCAACCTACACAGCGCGCGAGATTAAACACCAACTTGAAGATGCGGGTGCAGAAACGATCGTATTGCTCAATCTGTTCTGGCCGCGCCTGCAGGAAGTGCGAGCGGAAACGCCGTTGAAGCGGGCGATCGTTACTCATATCTTCGATACGCTCCCCTTCCCATCGAGTTTGCTGGTCAAAGCCAAGCAAAAACGCGCTCCAGAATGGGTTGATGTGCAGCCTGAGCACGGTGTTTTCTTCTTCCAAAATCTGCTCAATAAGTTCGATGCAAACCCTCCAAAGGTCGATATCCACCCCGATGATGTCGCCTTGTTCCAGTACACTGGTGGCACAACAGGTTTGCCGAAAGCCGCAATGCTCACACACCGCAACTTGGTCTGCAATACCTTCCAGGTTGCAAGCTGGCTCACGAATGGCGTGCCAGGCAACGAGAAGATGATGGCGGCGATCCCGTTCTTCCATGTCTACGGTATGACGGTCTGCATGATCTACAGCATCCATATGGGCGCTCAGATGGTGATCGTGCCAAGCCCTCGACCGATCGACAATGTGATGAATGTGATCCAGAAGGAACGCTGCACGATCTTCCCTGGCGTTCCTGCCATGTACATCGGTATCGTCAATCATCCGAAAGTGACCGAGTACGATCTTCGCTCGATCAAAGCCTGTATCAGCGGCTCGGCACCACTGCCGATGGAGATCCAGGAGCGCTTCGGCCAGATCACGGGTGGGCGGCTGGTGGAGGGCTTCGGTATGACCGAGGCTTCGCCGGTGACGCACTGCAACCCGGTCTATGGCGAGCGCCGCGCTGGCTCGATCGGTGTGCCTCTGCCCAATACCGACGCGAAATTGGTTGACCTGGAGACGGGTGAGGACCTGCCCCTCGGCTCCGAGCGGCCCGGTGAGTTGTATGTGCGTGGCCCGCAGGTGATGAAAGGCTACTGGCAGCAACCTGAGGAGACCGCCGATACGGTCGATCCTGATGGCTGGCTGCACACTGGCGATATCTGCAAGACCGACGAAGACGGTTACTTCTACGTGGTCGATCGCAAGAAGGATATGATCATCGCCTCTGGATTCAAGGTGCTCCCTCGCGATGTGGAGGAAGTGCTGTTTATGCATCCGCAGGTGCTTGAGGCAGTGGTCGCGGGTATCCCCCATGCGGTGCGCGGCGATGAGACGGTGAAGGCGTATATCGTGGCGAAGGACGAGAACGATATGCCAACGGTCGAGTCGATCCGCGAGTTCTGTAAGCAACATTTGGCTCCTTACAAAGTGCCACGCGAGATCGAGTTCCGCAAGGAACTGCCGAAGACGATGGTGGGTAAGGTGCTACGGCGCGTGCTAGTGGAGGAAGAGAAGCAGAAGGCAGCGCAGAAACGCAACGCTGTCGAGGCTGCGTAACTCATTCCAAAGCACGTATCGATACAACGGTTTTCAACAGTACAGTGTGGTAGATCTTCGTCTGTAGATCTACCACACTGTTTATGGAGCCGGACATTTCCAAGGCGGCGATTGCTATTATGACGTTGTCAAACAGCGAACCAGTTGGTGCTTTTTGCTCTGCTTGCGGGCAGAACTTTACCGTCGATGTGTGGACATTGGTGGATGCCGAGGAGCGTCCCGATTTGGCCGAGGCGTTGCTTGAGGGCGTGCTGCATACAGTAGCCTGCCCGCACTGCCAAACCTCGCAGCAGGTGGTGGCGCCCCTGCTCCTGCACGATCCGGCGAATCGGCGCGTCTACTTTGCTGCGCCCCCGGATTGGCCCGAGTATCAACTGCGCGAGCAAGCCCAGGCGCTTTTGTACCGTCTGATGGCGGGCATCCCCGAGGAACGTCACTTCCCGTATTTGGGCGATGTACAAGTGGAGCAGGGTATCGATGGTGTGCGCCGTGCGATGATACGCCGCCAGCGCGCCAAAGCCCGTTTGCAGGCCGAAGCGCAGGGCCAAAGCCTGCCCACCGCGCAGCCGACGTTACCGAAGCGCAAGGCTGCTCCAACACCGCCGCCACCACCACCGCGCACCGAAGCGCCAGAGCCGCAGCCATCATCGGAACTGTTCGATGCGGTGCAGCAGTTGATGGGTGCCAATTCGATTGAGGAGTTCCGCGAGATCATCGCCGAGCGCCCTGTGCTGCAAACCACCGCCGCCGATCTGCTGCTGGCGCGGTTGGCCGACGAGGCCGCCGAGCAGGGCGATTCGGGGTTGGCCTCGGCGCTGCACGAGGTACGCCTGCAGTTGGCCCGTCAATTACGCTCTGCACCATCCGATGGCTCGCTCGCTGCAGACACATCCGCGAGCACTGCTGATCTATCGCTGGCGCAAGGTCCGCTTTCGCAGGCGGCCTACCAAACGCTAATGACCGTCAGTTCGGTCGATGAGTTGCGCCTGGCGTTGGGCGAACAGCCCGCGCTGCTTGAGCCGTGGGCCGACGACGACCTGTTGTTGCGCACCGAATCGGCGCTGGATGAGGGCGATGAGCGGCTGGCGTTTGAGTTGGAGGAGCGCCGTGAGGCTTTGGCGGAGCTGCGCAATGAGTTGATGAGCGCCGCGATGCTTGCGAAGGCGAATCGGGCGTTGCTCGATGCCGAGGGTGAGGAGGAGGTGGCGGATGTGCTGGCCCGTTACCCCGCACTGCTCACGAGCGCGGCTCAGGCGAGCCTGAGGCAGTTGGCTGCCGAGGCGCAACAGCGCGGCGATGAGCGGCTGGCGATGAGCGCCGAGCAGCGCCGCCAAATGCTGCTGACCGTGCGGCTTGGCCTCGATGCCGCGTAGCGATGCCGAATCGCTCTGCGCTCTACGCCACAACTGCCGAGAATACGCTAGGAGTCTGTCTTGCGCGCTTCGCAGGGCAGTATGATGCGGAACGTCGTGCCCCGTTGTGATTCGCTCGTCACTTGGACCCCGCCGCCGTGCTGCATCACAATGCCGTAGGTGGTGGCCAACCCCAACCCCGAGCCTTGGCCGACCGGCTGCGTTGTGACGAACGGCTCGTACAAGCGCTCTTTGATCAGCGGCGGCAAGCCCGGCCCATTATCGGCAATATCGAAGACCACGGCAGGCTCGGTGTTGGCTGGCTCCAACAGCGGGATCGGGTCGCCGAGGAGTGGTGGCGCGCCAATCGCCGTGGTGGCCAAGAACACCGAGATGACCACGCGCGGTTCGGGCTGATTGTGCAGCGCCTGTTCGGCGTTGACGAGCAAGTTCAGGAGCGCCTGCTGGATGTTCGGGCCATCCACCCAGAGCATCGGGAGGTTCGGCGCGCAGTTGATCTCAAGCGTGATACGTGCGGCGCTCAGCGCCTCGCGGCGCACATCAAGCACCCGCTCGATCAGGTCGTGCGGGGCGTGCCAGGCTTGCTTCATCCCGCCGTGCTGCGCGAAGGTTGCCAGACTGCGCACCACCCGTCGCGCCCGTTTGGCGCCATCGATGATCTGCTCGACGGCTCGGCGGTCGTCCTCGTTCGGCAGGTCGGGCAGTAATTCGGCATTCCCCAGGATGATCGCGAGTGGATTGTTGATCTCGTGGGCCACGCCAGCCACCAGAGCGCCGAGCGCGGCGAGTTTCGAGGTTTGCACCAATTGCGCCTGTGTAGCGCGAAGCTGATCGTAGGCCGATTGCAACTCGGTATGCTGATGCGCGAGGGCATTGAGCGCCTGTGTGCGCTCGACCTCGGCCCGACGAATGCGCAGCAGCGAGCGCACCCGCGCCAGCAGTTCATCGGTATCGAATGGCTTGATCAGATAATCATCGGCCCCAGCATCTAAACCAGCCACCCGATCGGCCATCTCTCCACGGGCAGTGAGCATCAATACTGGCAGGAACGTCGAACTGGTATGCTCCTTGATCAGACGACACAGTTGAACACCCGGCAAGTCGGGCAGCACCCAATCGAGTACCACAAGGTCGAGCGGCTGCGTATCGACACGCGCAAGGCCCGCCATCGCCGTATCAGAGGTCGTTACAGTGTATCCAGCATCCTCAAGCAAAATCGTTATGAGGGTTGTGATATGTGGATCATCTTCAATAACAAGAATTGAAGGTTGATGATTCACCCGACGCTCCTCTCAGGCAACGATGTCAACGAGGTCTGAAGCGGTTTCGCACGTTCAAAAGAGAATGTTCGTTGATACACGAAGGCCGAACCTATTCATAAATACTGCAGATGATTTTAAAATGGGGTGCTATTGTACAATATCTTACGTATTTTGAAATGCTTATTATGCCCATTATACGCCATCCATGCAACTAAGGTTTATGCTACAATGGCCGAATGAACAACGAATTACACTTTATCGATACGCATATGCACCTTTTAGCGGTGCAATTCGACGAAGATCGTGCTGAGGTGCTGGAGCGTGCAGCAGTCAATTGTGTCACTCGCATGATCGAAATCGGCTACGATCTGGTATCTTCGCGGGCCGCTGTGGCGTTAGCCGAGCAATATCCGCATATTTACGCAGTTGTTGGCATTCAGCCGCACTACGCGCTCGAAGCCGATGATACATGGCTTCAGACTATTCGCCAGTTGGCTGCGCATCCGAAAGTTGTTGCGATTGGTGAGATCGGCCTCGATTATTACCATGATCGTGCGCCTCACGACCTTCAGGAGCACCTGTTTCGTCAGCAACTCGCGCTGGCCCGTGAGCTTGATAAGCCCGTGGTTATTCACAGCCGCGATGCGCAAGCCGATACTGTGCGCATCCTGCAATCGGTGAAGGGCCAACCCGGCATTATGCACTCGTTCTCGGGCGATTGGGCCTATGCCGAAGCCTGCCTCGATGTTGGCTTCTATCTCTCGTTCAGCGGGCCAGTCACCTTCAAGAAGGCTACCGAGCTGCACGATGTCGCTCAGCGCGTGCCGCTCGACCGTATGCTGACCGAAACTGATAGCCCGTACCTGTCGCCGCATCCGTTGCGGGGCAAACGCAACGAGCCGGGCAATGTGCGCATCGTGGCCGAACGACTGGCCGCGCTGCGCGAAATGCCGATCGACGAGCTCGCCGCGGCGGTTTGGTCGAACGCGGAAACCATATTTCGGTTCTCCTAACGCTTCCGAAAGGGATCGAGGTCTATGGTTGCAACCACACCACGTCACTATGTTCCTTGGTATATTCGTTGGCAGTTGCCCTCGCTGCTACCAGGCGTGCTGCTCGCCTTTGTGATGGTTTGGGCGGTGATCCGCAGCATCGTCGTGGCCAACTGGGCCGATGATCTGCAAGTGTTGGTGAGCGTAGCGCTGCCCGCCCTCTTGGTTGGCGTCATCTTCGCTCGGTTGCAGTGGTTGCCCGCCTGGCTGGCGCATATTCTCTCGGCTGCCCTCGGCATCGCCTGGTCGATCCAGCGGATCGGCCCGCTGCTCTCCAGGCAAGTCTCCCGCGAACTCGATATGGTGGTCGGCGATCGGCTGCTGAGTTGGGGCGACCGCGCCACCGAGATCCTGATCCGCACCATTATGTGGCTGCGTGTGCTGCAAGTCGGCGGTCGCGGCGAGGATATTGTGCTGTTCGTGGTCGCCCTCGCGCTGCTCTCGTGGGCGCTGGGCTACGCCACCGGCTGGCTGCTGTTTCGATCGGGGTGGACATGGTGGGCGGTGCTGCTGAATGCGATGACCATCTTGGTCAACTATACCTTCGCTTCGCCCAAGCCGAATCAGACCTTCTTCATCTTCCTGGGCGCCGCACTGCTGCTGATCGTGCACCAAAACGTTGTGCAGAAACAGTCGCAATGGCAAGAATCGCAGGTGGATTATCCCGAATTTATGTCGGTGCGTTTCTTGATCGCGGCGGCGCTGTTCTGCACACTGCTCATGGTCGTCACCAGTATGCTGCCGGGCAATGTGAGCAGTGCGCAAGTCGCGCGCGTGTGGCGCGTGGTGAGTTCGCCGCTCACCGCTGTGCGCGAGGGCTGGGAGACCGCTTTCACGACCATCAACGCGCCCGAGGGCACCACGGGCAACGATTTCAGCACGGGCGGCGTGCGGGCGGGTGGCCCGCGCTCGCTGGGCGATGGTGTGGTGATGCGGGTGCGTTCGCAGCGCTTCGACTATTGGCGGGCGATCGTGTTCGACCGCTACACTGGGCGCGGCTGGCAACCCACCATTGGCGAACGGGCACGCTCGGCCCTCGGCGTGGCTACCCAAGTCGAGGCGCGCACGCCCATCGAAGCGGGCATCAGCGTGCCACAGCTCGAAGTGAGCGGTCGCACCTTGATCACCCAAACAGTGATCATGGAGGTGGGGCGCAACGACAACCTGCTGGTGTTCGGCGGCGATTTCGTTTCATCGGGCCTGCCCGTGATGATCCAGCACGGCTACGTGCTCAACGAGGGTGGTCTGGCCCTACCGAACTTCAGCGAGACCGCTGCGGTCTACTCGCAGATCTCGCTTCAGCAGCCGCGCACCTACACGGTTACTGCCCTGCTGGCCTCCACGGTCGATGAGCAGAGCTTACGCCAAGCCAGCACCGTTTACCCACAATGGGTGGCTGGATATTATTTACAGTTGCCCGATACGGTAACTGATCGGACAAGGGAACTCGCCCAACAAATTGTCGAGGAAGCCGGAGCGACCAACCCCTACGATCAAGCGCTCGCCATTCAGCGCTACCTCAATCAGTTTGTGTATGATGAGCGTCGCACCGCGCCGCCGGAGTCCCGCGATTGGGCCGATTACTTCCTGTTCGACGCCAAGCGCGGCTATTGCGACGACTTCGCTACGGCGATGGTTGTGATGATGCGCTCGTTGGGTGTGCCTGCGCGCTGGGTGCAGGGCTACGCTGGCGGGAGTTTCGACCCCGACGCTGGCAACTACATCGTGCGGCAGAGTGTGGCGCACAGTTGGCCCGAAGTCTACTTCCCCGAATACGGCTGGCAGCGTTTCGAGCCGACGCCCGCTTCGTACGCTAGCCCGCCCGCTCGACCCGCGCGGCCCGTCGATAATACCAACACGAACACGCCTAACACCAATCCGAGCACGGCCAATCCCTCCGATGCGGCGATGCAAGCCGAGCTTGAGCGCCTGCGCCGCATGGAAGAGATGCTCGAAGGCTCGACAGGCGATCTGGAAGCCAGTCGCCGCGCGCTGGAGGAGCGCCAGGCCGCCGAACGTATGCGTCGCTTGTTGATCTTCGGCAGCATTGCGGCTGTGCTGTTGGCCGCAGCCGCCTACTTCTACTACCGATTGCGGCGCGAAGTGGCGGGTCTCTCTCCTAGCAGCGCCGCCTACGTGCAGATGACGCGCATGGCTGCTTGGGCTGGTATGCCGCAGCCTGCACACAGCACATCCTACGAATATGGACGCGAACTCTCGCAGTACGTGCCCGAACAGCGTGCCCAAGTTGAGCAGATCGTGAACGCCTACGTGGCCGAGCGCTACAGGCCGGAACATGCTGCGCGTGGCGAGGAATCGATCCGAGCGTGGCAGGCTTTGCGCTTGCCCCTGTTGAAGCGCATGTTCCTGCGCTTACTGGCGATTGTGCGGCCAAATCCGCCCACACCCGAACGGCGCGGGCAACGCCCCACCCGACGATAACAACCATGTGCCACCACCGCTCACAGTGTGTGGTGGCACCACTCAGCACCAATGGCAACGACCACACCCACAACCCAACTTCCACCTAGTTGCAAGCGCTGTAGCCGCTTCCTGCGCACCGCCGCCGAGCGTGAACGCGGCTACTGCGACCGCTGCCCACCACCAAGCGCAGAACCGCCGCCCGAACCCGACGACGAGATCTTCTGCTGTAGTAGCGACCCGCCCTGTCCCTCGTGCCCGTTTGTGATCGGCTGGTGATGGGTGGGCTGAGGTGAAGCCATGAGCGAACCGATTTCGATAGTTGTGCGCGAAGTTCAGAATGTCGGTGGCTTCTTTGGTGGCGATACCATCACGCTGACCGCCGTGCAACTTGGCGGCGATACCGAGCAGACCTTCACCATCGACGAGCGCGCCTTTACCAATGTCGTCAACCGCTACACCATCACAGCGGGCATGCTGCTCGTGCTCACACTCAGCGGCGAGCGCGTAGACCGCGCCGAACTGCTCGGTGCCGCCGAACACGTCGAGCTACGCGCTGCACTCCTCCCGCCCGATGCACACGCACCGCTCGACGGCCCGCAGATCGTCAGCTACCACTGCCCGAACTGCGCGCTCTGGATCGTCGGCGAGCCAAACGGCCAACTCTGCCGCATCTGCCAGCAGCCGCTAGCCTGGCTCAGCGCCGCCTCATAAAATCGGCGCAGTATGGTTTAGGGAAAAAGGTCGCGTCGGCAACTTCAGCGCCCGTCGCTCCGTAGCAACCTCCATCGTGTGGAACGTCTGCGCGCTCGGGCAGGGTGGCGCTACGCGCCAAAACGCGCGCACCCGCTGCTGCGCAGCGCATGGCTGCGCCGCTCGCACGCCTCGCGTGACCGGGGCGACTAGGTGACTGGGTGGCTTGGTGATAGAGATGCAGAAAAGCGCACTGTCATTCTGCGATATCGATATTGCGGGGCGATATGGAGAGGGGCTGAAAAAACTGGCCTGTTCAGAGGCTCATTTCTGAATAATGAGCCGCACCCATACGAGTCATTCTGAACGAGTGCGTAGCACGAAGTGAAGAATCTCTCTGTCTCAACAACCTTGAGCATTTAGCTTCCATGCTGCTCGGCCCATGCAACGGTCAGGTTCTGAGTAACGCACATAAGCGATCTCAAAGGACATTGCAATGCAAAAACGATGAGATTCCTCACGTCGCCTGTCGGCTCGTTCGGAATGACAATGAGAAACGTAGAAAACGTAAGAAACGATGCATTCAGCGCGGCAGCTCGATGATACGTATTATGGCTATACCACTACATCTAAGGTTACCTCAAAACACTCGCCTCAACATCTAGGGAAAACAAACCGACTCACCGGAGTGAGTCGGCTTGAACGTTTGGCTGATTGGAGCAGTTTAGGCGCTCGTCAGGCGCTCGGCCAGCGGCAGATTGGGCTGCACATCGAGATCCCAACCGCTCTGTAGGCCTGCCTCGAAGCGGTAGAACGCTGCCGCAGCGATCATCGCCGCGTTGTCGGTGCAGAGCGAGATCGGCGGGCAGCGCACTGGCACCGGCGAGCGACGGACCAACTCTTCGCGCAGCCGCGCATTGGCGGCCACACCGCCTGCCAGCAGTATCTCGGTAGCATCGAAGGCGCGGGCCGCATCGACAGCCTTAGTCACCAGCACATCCACCACGGATTCCTGGAAGGCGTAGGCCAACTGCGCAATGAACTTGTCGCTGTTGCGCGGCTCGGGCACTGGCGCTGGCGCAGCGGGAGCCTCGGCGCGCCCCTTCTTGTCGCGTTGGGGCAAGTTCTTGGTCGCTATCTTTTGTTCGCGCTCGCGCCGCCCCTCGACCTGGTGCAGCACCGCCGTCTTGAGGCCGCTGAACGAGAAGTCGTAGCTGTCGCGCAGCCACGCCCGTGGCAGCACCACGCCGCCCGGCGCGTTGACGGCGGCCTTCTGGATGGCCGGACCGCCAGGGAAGCCCAGGCCCATAATGCGCGCGGCCTTGTCGAACGCCTCGCCCGCAGCGTCGTCGCGGGTCTGCCCGAGCAGGCGGTAGTTGCCGTGCCCTTCGAGCAGTGCCAGCAGCGTGTGCCCACCCGAAACCAGCAACGCAACCAATGGGAATTGTGGCTGGCTGACGGGCAAGGGGTTGCTGTTCGGCACGTCGAGCCAGTTCGCGTAGATGTGCGCCTCTAGGTGATTGACGCCCACAAACGGCAGGCTGCGACCCCAGGCCATCGTTTTGGCGGCGTTGAGGCCCGTGAGCAATGCGCCGGAGAGGCCCGGGCCGTAGGTGCTCGCGATCGCGTGGACATCGTCCCAGCCGTTCGGCAAGTGCGACAATGCCTCGTTGATCACTGTGGGCAAGGCCAAAATATGCTGGCGCGAAGCAACCTCGGGCACGATGCCACCGTAGCGGCGGTGCTCGTCGATCTGCGAGGCGACAACGTTCGCGATTATCTCGCGACCGCCGCGCACTACTGCTGCGGCTGTCTCATCGCAGGAAGTTTCTATCGCCAGAATAGTAAAATCATTAGAAAGTATCATGTACTGGTGCCTCTCAACGGCTCGTTGCATTTGAGCGCTAGCTGCAACACATTTGCTGTTCTGAATTGTACCACGAGCCAGCCGTCATTGTTGCGATGGATGTGGTATAGTACCACGCACTGCCTGCATGTTGCTCTGTTTGCCTTTTCCAATCGCCTTGTGGCGTTGAAATCTCATAGAGAGCGATGTTACACGGAGCGATCTATGCCTCAAACAATGCTTATTCCCGAGGATCATATCGAGCTCTCGCTCGAACAATCGCTGGATCACTGCATTAAGTGCAATATCTGCACGTCGGCGTGCCCTGTGAGCGCGGTGACTGATCTCTTCCCTGGTCCAAAGTACGTTGGGCCACAGGCGCAACGCTTCCGCCAGCCGAATCAGCCCACTCCTGATGAGTCGGTCGATTATTGCTCGGGCTGCCGGGTGTGCAACGAGGTCTGCCCCACTGGGGTGCGGATCATGGAGTTGAACGCTCGTGCCCGTGCGCAGATCGTGGCGCAGAAGGGCATGCCGCTGCGCAACCGAATGTTGGGTCGCTCGGAGTTGCTGGGTAAGCTTGGTAGTGGACCATGGGCGCCGTTGGCGAATCTGATGCTGCATAACAAGCTGTTGCGTTGGGGGATCGAGCAGGTGTTGGGGGTGGCGCGGAATGCTCCGTTGCCCTCGTTCTCGACGTATCAGTTCCGTTCGTGGTTCCGCCGCCGTCCTGCGGAGGCGGTGTCGTTGCCGCCGAATGTGTTGCAGGCTCGCAGCAAAGGGCTTCGCCAAGTGGTGTACTTCCACGGCTGTGCGACGAATTATTACGAGCCGGAGGTTGGTAAGGCGGCAGTCGAGGTGCTTGAGCGCAACGGCTTCGAGGTGATCGTGGCTAAGCAGAACTGCTGCGGCTTGCCGTTGCTCTCGAATGGCGAGTTTGGGGCCGCGCGGAGCTACCACGAGCACAATATCACGAAGTTGCTGCCGTATGTGCAGCGCGGCATTCCGGTGGTGGGCACCAGTACGAGTTGTACGCTGACGTTGAAGGAGGAGGCGCCCGAGTTGTTGGGCATGCACGATCCTGGTGCGCAGATGCTGGCCGAGAACACCTACGATATCTTTGAGTTTTTGTGGTTGTTACACACTCGCGGCGAGTTGAATACGGAGTTTAAGCCGATCGAGCGCGAGTTGCCGTATCATCCGCCCTGCCAGCAGCGCGCGCATCACGTGGGCAAGCCGGTGCTCGATGTGCTCGGCTTGGTGCCGGGCTTGGTGCTGCAGGATAGTAACTGCGATTGCTGCGGCATCGCGGGTACCTACGGCCTCAAGCGCGAGAAGTATCAGATCGCGATGGATGTTGGTGCGCCGCTGTTCGAGTTCGTGAAGCAGAGTGGCAGTGATCTGGCGCTCTGCGATTCTGAGACGTGCCGCTGGCAGATCACGCACGGCAGCGGGGTGGCGGCTAAGCACCCCATCCAGATTCTGCGCGAGGCGTATGGCTAGGTCGTCGGGTTGCGACTCTGGTGCGCGCGTTTTGGCGCGTCAGCGCCACACCTGTCCGAGCGCGCACACGTTGTGCACGACGTTGTTCTCCCGTAGCGACGGGCGCTGAAGTTGCCGACGCGCTTTCTCTTCCCAAAAACATAAAGCGAACTATACAGAACGGTCGCCATCCTCGCGAATGGCGACCGTTTTTGTTGCTAAGGTTTTGGGTTAGACATCCGAGCGGTTCGGCTCGCCCTGACCTTCGCCCACCCAGCGCTTCCGCTCTATCGTGGGCTCCTCGGGCGGCAGGATGTCCTCGGACTCGATCGGGCGGTTGGCCATGGTGTCGGCGGCTGCAACGATCGGGCGCGTGCTGTACGGGTCGCTTGTTGGTGGTGGGCTGTAGATGCCTGTTTGGGTCGGGGCGACGGTCGCCGCTGGCGGAAGGGTCGCCGGATCAACGCGACCGTGCTCGTCGTACACGGCGACGGCTGGTGGCGGCGCGCTGATGTCGGTCTCTTCGCCGTTGGAGACGTCTCCGCCGAAGCTTTCGAGCAGGTTTTGAACTTCGTTGGCGTCCTCATCGTGTGCGCGGACGGCTACCAGCGTTTTGCCTTCGTGGACGAGCGCTTCGTAGCGGCGGGCTTCGCTCTCGGTGATGCCGCCGAAGTCGATCAGTGCGGCGGAGATGCCACCGACGACGGCTCCTGCGACTGCGCCTGTGAGTGCTGCGCCGATCGCGCCGACGGCGATGAATGGGCCAACACCTGGGATGAGCAGCGCTGCGAGGCCGATCAGGCCGCCCCAGACGGCTCCAACAGCTGCGCCTTCGCCTGCGGAGACGTCGCTATCGTTGGCGATAGCTTCTCCATGTTCGGTTGCGCGAGAGACGAGCGAGATGTCGTCGAGTTCAAGTCTGCACGTTTGTAAGGATTCGAGCGCGTTTCGTGCCGCAATTGGATCATCAAAGGTTCCAAAAATAGTCCGCATGGTGTTGTCCTCCTTAACTCTCGCGAGTTAATGGCTGTTCTGCTCTCACGTGGGCAAAAGTGGTGTAGTGTTCAGTGCATTGTTAGGCTCACGTTCTGTTGTAAGCAAAGAATGTGCCAAGTAGATATGGCGTGGTACAATATATTGGTCATTCTGCCTTTCGTTTCTATTTCGCATTCCGGCTACGAGCACGCTGTTGGTGGTGTTGAGCAGGCGGTGGGTGTTCATGCGATTGGTTATGCGAATGCGTGAAATGTGGCTGTACGAGCTCTGTTGGTGCCGCTACAAGTGGTGATTGCAGTGTTGCAAACGCCTATGGCTCTACCTTCTGCTGATACGTTGATGCATGCTTGGCGCACGTTTCAGGCGACTGGCGTGTGCGATGAGGCTGTGATTCCGCCTCCCGTGCTGCGTTCGTGGCAGCGTTGTGTTGCCGCGAAGTTGGACCCGTATGGCGCTTGCCGTGCGATTGGGTTGCCTCGGCAGTTCGGTTCTTCCCTTTCCGATGCGTTATTAGCCCAGTTGCGCCCTCATATGGAGGATCTGCACCAGTTTATGGAGGGTGCGGGCTTTGCTGTGTTATTGGTCGATGCTGAGTTGACGTTGGTGGAGTTGCTCGGCGATATGCCGATTGTGCGGATGCTGGCTGAGCTTGGGCTGTCGCCCGGCGCGAGTTGCAGCGAGTCGGCGATCGGCACGATGGCGATCAATCTGGCGTTGCACGAGGCGTTGCCCTGCCAGACGCGAGGCGCCGAGCATTTTTGTGTCTGTTACCACGAGTTGAGTTGTTCGGCGGCGCCGTTGTTCGATGTGTCGGGCCAGGCGATCGGCGTGCTGGCGGTGATCGGGCATCGCGATGCGGCGCATACGCATACGCTGGGCATGGTGATCGCGGCGGCGCAGGCGCTGCATGCGCAGGTGCGCAACAATCTGTTGCTGGCCGAGACGAACGATCATTTGCTGGAGTTGAACGCGGCGATCGAGGCGATGAGCGAGGGGTTGATCTTCCTCGATGCTTCGGAGCGAATCAGCCGGATCAATTCGCGGGCTGCGCAGATGCTTGGTGTGGTGCCGCGTAGTGTGGCGGGGCGCACCTTGGGCGAGTTAATCGAGGTGCCCGCGGGGTTGCGTCCGGCGTTGGAGCAGCGCCGCCCGATCAACGATCAGGAGATGGTGTTTGTGGGCCGCAAGTCGTCGATCGCAGTGTTGTGTAGCGCACGGCCTCTGTGGGATCGGGGGCGGCGCTTCATTGGCACGATGGTGACGCTGCGTCCGCCGGAGAGCGTGCAGCGCTTGGTGCAACAGGTGGTCGGCGCTCAGGCGCGCTTCCGCTTCGCCGATATCATCGGCGAGAGTCAGGTGATGCAGATCGCCATCCATCACGCGCGGATGGCGGCCAATTCGCATTCTCCGGTGTTGATAGAGGGTCAACACGGGGTTGGCAAGGAGTTGTTTGCGCACGCCATCCATAATGCCAGTGCGCGGGCTAATGGGCCGTTTGTGGTGCTGAACTGCGCTGCTGTGCCGCGCACGCTGTTGATGGGTGAACTGCTGGGCTACGAGGGCGATCAGCACGAGCAGTCGGAGGGGCGGCCCGGCAAACTGGAGTTGGCGCAGGGCGGCACGCTGTTGATCGAGGAGATCGGCGCGCTGACGATGGAGGCGCAGACGAGCCTGCTGCGGGTGATGGAGACACAGAATCTGCTGCGTCTGGGCAGCAAGCGGGTCGTCCCGATGGATGCGCGGATTATTGCGACGAGCAGCCGTAACCTGCAGCGCGAGGTGGCGATGGGGCGCTTCCGGCCCGAACTGTTCGATCGTCTGAGCGAGATGCTGATTACGATCCCGCCGTTGCGCGATCGTGAAGATGATGTGTTGTTGTTGGTCGATCACATGCTGACGAACCTAAGTATGCGCTTGGGCAAGCAGGTGCTGTTCGCTCCGGCGGCGTTGGCGGCGTTGCGGGCGTACAGCTGGCCCGGCAATGTGCGCGAACTCGAGACGACGTTGGAGCGCTTGCTGCATGTGACCGAGAAGAGTGTGTTGACGCTGAGCGACCTGCCCCCCGAGATCACCCAGGCGGTGCCTCCGGAGACCTTGCATCCCCCGAAGTTGCCTCGCTTGTACGATCAGCAGGCGGCGGCTGAGCGTGATGCGATTCTGCAGGCGGGCCGTGAGGCGGCTGGGCACCTTGGTTTGACCGCCGAGCGTTTGGGCATCAGCCGTGTGACGCTGTGGCGCAAGATGAAGTTGTATGGCCTCACCAAGGAGCAGTTGTGGCATGCGCCTCCTCCGTGATGCGCCATAGTGTGGGTGTGCTGTAGTGACGTGGTGCCGCTGATGCGGACCACGTTTTTGTTTGTTCACACAGGCTACCGTGCTCGCTTGCGCAGGCTAAAACAGCTTTTCATTACAACTGTCCAATCGGAGTATAGTGTGACTACTCCCCCGCCGAAAGGCTGAGGGCTTCTTGGAGCCGTAGCCCCTGAG
>CALKHR010000028.1 GCA_937988885.1 uncultured Roseiflexaceae bacterium | reverse complement strand
TTCGCATCGGCCAGTTGGATGCGATTATGAATTGGCTCGACATCTGCGAGACGACTACTGCTGCCACACTCGTTCCCTGAGCTTCCCAGCATTTCTGCTTGATAGGTTTTCCAGCATGCTATGGTTTTGTATGAAAGGAATGCCTTGTATGCGCCGTGCTCCTTGGATTGTTGTGCTGTTGCTGGCCCTGCTGACCGCCTGCGGTAGCGCGCAGCCCGCCGCTCCGGCGGCTACAAATCTCCCCGCGCCGACCGCCGCGCCCGTTTCCAGCGATGCGGAACTGATCGTGTTTGCAGCCGCCTCGCTGACCGAAGCTTTTGGCGAGATCGGCGAGCAGTTCAGCGCTGCGAACGGCGGTGTTGAGGTGATCTTCAACTTTGCAGGATCAAACCAGTTGGCGACCCAAATCAAGGAGGGCGCTCCCGTCGATGTGTTCGCATCGGCCAATACGAGCCAGATGAAGGTGGTGATCGAGGCGGGTGAGGTGATCAGCGGCACCCAGCAGACGTTCGCCCGCAATCGCTTGGTGGTGGTCTATCCGTCCGACAATCCCGGCGGCGTAGGCGCACTGGCCGATCTGGCGAAGCCTGGCTTGAAGATCGTGTTGGCGAATAAGGAAGTGCCAGTTGGTGCGTATGCGCTCGATTTCTTGGCGAAGGCTTCGGAATTGCCCGAGTACACCGCGACGTTTAGCCCGACCGTGCTGGCGAATGTGGTTTCCTACGAGGAGAATGTGCGGGCCGTGTTGAGCAAGGTGAGTTTGGGCGAGGCCGATGTGGGCATTGTGTACGCCACCGACGCCGCCACCATCACCGACGGCTCGATCGCGACCCTCGATATCCCCGACGCGCTCAACACGATCGCGACCTACCCGATTGCCGTGACCAAGCGCAGCAAACAGGCCGAACTGGCGCAGAAGTTTGTCGATTACGTGCTGAGCGATGTGGGCCAGGCGGTATTGGCGAAATACGGCTTCGTCGTCGCGAAGCAATAGCGCAGTAGAACATTTGTAGTTGCCGAGCGCGCTATCATGCGCTAAGCTGTGCAGTACGTTGTTTGGTGGGAAATTGAGCGAGCGTCTTGGCTTTCCACCAATTTGCCAATCATATCGAACGTATTGCGTTTGGCCCGTTGAGATGCGCAATACCTTCAAACGAAAACTTCATGACAGAAACACCCCTGACACGCACATCGCCGTTGACCGCGCCACAGACTGAGACGTTCAGCCGACGCCGCATCGCTTGGCTGTTGATCGCGAGCCTGCCGATGCTGGCGTTTCTGATCGTGCCGCTGCTAGCGCTGATCCTGCGCATCTCTCCAGCGCAACTGCTCGCGAATCTGACGAACCGTACAGTAATTCAGGCGGTGAATCTGAGCATCATCACCACGACGATCTCGGTGGGCCTGACGCTGCTGGCTGGCACGCCGCTGGCCTATCTGCTGGCGCGTCGGCGCTTTCGGGGGCGCACCGCGCTCGATACGCTGATCGATCTGCCGATGGTGCTGCCGCCCTCGGTGGCCGGTATCGCGCTGCTGGTCGCCTTCGGGCGGCGCGGCTTGGTGGGCCAGTACCTCGCCAGCATCGGCATCGAGGTCGCGTTCACGCAGGTGGCGGTGGTGCTGGCGCAGGTGTTTGTGGCCGCGCCCTTCTTCATCAAGGCGGCGGCGGCTGGCTTTCAGAGCGTCGATCAGGAGCTTGAGCAGGCCGCCGCGCTCGATGGGGCGAATGCGTTTCAGGTGGTGCGCTACGTGACTATCCCGTTGGCCTGGACTTCGCTGTTCGGCGGCGCGATGATGACCTGGGCTCGGGCGCTCGGCGAGTTCGGCGCGACGATCATCTTCGCAGGCAACTTCCCCGGGCGCACCCAAACGATGCCGCTGGCGATCTATCAGGGCTTCGAGCGCGAACTGAGCGTGGCGCTCACGCTCTCGATCATCCTGCTGGTGATCTCGTTTTCGGTGCTGTTTCTGGTGAAAGGGATTCTGCGCCGCAATATCTGAATGTCACTGCAGCGCTGCGGTGAGTCGCGCCAGATTATCGAACAGCAAGACGAAGCGCGAGCGCTGCTCCCACTGCTCCAGCGTGAGTTGCGTGCTCTCGGCCAAATACTCCTTGAGCACCTCATGCATCTGCGCCACTACCCCTTTGTCGTAACAGACCAACGACACCTCTAAATTCAACTGGAACGAGCGCATATCCATATTGCTCGACCCGATCACCCCGATGTCGTCATCGATGCACAGGAACTTGGAGTGCAGTAGCGTGGGCGAGCGATACTGGTGAATCTCCACCCCCGCCCGCAACAACTCCTCGTAGTAGGAGCGCTGCGCGTGATGCACCAGGAATTGATCGCCGATCTCCGACACAATCAGCTTCACCGTCACGCCGCGCTGCGCCGCCGAGGTGAGCGCCGTCATAATCGCGTCGTCGGGCACCACGTAGGGGTTGGCGATTGTGATGCTGTGCTGGGCCGCGTGAAAGAGCGAAACGAACAGCTTGAGGTTGTTGTCGTTGTCGTAGGCCGGGCCGCTGGGCAGCACCTGGCAGATCACGTCGTCCTCCGGGGTCGAGATGTGCATCGGGAACATCTCCGGCGCGTTCTCGGGCGCGAGCAGCACATCGGTCTCGGAGTACCAATCGGTGATGAATACCGCGTTCAGTTGATGGACGATCGGCCCTTCGAGGCGCGCCATCAGTTCGATGTAGTGCAGGCCGCGCCGTTTGTTTGTGCGCTTGTTGTAGTCGTCGTTGATCAGGTTTTGCGAGCCAGTGAAGCCGACCAGGCCATCGATCACGGCGAGTTTGCGGTGGTTGCGCAGATCGAACCGCGACCATTCGTTATCGAGGATGCGCACCGGCAGCATTACGTGGGCGCTGATGCCGTGGGCGCTCAGCCGCCGCAGCAGCGCCTTGTTATCGGAACTGTTGCCGATGTCGTCGGTCAGCACGCGGCAGACCACGCCCCGCTGTTGGGCGCGGATCAGCGCATCGACCACGCGGCCACCCGTCGCGTCGTCGGCGAAGATGTAGAACTCGACGTGGACGTAGCGCTGCGCCGCATCGATGGCCGCGACCAGACTATCGACCGCCCCTTGGTAGTCGTCGAGCAATTCGACACGGTTGCCGCCGAACGCGGGCATATGCGTGAGGTTGGCGTTCAGTTGCACGAATGGCCGATAGCGGCTACTTAGCGTCGGCGAGAGGAACTTGAGGCGTTTGCTGCCGTCCTCGATAGCGATCATCGCTTGGCGCAGCAGTTCGTCCATCTGCTCCTGCTTGGCGCGACGGTGGCGCGTGAGCTTGGGGCTGCCGAAAATGGCGAAGATCAGCGCCCCAACGAAAGGAATGAGAAAAATCAGCATCAGCCAAGCGGTAGCCGAGGAGGGTTTGCGGTTGACTGGCACGACAAAGAGCGCAGTGATGCAAATCAGGATCGATAGGACGTAGGCGATGCTTGCAAGGATCGGCCAGAACGAACTGATGGTTGGAAACTCCATGGCGTTTCTCTTTATCTCACACGGTTCGTGGGCTACTGCGTGCGGCTGGGTTCGCTCTACGGGAACCGCGCCGCCGCCGCGTTGCTAGCAATTTACGGGCCTTTAAGCGGTTTGACAACTTGTGTTGGGCATGCTATAGTCGCTGCATCCATCCTGGAAAGCGCTTTCCACCCATCGATCAGTGAAGAGAATCGTAATAGAGGAGAGTCATTGCGATGGCTGAATCACCCCCGGTTCGGTTTGGCGTGATCGGCATTAATCACGCGCATATTTATGGCATGGTCGATCTCCTTGAACGTGCTGGCGCGGTACTCGTCTCCTTCTTTGCTCCAGAACCCGATTTAGCAGCACAATTCCACGCACGCTACCCCCATGCTCTCCAAGTGAATGATCAGCGCATTATTCTCGAAGACCCCTCGCTCGATCTGATTGCGACTGCCGCGATCGCCAGCGAACGGGCGAATATCGGGATTGCTGCGATGCAGCACGGCAAGGACGTGTTGAGCGATAAGCCAGGCTTCACGACGTTCGAGCGGTTGGCCGAGGCGCGCAAGGTGCAGGCGGCCACCGGGCGCATCTACTCGATCTGTTACAGCGAGCGGTTCGAGAATCGCGCGACCGTCAAGGCTTCGGAACTGGTGGCGGCTGGCGCGATTGGGCGGGTGATTCAGACGATCGGCTTGGGGCCGCACCGCACCAACATCCCCAGTCGTCCGGCCTGGTTCTTTCAGCGCGAGCACTACGGCGGTATTTTAGCCGATATCGCCTCGCATCAGATCGATCAATTCCTGCATTTTACCGGATCGCGCACCGCCGAGGTGGTGGCCTCGCAGGTCGGCAACTTCAATCATCCGCAGTACCCGGAACTCGAGGATTTTGGCGATGTGATGCTGCGCGGCGATGGCGGTGTGGGCTACGCGCGGGTCGATTGGTTCACGCCGGATGGGCTGAGCACCTGGGGCGATGGTCGCCTGACGATTTTGGGTACCGATGGCTTCATCGAGGTGCGCAAGTATTGCGATCTGGCGGGACGGCCCGGTGGCAGCCACTTGTTCTTGGTGGATGGCTCCAGCACCCGCTACATCGATTGCAGCGATGTCGAGTTACCGTTTGGTAAGCAGTTGGTGGCCGATATTCGTAACCGCACCGAGACGGCGATGACGCAGGAACACTGCTTCCTGGCGACCGAGCTGGCCCTGCGGGCGCAGGCGCAGGCGACGCGGGTTGGTGAGCACGGCAAGGCGGTGGGCGGAGGCTAGTTGCGTGATGCGAGGGTGGAAATGAGCGAACGACTTCGGGTTGCGGTGGTGGGCTGTGGCATCGGCACGCACCACATGCAGGCGTACCAAGAATTGCCCGAGCAGTTCGAGTTGCGGGCGATCTGCGATATCGATGGTGAGAAGGCGCGGAAGGCGGCAGAGACGTACGGCGCCGCGCGGGTGGTGACTGATTTCGAGGAACTGTGCCGCCAGAACGATATTGATGTGATCGATGTGTGTACGCCGCCGCATCTGCACTACCCTCAGGTGGTGCGGGCGCTGGAGGCGGGCAAACACGTGATCTGCGAGAAGCCGTTGGTCGGTTCGGTGCGCGAGGCCGATCAGTTGATCGAGTTGGAGGCGCGCTCGGGCCGCCGCGTGATGCCGATCTTCCAGTACCGCTTCGGGCCGGGCTTGCAGAAGTTGAAGCTGTTGATCGAGCGTGGCATCGCGGGGCGCGCGTATCTCAGCACGGTCGAGACGGCCTGGCGGCGGCGCGCTGCCTACTACGATGTGCCCTGGCGCGGCAAGTGGAGCACCGAGTTGGGTGGTGCGCTGCTCGGCCACGCCATCCACGCCCACGATATGCTGGTGTACGTGCTCGGCCCGATCCGCAGCGTGTTTGCGCGGGCCAGCACCTTGGTGAACGATATCGAGGTGGAGGATACCGCCGCCGCCTCGCTCGAAATGGCCGATGGCTCGCTGGCGACGTTGGCGGTGACGCTCGGCTCCTCGCACGAGATCACGCGGCACCGTTTTTGTTTCAGCAACTTGGTCGCCGAGAGCAATACGCGGCCCTACTCTAGTTCGGGCGATCCGTGGACCTTTATTGGTGATACGCCCGAGATCGACCAAGCGATCGCCGCCACGCTCGAAGGGTTCGAGCCACGCCCCGAGCGGTTTGAGGGCCAGTTCCTGCGGTTCGCCGAGGCGCTCGATGCGGGCACCGAGCTGCCCGTGACGCTAGCCGATGCGCGAGCCTCGCTCGAACTGGTGACGGCCCTGTACGTTTCGGCTCGCAGCGGCCAACCTGTCGAGTTGCCGATCGGGCCGGAGCACCCAGCCTACGCGAGTTGGCTGCCAACCTAGCATCGCACTTCGCCGAATACGCCTTGATCCAAGCCGATGATCGGGCACGGGACGCAGCGGCATGCAACGATAGGCTGCGCTAGAGCGCGCGTTTTGGCGCGCAGCGCCATCCTGTCCGAGCGCGCAAACGTTCCACACGACGGGCGCTGTCACGTAGCGACGGGCGCCATGGCCGCGGCTACCCTTTTTTCCCCAAACACAAAAGGCTTAAGCCTGCGGTTGCGCTTGAGGAATGCCCACTGCGCCCAGCAAGAGTCACCTTGCGCCGATGTTGGATGCATAGCAAGGAGTGAGTATGACAACACGAACGATTGGCATCATTATGAATGGTGTGACCGGGCGCATGGGCACGAATCAGCATTTAGTGCGCTCGCTCTTGGCGATCCGGCAGCAGGGCGGCTTGCCGTTGAGCAATGGTGACCGTCTGATGCCCGACCCGATCCTGGTGGGGCGCAATGCGACGAAGGTGCGCGCTTTGGCCGAGGCGCACGGCATCGAGCGCTGGAGCACCGATCTGGAGCGCTGCCTGGCCAATCCCAACGATACGATCTACTTCGACGCGCAGACCACGTTGCTGCGCGCCAAGAGCGTGCGGGCCGCGATTGAGGCGGGCAAGCACATCTACTGCGAGAAACCGGTGGCCGATTCGCTGGAGGAGGCGCTGGAGTTGGCGCGCTTAGCGAAGCAGGCGGGCGTGAAGAATGGCGTGGTGCAGGATAAGCTGTTTTTGCCGGGCTTGTTGAAGCTGAAGCGCTTGATCGATAGCGGTTTCTTCGGGCGCATTCTCTCGGTGCGCGGCGAGTTCGGCTATTGGGTGTTCGAGGGCGATTGGCAGCCCGCGCAGCGCCCGTCGTGGAACTATCGGCGGCGCGACGGCGGCGGCATTATCGTCGATATGCTGTGCCATTGGCGCTACGTGCTCGATAACCTGTTTGGGCCGGTGCGGTCGGTGGTTTGCCTGGGCGCGACCCACATTCCGCAGCGTGTCGATGAGCAGAACGTGGCGTATGAGGCCGATGCTGATGATGCTGCCTATGCGATCTTTCAGCTCGATAATGGCGTGATCGCGCAGATCAATTCGTCGTGGTGCGTGCGGGTGTACCGCGACGAGTTGTTTGAGCTACAGGTCGATGGCACGCTCGGCAGCGCGGTGGCCGGGCTGCGCGAGTGCAAGACGCAGCACCGCGTTAATACGCCGCGCCCGGTGTGGAACCCCGATGTGCCGAACCCGATCAACTTCCGCGATTCGTGGGTCGATGTGCCGGATAATCAGGAGTTCGGCAACGGCTTCAAGTCACAGTGGGAGCATTTTCTGCGTCACGTCGCCGAGGATGCGCCGTTCCCGTGGTCGCTGTTGGAGGGCGCGAAGGGTGTGCAACTTGCCGAACTCGGCCTGCGCTCGTGGGCCGAACGGCGCTGGGTCGATGTTCCTGAACTGGAACTTGAGTGATGTGAGGTTCAGTATGCCGATCAGCATTACGCTGCCTCAGCCCGACCGCACGCTCGCTGTCTACACGCTTGGCTCGCCCGGCGACTTCGCGCCGCCGCGTGGCCCGTTGCAGCAGCGTGTCGCGTACGCCGCTGCGCACGTGGTGGCCGACCCGCTGGCCGATGCCAACCCGACGCTCGATGTGCGGATCGATTGGGAGGCCACGCTGGCCTACCGTCGCCACCTCTGGTCGCACGGCTTGGCGGTGGCCGAGGCGATGGACACGGCCCAGCGCGGGATGGGCCTGACGTGGGAGCACGCCCGCGAACTGATCCGCCGCTCGCTGGCCGAGGCCCGTGCGGTTGGTGGCACCATTGCTTGCGGCGCGGGCACCGACCATCTGTCGCCCACGCCGAAGCGCTCGCTGGAGGAGATCGAGGAAGCGTACCTCGAACAGATCGATTACGTGGAGGGCCAGGGTGGGCGCGTGATCCTGATGGCGAGTCGCGCCCTAGCGGCCAGCGCCACCACGCCCGAGGACTACGTGCGGGTCTACGACCGCATCCTGAGCCACGTGCGCCAGTCTGTGATCCTGCACTGGCTGGGCGATATGTTCGATCCGGCGTTGGCGGGCTATTGGGGCGCGCGCGACCTCGACACGGCTACGGAGGTGTGTCTGCAGATCATTCACGACCACGCCGCCAAGGTTGATGGCATCAAAATCTCGTTGCTCGATAAGGACCGCGAGATCGCGATGCGCCGCCGTTTGCCGCCCTCGGTGCGGATGTACACGGGCGACGATTTCAACTACCCCGAGTTGATTCTGGGCGACGAACAGGGCTACAGCGATGCGCTGCTGGGCATCTTCGACGCGATCGCTCCGGCAGCCTCCGCCGCGTTGCAGGCGCTCGACGCTGGCGATCTCGAGCGCTACCAGCGCATCTTCGCGCCCACGCTGCCGCTCTCGCGCCACATCTTCCAGGCGCCCACCTTCTATTACAAAACGGGCGTGGTGTTTATGGCCTACCTCAACGGCCACCAATCGCACTTTCGCATGGTCGGCGGCCAGGAGAGCGCACGCTCGGTACTGCACCTCAGCGAGCTATTCCGCTTGGCCGATGCGGCGGGCCTGCTGAGCGACCCCGAGCTGGCGGTGGCCCGGATGCAGCATGTGCTGGCGTTGGCGGGCATCGCCGATAGTGAGCGTGCTCGGCAGGTGTAGAGTTGGCTGGTTTTAGATGATGGGCGCAACCGCCGATGGCAGGCCCGTGGTCATGCTTCGGGCTTTGGAGTGCCAGCCGTGGTGACAGGGCGGGGTTCCAGCTCACTACGGCAGTGTGGTGCGCATCTGCAGGAGTAGCGCATGACCCAACCTTTGACAGATCTTTCTCGGCTGAGCCTCAACCAATACACGACGCGACCGTGGAGCCTGCCCGAAGCGATCGAGGGCTGTGTGCGGGCGGGCATTCCGGCGATCGCAGTGTGGCGCGACAAATTGGCCGAGACGGGTGTGCAGCAGGCCGCCCGCTTGTTGCGCGAGAGCGGCTTGCGGGTGTCGAGCCTGTGTCGCGGCGGCATGTTTCCGTACAGTTCCGTCGTGGGGCGCGAGGCCATCATCGACGATAATCGGCGCGCCATCGAGGAGGCGGCGGCGCTCAGCGCTGATGTGCTGGTGCTGGTCTGCGGCGGCACCGTCAACCGCGATATCCGCGCGGCCCGACGCATGGTGCGCGAGGGCATCGAGGCGGTGCTGCCCTACGCCATCGAGTGCGGCGTGCGGCTCGGCATCGAACCGCTGCACCCAATCTTCGCCGCCGATCGCTCGGTGATCAACACACTGGCGCAGGCCAACGCGCTGGTGGAGGAGTTCGCTTCACCCAATCTTGGCGTGGTGGCCGACGTGTACCACATCTGGTGGGACCCTGACCTGGAGGCGCAGATCGCACGGGCGGCTGGGCACATCCTTGGCTTCCACGTGAACGACTGGATCGTCCCGCTGCCCGATATGCTGTTTGGGCGCGGCATGATGGGCGACGGCGCGATCGACATCCGCCATATTCGCGGCTTGGTGGAGGCGGCGGGCTATCACGGCCTGATCGAGGTTGAGATCTTCAACCAGCAGTTGTGGGACATGCCCGGCGACGAGATCCTGGCGCTGATGAGCGAGCGCTTCCTGGCACATGTGTAGGAGGCATTGCATTGCAGTGCGCATTGAGATCGCTCACGTGCGTTCGAGATGACAGGGCTGTTCGTTGAGTAACAGCGCTTTCGCGCTGCTGGAGGCGAAAACACCATAAATATCAATTTCCATCTGTGAAATCTGTGGATATAAACCTTCTCATCAACATGCGCGGCTCCAAGTGCGGGGCCGCGTTGTTGATTCCGAAGTAGCCGCCTCGCAACTTAATGTTGAGGCTTCTTTCCTTCGAGATGCGCTCTGGAGGCCTATAATGTAGCTGTGGCTGGAAGGAAAACAGCGTGGTTTAACTGGACTAGGCCACCGGAAAGGAGACGTAGATGTATCGCACAATTATGGTTCCGCTCGATGATTCGCCGCTCGGAGAACGAGCACTGCCGCTCGCGCTCGACTTAGCATGGCGAACAGGTGCAACCCTGCACCTCGTGCACGTACATTTGCCGATCATCACGCCGGTGTACAGCCCAGAAGTGCCGATGGTTCATCCGCAACTCGACGAGCAGATTTGCGCGGAGATGCACGAATACCTCAAGAATTTGGCGCTGAAGTTGCGGGTTGAGACACCTGTCACGGTACGGCACACGTTGTTGCGCGCCCAGGTCGGTGAATCGGTAGCTCGTAAGCTCGCCGACTATAGCCAACGCGTCGGAGCAGACTTATTGGTGATGACGACGCATGGGCGCGGAGGGTTGGGTCGGTTATGGCTTGGCAGTGTGGCCGACGAACTTGTGCGTCGTGTACGGATGCCGATCTTATTGGTACGCCCCGATGAGCAAGTTCCCGAACTCGGTCAACCTTGGGAGCCAAAACGCATCCTAATCCCGCTCGATGGGTCGGCGACAGCCGAAGCGATTCTGCCGCATGCGCAGAAGTTGGCCCAGACCACCCAAGCCGCATGCACCTTGATGCGGGTGGTCGAACCGGCAATGCTCACGCGGCACTTCCCGGTAGATGCCAGCGTGCATCGTTTGGATCAACAGTATCTCGACATCCTACGATTGGAGGCTCAGACCTACTTGAGTGCACAGGCGGACATGTTGCGCGAGCAGGAGCTGACCGTCGACACATGCGAGCAAGTGGCTCCACAGGCGGCCAACAGCATCGTTGAGATGGCGCAAGAGGGGCAGTATGGTCTGATTGCAATGGCGACCCATGGTCGACGCGGTTTGAATCGCCTGTTGGTTGGCAGCGTTGCCGACAAAGTGTTGCGGAGCGCGCCAATTCCATTGCTCATCTATCGCCCGACCGTGCTGGCCAAGGAGGTGGAGGTTGACCTGCAAGCCGTGGCATAGGAATAGCGGTGACGCGATTCGGGCGCTCTAGGAGGCGGAATCGCGTCGCCGCTCAAACAAACACTACCTGAGCAAAGGAGGATGTTATGTATCGATCGTTGCTTGTTCCATTAGATGGTTCGCCCATGAGCGAGCAGGCATTACCCGTTGCTCAGGTGATCGCGCGACGTGATGGTGCCACTCTGCACTTGGTACACGTGCGCACTCCGCAGAACCCCATCTTTATGCCCGATGTGCCAGTGGTGGATACCGACCTGCGGGCGCTCGGCCACCAGCACGCCACAGCATACATAGACCTGCACGTCTCCAAGCTGATCGCCGAGGGATTTGCTGCGGTGGGCGCGGTATTGCCGAATCAGCCGAGCATTGTCGGTGCACTGGCCAATTATGCGGTTGAGAATAGTTGCGACCTAGTGGTGATGACAACGCACGGACGGCGGGGTTTCGAGCGCATGTGGCTGGGCAGCGTCGCCGATGCGTTGGTGCGCAGCAGCTCGGCGCCCGTTTTGCTGGTGCGCCCCGACACACCATTTGCCACAGCGCCACAGTTTCGGCGCATCCTGTTACCGCTCGACGGCACCGAGATGGCCGAGCGAATCATCGAGCCAACGTTGGCCCTAGCTCAGCAGCCCGATGCGAAATTGGTGCTGTTGCAAGTGGTGGAGCCGCTGGCACAGGTGAATTATCCGCCGTTGGCGCACCTCGACCAAATTGCGAAACAGCACAACGCCGAAGCGGCTGAGCAGGCGCGCGCGTATCTCGAACAGGTTGGGCAAAAACTCGAAGGTGGCACCTACGAAACGCAGGTATTGTTGTCGATGTCTCCCGCTCAGGCGATTATGTACGCTGCTGAGGAGCAAGAGGTTGATCTGATCGCGATGACGCACAGTCGCCGAGGGTTAGAGCGGCTGTTGTTAGGAAGTGTTGTCGATAAAGTTTTGCGAGGCACACCGTTGCCAATCCTCCTTTTACACCCTCTCG
>CALKHR010000027.1 GCA_937988885.1 uncultured Roseiflexaceae bacterium | reverse complement strand
TGGAGCGGGAGACGGGATTCGAACCCGCAGCCCTCTGCTTGGGAAGCAGATGCGCTACCATTGCGCCACTCCCGCGACGCTTTAATTACCCCATAATCTATCAGTTTTTCACGCTCTTGTCAAGCACTTCGCCGATGCGCGCCCGCTCGACAGATTGCTGTATAATCCCCAAAACGCGCGAACACTTGTCATTGGCGACAATTGGAATAGGAGCACCCCATGCCAAATCAGCAATTCCCCGATACCGGCGATCATCTCGAAATTCACGAAACCGCCTATATCTCGCCGCACGCCTACGTTCACGGCACGGTCGTGATCGGTGCCGATGTCAGCGTATGGCCGATGGCCGTGATCCGTGGCGATAAAGCTGTCATCACCATCGGCGAGCGCACCAATATCCAGGATGGCTCAGTGCTGCACGCCGACCCCGACGCGCCGCTCACCATTGGCAACGATGTGACGGTGGGCCACGGCGCGATCGTACACGGCTGCACGGTCGGCAATCAAGTGCTGGTCGGTATGGGCGCGGTGATCCTCAACCACGCCACCATCGGCGATAACTGCATTATCGGCGCGCGCGCCCTGGTGACGGAGGGGATGGAGGTGCCGCCTGGCTCGCTGGTGGTCGGCATTCCAGGCAAGATCCGCCCATTGCGCGAGGATCAGATCGAGCGCATTCGCGAGAACGCCAAAGTCTACGTCGAACTCAAAGACGAATACCGCGCGGCCCAAAAGAGCTAGCGCAATATAGGATGCCCAGCATGCGTGCTGGGCATCCTAATGACTATTCAGCATCATCGGACGAAGTGTGCTGCTTATCGGGGGCGGGTTCTGCTGCTGGTGGTTGCGTCTCAGAGGCAGCGTCCTGCTTCGGTTCCGGCTTCGCCTCGGCTTCTTGCTTCGGTTCCGGCTTCGGTTCCGGCTTCGCCTCGGCTTCCTGCTTCGGTTCAGCTTTCGCCTCTGGCTTCACCTCAGCTGTCGGCTCGGGCTTGGCTTCGGCCTTCGGCTGTGGCTCCAACACCTGCATCAGATCCGCACCGACAATACGGCTCACCACCGGATAGCGGAACGGGTTGCCACGGTACGTTTGATACGCGCCATACAGACCGTAGAGGGTCGCGAACGCCACAAACGAACAAGGAATGATCAGACCGATCAACGCTAACCAAAACGAAGTGGGCAACGTCCTTACATCGTACAGATCGGGCCGGATCATCGCGGGCAACAACGAGAGGAGCAGGCACATGCCCCAAATCAAAAACAGGACAAAGCCTAACAACATCACTGCCAACTGATACGAGAGCGCCTGTAGCGCGTGGGCATGCACATAGCGCGAGCGATTACGCTGAAACGCCCAGATCAGCGCCGAGGAAAAAATGCCAGCCAAGCCCGCAACATTGGCTACAATGCTGGCGTGCGATAACGTAGCCTGGATTCGTTCATCTTCAGAAGGCTGCATTGCGCCATTCCTCCACATCAGCGATGCCTTTTTGATTATAGCATATGCAGCGTCATCAAAACGTCACCCGAAACCTTGGCAACTCACAAGCCGATATGGTAGACTTTTTTCAGCGTTAGGCGCATCACGCGAGCTAACAGTGCAGTTTTTCAATGCTACAGCGTGTAGCCTATTGTCTCCTCGGCTCTCCTCACTCGCTATCGAGCAATGTCGCTCATCTCAATCTGAATGCATTAAAGGAGTACAATATGACGCGAGTCGCTCGACGCACACTCGTTAGTACCGCACTAATCCTCATCCTACTTGTAGTCACGCTTCTTCCCACTCAACAAGCCACCGCACAACTGCCCTGGCGTGATAAAAGCACACCCTTCGGGATGGTGACAGCGATCGGGAATCGCGTTCGTAGCGACGAAATCGATACCTACGTGCAACTGCTCCGCGAAGCGGGCGTGCAGTGGACCCGCGAAGAGTTTTTTTGGCATAAGATCCAAACCGAGCCAGGCGGCCCATATCATTGGAATGGCGATGGCAGCGGCCTGTACGATTACGACCGCGCCGTGCAAGCCCAGGCCGCCGCTGGTATCAATATGCTCGGACTGATCGACTATGCGCCAATCTGGTACAACGGCCAGCAGTGGCTCGATGATTGGATCGTCGAATGGGGCGACTTTGTCTATCAAGTCGTTGCGCGCTACGGGCGCGGCGGTCCGATCAAATATTGGGAGATCTGGAACGAGCCGAACCTCACCGTATCCGGCTATGCGCTGGGCCTGTACACCATCGCCGATTACGCCCGCATTCTGGATGTGGCACGGAGCGCCGCCAAAGCCGCCGATCCCGAAGCGATCATCGTGCTGGGTGGCCTAGCAAGCGTGTGGAATTATCCGCCCTCACCCACCACCTACGATTATTACGACTACCTCGACGAGTTGGGCCGACTCGGCGCGTGGAATAACTTCGACATTATCGCGATCCACCCCTACCGCGTTGATCCACCGGAGGGCGCGCCCTGGCGTCGCGATCACCAACAGAACTTTCATACCGAACTGCAACGCCTCGACGAGTTGATGTACCGCTACGGCGCCAAGCCGATCTGGCTGACCGAGATCGGTTGGGCCACCGACCGTGGGCCGCATGGCGTGACAGAGGATGCCCAAGCGCAATTCTTGGCGCGCACCTACCTGATGGCGATCGCGCATCCCAGCGTCGAAAAGATCTTCTGGTACGACTTCCGCAACGATACACAGCCCGGCGCGCCCTACGATCAGCCAGTCTACAACGACCGAGAGCATGAGTTTCACTTTGGGCTGCTTCGCCGCACCTACCCGCTCGATCCGAACGCGCCCAATCTGCGCAAACCGGCCTATTTAGCCTACCGCACAATGACGAGCATGCTGGCGGGCCTCAACTTCCAGCGGGTCATCACCAATGGCGATCACGACGGCATGCAGGGCACCTACTGGTATCGCTTCGGTGGCAGCCGCCGCGTCGATGTCTTGTGGAACACCGATTCGCCCCACCAAGTTGTGCAGATCGCCTGCGAGTGTCGCGAAGCGCTGGTGCGCCACTGGAATGGCCGAGCGCGCTACCTTCTGACACCACAGAACGGCGTGATCAGCCTGCAACTCGACGAACAAGGCTCGCCCGTGTACATCGAATATGATCCGCCCGTGGCCGACAACGGCCAACACTTCCCCGCCACCGGGCACACGCTGCGCGGCACCTTCGCACACTTCTGGCAGGTCAACGGTGGGCTAGAGCGCTTTGGCTATCCGCTCACCGAGGAGATCATCGAGCCGGATAGTGTCACCGGCAAGCCGCGTGTGGTGCAGTACTTCGAGCGTGCGCGATTCGAATACTTCCCCGAATTTGCGGGCACCATCAACGAAGTGCAACTCGGCCTGTTGGGCGTGGCGATCCTCAACCGCTTCGGGATCGACTGGCAGACGCTTGAGCGCGTGACCGAAGCTCCGCCCGAATGTCTCTATTTCGAGGCGACCGGGCACAGCCTCTGTCCGCCGTTCCGCGCACGCTGGGAGCAACTCGGTGGCCTACCGCTGCTGGGGCAACCCATCAGCCAGCCGTTCGAGACGTTTAATCCCGAGACCGGGCAGCCCTACACCGTGCAATACTTCGAGCGGGCGCGCTTCGAGTACCACCCAGAGTACGCCGGAACCCCCAGCGAAGTGTTGCTCGGATTGCTTGGCCGCGAAATTCTGACGCGGTGGGAGGGGCCGTAATATGCTACAATACATCAGTCACCCACCGATTGCATATGAGGCAGACCGCTATGACCTTTGCTACGATCGATGATCTTCAGCAGGCGCTTGCGTCGCACAATTATGTGGCCGATCGCCCACTCGCTACGGCGATCTTCCTGGCGCTCAAACTGCAGAAGCCACTGCTGCTCGAAGGCGAGGCCGGTGTTGGCAAGACGGAGATCGCCAAAACTTTGGCACGGATGCTGGATCGCCACCTCATTCGTTTGCAGTGCTACGAAGGGCTAGATGTCAACACGACCATCTACGAATGGAACTACACCCGTCAGATGCTCCAGATCCGGTTGCTCGAAGCAACGGGCGGGAGCGAGTCTCAAGCGACCATGCAGGAGATCTTCGGGCCTGAGTTCCTGATCAAACGCCCACTCCTGCAGGCAATCGAAGAAACGTGGGAGAAGCCGCCGATCCTGCTGATCGACGAGCTCGACCGCGCCGATGAGGAGTTTGAGGCGTTCCTGCTCGAATTACTCTCCGATTGGCAGATCAGCATCCCCGAGATCGGCACCATTCGCGCAAACGAGCCGCCGATCGTGATCATCACCAGCAACCGCACCCGCGAAGTGCATGATGCGCTGAAGCGCCGTTGCTTGTTCTACTGGATCGATTATCCGTCGCTCGAAAAAGAGCTGCAGATCGTGGCGGCGCGGCTGCCCGACACCCCCGAGAAATTGGCGCACCAGTTGGTCGGCTTCGTGCAGGAGTTGCGCAAGCTCGATCTCTACAAGCTGCCCGGCGTCGCCGAAACGATCGACTGGGCCTCGGCTCTGGTGGCGCTCAACGCCGAAGAACTGACCCCGAGCCTGATCGACGATACGCTCGGCGCCATCCTCAAATATCAGGACGACGTGAGCCAAGTGCGTGGCGCGGGGGCCAAATCGATATTGGAGAAGGTTAGCGTATAGTGCTGGAACGCGAGGCCGTGCTATGTTCCCAACCATGCCCTCCGAACAACCAGGCCATATCGTCGAGCAAATCCTTGGATTCACGCAACTGCTGCGCACGATGGGCGTCGATGTAAGCCCCGGTCAAGCGCTTGACCTTCTCCAAGCGCTTGACTACGCACCAATCACCAACCGCGAGGACTTCCGCAGCGCGGCCCGCTGTACGCTCATCCGTCGGCGCGAGGATCTGCCGTTGTTCGATGCGGCCTTCGCCTTCTTCTGGCGCAACCGCAGCCTCGATCCGCTTGGCTTGCTGTTGCCGCGCACCGAGGTGCCACAGAAGCCGTTGCGCCTGCCGCGCCCAGCCCGCACCCCGGGCGATGGCGGCAACAACAACAAGAAGCAAGAGGAAGAGAAGCCCGAAACCGAGATCCTGCTCTCATACAGTGCGACCGAGGCGCTGCGCAAGAAGGATTTCGGCGCGTTCACCTGGGAGGAAGTGCAGGCCTGCAAGCAGTTGCTCCGCGAGATGACTTGGCGCATCGAGCCGCGCACCACACGGCGCAAACGCTCGACGCCGAAGGGCCGCCAGATCGACATGCGGCGCGTGCTGCGGCGCAATCTGCGCTACGGCGGCGAACCGCTCGAAATGGCCTGGCGCGAGCCGCGCACCCGTCAACGTCCGCTCGTGGTCATCTGCGATATCAGCGGCTCGATGGAGCGCTACTCGCGCATCCTGCTCCAATTCATCCATACCATCAGCAACGGCCTGCGCGATGTGGAATCGTTCGTGTTCGGCACGCGTCTCACCCGCATCACCCGCCAACTGTTGCAGCGCGATATCGACGATGCGATCGAATCGGTGAGCAAGCATGTCAACGATTGGTCGGGCGGCACCCGCATCGGCGAAGCGATCAAGGATTTCAACTTCCACTGGGGGCGGCGCGTGTTAGGACGCGGCGCGGTGGTGCTGCTGATCAGCGATGGCTGGGATCGGGGCGACCCGCAACTGCTCTCGCGCGAGATGAGCCGCCTGCAACACTCCTGCTATCGGCTGATCTGGCTGAACCCGCTGCTCGGCACGCCTGGCTATCAGCCGCTCACGCAAGGGATGCAGGCCGCCCTGCCGCACGTCGATGACTTCTTGCCCGTCCACAACCTCAACAGTCTTGAGGAGCTTGGAGAGAAACTTTCGTCGATCGGCAGCAGAAAGCCTGAACGCAAACAACGACCACTTCAAGCAGTGATCTAACATCATATCGGTAGGCTCGTCTCTGCAACGCCTGCGGCTCGTATGTCCATTCTCGCAATGTGGCAATATTCGGCGTTTCCGCGCTCATCCTCGCTCTGATGGCACATTGCGTGCCACATGCCATCACATAACACCCAGGCACGCTCATCCTGCCCGCATACCACATCCTCGTCTTCACCCAAACAACCAGCATACCCGATGAACTACGCGATTCTGCATGTTCAAGCGATACTAGCATCACCACCAGCGGTATCGAACCGAGAACAACGCCAATGCTTTGCGGAACAGCGATGTCACCATCAGAACAACGGAGGGTACCTTGCCGCCGCAGGCTACCTGGCCTGTTTACGGCAACTATCTAACCGAAGTTGATATGACAGGATTTGGAAAGGCTTTGGCACCATTGGTACGACCTTTGCACAAAGAGGAAATCGTATGGAAACAATCACAGCCACCGCCACAGCCGTACCCGCCCACACCATGAGCCGCGAAGCCACCAAACGGGCTATGCAACAGGTCTTTAAGCTCAGCCCGCGCCGGATGGAAGCCGTCCTCTCGATCTTCGACAACGCCCAGATCGAGCAACGCTACAGCGTAGTGCCGCTCGAAACGCTGCTCCAACCGCGCACGCTTGGCCAGACCAACGCCGATTACCAGGAGCACGCCGTCGCACTGGCTCGCAAGGTGGCGCAACAATGCCTGCGCAACGCCAACATGCGCGCCGACCAGATCGACTTCCTGATCAGCGTCTCGTGCACCGGCTATATGATCCCCTCGCTCGATGCGTACCTGATTGCAGAGCTCGGCTTTCGCCCCGATGTGCGCCGCCTGCCGATCACCGAACTTGGATGCGTCGCCGGGGCCATGGCGCTCTCGCGAGCGCGCGAGATGGTGCGAGGTTTCCCCGGCAGCACAGCGCTGGTCATCACCGTCGAGCTGCCCACCCTCACCTTTCAGCGCCACGACGACTCGCAGGCCAACCTCGTCTCGTGCGCGCTGTTCGGCGATGGCGCAGCTGCAGCGCTCATCCACAACCAGTCGCTCAACGGCGTGCGCATCATCGACACCACGGCGCATCTCTTCCCCGACACGCTCAACGCTATGGGCTTCGACCTGCGCGACAGCGGCTTTCACATGGTGCTCTCGCGCGATGTGCCCGACCTGATTCGCGATCACATTGGCACCGTGATCAACACCTTCCTGGCCCGCCACAACCTCAGCATCGATCAACTCAGCGCCGTATTGCTGCATCCCGGAGGCAAAAAGATTCTGCACAACCTCGAAGAGCATCTGCACATTCCCGCGCACAAAACCGCGCCATCGTGGCACATTCTGCGCGATTACGGCAACCTCTCCAGCGCCACGCTGCTGTTCGTGCTGCACGAGTGGATGCAGCACCACACGCTCACGCCGGGCAGCTACGGCCTAATGGCAGGCTTCGGGCCGGGGTTGAGCGCAGAACTTCTGTTATTGCAGTTCAACTAGCGGAGAAAAGCGATGACAAGCGCGATCGTGTTTACGCTTCTGCTCGCCGCCGTGGGGGTTGGGCGGCTAGTCGAGATGAACATTTCGCGGCGGCACCAGCGCGCCCTTGCGCAACGGGGAGCCGCACCGCTGGCCGAGCCGCACTTTCGCTGGATGGTGCTGCTTCATGGTGGCATCCTGCTCTGCGCCGCGCTCGAAGTGTGGCTGCTGGGCCGCGCGCTGGTTCCGGCACTGGCCCTGCCGATGCTGCTGCTCTTTCTCTGTGCCAATGCCCTGCGCTGGTGGGTGATCGCCACACTGGCAGGGCACTGGAACGTGCAAGTCGTCGATTCGCGCTCGCTGGGCGTGGTGAGCGAAGGGCCGTACCGCTGGGTGCGCCACCCGAATTATGTGGCGGTATTCGTCGAACTGCTGGCCCTGCCGCTCATCCACAGCGCCTGGCTTACCGCGCTGTTCGGCGGCCTCGCGCACAGTTGGGTGCTGCGCCAACGCATCAACCTCGAAGAGAGCGTGCTGCACGCAAACCCCGCCTACCGCGCCGCAATGGGCCACAAACCGCGCTTCCTGCCGCGCATCATCGGTACCCGCACACGGGTCAGTTAGGCGTCCAGGTTCAGCAACTCGCGCAGCGCCAACTGCAGCGCCGCAGGGTCGTGACGCACCGTGTCCTGCTTATTCCACAGGGCGCGCTTCTCGCTCACCGTCTCAGTGAGTTCGCGAAAGATGGGCCGCACACCCAGTTCGGCGATCGCGGCGCGCTCGGCATCGTCGGGGCGCAGCAAGAACAGCCCTTCCGCCTCGTACTTCTGCAGCGCCTCAGCGTTCGGCACGCTCGTATTGATCAGCACACTGTCCACCACACCCGGGCCAGTGTGCTCCACCACGCGCCGCACATGATCGATCGCCCGATAGCCGTCGGTTTGGCCGGGCTGCGTGGTTGTATTGCAGACGTACACCACCTGGCCTTTTGTCTCGCGCAGTGCATCCACCACGCCACCCAACAGCAAGCCCGCCAACAGCGTCGTAAACAAACTGCCCGGCCCCAGCACCACCAAGTCGGCCTCGCGAATAGCCTTGAGCGCTAGCGGATACGCCGGAGCGTCGTCGCGCAGGAACACACGCGCGATCGGCGGCTTGTCCAATCCACGCACGGCCAACTCGCCTTCGAGCAGCGTGCCATCGACCAACTCTGCGCATAAATGCGTATCCGCCGTCGAAACGGGCAGCACATGCGCCTCACAACCCGCCAATTGCGCCACCAACTCGACAGCCCGGGCGAAATCTTGCTCGACCTGCGCCAACGCCGCGATCATCAAGTTGCCGAACGCCATGCCCTCCAACTGCGGGATGCCAGCGCCGCTGAACCGAAACTGCAACAGGTCGGCCATCTGCTTATTGGTAGCGAAGGCCGCGATCGTCGCGCGCAGATCGCCGGGTGCTGGAATGCCGCCGATGGTGCGGGCCAAGCCCGTCGAACGACCAGTATCGGTCACTGCAATCACCGCCGTGAGGTGATGGGTGAACGATTGTGCCGCCTTAAGCACCTGTGTCGCGCCGCCACCTCCGCCGATAGCGACAACCTTCAACGAATCGGGCATAGCCATTCTCCTAACAGTGCACAACACTTCAAGCCTCACGTCGGCCTCTGGCGGACCCACATCGGAGCGATGTGGCAGAAGCCAACCGAGCCAACAGGGCAAGTATACCACGGGCCAAACGCACAGCCGCGCTACGATCCCGTCGAAGTGTAGTGCGACACACCCAAGCGCCAGAACGCCACCGCCACCCCGCAGAACAGCAGCGCCACCAACAGCGAACACCACGCCAGCCACGCAGGCAAACCGTACGGATCGGTGCGATTCAACAGCCACAGCGCGGTAGGGTAATTCACAAAGCCCAACGGCACCACCGATAAAAAGAGCGTTCGCATCCACGAGGAATAGATGCTGAGCGGGTATCCCGTCATCTCCTCGCCGCCGAAGATCAGCACATTCATCACCTCCGGCGTCTTGATCGTCCAGAAGCAGATCGTCGCGCCGATCAGAAACAGCGCCAGATAGATCAGCGTCCCCGCGACGATCGTGAGCAGCAGCAGCACCACGTTCGCCAGCGACCACACGATCGGCAGATTCCACAGCGCGTACACGAGCACGGCGATCGCCTGAAAACAACGCCCCAAACGCCGCAACTGAAAATCCGAGGTGAACACCTGAAACAGCGTCCCCAATGGCCGAACTAAGATCGAATCGAAGCTGCCCTGCACCATCATCTGCTCAAACGGCGAATCGAAGCCACGGCCAATCATCTCGGCGAGGCCGAGCGCCAAGCTCGTCAGCCCGTACAACAGCGCCACCTCGTACAACGACCATCCCCCCACCGAGCCGAAGCGCAGCAGCAACACCGCCACCACGCCAAATTCTAAGCCCGTGAGCAGCATAAAGCCCACAAGATTGATCAGAAACGACACCTTGTACTGCATCTGCGCCCGAATCCGCGCCCCGATCAGCAGGAAATAAAGCCTTACCATCTCGCTGCACACCTTTCTGCTGGCGAATACGCGCACGCATCAACCGCCCTGGATCACGACCTTCTGCATCGCCACGCGCAGCAACGCCAGCGCCGAGCCGCCCATCACCAGCACCCAAAACAGTTGCAGCGCCCACGCTTGCAGCAGTGCCACACCCGTCAGTTGGCCCAAAAAGACCTGGGCGGGCAAACCGGTGATCGCCTGGAACGGCAACACCCGAGCAAGCAACTCCAGCGGCTCGGGGAAAAAGGCCAGCGGGATCAGAAAGCCCGAGAACACCTGCAACAACGAATTGACGACCAACAGCACGCCCGTATCGTCCATCAACCAGAAGGCGCTCAGGTTCACCAAAAACTGCAGCGCGAACGAGACCAACAGCGCCAAGATCAGCGATACAGCGAACGCCCCCGCCTGAACAAGCGAAGGGATGTACGCGCCGAAGTACAGCACGCCGATCAAATACGTCAACGTACTGCGCATCAGCACATTAAACACGCGTTCACCCAGCGAACGACTCAACCAGTAGCCGAAGAAACTCCACGGGCGCATCAGATCGGCCACCACATTGCCCGAACGGATCGTCTGCATCAGATCGCGCGCATCGATCCACCCCGCCCCAATCGAGATCAGCGCTTGCGTCACCCACGTGTAGCTAATCGCCTCTTGCAACGTGAACCCGGCCACCACCGTCGCCCCAGATCCGAACAGCGCAATGTACACCACCGAACGAAGCGCACCGAAAAAAGCGTTCGTCAGAATGCCAGCCACATACGCACTACGGTACGCCGCGACGCGCCGAAACGAACGCCGCGCCACCTCGAAGTACAAACGCACAGCACCCTCCTTCATCAGTAGCTTGAACAGTACTAGGGGCAAAACACAACGCCGAAAAGCGTCAGAATCACCCGAGGGGGTATTCTGACGCATCAAAACATAAGCCTAGCGAGCGTACTGCATCCTCGGTCGCGCCACATCGGCCCTCCGAAGGATTAACCCTCGAACACGCATTGACACACGGCGAACAGACCGCTATACTCCAGCAAGAGGATCAGAAAGAAAGCACGACTCGACCTCGCTATGACCAATCCACACATCTATATCGGTTCCATCCCAACCACCGCCGCCGAACGGCGCACCCTGCGCGAACACGCCGCCGCCCTGATCGGCGCGCTCAGCAGCGCCCCATCGCCCATCGGCGTCCTGCTGCACATCACAAGCAACGTATCCCAGCCGATCGAGCTCCTGCTCCTCAGCTCACAAGCCGCACTCGTTGGCATCATTCGCCATTACACAAACCCCATCGAGGTCAGCCCGAGCGGCCACTGGACATTCAAACACAACGGCGCGACACTCCACGAAGCGCGCGACCAAACACCGTTTCAACTCATCGCAGCGCAGCGCAACGCCATCCACGAGTATCTCGCCGCCGAGGCGGATCATCTCGACCCCGAACGGCGCATCCTACCGCTCGACGCCATCATCGGCGCACTGATCTGCGCGCCGGCCCTCCCAGCCGAATCGCGCATCTCGCTCGACATCGACGAGCACCGCCAACTGCTCAAAATCCTCGGCCTCGACGAACTAGCGGGCCTGCTCACTATGAGCCGACACCCAACCCGCCTCAACGAGGCCGACATCACGAACCTGATCACCAACGGCTTCGGCGGGCAGCTCTGGCACGACGGCGCGCGCTTCCTCTTTGAGCTAGCGCCGAGCCGCTATCGTCTGCGCAAACTCAGCGAAACAGGTCCAACGCAAACCATCTACATCCTCAACGAAGGCGAAACCATCATCGGGCGGCGGCGCACCAGCCAAGCCTACGAATTGCGCGTCACCCTCGCCGACGACGACCTGATCTCCTCCGATCACGCCCGCCTGCTCTACGGCGACGGCCCAAACATCCTGCTCCGCGACACCAGCAAAAACGGCACGTGGATCACACTGCCCGGCCAAAACGAACGCCGCCTCTCGCGCGCCGACGCCCAAATCGTACCCGGCAGCATCCTGCGCTTCGGCGAAACCCGCCTCATCCTCGAAGCGCATCAGCCTGATTAACATCAACTCAAGCGTCCAATGCCACAGCATCTATTCAAACACCAGCATCAATACCACAAAAAAGGACCAAAGCTCTGCATCAGCAAAACCTCGATCCCACAACAAAACCCGATACACCTTCGTTAGCAACAAGGAACCTCAGCTACTCCTTAGCACCTCGCTCGGCCAGCAACTGCTCCACAATCGCCATCAACGCATCGACCTGCGAACTCAGCGCCAACACATCGCTACGGGTCGGCAGATCAGAGCCGCGCGAAGGCGCCTCAGCCTCATCGCCCAACAAAAGCTCCTGAATACGCTGCGCCTCCTCCGCAGTCACCACCTCGCGCTCGCGCAACCGCTCCAGACGGCGCACAATCGCCGCATCCACCAACGCCTCGCCCCCCAAACGCTCCCACAGCAAACGCCGCGCCCCAGACAACGCCTCATCTCCAGCCCGAATCACATCTACCAGCACCTGAGTCGGCAAACGCCTGCCAAAACCCTGACCCTGCGCCACAATCTGCGCCAAAATCTCGCTCGTAATATCGGCGCCACTCTCGTTATCGATCACCTCAACCTGCGCGCCATCCTGCACCAGCCGCGCCACCTCATCGAGCGTGATATACCGCTTCCAGCGCATATGGTAGAGCTTGCGATTCGCATACTTCTTAATCTGTTCCATCACACAACCCCATCGCAAACAAACACAACCGCCCCACCTCAAGCGCACCCAGATTCATTTGGGAGAAACAATCGCGTCGCCGCGTGAACGCCCGTCGCTACGGGCAAACAACGTCGTGCACAACGTGTGCGCGCTCGGACAGCTATGGCGCTGCGCGCCACAACGCGCGCCGCTCTACTCGCGGCCACCCACTGCATCGCAATGCCACACAACGCAGAACAACGACCTACACCAACACAATCGCCACCAACAGCGTCAGCACCGTAATAGGCAAACCCACCCGCAGGTACGCGCCGAACGTCACCCGCACATTCCAGCGCGCCGCCAACTCCGCCATAATCAAATTCGCTACCGAGCCGAGCAACGTCAAATTCCCGGCCAATGTCGAAGCAGCCGCCAGCATCAACCACGCCCGCTGCGTATCAGGGAACGCGCCCACCACATGCTGCAATAACAGCACCGCCGGCACATTACTGATCAGATTCGACAACCCCACCGTCGCCAGCGCGAACGTCGGCAGACCAGCCTGAGCCATCGGCGCCAACCAATCGAACAACAACTCCGACCAACCCTGCGCCTCCAAACTACCAGTCAACACAAACAACCCAGCAAAAAACACCAACAAATCCCAATCGACCGTCTTCATCACCCGCTCGGGCTTCAAGCGTCGCGTCGCCAGCATCACCGCCGCCGCCAAAAACGCCGCCAACGGCACAGGCACCCCCACAAAAAACAGCACAACCATTGCGGGGAGCACCACCGCACTCTTGCGCAACAACGGGCGATAGATCGGCACGCGCACCACCTTGGGCACATCAAAATGTCCGCTCCGAAACTCATCGCGGTACACCAGCACAATCACCACCCAACAGATCAACAAACCAATCAACGCCGTCGGCGCCAGCGCCGCCGTAAACGTCGCATACGGGATTTTCGACGCGCTCCCAATCACAATATTCTGCGGATTCCCCGTAATCGTCGCCACCGAGCCAACATTCGCAGCAGTCGCCAAGCCTAGCAGATACGGCACAGGATTCCGGCGCAGGGCAATCGTTGTATCCAACACCAGCGGCGTCAACATCAACACCACCGTATCATTCAAAAACAGCGCCGACAATACCCCCGAAGCCACCACAATCACCGCCAGCAACGTCCGAGGATCGCGGGCAAACAACACCACCCGCTGCGCCACCGCCCCAAAAAACCCGGCCAAAAATAAATGACCGTTCAACACCATCAAACTAAAGATCAGCAACAGAGTATCGAGATCCAGCGCCCCATACGCCTCATCGAGCGAGATCGCACCCACCGCAAACAGCAGCGCCACGCCCAACAGCGCCACCGTCGTGCGGTTCGTCCGCAACACAGGCCAACGCCCCACCGCAATCCCGACAATCGAACAACCGACGATCACCAATGTAGCCCAAGCAATCAGCGACATACCTACCTGCCAACGTTAGCCACTAAGCGAGGCAACCAAAACCAAACGCTCAAGGGTATCCCTGCTGAGGCCGTTCCTCAAGCGAAGTAATACCAACACGGTCCAACCGGATTTGGCACAACATTCCAAAGACACGAGCATATCACAAAAACGACCGCCGATTAAAAATCGACGGTCGTCTTCATTATTGCAAAAGCATAAAACTATGCTTCTAGCAACACACTACTCGTAGATCCAGCGATCGGTGCTGCGCTCCCACTCCACCAACTCATTGGGCGAGAAGAACAGCGCCACTTCCTTCTCACCATTCTCGGGCGAGTCCGAAGCGTGGATCAGATTGCGGCCAATCTCCACGGCGAAATCGCCACGGATCGTGCCAGGCGCAGCCTGCACAGGATTCGTCGCACCAACCGTGTTGCGCACAGTCGCGATCACCTGCTTGCCAGTCACCACAGCAACTACTACCGGCCCCGAAGTGATATATTCAACCAGGCTGGCGAAGAAGGGGCGATCCTTGTGAACCTCATAGTGGCGGCGGGCCAGTTCCTCATCGATACGCATCAACTTCAAACCTGCCAGTCGCAAGCCGCGCTGCTCCAAACGAGTCAAGATCGGGCCGATCAAGCCACGCTGCACAGCATCCGGCTTGAGAATAATAAGTGAACGCTCCATAAAAACCCTTAAACTCCTTTATTGACATGAAAAACGCGCACGAAACAGGAGAAGTCGAAACTCCTCCTGTTCCATTCTACTCTATCCTTCGAGGCTCAATGACAAAGCAGCCATCCACAACTCGCGCTAACACTCGCTAGCAACGAGCATTAGATCGGGATCGCCTCGCTAATTCGCTTCGATGCACGGCGCATTTCCATCTTGACCAAGCCAAGATTTACCATACGCTGCGTGATCACCACGAGGATCAAATCTTTAGCCTCTAGCAACAGGATCGATCCTTGCTCAGCATCGATGATCGAATCGACCAGCGTACCAACGCCAATGCGCTTCGTCGCTTTATCGATCTCGCCGAAGACAGCGGCAGACATTGCCCCCAGAATCTCGGCATCTTCTTCGTCCATCAAGGTGCTGGAGACTACAAGACCATCTTTGCCTACTAACAGGCTTCCGATAACCCCGTCCACACGGATCAAATCCTCGACGATCTGTCGCATTGCCTCAACCTTTCCATTATGACCCGGCGGGCGTCCAACTGTATTCGTCGATCGCTTCAGCGAGTCGTCCCTGTTTGGTATAGACATCACCAAGCGTGCGGTGTAACCGTCTCAGAACCTGAACCTCATCGTTATCAAGGATCAGATCCTGAAGATCATCCTCAATCTGATCGAGCATCATATTCTGCTTGATCAATTGGCGGTACTGGAACAAAGCGAAATCCACCATACCCATCTGCCCACCAGCACGCGCCACCGACAGGCGTAATCCATAGTTATGTGGATCTTGCTCCAAACGACGTACGTACCCGTCTAGGATCTCGTTCCCTGTCAAAACCCCCGCACTAGGAGCCTCAACACGGCGAGCCGGGCGTGCCGCTGGAGGCGTCACAGGCGGTTGAGTTGCTGCTGCACGCGCAGGTTCCGAAGCGCGTACAGGTTCAGGAGCACGAACCGGCTCCGGCTCTGGCGGTCGCACCGACTCAGATGCGCGAACCGGCTCTGGCTCTGGCTCTGGTTCTGGCGCTCGCACCGGCTCAACTGTGCGAACCGGTTCTGGTTCTGGTTCTGGCTCTGGTGCACGAACTGGTTCTGGCTCTTGCACAGAGGTGGGTTCGGGTTCGGGCTCTGCCACAGCGTTGCCCATACCCAAAGCTGCGATCTCCTCGTCGGTCAGCCCCAAATCGCTCAACGAGAAGGGTGTCATCACCGGCTCCTCATCAACCGGGGCAGCCTCTGGCTCGCTAACCGCAGGCTCCAGATCCAGATCATCGAGCCCAAAATTGCTCGACTTCGCAGATGTATCCGAACCGCCCAGCGCCTCGATCTCATCAGGCGTGAGGCCCAACTCGCTCAACGAGAAAGGCGTCATCTCTGGCTCGTCGGAGGCGGCTGGTTCGGCTGGCGTCTCGCCCATATCCAGCGCTGCGATCTCATCGGGCGTGAGGCCCAAATCGCTCAACGAGAAGGGCGTCATCACCGGCTCCTCATCAGCCGGGGCAGCCTCTGGCTCGCTAACCGGAGGCTCTAAATCATCGAGACCCAAGTTCAGAGAACTTGTGGTTGACTCCTCAGAGCTCAACGAAGCGATTTCCTCATCGGACAGGCCCAAATCGCTCAGCGAGAAGGGTGTCATCGTTGGCTCATCGTCAACCGTCTCCGAAGGCGAGGCCGGTTCCAAATCG
>CALKHR010000026.1 GCA_937988885.1 uncultured Roseiflexaceae bacterium | reverse complement strand
GGTTCGTTCGCGCTTGGCCGTTATGCGAAAGGTTCGTGGAGTGATATCGAGCGAGGAAAAGGCGTTAGGATGCGCCGCTCTGTGTGAGCGCCGTATCCAACACCGTCTGGAAGGCGTCCATATCGTTCTTGAGGTCGCTCAGGCGTTGCGCCACCTGATTCGTGGTGCGATCCGCACTCACAGCATCGGCTGTGCGCAAGCGCACCGTCTCGGCGAGCACATTGTCGAGGCTGGCCGAGATGTTCTGCAACTGCGCCAAGATCCGCCCGATGTACGTTTCAAGGTCGCGGCTGTGCTGCTGGCGCTCCAACAGCGCATCGCGGGCCTCGGTCAACTGATCGCGGGTGTACGGGTCGGTCGTCGCATTCAGGCGCTGATTGGTGGCTTGAATCTCTTGTTGTAGAGCTTGCTGATTGATTGTCGCAAGATAGCGCTCGATGATCTGACCTTTATCGCACAGCACATACGCCTGCTCGACAAGCTCCTGAGCCTGCACACTGATCGGCGCCAACAAGCGCATCAATGGGCCGCTCGCCTGCCCAGCACTCCGCGCGATCTCCTGCTGCGTGCGCTCGATCGCGCTCAACTGTGCACGAAACGTAGGGCTAGAGAGCCGTGGACGGGGCGGGCGCGCCGCTTCGGAGATCAGCACACTATCGCGCGCCTTCAGAATCACCATCAAGGCATAGACCACCAAACCAACCGGCAACAACCATAGCGCGATTGTCAAGCCCGATGCTACCGCTAATACCAGCACAAGGATGGCGAACGGTTGACGGGCAGCAAGGCTATAGGCGGGCGAAGTTTTGATCATCGCAAGGCTCCACAGACAAACCTACGTTTCTGTAAACGTAAGATACACGTAAACAGCAGGGCATGCAAGCATTGATACACTCCCAACAACATCCTGCATCACACTACGAATACGCTGCGTATCGGGTTACAACTCGCTCGACAGTCGTATCTCGTACAGGAATGTGAGCAGGTCGCGATTGCGCGGATTGTTGAACTCCGCCACCTTGCACATCCCAATCTTCTCCGCGACGCGTTGCGAGGGCAGATTATCCCAAGCCATATGAGCGACCAGCGCATCAAGCCCATGCTCGTGCATATAATGGTCGCACAGAGCCTGAGCCGCTTCGGACGCGAAGCCCTGCCCCCACCACCGCCGATCGACGATGTAGCCCAGATCGTTGCGCTCCTCGCCAAGCAGCATCGCAGGCACCACACCCACATCGCCGATCTGCTCGCCGCTCGATTTGAGCACCAGCGCACGCCGCCCGTAAATCGTGCTGCTGCTCGCCGTCATCGCTCGCTCAAGCCAACCCTGCGCCTCATCCGGCGTGAACGGCCGAGGCCAGAAGCGCATCGTCGTAGGATCGGCGAGCAACACCGTCAGCGCGGGCAAATCCTCCCACACATACGGGCGAAGCAGGAGTCGCTCAGTCTCGATAAGCTGCATCCGCACTCCTTCACAACAAAAAAGCGGCTGCGCACGTATCACGCGCAACCGCCCACTCAGCCAGCGCCTGCTAATCCGCGTAGCCGTTCGGGTGACGGCTATGCCAATCCCAAGCGCTTCGTATAATATTTTCGAGCGATGAGTGCTGAGGCACCCAGCCCAGTTCGTCACGAATCTTGGCCGAAGAAGCCACCAGTGTCGCGGGATCGCCCGGACGGCGCGGGCCGATCGTATAGGGGATGGGCTTACCCGTCACCTTACGGGCCATCTCGACCACCTCAAGATTGGAGAAGCCGCTGCCGTTGCCCAAGTTGTAGGTGCGCACTCCCAGCTTATCGAGCGATTCCATCGTCAGGATGTGCGCCTTGGCCAGATCCAGCACGTGAATGTAATCTCGCACGCAGGTGCCATCCTTGGTGGGGTAATCGCCGCCGAAGATCACCACCTGCTCGCGCTTGCCCAGGGCCACCTCCAGCACCACCGGGATTAGGTGGAGTTCGGGATCGTGGTGTTCGCCCCGCTCGGGAGTATCGCCCGAGGCATTGAAGTAGCGCAGACAGGCGTAGTTCAAGCCGTAGATGCGGCGGAACCAGAACAGGAGGCGCTCGAGGAAGAACTTCGATTCACCATACGGCGAACCAGGCACGATGCGGTCATCCGGCTCGATCGGCATGGTCGTCGGGTCATCGAACAGATTGGCGGTCGATGAAAGGATAAACCGATTCACGCCGTGCTCTACGGCCTGCTCAAGCAGATTTGCCCCAGCCACCAGGTTATCGCGCAGGTACATCAGCGGCTTCTGCATACTCTCGCCCACCAGCGTGTACGAGGCGAAATGCATAATCCCATCGATACCAGGATGTTCTTTGAACAGACGCGCAACAGCATCAGGATCGCGCAGGTCGCCCTGCACAAACGCGGCCTCAGGTGGCACAGCCTCGCGGTGGCCCTGGTACAAACTGTCGAAAACCACCACCTCGTGCCCAGCCGCGATCAACTCAGCCGAGGTGATGCTTCCGATATAGCCAGCGCCGCCAGTGACAAGGATTTTCACAAATGATCTCCTTCTAATGGGCAGGAATGCATGTCAATGGCGACAGTATAGCCAAGTCAGATTGCAATCAGATGAACAGAGCCGCGCAAATCGTCACCTATGCATTCCCCCAACCCCATCCAACTTCGTCAACATGTTCGATCGCTTGGTGTTCTACCACGAGCATCCACATATACCAGCCTACGGGCAACGTCAACGTCAAATCCTCGCCGAGCGTGAACGTGTACGGTCGCGTACGCTCAAGCAGTTCGGCGTTCACCAGGTTAGGGTGCGCAAACACAGCCTGCAAACGCCGAGCAGCACGGATCGTTCCATCGCGAATGTCTGTCCATTCCATCATCAGGGCTTGTTGCGCCTGGAATGCGTTGAATTCGTCTACGCTCCCAAATGTGTATTCTTGGCCTGCGCGATCCAACCAACCAACATTGTTGACGATGCGGGGAAACTCAACGCCCGCCAGCAATTCACCCACACCCAGCAATGTGAAACGATCCCATTCGAGGATGTGGCCGATCACCTGCGCCACCGTGCGCCCATCCGGCCCAACTCGTGCGGCATCCTGCTCGCTCAGGCGGGCGACCGCCGAGCAATAGCCTTCGGTCACGTCCGCGTGCAGGGCCACCATCCGCTCGTGGCGTTCGTTCGGCGGCAATGCCGCGATCTCACCAAGCAATTGATAAAACGCTGCTCGATTTGCCATTATCGCCCTCTCAATAGAAATCGCCCAGCTTTCTTCAAAGTTGGGCGCGAATCACTACGTTGATTACAGGGCTAGTACCGTACAGCACGTACTGTGCAGACACGGCACGTTCACAGCACCAAACAGGCGCAAAACGTCATTCGGGGTCGAAACTATGATTCTGGCGTGTCCTCGGGCGCCGTCGCTTCTGACTCGAAAGCCTCTGGATGCTCCGCTTGTTCTGCCAGCACCGGAGGATCGGGGGGAGTCGGCAGCGTCGGCGTGACCACCTCGCCAATCTGGTAAAACGCGACAATCCGTTCACGTGCGAGCGCCGCAAAATCGCGCTGTAATGGTGGGAAACTGGAGAGCAGCGGGAACACCTGGATATCGCGCAACGGCACAAAATCGTCGTTCAGGCGTTCGAGCGCCTCGGGCAACTTGAGGTCGGGGCGTTTGTAGAAGGTGGCGCGCACTACGAACGTCGAAGTGAAGAACATACACTGCACAGGCACCACACCGCGCACCTGCTCGTCGCGCGCATAGCCGACCGGCGGTGTTGCCTCCTGCAGCGTCGCCACCAACAGCGCCTCGTGCCGATCGACGTGCAGATACGGCACAGGCTGTACCTGGTGGGCGCGTTCGAGCGGCGCGATCGTCGCATCGCGCAGCGGAATATAGCGTCGCTGCTCGCCATTGATCGCATCGCTCACACGACGATAAATCGTCAAATCGTACGAACCAGCGATCACCAAGCTCGACGTATAGATCTCGATGCTGTGTGTGAAAATGGCGTTCATCGCAACCTTACACTTTGCAAGATTCGGGAGGATGGCAACATGTCACATGGTGGGCGAGATCGTGGTGCGGCGCCTAACTGAGTGCGCAGCCTGATGATGCAACAGCATCCCAACAACAGCATACAGCACCATAGCCCGATAGGCGCTCGCTCGTTTATCGGGGTGCGTAACCAACACAGACGCGAGATCTTGTATCACCAGATCGGCAGCGGCGCATCGTCAGCGCCGCCACACAACCTATTCCGCCTGAGTCACGAGTTTATAGCCGAAGCCGCGTACCGTCACAAGCAAGCGCGGCGAGCCGGGGTCCTGCTCGATTCGCTGGCGCAAACGGTAGACAAGCGCGTCGATCGCGTTGTAGTCGTATACTTCGTAGTCCCAGACATTCTTCGCAATCTCATCCTTGCTGATCACCTGACCTTTGTGGGTGTACAGCAACTCGAGCAGCTGGAACTCTTTGACAGTCAACGGGGGCTCGAGCGTCTTGCCATTGAGATAAACCTCTTTGGCGCGGCTATCGAGCCGTAGCACTTCCTCGGAGGCTCGTACTCGTTTGAGGACTTCGAGCGGCAATGGGCCCTTTTGCGTCGCTTCGGGATCGTTGAAAATGATCTCGGTATCTGCTACCCAAACTTTATCTTGATTGCGTAGCACATAGACACCCTCGATCCGCTGCCCATTGACATAGGTGCCATTGGTGCTGTCGAGATCGCGAACGCAGTAGCCGTTCTCATCGTACTCTAGCCGTGCGTGACGCCGGGATGCAAGTGGGTGATCGATAATAATATCGTTGGCACTATCGCGGCCCAATGTCAGAAGCGGTTTGCCCCACTCCATCTGAGTGACACTGGAATCCTGGCGTCGGATTATCAGTAGTGGCGCAGGGGTTGGCAGCATGGTGCGCTCCCAAAAGCATCTACAACAATGTCAAGACTTTTCATTCGGCGAGCAATATGGTACAATCGCCACGATACTGTCAAGGATTATACCATCAGGGCGGCGAAAATACCAGTTCTCAGAGACCAATGAGTCAAACAAAAACGCGGCGCGAGAAAAAACGACAGTTAGGTCAGTTCCTGACTCCTCTCGCTTGCGCTAGCGGCGTTCTGAGCGATATCACGTTTCAACGCACAGATACGGTGTTCGAGCCTTGTTTTGGCGATGGCTCATTTCTTATTCCGCTGATCGAGAAATTCCTACCGCTGTACGACGGTCCATTGCATCAACGGCTCGATCATATTTTCGCACAAAACCTCTACGGAATCGAGATCGACCCGCTGCTGTATGCCCGTAGTTTCCAGCGAATCGCTGATCGCTGGGGGTACCACCCGTCACATCATCATTTGGTGCTCGGCGATTTCTTTCAACATTGGTTTACACTTGAGTCAGATAGTGTTGTTTCGGCTACGCCGCCGCCCCAACCGCTCCGGCAGTTCGATTATATCGTGGGCAACCCGCCCTTCGGTGGCACTATCGATCCGCGTATCCAAGACCTGCTCGACCGCCAATTCGGCTTTCGCGACGGTGATAAAATTAAAAAAGAGACCTACGCTTTTTTTATTGTAAAGTGTTTAGATCTGCTTGCCAAGCAAGGACGATTACGATTCATTTGTAGTGATACTTTTCTGACGATTCCAACGATGCGCGGGTTACGCCGCCTGCTCATGCGCCATGGTCAGATCTCGGTCCAAACGCTCCAATCGTTCTCCAACGAGACGAATCACGCGATGGTGGTGCTCGATTTCCAGCGCGGGAGCAGCGCCAAGCAGATCACGCTCAATGGCCGTACGATAACCGCCGAAACCATCGCACTGACTGGAAACCATTCTTGGCGCATTACTGAGGACCTCGCCGCGTACTTTCGCGGCCCCAAACTCGGCGATGTGATCGTGGCAAGCAGTGGCATGACGACGGGCAAGAACGACTTTTTTCTGCGCCCAATCACGGCGGGCACGATCATCGAACCGTACGAGTTTGAGTATTTCGAGGATACGATCTCGCTAGAGAAAGAGCTTCGTCGGGCGCGATTGGGCAAACTCTCGCCCTACAAACGCGCACAGATCGAGCAACTTGAACGGAGCGGAGCCACCCGACGGAACATTCGCATCCGTCTGCGCTCGGAGCCGCTGCTGATCACGTTGCCGCATCCCGATTACCAGCCCTACAACAAAGCGCAGAAGGCGATCGTTTACGCTGAGCCGACCCATATGATCTATTGGAAGGACGATGGCGACGCGGTGCGCACCTTCAAGCGCAACGGCAACTGGTATCTGCACGGTGTGGGTGGGCAGCGCTTCTTCGGGCGCGAAGGCATCACCTGGCAGTTGATCGCCCAGCGCCTCAATATGCGCTATCTGCCGCCCGGCTATGTGCTCGATAGTGGCGCACCAGCCGCCTTCCTGCGGCCCGGTTTCGATCAAGACGAACTGTTCTTTATCTTGGCTTGGGCGCTCACGCCGCTGTGCGAGCGGATCTTAAAAGAAGTGGTGAACCACACCAAGAACATCCAAAGCAAAGATTTCGAGCGTTTGCCCTACCCGTTTTGGGTCACCGGCGCACAAAAACAGCAGATCATCACCATGATGCGAGATATGGTGGCAGCCGCGCGGGCGGGTCGCGTTGTTTCGCGCACCGATGCCGATATGCTACACTTATACACACTATTCGACGCTACCGATCTCGCACTCACGCATCCAACTTCGTAATCGCACAGCGCCACCGCTGATAGCAGGCTACAAGGGACTGCTTTGACACATCTGATCGGACAACAACTTGGCCGTTACCTGATCGAGGCCGAGATCGGGCGCGGCGGTATGGCGCGAGTGTATCGTGCCAGCGACACCACGCTGCACCGCACTGTCGCGCTGAAAGTTCTGGCACCGCAACTCGTGATCGATCCCGAGTTCGTGCGACGCTTCGAACGCGAGGCGATCACGGCGGCGAATCTGCGCCACCCGAACATTGTCACGATCTTCGATGTGGGAGAGCAGAACGACCTGCGCTACATCGCGATGGAATATGTGCGGGGCCGCACGCTCCACGCCATTATCGAGGAACGAGGCGCGCTCGGACTCGGCTTCGCGATCAGCATCATCGGCCCGGTCGCGGCAGCCCTCGATTACGCCCATAGCCAAGGCGCTGTCCACCGCGACATCAAGCCGCACAATGTGATGATCGATATCGATGGGCGTGTGCTGCTCACCGATTTCGGCATTGCGCAGGCCCCCGATGCTGGCACCGAGCGGCTCACCCGCACTGGCATTTTTATGGGCACCCCCGAATATATCTCGCCCGAACAAGCCTCGGCGCAGCGCGTCGATGGCCGCAGCGACCTCTACTCGCTCGGCATCACCACCTACGAGGTGATCACGGGCAAGGTGCCCTTCTCCGGCGCAACACCACAACTGATCGTGGCGCACGCCCAAAATTCGCCGCCGCCGCCCTCAACGATCGACCCCGATCAGCCCTACGAGCTCGATATGGTGATGGCGCGCATCCTGGCGAAACGCCCCGAGCAGCGCTACGCCAACGGCTCGACGTTCGTCGAGGCGCTGCGCAAAGTGGCCCACAAGCACGGCATTCCCATTGCAACAACCAGCCAGATCGCAGCGCTCGCCTCTCCCAATGTCTCGTCGGCGGGGCAATCGACGGTCTCGATCGGGCGGGGCAATACGCCGCAGGGGCAAGCCACCCCCAAGCCGAGGCCCCCAGCGAACGCCAACGATCCGACGGTGCCAGCGCCGCCCCCGCCAACGCCACCCCGTCGCCCGCCTGCGACGCCCAGCGCGCCGAACAACGCACAACAACGCCAACAACGCCAACAACCGTCGGTGTACGACGAGAAGACCGTGGTGCAACCGCAGCGCCGCCCGCTGCCGCCACCGCCGCGCAACCAAGCGCCGATCGAAAGCGATAGCCCACGCATCCCTTGGAGCTTGGCGCTGCCGATCTTTGGTGGTATTGTAGCTCTAGCGATGCTCTTTCTCCTGCTGCGCGGCATCTCTAACGCGAACCAAGATCCGCTGCCCACGTTGGCGCCCACTCGCGTGATCGAGACGTTGATTCCCACATTGACGCCCACGCTTACGCCAACGCCTACGCAGGAGCCGACATCAACGCCCACGCCCGAAGCGGAGCCAACTATCGAGGCCACCGCGCCGATCGTCGTGCCGCCCATACCAGAGCCAACGCCTACCGAGGAGCCGACTGCTGAGCCAACGCCTACCGAGGAGCCGACCGCCGAGCCGACGCCCACCGAGGAGTCGACACCCGAGGTGCCGCCAACCTCGCCCGTTGTGCTGCCCACACCACCGCCGATCAGCGATGAGACACCCACAAGCGAGCTGGAGAACACGCCCACGGAGGCGGCCCAAACCGAGACGCAAAGCACTGCCGAGGTCACCCTGCTGCCAGAAAACACACCGACCGCCAGTGCCACGGCAAGCGCAACCGCCACTGCGGAGACAACCGCCACAGCCAGTGCAACCCCGACAGAGACGGCCACTGCGACAGAGATTGCCACAGCAACCAGCACCGATACCCCTACACCCACGCTCGAAGCCTAGCGTACACAAAAGGCCCGCCTGCCATCGCAAGCGAGCCAGTATCGGAGCAGGCAGTTGTTACTGCGACGCCAACACGATCAATAGAAATTGACTATTGTTATTGAGCAGATCGGGCGAGTGGCCCACCAGAAGCACCTGCCGACCGCCGTTGCGCGTCCACCCCATCGAACTAAAGCCCTCACTCTCCTGCGTCATATCGGCACTCGGCGTCCAGTTGCCACCGCTGATCTGGCTGTTATCGCTGTAAAACGCCTTAATGTCCTCCCACGTCGTCTCCTGCGGGATAGAGTACAACTCCTGCTCCAACTTCAAGTTCTGTTCGCTCATAGTTGTGTTGAACTGCTCCAGCACCGTATCGGCGAACGGGTTCGTGCCCGCCTGCATCGGAGTCGAGCCAGGAAATTTGGGCACCTCAGCGAGAGAGATGGGCGGCGCTCCACCACACGCACTCAACACGGCCAACACCATCATCAGCGATACCACCGAAAAGAACCGTCGCGATAGCATAACTTCTCCCTTCTCTTCTAAAAATGCTCACACGGTATCGTCACCGCGGGTATACTTGGTGTAGCCATAAACGTACCATCGATAAGCACTATCTCGAAGAGGAGAGCAATGAAAGCAATTGTGTTTGACCAACCGGGTGGGCCCGAAGTGCTGCGCTTCGACGATGCGCCCGACCCGCAGCCCGGCCCCGACGAACTGCTCGTGCGTGTGCGGGCTACCGCCGTCAACCGCGCCGACACGCTGCAACGGCGCGGCGGCTACCCACCACCCGAAGGCGCATCGGTGATCCTCGGCCTCGAACTCGCGGGCACCGTCGAGCGGGGCGCAGGCCCGTGGCAGGTCGGAGATCGCGTCATGGCAGTCGTCACAGGCGGCGGATACGCCGAACTCGCCACCGTGCCCATCGGCATGGCCATGCGCATCCCCGATAATCTCAGCTTCACGCAGGCCGCCGCGCTCCCCGAGGCGTTCCTGACCGCCTACCTCAACCTGTTCACGCTGGGCAAACTGCAAGCGGGCGAACGCGTGCTCATCCACGCTGGTGCAAGCGGTATCGGCACCGCCGCCATTCAACTGGCCCGCGCCGCCGGAGCGCAAGTCTTTACCACCGCCAGCAGCGAAGCCAAACTGCAGCGCTGCCGCGAACTCGGGGCCGACATCACCATCAACTACAAAGAAGAATCGTTCGCCGCCCGCGTGGCAGAAGCAACCGACGGCCAAGGCGTCAACCTCGTGCTCGATTTCGTCGGCGCGCCCTACTGGAACGACAACCTGGCCGCCTTGGGCATCGACGGACGGCTGGCGCTGATCGGCTTCCTGGGAGGCTCGCGCGGCCAGCTCGACCTCGGCCCGCTGATGAACAAGCGCATCACCGTCTTCAGCACCACGCTGCGTCGCACCCCGCTGCCGCAGAAGATCGCGCTCACCGAAGCGTTCAGCGCCTTCGCCCAAAGCCGCCTCGAATCCGGCGAGCTACGACCCGTGATCGACAGCGTGCTCCCGCTCGCGCAGGCCGCCGAGGCGCACCGCCTGATGGAATCGAACAGCACCATCGGCAAAATCGTGCTCACCGTTGAGTGACGCCATATCTCTCACCGGGCGCTTGCACAACACCACCGCATTGGTGTGGGCAAGCGCCTTTTTGCGTTGGGAAAGAAAAACGCGCACCCGCCTCACCGCCCGTCGCTACGGCAACCGCCTCAACCAGTGCACCTTGCCCGCCATCTCGGATGGGCCGATCGTACGATTACACAATTACATAATTACATGGTATACTACCGAGCACGGGGAACGCTGCGTGGCCCAAGGCACCGCGCCACCGCTGCGAGCATCGGCACAATGCCGCAGCAGCAGCCAGACCCCAAGAATCGCCCTTCGTAATCACAAGGAGGTATCCGATGAGCAGTGAACGATGGGAGTACAAGACGGTATACGTAGCAGGGTGGCAGCGCGTCTCGGTCGAGGGCGAAGAGAGCTACCCCGAGCGGGGCGAGCGCACGAGCGGCTTCGCGCGGCGCTTCCTCAACGGCCTCGGCGCCGATGGTTGGGAATTAGTCGGTATCCAGCACAGCGGGCCGGGCCAAGCCTACTACATCTTCAAGCGTCCGCTCGCCGATGGCAGCGAACCCGATCTCTCGGTTGTGCGCACCGGCCTTGTGCGCGAGCAACCCGAGCAGCAGTCGGGCAGCGGCCCAGTCGCATCGGCGCTCTAACAACGTGACTCACAAGCCAGCATGTCACACCAAATCGTGCTACACTATTGCACGATGGAAACGCAGACGACACAACAACATCAATGGCGGTGGTTACGCCTCAGCATCATGATCTTCTGTATTACCGCCATGCTCGGCTTGGGCGGCAGTTACCTGTGGGCACAGCAGATCACTGCCGCCGGGCCACCCCGCACGCTGTGGCGCATCTCGCTGGCAGGCTACGACATCGGCATCAACACCTGGCCCGTCACCGAAGAACACAGCGGCTATGTTGAAATCTGGTATCTCTCTCGCGAGAGCGATGAGATCGTCCCGATCTTTCGGCTGCCTGGCAGGCCCATGGCCCCACAACCGCGTCGGCTCCAACCAGGCGAAGTGCTGGCATCCGTCCCACATCCAAGCGATGGATTGTAGGAAACGGTCTCACTCCCAACCGCTTGGGCATAACGCCACGGCCAGGATGCAACGCGCCAACAACAAACGCCGCACTGCCAGAAGCGAGAGCGGCGTTGATCGCAAAACTAAACGCCCCACTACACGAGTGGAGCGTCTAGCGGCACAGTTGGCCAAACACGTTTTTAGAACGGCAGATCCTCAACAACTTCAACCGCATCCTCTGCTACCTCGTCATCATCGTGCGCATCGGGCCGCGCGTCGAGGGACATCACATCCTCGGCACGCACAACCGTCTTGAAACGCTTCTGGCCCGTCTCACGATCTTCCCACGAGCGCGTCTGCATGGAGCCTACCACACGCACGCGACTGCCTTTGTGCAACATCTGCGCGCAGCGCTCGGCAGGCTTATCCCACACATCAACCGTAGTCCACTCTGTCTCGATCAAGCGTTCTCCGGCCTCGTTGCGCCCGGCGAAGCGCTTTGTCGCGACGCGGAAACTACACACCGCCACACCCGAGGAGAGGAACCGCAGCTCTGGCTCGGCCCCAAGCCAACCAATCAACTCAACTCGGTTTACTGTACCTTTAACCTGTTGCATCTCATACCTCACATTATTTACTCTTCCCAAAAGTGCCAGCCACCGCGACTGGCACTTGTTATACCGAGGGCCTTAAAAACCGGTTACGACGGTGGTAGAAAAATCGGCCATCTGACAGAGCTGTAGTTGAAGCGACAGCCCGAATAGCACATTACAATGCGGGTTCGCCAGCGGCGCGACGCCCCGATCCCGAGCGTTGCCACTCGCGCAACAGCGCCGACGCCTGCTCGTACGTGAGGCCGTGTGCGACCACCGAGAAGCGGCGGCGCGCCTCCATATCGAGATCGAGGCCTTGCTGCTGGGCCAACCGCTCTAGGGCGTAGAGTTGCTTTTCGTTGACGGGTTGGCCGGATGCAGCGCGGTTGCCGTTTTGCGTAGGCTCCTCGGCGCGATTCGCTTGCGGCTTGCGGGCGGAATCGGTGTACTGTGAGCGCTCCTCGGCCAACTTCTTCAAGCCATCGATGAACGTGCTGGCCTGGCCTTTGGTCATCGTCACCAGATCCACCATCTGCTCATCGGCATAGGTCGCAAGTTGTTCGTTGGTCCAAGCTAGATCCTCTTGTAAGGCGGCGATATAGTGACGCTGTTTCTCGCTCGCCGGCGCATCCGGGTCGCGCACGACGATCGGCGCTGGTGCGCCAACGCTGCCACGTGTCTCGGCGATTTGTGCATCGGCGGCCTCGCGCTGTGCCCGGTAGATGCGCCAGCCGAGATCGACTGCCTGGGCTACTTCTTCGTCGGAGGCATCGATGGGGAGCGTGATGGTCTCTTCGAGGGTGATGAAATCCTCGCCAAGCCGGATAGCTGCGCGATAGGTGCGAGAAACGGTGCGATCGTCGGTGGATGATTTGCGTGGGGAAGCCATGTGTCCTGCCCTCCTGTTGGCTAAATGACATTAGCCGTACTCGTACTCGTATTTACTGTTTCGCGTCGTCCCAATGGTGTCGGTATTACCAACACGTTGGAGCAGGGAATATACCAGCATTATAGCACAAATGTTCAATGTTTGCAAGGGGCTTTTGTATCTTTTGTACAGTTGGTTTGCGCATCAAGATGCTTTCTGCTATACTTGCGAGCCGGAGGCGGCATCCAAGCACGAGTGCTAATTTGTCGCAATTGACTTCGTTAGGGGGTACCCGTTGCGACGGGGGAGCACTGGAAAGCGAGAGCAGGTTCCGTGGAGCAGCCGACGATCATCGTGGGGCATTTGTCCCCCGACCTAGATTGTCTGACGGCGATCTGGATCCTGATTCGCTTTGGAGGTTTGGCGCACGCCGAGCTTCGTTTTGTGCCCGCCGGGACCACGCTCGATCACCAACCCGCTGACACGAATCCCCACATCATCCATGTCGATACTGGCGGCGGTCGTTTCGACCACCACCGTTCTGGTTCGCGCAAGCTGTGCGCTGCCGAACTGGTGCGTCGAGCCATCGCTCCCGATGATCTGCCACTTGAGCATCTTGTACACCATGTGATACAACTCGATAACGCCACCGCAACAGCAAGTGAGCAGGGCTTCTTCTCCATCAACTCTCTCATCACAGGGTATAATTTAGGGTATCCAGATCAACCCGATCAGGTTGTTGCGGCGATGCTGCCCAATCTGGATGCCTGGTATGAACATGAAGCGCGCCAGATTCGACTTGAAGTAGCATTCGCTCAACGCATCGAGTTCCCAACGTTATGGGGGCTTGGAATCGCCATGGAAAGCGATGACGGCGGCTCTAGCCGACTCGCCTATCGTTCTGGCGCTGTGCTATTCGCATACCGCGATAGCCAAGGGTGGATGGGGATTGCGGCTCAGGCACGGTCTTCTGTCGACCTTTCAAGTGTCTATGCCGATTTACGTCAAGTTGATGGCGACGCTGATTGGTATTTACATCCGAACAAACGATTACTGCTCTGCGGTACACCCAAAGCTCCGCCGCGTGTTCCTTCTCGGCTCACATTGCAAGAGTTGGTGCGTGTGATTCAGGGCGAGGTGATGTTTGATATGTTACACTAATCATTAAGCCATGCTTGAGACAGCATAGCCCATAACAATAGCTGCAATGTTGTATTGCAACGGTTAGGGGGCATTCTATGAAGGTCCAAGAGATCATGACCACGGCGGTGCTCAGTGTCACTGAGGACGATTCGATCGAGGCTGCTGCACGTTTACTGGCCCGACGTGGGATTAGTGGTTTGCCGGTGTTCAACAAGCAAGGGAAGCTTGTTGGCATGGTCACAGAATACGATTTAATTGCCAAAACAGGTGAGACGGTCGGCTCGATTATGAGCCGTGGTGTTATCAGCGTCAGCCCTGAAACCGATATCGAAGAAGTACGTCACTTGCTCACGAATCGACGGATTCGGCGTGTGCCCGTGCTCGACGGCGATCAGTTAGTTGGTATTGTTAGCCGTTCGGATCTTGTTCGACAGATTGCTTTGCGCTGGGTTTGCCCAACTTGTGGGGAAACAGTGCGCGCGGCGGAGGCACCCGAACAGTGCCCTCGTTGCCACGCTCCGAAACAAGTATTCACCCAAGAGATGATGCAGCCTGGCATGTAAATGTGCAGTGTGGCACATCCAAGGTGTTTACTGCACCTTAAATGTGTGAGTATTCCATCATTTGATTGTTAGGAATGTTGCGTGATGCGCTCTGGGGAGGTACTCCCCCGCAACGCTGCGGTCTGAGTGTGCTCGCGCACAATTGAATCATCGAGCGCTCGCGACTCTGCGGTATCACGTGGAACTTGTTGCCGATGACCTTGCGTTACAACCCGACTTGTAAGGAGATACATAATGGCGAAAAGCACCAAATCACAGGAGGTAGACGTAGCGTCCAACGGGTATTCCGACCTTACGAACGAGAATCCTGAAGAGCTGCGTAATTACTACTACCAAATGTTGTTGCTACGGCGCTTCGAGGAGCGCACGAGCGAGATGTACACCAAGGCTAAGATCGGCGGTTACTGCCACCTCAATCTTGGGGAGGAAGCGACCATCGTTGGCCTTATGGCGGCGCTTACACCCGATGACTATATTTTCACCAACTACCGCGAGCATGGCTACATCATCGCCCGCGGTGTTGAGCCCGGTCCTGTAATGGCCGAGTTGTTCGGCAAGGAGACCGGCGTTTCGCGCGGGCGTGGCGGCTCGATGCACTTGTTCGATGCGAATCACAAGTTCATGGGCGGCTATGGCATCGTCGGCGGCCAGGTGCCGCTCGCTACTGGTGCTGCCTACGCGCTGCGCTACCAGGAGCGCCCGGGCATCGTGCTCTGCCAGATGGGCGATGCCTCGACCAATATCGGCGGCTTCTACGAGTCGCTGAACTTGGCCGCACTGTGGAACCTGCCGATCCTCTACTTCATCGTCAACAACGGCTACGGTATGGGTACCTCGGTCGCTGAGGGTTCGTCGGAGCCGGATCTGTGGAAGAAGGGCAGTTCGTTCCGTATCT
>CALKHR010000025.1 GCA_937988885.1 uncultured Roseiflexaceae bacterium | reverse complement strand
CGCATGAGCCGTGTCGAATTACGTGCTTTAGCAAAAGTGTTTGGCACTGTCCAGGCCGTCAAAAATGTATCGCTCGATATCCCCGATCACGCTTTCGTCACGCTGCTCGGCCCTTCGGGATGCGGCAAAACGACCACGCTCAATATGATCGCCGGGCTAGAGAAGGTCAGCGGCGGCGAGATCCGCGTCGACGATCAGGTGATCAACGATTGGGCGCCGCACGAGCGCGGGATGGCGATGGTGTTCCAGAACTACGCGCTCTACCCGCATATGAACGTCTACGGCAACATCGATTTTGCGCTGCGCCTGGCACGGCGGCCCAAGGACGAGATCGACCGTCGGGTGCGCGTGGTGGCCGAGGCGCTGGAGTTGACGCATCTGCTCGATCGGCGCATCTCGCAACTCTCCGGCGGGCAGCAGCAGCGCGTGGCGCTGGCCCGCGCGATGGTCAAGGAACCAAAGGTTTTTCTGTTCGATGAACCGCTCTCGAACCTCGACGCCGCGCTGCGCACCCGTATGCGCGTCGAGATCAAACGCTTGCACTTACAGCTCAAGACCACATCGATCTTTGTGACTCACGATCAAGAAGAGGCGATGATCCTGTCCGATTACATCGCGGTGATGCGCGATGGCGTGGTGGTGCAGTACGGCCCCGCCGAGGAGGTCTACCGCCGCCCGCAGCACTACTACGTCGCCACCTTCATCGGCAAGCCGCGTATGGGCACGATCGAGGGGCGCTTGCGCGTCTCCGCCGAGGGCGTGCGCTTCACGGCGGGCGACCTGCACTTGCAGTGGGCACCGACCGAGGCCGATGGCCCCGCGCAGGATGTTCCCGCCATCCTCGGCATCCGTGCGGAGGATGTGCGACTGCACGCCGCAGATGCCGATGTGGCGGGCGCGTTCCGAGGGCGCGTTGGGCTGCTTGAGCCGCTCGGCTCCGATACGTTCGTCGAAGTGACGCGCGACAAACAGGCGCTCACCGTGCGGATCGAGCCGGATCGACGTGTACAGATCGATGAAGCCGTTACGCTTGAGCTTCCACGCCATAAATTGCATTTCTTTCACGGCGAAACACACCAACGGCTCGCCGTCTAGAGAATCGCTTTGGAGCAACGAAAAGTAGACGAGGAGTTACGCATCCATGACGACCGAACTACGCATTGCGATCTTGGGCAGCGGCTATATGGGCCGCACCTATGCCGAGGGGATTGTCAAATTCAACAGCCGCGTAAAACTCGTCGCAGTCTCCGGCGGACGCCGTGCACCCGGCTTGGCAGCCGATTATGGCGTCGAGTATGAGCCAACCTACGAGGGGTTGCTTGCGCGTTCCGATGTTGATGCGGTGCTGATCGCGACTCCGCACGCCGACCACCACGATCAGGTGGTGGCCGCCGCCGAGGCGGGTAAGCACGTGCTGGTCGAGAAGCCGATGGCGACATCGGTGGCCGAGTGCGACAGCATGATCGCGGCCTGCCAGCGGGCGGGAGTGATGCTCGAAGTGATCCAGACGTTACGCTTCCGTGGCACGCCGTCGCGAGCCAAGCAACTGATCGACGAGGGCCGCATCGGCAAGGTGCACATGATCCGCAACCAGTCCTTGGTGCGCGAGTACGCGGTCACGGCTGGCTCGTGGGCGCACGAACCCAAACACGGCGGCGCGTTCCTCGATATGGGTGTGCACAACTTCGACATTATGCGCTTCTGGAGCGGCTCGGAGGCCAAGCGGGTGTTCGCACATGTAAACACCTACAGTCAGGCCGATTTCCCAGCACTCAGCGCAATGACGCAGATCGTGTTTGCGAACGGCGTGGTGGCCCAGCAGTGGTCATCGTTCGAGGTGCCCGCGCTCAGCCTGACGAGCAGCCAGCACCTCTACACCGTGGTGGGCGAGAAGGGCGCGCTCGAAATCGACGGCTATGGCAAACTGACGCTGAGCACGCCCACCAGCACCGAGCTGATCTGGGAGCAGCCGCCGATCGACTTTGTGAATCGCCCGCTGGACCCGGTGCGGCTTAAGGCGTTTTACTCGCAGACACAGGCGTTCGTCGACGATATTCTCGATGGGCGTCCGGCAACGGTTGGCGGTGCCGATGGGCGCGCCGCTGTGGCGATCGTCGAGGCAGCGCTCCGTTCCTCGCAAACAGGGCAAGCTGTCGAACTTGACTAACCACGAATAGGACTTTAGGACGCTAACGATCTTGGGCTCAATGGGGTTTCCGTACCGAAAGCAGGAGGGATCACATGGCTACGCTCAACCGACGCGACTTTCTCCGTAGACTAGTGCTGCTTGGCGGATCAACCCTGACCGCTCAAATTCTCAGCGCTTGTGGCAGCTCAGCACCCGCAACCGACGCGCCTGCGGCACCCACCGCCGCATCTGCGGCAGCACCGACAGCGGCCCCCGCCGAGCCTGCAGCACAAGGTGGCGGCGAGCTGCGGTTCGGCCAGAACAACGAGCCAGATACACTCGATCCAGCGCTCACGGCACAGGCATCGTCGTTCACGATCATGATGAACATCTTCGACACCTTGGTATGGATGGACCCGGAAACGCTCACCTTCGTGCCCGGCTTGGCGGAATCGTGGGAGAGCAGCGCCGATGGCCTGACGCACACCTTCAAGCTGCGCCAAGGTGTGACCTTCCACGATGGCACGCCTTTCAATGCCGGAGCCGTGAAGTACAGCTTCGACCGCATCAAAAACCCAGATATCAAGGCCGCCACGGCGCTCGGCAAGCTTGGTCCATACAGCGAAACAAAGGTGATCGACGAGTACACCGCGCAGATCGTGCTCTCGGCGCCCTACCCGGGCCTGTTCGACGCGCTCAGCCAGACCTGGCTCGGCATCGTCTCACCCACCGCCGCCGAAACGTTGGGCGAAGAGTTCGGACGCAAGCCAGTCGGCACTGGCCCAATGAAGTTCGGCGAGTGGGTCGCCAAGGATCACATCACCATCGAGCGCAACAACGACTACAACTGGGGACCTCCGTTCTGGAATCACACGGGGCCAGCCTACCTGGAGCGCGTCACCTTCGTGCCGATCGCCGATAACGGGGCGCGCCTGACCGCCTTCGAAAGCGGCGACCTACACATCATCGAGGCGGTGCCCGAGCAGGACTTCGACCGTCTGAAGGCCGAGGGCAGCTATCAGATGCGGGTTTCGCCGTCACAGGGTGGCCCGATGGCGTTCTTTATGAACACCGAATCGGGGCCAACCGCCGATATCGCGGTGCGCAAAGCTATCCTACACGGCCTCAACCGCCGAGACCTGATCGCGACCGCGCTGTTCGGCCTCTACAACGAGGCAGAAGGACCGCTCTCGCCCAACACGCTCTTCTACCTGAAGGAAGTCGAGGGCATGTACCCCTACGATCCCGCCAAAGCGCAGAGCCTGCTCGACGAAGCTGGCTGGGTGATGGGGGCCGATGGCATCCGCGAGAAGGATGGCCAAAAGCTGGAGATCGACTTCGTGAACTGGCCAGCCGCCCAGCCGATGGTGATCGCCACGCAGGCGCTGCTCAAGCCGATCGGCATCCAGGTCAATGTCAAGATCTTCGATCAGGCCACCCGCGTGCAGATGGGCCACAACGGCGAGGGGCACCTGTTCTCGACCGGCCTGCTCGACAGCGAGCCGGGCGGCATCGCGCTGCTCTACCACTCCAGCAACATCGGCGGCTTCGCGTGGTCACGCTTCAAGAGCGACAAACTCGACCGATTGCTCGATGAGCAGGCTGTTGAGCCAGACAACGCCAAACGAGCCGCGCTGTTCGCCGATTTCCAGCGCTTAGTGATGGAGAACGCGCTGATCTACCCGGCCTACGTGTTCGCGCGCCTGCACGCGCTCAGCGCAAAGGTGCAGAACTTCCGCGTCAATCAGCTGGGCAGCTATCCGTACTTCTACGAGATCGCGTTGGGATAGGTGAGCCGTTGGGGATAGGCGCTGGCCTATCCCCAACACCTCGTACTGTCAGGCGGGAACAGCTATGGGCCGATATATCATCAAACGTCTACTCGCGCTGATTCCAGTCGTGATCGGAGTCTCGATCCTGGTGTTTGCCAGCCTCTACATGGTGCCCGGCGATCCGCTCTCGGCGGTGCTAGGTGATGCGGTGATCAGCCACGAACAGGCTGAGGAACTGCGCAAACAGTACGGATTCGACCAGCCGATCTATGTGCAATACCTGCAATTCGCAGGGCGGGCCCTGCAAGGCGATCTAGGGCATTCGCTCCAGTTCAAGCGACCTGTGACCGAGGAGATTTGGTCGCAACTGCCCGCCACTATTCAACTCACGGGCGCGGCAATGCTGATCGCGATCGTGCTCGGCATCTCGCTGGGGATTCTGGCCGCGCTCTATCGCAATACCTGGGTCGATACGCTGGCGATGCTGGTGGCGTTGGCGGGTGTGTCGATCCCCACCTTTTGGTCGGGATTGGTGCTGTTGCTGATCTTCGCGGTGGGGCTGAACTGGTTGCCCGCCACGGGCACCGAGGGCTTCAATCGACTGATTATGCCCGCCGTCACGCTGGGCTACGGCTCGGCAGCGATCATCGCTCGGCTCACCCGCAGCTCCATGCTCGAAGTGCTGAGCCAGCCCTACATCTCCACAGCTCGCGCAAAGGGCCTGGCCGAGCAGGCGATCGTGTTGCAGCACGCGCTCAAGAACGCGATCATCCCGGTGATCACGGTGATCGGCTTGCAGTTCGGCAATCTGCTGGCGGGAGCGGTGATCGTCGAGACGGTGTTCTCGCGCCAGGGCATCGGGCGGTTGCTGGTCGGAGCTATCTTGGGGCGCGATTTCCCGCTTGTGCAGGGCACGGTGATGTTCGTCACCGTTCTGTACGTGTTGATCAATCTGGTGGTCGATCTGCTCTACACCGTGATCGATCCACGGATCGAGTATCGCTAAGGGCGACGATGAGACAGATTGGAGCAAACACCTGTGAATAGCAGCACTCTCTCCCTCACACCAGCCACCGAGCAAAGCGCACCACGAAGCCCGAAAAGCCAACTGATGCGGCGTTTTATGCGCAATCGCAACGCACTCTTGGGCGCAAGTCTGTTGCTGCTCCTACTACTCGCGGCGCTGATCGGCATCTGGTACACGCCCTACGATCCGGTCGCAATCGATGCGTCGATCCGCCTGCAACCACCTAGCGCGGCGCATCTGCTCGGCACCGATCACTTTGGGCGCGACATCTTCAGCCGCATCCTGGCGGGTGCGCACCTGTCGCTGGCGATCGGTGTGGTCTCGGTCGGCATCGCCGTGCTGTTCGGCATTCTGCTCGGCTTGCCCGCCGGATACCTGGGCGGCTGGGCCGATATGCTGATTATGCGGGCGATGGACGTGTTGCTGGCCTTCCCCTCGGTGCTGATGGCACTGGGCATTGTGGCAACTTTGGGCGCGAGCCTGCTGAACGTGATGATCGCCGTGGCGATCTCGACGGTGCCGATCTTCACGCGCTTAGTGCGCGCATCGACGCTGAGCCTGCGCAACACGCCGTTCATCGAGGCTGCGCAAGTGGTCGGAAGCTCGCCGTTGCGGATCGTTGGCCTGCATATTTTGCCGAATATCCTTGCACCACTGATCGTGCTGGTAACGCTCAGCACCGCCAGCGCGATTCTGATCGGCTCGGCGCTCTCGTTTCTGGGGCTTGGCCCGCAGCCACCCACGCCGGAATGGGGTGCCATCCTGAGCGAGGCGCGCAACTACATCCGCTTGGGCTGGTGGCTCACGGTCTGCCCCGGCTTGGCGATCGCCATCACGGTGTTAACGCTGAATCTGCTGGGCGATGGGCTACGCGATGTGCTCGATCCTCGATTAGAATAGGGTGCCTGTTGTTCGGGTTCCCTGGTGCATCGGCAAATGGGTTCGCGCAACTTCGGCACGTACATTCATTATCTCATACTGCACTGAGGCGTTATGACAACTACTATCATCATCGGCGGCGGCGTTATTGGTCTTAGTACGGCGTATCACCTCGCTCGCAAACGGGCGGGCCGCATCATTCTGTTCAACAAGGGGCCGATTGGCGATGGCAGTAGCAGCCGCGCAGCAGGTATCATCACAGGGTTGCTGTGGACCGAAGTTGGCGTACAGGTGCGCAAGCTGAGCGTCCAACGCTTCCACGAGCTTTCCGAGGAATTGGAGGGCTACAAGTTCCAGAATGTTGGCTGTTTGAATCTCTTCGATCCACCGAGCTGGCCGGAGCGCCAAGCGCTGCTGCCGCTCTATGATCGGCTCGGCGTCAAGTACGAAATCTTGGATGCCGACGAGATGCGCCGTCGTTGGCCGCAACTGAACCCACGCGAGGATTGGATCGGGCTGTACGATGCGCAGGGTGGCTACAGCGAGCCAGACGAGTACATCCCGGCGTTGACGCGGGCCTGCCGTGCGCTCGGCGTCGATATCCGCGAGAACGAGCAGGTCGCTGATCTGGTGCTGCGCGGTGGCCGCGCCATCGGTGTGCGCACTGCCTCCGGCGTGATCGAGGCCGACGCAGTGCTCAGCACGATCTACTCGTGGAGCAACCGCTTCTTCGAGCGGCTGGGCATCCCACTGCCCGTGAAGGCGTTTGTGCATCAGCGTTATGTCACGAAGCCGCTGGCGGTGCCGCCACAGTTCCCGGCGGTCAACGCGAACCCGTTGGGCGGCTACATCCGCCCGGCGAGCGGCGGCGCGATGCTGTTGGGTGTCGAGACGGCGGATCGCGAGGAGTTCCGCGTGCCCTCGCTCGACTTCCAGATGAGCACGCTGCGGGCACCCGCTGGCCTGCGCGAGAAGGCGGTCGCCGACTTCAGCGAGTACGCGCCGATGCTGGTCGATGCTGCTTGGCACGACGAGCGCGTTGGTCTACTGACCTTCTCGATGGACGGTGAGCCGATCATGGGCGCGGTCGGCCAGATACCGGGCTTCTACACGGCCTTGGCCTTCCACTCGGGCGGCTTCGCCTACAATCCGGCGGCGGGCTACCTGCTCGCCGAGATCATCGCCGACGGCAAGGCGAGCATCGATGTGAGCAGTTTCTCGCCCGATCGCTTCGACCCAGCCGATGTGGTGGCCTACCTAGCCACCACCGTGCCACAGAGCGCAGCCGTGCGACGCAGGCATTAAAGCATCTGCTTGGAGCAGTCGTTATCGCCCAAGCCGATCAGCCATTGCCCATTGACAAGGCGATTCCCGTGACCTTCATGCTCGATCGTATCGGATATTGTTGCGAGGAGAACGATGCGTATCACCCAGGTGGAGACGTTCAAGCTGCGGTACACGTTGCCGCATGCGATGGGGCCGTCGATTGTGCTGTACAACAAGCGCGAATCGCTGGTTGTGAAGCTGAGCACTGACGAGGGGTTGGTCGGCTGGGGCGAGACATCGGATATCGGCGGGGCACGCGCAGTGATCGAGCAGGTCTGCGCGCCGATCGTGTTGGGGCGCGACCCCCGCGAGCAGCGCCAATTGTGGCGCAATATGTGGGATGCGACGCTGGGCCACGGATTCGCCGTGGCGGCGGTCGATATCGCGCTCCACGACCTGTGGGGCAAGGCCACCAATCAATCGATTGGGCAGTTGTACGGCGGCGCGTTTCGCCAACAGGTGCCGGTCTACGCCTCGGCGCTCAGTTATGTCGAGGGACGCGACCCCGCCGAACTCTGGCTCGACGAGGCGCTTGGGTTGGTCGAGCAGGGGTTCACCGCGATCAAAATGCGGATCGGGCGCTTTCCGCCAGCCCACGAACTGCCGCTGATCGCCAAGCTGCGCGAACGGCTGCCCAACCACGTCCGGCTGATGGCCGATGGCAACGCGGCCTACACGCTCGCCACCGCGACGCGGGTGGGGCGCGAACTTGAGCGAATCGGCCTCGACTGGTTCGAGGAGCCGATCCCGCAGATCACGCCGACCCAGGCCGAATACGCGGGCTACGAGCGCTTAACGGCGCACCTCGATATCCCGATCGCCTGTGGCGAGATTTTGCAATCGCGCGGGGCGTTTCAGGCGTTGATCACAAGCGGTAAAGCCGATATTGTCCAGCCAGATGTTACGATCTGTGGAGGTATCGCCGAACTGCTGTTTATCGCCGATCTCGCACGGCTTCATGGGTTACAATGTATCCCCCACTGCTGGGGCGGCGCGATCGCCATGGCAGTCGCCATTCACGTGCTGTCGCTCTTGCCAAACACAACCCGTGGGCCGCAGGCCGACGTGCCGATGCTCGAATACGATACCACGCCGAACCCGCTGCGAGATCAACTCTTGAGCGAACCTTTCCAACTTCACAACAGCCAGATTGCGGTGCCGCAAGGCCCGGGATTAGGCATTACCATCGATGAAACCTCGTTCCGCCACTACATCGGGTGACAGAGGGTGGCGCCTAGCTTAGGATTTGCATTCGATTGAGGAGTTCCTATGACCACCGTCTACATGCCCGATCCAGTTCGTGTGATGCTGGCGCCCTTCGACATGGAGATCGCTGCTGCAGAAGCCCACGGCGCCGAATTTATCCTTGGTGACCCGGACAACCCGGTGATCCGCGATGCTGAGATTATCTTGACCACCCGTTCGGCCTTCCCCGCCGAGGTTATCCGCACCCTGAAGCGATGCCGCCTGATCGCCCGCTACGCCGTCGGTGTCGATGCCATCGACCTGGAGGCGGCCACCGAGTGTGGCATTGTGGTGACCAACGCGCCGACCTACTGCATCGAGGAGGTGGCCGACCACGCGGCGGCGCTGACGCTGAGCATGGCGCGGCGCATCCCCTGGTTCAGCCAGCAGTTGCACGCTGGCCGCTGGCGCGAAACGCACCGCGACCTGTGGAACCTGCGGCGCATCAGCAGCCTGACGCTCGGCGTGGTGGGTGTTGGCAAGATCGGCAGCCGTTTCGTGCAGCGCATGCGCGGCTTTGGCTGCCGCATCTTGGGCAACGACATCAACGTGAGCGACGAGGTGCTACGCAGCTACGGCGTGATCCCCGCCAGCCTGGAGCAGATCCTGCGCGAATCCGACCTGCTCTCGCTGCACGTGCCGCTGAATCCTAAGAACCGCCATATGATCGGCGCCGAGCAATTGGCGATGATGAAGCCGACTGCGGCGATCATCAACACCAGCCGTGGCGCGGTGATCGACGAGGCTGCCCTGATCGACGCGCTCAAGTCGAACCGCATTATGGGTGTCGCGCTCGATGTGCTTGAGCAGGAGCCGCCGCCCCCCGACCACCCGCTGCTTGGCATGGACCCGATGCGCGTCATCCTCACGCCGCACTACGCGGCCTCCTCGTACGAGGTCTACCCGACGCTGCATCAGGAGGTGACCGACGCAATGGTGGCGGTGCTCGAGAACCGCTGGCCGAAATCGGTGATGAACCCCGATGTGAAGCCCAAGGTACCGCTGATGCGCTAAGGCTTCGAACGCCATGCCTCAGGGACAGCCATGCGGGCTGTCCCTTTTGATTCCGAAAGCATGACAACAATCGTAGTACCGCATCCGAATGAGCGCCCATAGAATCAGCACGTTTGCTGAACACCATGTCTTCGGCGTTCGTCTCTTTACAGAAAAGGCGGCAGAAAGGCCCGTGCCTTTAGGCCGGGGATGAATGCCGTC
>CALKHR010000024.1 GCA_937988885.1 uncultured Roseiflexaceae bacterium | reverse complement strand
GTGGGATTTGCGAGGTGTTGAGACACCCATTGTCATGAAAAGCATACCAAGGAAGCAATTTATTGTCAATTACAAAATGCTTTTTTGAAAGATTTGAGATATTCGTAAACAACCGATCTACTATGGAATAGAGGGTTAGATGGATGTATTTGTTGATGCTGAGAGGGTGTGTTTGTTACCCACGATAGCAAGTTACATTAGGTCTGTGTATCTATAAACGAGTGAACTCCTCTACATACAGAGGTGGGATTTGTATAAAACGACGGTAAAAAAGTTTTTTATTGAGGGTTTAAGTAATGAATAATCATTCTAAATTTGCACATGCTGTGGTTCTGTACGTATGAATGTGGCTTGTTTATGCATGATCCTGTTTGAGCATGGTATTTGGTATAAAATAAGTTAAAAATTATTGCGATGGTATATTGTGCAACATGTACAATATACCTCATATAGATAACATCGCCTGCTATCCTTGGCGCCCCTACAGGATCTTCAGAACTACAATGAGTAGTTCTATAGATATCGTACCAACTCTGCTTGGACAATCTCACTATGCACAGTCGTTTTCTCCTGCGGAATGGTGATGGACCTGCTACTCGTTTGGGGCGGGCACAAAGAGCAGATAGACGCTGGATGGGCGCCCGTCGCTGCCGGTCTCGAACGTGCTGGGGATGGCGGCCTGCACCCACCCGCGAGGCTCGTCGGGTCGCCCGATCTCGTACCACAGCTCATAGCTCAGCGCGCTGGTGGTGCGGCTATCGTCGGGGGCAGTGGCGATGCTGTACAGCAGCCAACGCTCGCCCGGCAGCAATTCGATGATGGCGAGCGGCTGTCGTGCGTTGTCGTTTGGCCCGCCCGTCCAAAGTTGGGCGCTCTGCGAGATCGGCTGCGTGGCGACCACCACCTCTCCCACCGCGCCGCCGGGCAGCAGCAGGCGGTTGATGATGTGTGTGGGGTTGCGCCAGCCCACATCGCTCGGCAAGTCGGGCGCGTTGATCGGCCAGTAGCCAGGACCTGGCGGGCAGTTCGGCCCGCAGCGGAAGGGGTAACGGGGCGCGTTGCCGTTGACAACGCCTGTGGTGAGGAAGGTGCGAATCTCGAAGTGCAGGTGATTGGGTGTGCTATCGCTGCGCTGCAGCACGGTGCCGAGCAACTCGCCCCGCACGACACGCTGGCCCTCCTGCACGCGCAACGCTGGGTCGAGATGCCCGTACATCGAGAACAGCGCCTCGGCATGCTGCACAATCACCACGCGGCCCGGGTAGTTGCCGCCCGCGTAGACGACCTGCCCCTCGCCGATCGCGTACACCTCCGCGCCCGCCGTATCGCCCTCCTGCGCGTACCAGTCCTCGCCCGTGTGCCAGTAGCCCGGGTTGTACCACGTGTTCTCGGTCGGTGTGCCGTGGCGGATGAAGAAGCCCTCGCCGGGCGGTTGGCCCGCCCAGCCGATCGGGTAGCCGAACTGCGCCGGAGTGATCGCCACAGGAGTAGCCGTCGGTTCGGGCGTGGCGGTGGCGGTGGCGCTCGGCGTGAGCGTGGGCGACGGCTGCGGCGTTGCTGTCGCTGTGGGCGTTGCCGAGGGCGCAGGCGTGCTGGTTGCTGCGATGGTCGGCGTAGCGTTGGGCAAGCTCACGGGCGCGCTGCTCGGTGTGCTACTGCACCCAACCACCAGCACAAGCACCATCAGAGATGTGAGACAGCGCTGCCGCATGACACAACCGCCAACCTTTCTAAGCTAGAGTGCCGTGATCAGGATCGGCTTGCCCTTGGTGACCACGACGGTATGCTCGAAGGCCACTACCAAGCCGCCATCCTCGGTGGTGAGCGTCCAGCCGTCGTCCTCTTGCAGCAGGCGCGCCGAGCCGATCGCCACGTGTGGCTCAACGGTAAAGACCAACCCCTCGGTCATGCGCCCCGTGGCACTGGCGTCGAAAGTCATTGGCACCTGCGGGTCCTCGTGCAGCGAGCGGCCCAAGCCGTGCCCGGGCAGTTCGCGGATGACGCGGTAGCCGTGGCGGCGGGCGCTGCGGTCGGCAGCCCGCCCGATATCGCTGATCGGCTGGTTGAGGCGCACGGCATTCAGCGCCGCCTCGAAGATCGCCCGTGCGCCGTTGTAGAGCTTCTGCTGGCGCGGCGCCATCGGCGGCACGGCCACGGTGATCGCTGCGTCGGCGAAGTAGCCGTTGCACTCCGCCGAGGCGTCGAGCTTGACGAGATCGCCGGGCTGAATGACGCGGGAGCCAGGGATGCCGTGAGCAGCCTCGTCGTTCACGCTGATGCAGGTAGCTCCAGGGAAGGAGTAGGTGATGCGCGGTGCCGAGCGGGCGTTGTTCTGCTTGAAGATCTGATCGGCGATCTGATCGAGTTCGGCGGTGGTGATGCCTGGCCGCACGGCTTCTTTCATCGCTTGAAGCGTTTGTGCCACGATGCGCCCGATATGTCGAAGACCTTCGAGATCTGCCGGTGAGTCTATGGTCATCGTCTCAATCCTTTCCCTGGTAGTGTTACGTCTGCGTTTTAAGACTATCTGGGCTGGTGTATAGCGTTGTCGCCGCCGACACCGCGCCTGTGTTGGTGGCGGTTGGGCTGGCACTGCTGATATCTCACCCTAACCTGCGGGCTGCGATGCGCTACCAGCCTTGAACGGTAGCCGCAAAGGCATCGATCCCCGTGCCGCCGCCGATCCTGCGGCGCGGTAGGGCAAACAGATCGCTGTTGTCGCTATCCCAGCGCGTGGTGACAGCGTTGCTGTAGCCCGCCGCCCGCACACGCTCGATCGTTGTGCCATCGTAATGTCCGGCGGGGTAGCAGAAGCTGCTCACAGTGATGTTGAGTTGGCTCTCCAACAGCGATTTGGATTGAGTCACTTGAACATCGATGCTGTCCGGGTCGAGTAGAGTCAGATCGGGGTGGCTAGTGGTATGGGAGCCGATCTCCATGCCAGCATCACGGAGTGTGGCGATCTGCTCCCACGACATATAGCCTGGTTGGCCAATGCTGTCGGTGATGATGTAGAACGTGGCGGTGAAGCCGTAGCGCTGCAAGATCGGCAGCACTGTCGTGTAGGCATCCTCGTAGCCATCGTCGAAGGTGAGTGCGACGGAGCGCTCGGGGCAGATGATCTCGCCCCGCAGGCAGCGCTCGACCGTATCCATACGCAGCGTGCTGTAGCCGTTGTTGTACAGCCACGCTATATGCGCATCGAACAGTTCGGGCGTGATCGAGAGTTGATAGCCGAGTGGGTCGCTGGTCTCATCAACGTACCGAATGTAGTGGTACATCAAGATCGGTGGCGGCGGCCCTGCAACTCCCGTGTTGATGGGTTGGGCGGGTTGCGCTGGCTGTGCGGGCTGATCCGGCGATTGGGTTGGGAACAGGGTAGCGACCGGCTTCAGTTCGCCGCCGAGACCCTGCGCAGGCGGATCGGCCTGCGGCGCATTGGTTGGCGCTGGCTGCGGATCGGCTGGTGCCGCCTCGGGAGCGTTGGTGGGCGCAGCGGCGACGGGCGGCGCGATGGGCGGGTTCGGCACGACAATCTCAAGATCCGAGAGCATCTGCGGCGAGATTTTGACATCGGCAGTCGGGAGCACTTGTTGTGTCGGTTGTGCGCTGCTCGGTTGTACGAGCGCCAATAGGAATGGCAGAAGAATACCGATACTTAGCAACAGAATAGCAAACAGTACTCGCTTGCTGGTCAAGATTGGTTCCGGTTGATGTCGCACAGCAGCCCTCGATCGATTTATTCCCCTCGGGATTATAGCGCGAATTGAACGATTTTGCTGTCTTTTTGGGCCGATAATTTGATCGCAAAGGGCGACTTTTTTTGCTACGATACGCGAAGGAACGCCAGTACTTGCGGGATGGACAAGAGTACTGTTAAGATTCGTGCCTGCGGTACCAATGGTTTGCTTGACCATGCAGGTCTATCCGTAGTATGCTGCATGTACGCCTATCTTGACCTTCCGCTATGGGCGTAATAATGAGCCAAGGTATGCTTCAATCATTCTCTGGTGGTGCATCCACTGAATCACAGCTCGATCTAGACGTACTGCTCGTACAGATCGAGCAAGAATATTATGCACTTCCTTCATCTAGCGTGCGCGAAGTAGCGCGTTATCGTCCTTGGACGCCAGTTCCAAGCGCACCTATGACGCTACCCGGAATCATCAATCAACGCGGCGTGATCTTGCCAGTTGTTGAGCCTCGGCCATTATTCGGCCTAGAACAGGCGGAGTTAACGCGGGCGGCGCGGTTGGTGGTGCTCATGCACAACGATATTGGAATGGCGTTATTGGTGGAGGCTGTGCTCGATCTGATCTCGCTGCCAGCCAGCTCGCTAGAGCCAGTGCCTGCGGGCCTTGATCCGACGCGGGCGCGGTTATTACGCGGTATTCTTCGTCACGAAGAGAAGGTGATCGGCTTGATCGATCTCGATGAGCTGATCTCCATTCTACGCGAGGCGAGCTAATGCCCTCCGATATGATCTTGATCGTTGGTACAGCGCGCCACCGATACGCGATCCGGCGCGACGATGTCCTCGAGATCCGCTTAGTGCTCGATAGCTCTGAAATGCCGCAGGATAAACGAGGGCAGCCGTATCTTGGAATCGAGCTTGGGCCAATGCTTGATCCGCAGGATCAAAGCACCATGAAACGGCGGCGCGCATTAGTGATTCCGTTGCGTCGCCGATTGATCGCCTTCTTAACCGATAGTATTGATGCGCTTCAAGAACAAGTAACTTTTGCGCCGTTGCCAGAACTGTTACGCACAAAACTTAAGCAGCCGTGGGCAGTTGGTGCTCTCGTCCTGAATGATGAAGTGATTGTGCAGCTTGATCTCCTAGCAATTGCGCGTAGTGCATTAGCAAAACAATCCAGTTAGCTCAGCAGTAAAGGTTACGTTTATGACAGAAATGTCGTATCCAGAGCAAAATGTCCCATCAGTGAACGATTTGCAAGCGAGTGATAACGATCGCGCAGACGTATTGAAGCGAATTATCGCCGCATTTGGTCTGGCAGCGCTCGTTTGTGCCGTGGTGCAGATTAGCTTGGGGATGGTACAACTCGTCTCTGGGCAATTGCTTATTCCTTCTCTGTCCATGGCTGTGTTTACGGCAATTGTTGTTGGAGTCTCGTATCGGTTGCACCAGCGCAATCCAAATCTCGCAGGCCAACTCCTGTTGTTCGGCATTGTCGTCTACATGATCTTGTCGATCATTTTTATTCACGGTGTAGCAGGCCCTTCGGGATTCGGTTTTCTTCTCTGTGTGATGGTGGCTGGCCTTGTGGGCCAAGCGCGAGATAGCGTCCGCGTGTTCATCATCACGATGATCTGCTACGCGGTGTTGACTGTCATTCAGGCGTTTGGTTGGCTGCAGCCCGCAGAGTCGGTGAGCCCCACCGGCGATCTGCTCTTGTTTGCGACGGACTTCCTGACCATTGTCAGCTTGGGCACCTACGTTGCTGTGCTCTGGGCGAATCTGAACAGCAAATTGGTCTCCCAAGCACGCGAACAAGCCGAGGCATTGCTGCGCTCCAACGAAAAATTGATGGAGAAGAGCTTCCAGCAGGTGGAGTTGGGCAGCGAGCTTTCGGCAGCCGCAGCCCAATTGCTGGCAGCTTCGCACCAGCAGGCCAGCGGCGCAACCGAGCAGGCCAGCGCTGTCTCGCAGGTCAGCACCACTATCGAAGAGCTTGGCTCGACCGCGCGCCAGATCGCTATTGCAGCCGAGCAGGTGGCCGAAGCAGCCCAGCAGACGCTTGAGAACTTGAGCGAAGGCCAGGATGCGGTGGATCGCAGTATTCAAGCGATGGAGCGCATTCGCCACCGCGTGCAGGATGTCTCGACCCGTGTGCTGAGCTTGGGTGAGCGCTCGCAACAGATCGGCGAGATCATCGACCTGATCAACGACCTCTCGGACGAGACGCACCTGTTGGCGCTGAACGCCGCTATCGAGGCGGCTGGCGCGGGTGAGCACGGTCGTCGCTTCGCCGTCGTCGCCGCCGAGGTCAAGAGCTTGGCGAATCGTGCGCTTGCGGCTGCGAAGGAAGTGAAGGGCGTGATCGCCGAGATTCAGCAGGCCACCAACGCAGCGGTATTAGCGGCTGAGGAGGGCGGAAAAGAGGTCGAGCGTGGTGTGGAACTTGCCCACAGTGCGGGCCAGGTGATGGACAGCATCGTGATGGTGGCCGAGCGCACCGCGCAGAGCGGCGCCGAGATCAACCTTGCCACTGCCCAACAACAGAGTGCAAGCGAGCAGGTTGTCGAGACGATGCGCGAAGTTGCCGATGTGGCTCGCCAGACCGCCGCAGGTGCGCGCCAAATGGCCGAATCGGCCCAGATGTTGACCGCGATCGCCGAGCGGTTGCACGGCATTGTCTATCAACCGCCGCAGACCGAAGACGAACAAGCTTATCATTCCGAAATCGATAATCGCCTACGACACCTTAGCCAGACCAACAGTAGTTCTCGAGAATAGCACGCTATTGGAGCCATAACGAGCCGGGTGATACGCAACAACGCAGTACCGACACTGTAACAGAGCATAATGGATTTAACGTCTTTCTACAGTCAATTTCGCGATGAAACCGCTGAGAACATCCGCATCCTCAATGAGGGGTTGATGGCGCTCGAGTCGCTTGTCGAAGGTACACCGGAGTATCGAGGGCACATCGATGCGATCTTTCGGGCGATGCACACCATCAAAGGGTCGGCACGCCTGTTGGGTTTTAGCGATATTGGCAGTATTGCGCATACCTGTGAGCATATCCTTGGTGCAGTGCGCGAAGGACGTCAATCGCTAGATCAAGCATTGGCCGATGATATTCTGCGGGGCGGCGATGCGATCCTCGAACTGATCAACGCAATTATCGAGGGTCGTCCCGCCACCGTCGATGTCGAAGCGGTGAAGTTGCGTTTGGGGCGCAGTTCGCAATCGGCGACTGCCGAGACAGCGGGAGGTTCTGCCGAGCAGACACCCGCTGCAGAATCTGCTGCCCCGCAGGCACCAGCCGAAGCTGCGCCAACGGAACCCGCGCCAACCGAGCCAGCTCCAGCCAAGCCTGCTCCCACTCTGCTCACTCCGCAAGCGCGTTCGGCACCCGCTGCGCCCGCGCCTGCCGCGCCCGAGGCCGATGATTCGCACCAGGTTGCGCCTAACGCTGCGCCAATACCGCGCGGCACCCGTGCGAACGTCCGTCAGACCATTCGTGTGCGCGTCGATCGGCTCGACCGATTGCTCAACCTCGCTGGAGAGTTGGCGGTTGGCCAGCAGACCAACATCGCTCACTTGCAGGTGCTCCAGTCGCTGCACGCGCTCATTCAACAGCAAGAGCGTATGGTGTTGGCTCTGGAAGGCGAACTGAAGCGGCTGCGCTTCTCGCCTCATCAACGCGAAGCGCTGGATCGCCATATCAACGGTGCGCTGAACGCTGGCGAACAGGCGAATCGGCTGATCAAAAATCAACTTGAGCGCTTTGAGCAGTACACGACGCACTCCGGCCAACTGATCGAGAACCTGGAGCAAGAGGTGATGGCAGCACGTTTGCTGCCTATCTCCACTCTATTCACCAATTTACCACGTGCCTTGCGCGAACTTGCCCGCGATATCGGCAAGGAGGTCAACTTAACGTTGCTCGGCGAGACGACCGAGCTTGATCGCAAAGTGATCGAAGCGCTGAACGATCCTTTGCTGCATATGATCCGCAACGCTGTGGATCACGGCATCGAGCCGCCCGATGAGCGTGAGGCAGCCGGAAAACCGCGCCAAGGCTCGATCACTGTTTCGGCGCAATCGTTCGGCGCCTACGCCCATGTGACGATCCGTGACGATGGGCGCGGTATGGACCCGCAACAGCTTCGCGAATCGGCGGTGCGCAAAAAGTTGCTCTCTCAGGACGCGGCGATGGCGCTCACCGATCAGGAGGCGCTCGAACTGATCTTCCTGCCAGGCTTCAGCACCGCCCGCATGATCACCGATATTTCGGGTCGTGGGGTCGGTATGGATGTGGTACGCACCAATCTGAGCGAGATCGGCGGCCAAGTGTTGGTCGATTCGCAATTGGGCGTTGGCACAACAATGACTTTGGTGTTGCCGCTGACCTTGGTGACCACGCGAGTGCTGTTGGTCCAAGTTGGCGAGCATATCTTTGCCCTGCCAGCATCGGGCTGTCGGGGCAGTGTGTGGGCCTACCCCGATAAAGTGCAGGCCATCGAGGGCCGCGCAATGCTGCCCTATGAAGGCACGCTGGCTCCATTGTTGCGCCTCGCCGACCTGCTCGATATCGGTGGCGCGTTGCCGTTCCCGGCTAGTTACCGCACACCCACGGTGATTATCGGCACTGCGCAGCGCCCGCTCGCCCTGCTGATCGATCGGCTGATCGACGAGCGCGAGGTGGTGGTGAAACCGCTCGGCCCACTGCTCGAACAACAGCGACGGTTCAGCGGCGCGATTCAATTGGGCGATGGACGGCTGATCCTCATGCTGAACCCGGCAGTGCTGGCTCAAACGGCCCGTGGTATGGCGTTGGCACGTCCAACGCAACACTATCAGGCCTCCGAACATCGTTCGCGGCTGCTGGTGGCCGACGATTCGTTTACTACTCGTGAATTGATCCGAAGCATTCTGCAATCGGCAGGTTACGATGTGACAACGGCTGTGGATGGTTTGGATGCGCTTGACAAACTGCGCGCTGGTTCATACGATCTAGTAGTGAGCGATGTTGAAATGCCACGAGTGGATGGATTTCAACTCACCAGTCAGATACGGCAAGAACTTGGCTTAAACGATATGCCAGTAGTGATTATTACAAGTTTAGCTTCAGAAATGCACCGTCGTCGTGGTCTTGAAGTCGGAGCGCAAGCGTATATCGTGAAAAGCCAATTCGACCAGGGTAATTTGTTAGAAACCGTGCGCCAGCTATTAGGAGCCTAGCGCCAACAAAACAAAGACACCCATCGTAGTAGTGGATAATCACGCAATTATTCACTACCAGACGCCAACATACGAGGTATCGCAATGGCAGAGAAAATCCTAGTTGTCGATGACAGCAAACTTGTGACAGATATCGTTCGAATGCGCCTTGAAATGTTTGGATATGATGTTCGGCTGGCGCATAGTGGCGAAGAGGCGCTAGAAAAAATCGCTCAAGATGTACCAGACTTGATGGTACTCGATGTGCAGATGCCTGGCATCGATGGCTATGAGGTCTGCCGTCGCCTGCGCGATGACCCGACATTGGATGAATTGCGCATTATTATGCTAACATCCAGCGATGACAAACACGCCGCCTATGAAGCGGGCGTCGACGATTACCTGAATAAGGATGTCGACCTGTTGAACTTGCCGAATCGTGTCAAACTTGTGTTAGAGATGCAGTAGCGCCAATACGCCAACTCTTTTGTCAGGGGCTTATAGCTAGCATGATGAGCAATATGTGCATCGAGGCGGGCTATATGCTAAATAGATGTTATGAGCCATACAATTCGTGTTGTCGTCGTTGATGACTCTGCTCTCATGCGCCGCATGATCACCACTCTGATCGAGCGAGACCCCGCTATTCGCGTGGTTGGCGTCGCACGTGATGGCCGGGAAGCAATTACGATTGTAGAAGAATTACGTCCTGATATTATTACCATGGATGTGCGGATGCCGGTGATGGATGGCTTAGCCACCACTGAGCATCTGATGGCATATTGCCCCACACCGATTTTGGTGTTAACGGCATCGCTCGCCAGCCACGAAGTCGATATCACTTTTAAAATGCTTCACGCTGGCGCACTGGAGGTGATAGAGAAGCCAAAAGGCACCGATATGCTCGCGCTCGAACGAGCGAGCTACGATCTGATCCGGCGGATCAAAATGCTGGCGAAGGTCAAGGTTGTCACGCATTTACGTGGCCGTCGCAAACTTGGCGATCGCGACACAGAGCCGAATCCGGCCCTGCAACCTCGCCCGGTCGATCTGGCGAAACCGCACGAGTACCCGGTGCTCTCCTCGCAGCCCGATTCTTCGCGCCTGTTGGGAACATCGCGGTGGACCGAATCGCCGCCCAAGCCGACGTCGCCTCAAACGGATTTCCCGCTGATCGTGATCGGCGCAAGCACAGGCGGCCCGCGCGTGGTGCACCAATTGTTGCGCGACTTTCCACGCGATCTGAACGCTTGTGTGATGGTTGTGCAGCATATCGCGGCTGGTTTCAGCGTTGGTATGGCCGAGTGGTTGTCGAGCGCAAGTTCGCTGCCCGTGTATTTGGCCGAAGAAGGTCAGCGTCTGCGGCCCGGCATTGTGATCATCGCTCCCGATCAGCGCGATCTGATGATCACACCTGCCTGCACCATTCACCTGAGCGATAACCCGTTGCTCATCCAGCGACCGGCGATCGACGTCACAATGCAGGCTGCAGCGGAGGTGTTCGGTCCACGCGGTATCGGAGTGCTGCTGACGGGTATGGGTCGCGATGGAGCGTACGGGATGCTGACAATCCGGCGGGCGGGTGGCTTCACGATCGCCCAAGACGAGGCGAGTTGCGCGATCTTCGGTATGCCACGTGCCGCAATACAGCTTGGCGCTGCTACCGAGGTGCTATCGCCTGCGCAGATGGTCACGCGCATCACTGAGATCGTTGCGAATGGGCATACAGCCGTACCCATGCGAAAATAAACACTCAGTTTGGAGTGACGCTCAAGTATGAGCATGAAACAAGACGAGCCACAATCTACATCGACACAACCCACTATCGGTGGCTTGCATCGGCGGCCAATGCTGCTAACATCCGAGCAGTTCAGCCAAATGCGCGATCTGCTGGCTCAATTTAGCGGCGTCTATCTCGATAGTGCTCGTCAGCGGGTGCTTGAACAAGGCGTCATGCAGCGGTTACAGGCTACCAACACTGATTTGGAGTCGTATACCCGCCTATTGCAGAACAGCACAACCGAGCTTCATCAGCTCGCGGAACTCGTGGTGAATCACGAGACGTTCTTCTTTCGGAATATGCCGCATATCCAGGCGCTGCGCGATGTGTTGTTGCCCGAATTGCACCAACGGAAGCCGGTTGGCGAGACGCTGCGGATCTGGAGCGCGGGTTGCTCGACAGGTGAGGAAGCATATTCGTTGGCGATCTTGGTGCTCGAGACACTGAGCCGTCCTTTTACACGGCCCGTCGAGATCATCGCCACCGATCTCAGCGAGGCGGCGCTGCGCAAGGCCCGCGCAGGTGTGTATCGAGGGCGCGCGCTCGGTAACCTGCCAGCCGATCTGCTGGCGCGCTACTTTCAGCGCCAAGGCGATTCGTATGTTGTGAATGATAGAGTGCGTTCGCTGGTGCGCTTTGAGACGCTCAATCTGCTCGAAGCGTTTCCACCCTACGTGCAAAAAAGTGATATCATTTTTTGTCAGAATGTAACAATTTATTTCCAACTTGAAACGTGCCGTAAACTGATCGAGCGGTTTTATGAGTGCTTGCCAGAGAACGGTTTGCTGTTTTTAGGGTTTTCTGAGACTCTTTGGAATGTTTTTGATCGATTACGATCGCGAGAAGTAGCTGGATCGTACGTTTACTACAAAGAGAGCAAAAAAGACGCTCAGAAGCGCGAGACTCGCCAAGCAAGAGCACGAGCTTTAGAGAAACAGGCGAGCCGAGTAAACACAGCAACACCTACCAAAACGACCGGAAGTAGTGTAGCGGGCAAGGGCGAACAGAAACCGCGCTCCCGCTCAAGTCGTACTGAATATCGGGAAGCTTACGAGCGCAGTGCGTCACACCAAGCACAGCTTGCTGCAGATCGGGCGGCGCTGCAACGTGGGCGAGAATTGCTGGAGGTTGGCCAAGCTACAGAGGCGCTTGAGGCACTGAGTCAAGTTTCGCCACAATCGATCTATGCTTGCGCCGCGCTGACGCTAACAGCACGGGCGCACGCCGATCGTGGCGAGTTAGATACCGCAGTGGCCGAACTGCACCGAGCGCTCGAGATCGATTCGCTCAATGAGGAAGCCTACTCGTTGCTGGGGTTGATCTACAGCCGCCAAGAGCAATGGCTATCTGCGGCACATCAGTTCGAGCGGGCGCGCTACCTACGCCCCGATCTCGCACTGATATCGTTTTATTTGGCGGAGGCGTATCGGAACTTGGGGCGCCTGAATTTAGCGGCGCGCGAGTATCGTAATACGCTTCAGAAGCTCGATGGTAGGCCGCCAGGGGCATTAATCGATGGGGTTGCCATCGGTTGGTTGCGCGAAACGTGTCAACGTCACCTGGAATACTTACCGCAAGTGCCATAAGTTGCGAGGGAAAAGGGCATTAAGCCCTTTTACTATCTTTATTAGTATGAAACGTCTCGTACGCCATAATATGCATCGTCACACTCAGTCATCGCTCTTATGCCATAGTTGGCGTAATTATCGTGTGCGACGTGCGCCACAAGTGACGCCCAACGCTGCTCAGCAGGTGAGCGAGGAGCAGCGGCGTCAAGCAGAGATTGAGCAAGACCTGCGAATGGCCCGCGATATTCAGCAAGGGTTACTGCTCGAAGCGGTGCCTCGTCTGCCCGGTTGGGAGATCAGCGCGGCCTCGCTGCCTGCCCGCGATCTCGGCGGCGATTTATACGACTTTTTGCCGCTGAAGGATGGCTGGCACGGCGTGATGATCGGCGATGTCTCGGGCAAAGGCCTACCAGCAGCGCTGCGGATGGCCGTCGCGCGGACGGTGTTTCGCCACGAAGCGCGGCGAGGTGCTGGCCCTGGCCAAACCTTGGCGGCGGTCAACAATGGGGTGCTGAGCGAGATCCCGCAGGGCATGGTGACCATGTTGTACGTTATGCTGAATACGCATAACGGTGGTATACGAATCGCGAACGCAGGCCACAACTATCCTGTTATCATCAACGGTCAAGTTCATGAGATGGAGTTAACGGGGTTGCCTTTAGGCGTAATGGGTGATAGCGATTATACAGAAATTAGTAGTACATTAGATCATGGTGATACAATTTTATTGTATACCGATGGGGTGGTTGAGGCGACAAATAGCAAAGGCGAAATGTTTGGCTACGAACGGCTCGAAGGTGTTCTACAAGCCAACGAAGGCATGAAGCCGCGAGTACTTTTAGCCACATTACTACACGAGCTACGATTTTGGGGTGGCGCAGATCAGGCAGATGATATTACCATGGTGATCCTACGGCGGCGACAGGCCGAGCTTCCAGCCGAACTGTTCAGCGTAGTGGAAGAAGTGTTAGGGCGCGAACGTGCGACACAACTCTGGGAAGATCTTCCGTTGCCGTCGAGTAGTTCCGCGAGCGCTTGGGCTGAAGTATTGCCCGAAATAGTCCGTACCACGCAGGTGCGCTATGGCCGAGGTTTGGCGCGCGAGCTGAATGGTCAATTACGATTAGCACTTGAGGAATATAGATAGAGAACAGCGAAAAAGAACCAACCTAGAACAACGCCTGCTAAATGTTCTTGTGCTCGGTTTTCTGTTCTTTGTTCTCGGGACGGCGGGAGCGAGCGATGATTGTCAATGAACCACTCAATTTTATGCCACTTGATCTGGATACCTTCTCGGGGAGCGAACGCTTTATGGCGGGGACCCGCCTTGGTGCCGCCTTCGGGCAAGGTATTCGGGCCTATCTTCGCGCCGCTTATGCAGATGCGATCGAGCATTTTAAAGCGGCTCTGATCGCTGCTTATGTGGAAGGTGAAGAACAAGCGCAGATCTACGATCGGGAACGCGCGATCATTTACCTCTACATTGGCAATGCACTCGCCTTTCAGGAGGATTGGGAAGGCGCGCTTCGCGAATACCTTGAGGCCGTCCAGACCGATCCTCAACTTGCCGAGGCTCACTACAACCTTGGTGTAGCGTTCGCGGCTCAAGGCCAACTCGAACGAGCGATCGCAGCCTTCAAGGAGGCGCTGGAGCATAACGCCAAGCTCTACGAGGCGCATTTCTCGCTCGGGCGCTGCTACCAGAAGATCGACGATGCAGGACGCGCCTACATCCACTACGATCAGGCCTGTAACGCCCGCCCGCAGGCCGCAGAGCCACGATACTACATGGGTCTGATGCATCAGAGCCATGGCGCGCACGAGCTCGCTCAGCGCTGCTTTACAGAGGCGCTGCGCGTCGAGCCGACCTTCGTCTCGCCCGAACTGCACGAAGATCAAGTGCTGATCAATCGCTCCGAGGAAGAAGTTGCGCTGTGGTACTATCGGCTGAGCCAAGACCTCAAGTTGCAGGGCTATGAGGAGGAGGCCGAGCGCATCTACCGCGCTCTGTTGCAGTGGCGGCCACAGGAGCACCAGGCGCGCTATATGCTCGGGAACCTGCTCGCCCGCACACGGCGGCTCGATAGCGCCATGGAGGAGTACGAGCAGATCCCGCCGCAAGATAAATACTTCGTCGAGGCTCGCATGCGCATTAGCGCGATCCTCAAGCTGCAGCGCAAGGTGAAGGAAGCCTACCAAGTGCTGTTCGACTGTGCGAAGCTGCGCCCCGGCGATGGTCGGCTGTTCGTGGCGATGGGCAAGCTGCTCTACGATATGGGCAAGGATGCCGCCGCCGCCCGCGCCTTCGAGCGGGCCGTGCAGTTGATGCCGCGCGATGCGCAAGCGCACTATCTGTTGGGCTTTATCTACAACGCTAGTGGCCTCGAGAACCGGGCGCTGGCTGCGTGGCGCAAAGCCGTCGAGTTGGCCCCCGATGCCCATTCGTTGCGCTACGACCTTGGGTATATGTACATTCGCCGTGGTCGCCACGATTTGGCAGCCAAGGAGTTTGCGCGGGTGCTCGAATTCTGGCCCGAAGATATTGAGACGAATTTTATGCTGGGCCTCTGCTACAAAGAGCTGATGGAACCGGCTCGTGCAATCCCGCTATTCGAGAAGGTGCTGCGCCGTAACCCCCATCATGCGCAAGCACTCTACTACCTAGGGGCCTGTTACCTGCAGATCGGCAATACCTCGCTTGGGAAGGCCTACCTGCGGCGTTACGACCATATGATCAATAAAGATCGCCAAACGTTGCTTCGTCCTTCGATCGCCGCTCGGCGCGCGCAGGGCGCAAGTGTCGCGAGTTAGCACCTAGTTCAGGGAAAATGGTGCTCGCGATAACGTAGGATGTGCGATGTCGGTGTAAGTGCTCGGGTATCATTTTCTCTGTTCAGTAAGGACGTTTCCATGGAACGCGTGCTGGTCAATATTCCATCCAATCCTGTTTTTGAGCGCGTGGTGCGTGCAAGCGCCGATGAAGTCGGTCAGGCGATCGGCCTGGCTCCTGATCGAATCGAAGATTTGAAGTTGGCGGTCAGCGAAGCTGTCAACAATGCCATCGAGCATGGTAACGGTCGCCAAATCAGCAAATTGGTCGAGGTCGTCTTTATGCTCGACCAAGAGAAGTTAGAGGTGCGCATTCGCGATGAAGGCGAGGGCACTGAACAAGAGCGCATCGATTTTGGGCGGCGAGTTGTCGAGGAGACGAATTTAGAGGCTGGTATGCACCGTGGTTTTGGGATGTACCTGATAAACGCACTCGTCGATGATTGCGAGGTCAGCTCGTCGCAACAGGGAACAATTATGACACTACGGCTCTACCGGGAGGGACATCAGCGATGACCAACCAAGTAATCAATCGAGAAGAATTTGGCGATGTAGCAGTCCTGCATATCACGACCACGAGTGTGGATGCGATCTCCGCCGCCGCAATCGAAGCCGCCTGCACCGATATGCGCCCAATCACCGTGCTCGATTTCGCCGATGTTGCATTTATCAACTCGGCAGGTATCTCTGCGCTGCTAAAATTTGTTGTATCGGCCCGTAAATCGGGGTATAAGCTCTTTGCGATGAACGTTAGTCCACATCATCAAAAGATCTTCAAAATGGTCGAAATGTCTCGCTTTATGCCTACTATCGAGGAGCGTGATCTAGCGGCGTATCGCTGATATGAATGCGCTAGATGACAGATCATTCACAATGGTGCTCTCACCGAATTTAGAGGTGACTTAAGGCAATTTCTTGTGGTAAGATATGCGTACTGTGGTTTTTATGATCCTGGCCTTGTACAGAATCTAACCATACGGAGGAACTTCCATGTCCCATCCCAACGGCACACCTCTTGCCGATCATTCTGTGCCGCACGTGCTAATAGTTGAGGATGATGCGGCAACTCGTCGACTCTACAAGTTCCTCTTGACCAATGGTGGCTATGTGGTTTTAGAGGCCGAAGATGGCCTGATGGCCTTAGACATGCTCTCCCAGCACCATTGCGATCTTGTGATCACAGATATGAATATGCCCCGTATGGATGGGATGGAACTGATCCAGGCCCTTCGGCGTGATCATTCATCGATCTACGTGATCATGATCACTGCCTTTGGAACCCCCGATACTGAGAAACAAGCCAAACGAATCGGTGCGAACGATTACCTTGCAAAACCATTTGACTTCGAAGAGCTCGAGCGTCGTGTGCGGATGTTCTTTGAAAGTCGTGCGGCCTCAGCATAATGTTGCCCACGGCTGTGCCACCTATTTCCCAAGCAGCTAGCTGTCGTTGGTCAAATGGCGAGGTAGGTATGTGCAAGAGAAAGAACCTGGTATGGAAGCGACGGATATCAACGAGCCAACAAGTTCAGCTCCGCCGCGATTATTAGTTGTCGAAGACGACTCTACTGTTCGCGATTTCTGTGTGCGACTGCTGCGAATGAATGGCTATCAAGTGCAATCGGCCACAAACGGCATCGAAGCGCTTGAACGCCTCGCAGAGGTCCACTACGATCTCGTCTTTACCGACCTCCAAATGCCTCAGATGGGTGGAATCGCGTTATTGAAGGCGATGCGCGAGCGCTACCCCGATACCGACACGATCGTTTTTACGGCACACGCCACTGTCGAAACCGCCCGTGAGGCTTTGAAGCTCGGTGCCTTCGATTACCTGACCAAGCCAGTGAGCGTCGATGACCTCGAACGCACTGTGCGCCGTGCGATGGAATGGCGGCGCGTTCGGCTTGAGAAGGAACGCCTCTCCGAGATCGTAGCTCTCTATAGCCTTAGTCAAACGTTTACAAGCACGCTCGATACGGCCACCGCCGTGCGCGAGATTGTGCGAGTGCTGTGGCAGCGCTTCGCTCCCTCAGCGCTCTCGCTGTCGTTGCTTCACCCCGAGGACGATCAACTCGAACTGTTGGCTCACAGACGCGCCTCGCTCGATCTCCCCGCTAATCAGCGGGTCACGCTCGGTAATCGTTTCGATGAGGAGTCGATTCTGCGAGGTCACGCCCAACTGATCGGCGGCTACGATACGCCACCTTCGCATTTGGCGTGCTTGGTGTTGCGCACCAACGATCGCTCGGTCGGTATCTTACACTTGTCGCGCAACGATGATCAGCCGGCCTTCGCCGCCGACGATCGTAAGCTGCTCGCGATCTGCGCCTCGCAGATCGCCGCCTCGCTGGATAATGGTCGCTTGTACCAGCAGTTGAAGGAGCAGAATCTGCAGACGATCGGCGCGCTAGCCGCCGCCATCGATGCTCGCGACCCGTACACGCTGGGCCATTCCGAGCAGGTGATGCGTTACTCGGTGCGCCTTGGCGAGTTGTTGAACTTGAGCCCCGAGCGGATCGAGCATATCCGTTACGGCGCGCTGCTCCACGATATCGGGAAGATCGGTATTCGCGATTATATTCTGCTCAAGCCCGGCCCGCTCACCGAGGAGGAGTTCGCGGTAATGCGCACGCACCCCACCATCGGGGCCGACATCCTGCGCAAAATCAAGTCACTGCGCGATGTGATCCCGGTGATCGAGTGCCATCACGAGCGCGTCGATGGGCGCGGCTATCCGAACCAACTCAGTGGTTTGCAGATCACCGAGGAGGCTCGCATCCTCTCGATCTCCGACGCCTTCGATGCGATGACCTCGCATCGCGCCTACCGCAAGGGCCGCGCGCCCGAGGAGGCGTTCGAGGTGCTGATGAAAGGTCGCGGCACGCATTGGGACGCGGCGTTCGTGGAAGTGTTCATCGAGATGATCAAGAACGAGGGCGAGCAGTTGCTGATCCCCCGCAATCGTCCGTCGCAGATGGCGGTGACCGGTTTGCTCGGCCAGCCGTTTATGACGACTGTCGATGCCCGCGATTAAGCGTGGGTTGTTGATAGCTTGTAACGGTTCTCCCACACTCGAATCAAAAAAGGCGCACCGCAACGGGTGCGCCTTTTGTGTTGCTGCTACGGCCTTACGGCTCGATACCGTTACCCTGCATCGAGATGATCACATTCTCGCTGCGCATCTCGTCCTCATCGAGCTCCTCGGTCGAGAGGGCGGCCACGCGGTCGCCAGGGCTGACGTTGAGGACGGTGACGCCTTGGGTGGCGCGACCGAGCCGCGAGATACCATCGGCAGTGGTGCGCATCACCACGCCGCTCGCCGTGATGAAGGTGAGCAGGCTATTGTCGAACACCACCCGTGCGACGGCAACCTCGTCATCGGGGCGCAGGCGCGTTGTGATCACGCCCTGGGTAGCGCGACCCTTGACGGGGTATTCATCGACGAGTGTGCGCTTGCCAAAGCCCCTAGCGGTGATGATAAGCAACGATGCATTTTCCTGCACCAAGTCCATCCCAACCACGCGGTCGTTCTCGGTGAGCGCGATGCCGATCACGCCGCTGGCTGGTCGGCCCATTGGGCGCACTTGGTCCTGATGGAAGCGGATGGTCTGGCCTCGCGCGGTGGTCATCATAATGTCTTCGTGACCGACCGACATCGCCACCCAGCCCAGCAGATCACCTTCCTCGAGGCCGATCGCGATCAGACCGTTCGAGCGCACTTGGCTGTACTCCTTGAGCAGGGTGCGCTTGATCTTGCCGTTGACGGTGGCCATGACCAGGTATTGCGCCTTATCGAAATCGGGCACGGCAAGGATCGACGTCACTTGCTCGCCTGGCTCCAGCGAAATCAGGTTGACCAGCGGGAGACCCTTGGCAGTGCGCCCTGCATCCGGCACCTCGTGGGCTTTGAGTTGGTAGACCTTGCCGCGATCTGTGAAGAACAGCAGGTCGTCCATCGTCATGCACGAGATGATATGGCGCACCACATCCTGTTCGCGGGTGACCATGCCCTTGATGCCGCGCCCACCGCGCCGCTGTGTGCGGTAGGTATCGGCCTGGAGGCGCTTGATGTAGCCGCGCTCGGTGAGCGTGACCAGCACCTTGATATCGGGGATGAGATCCTCATCGCTGACTTCGCCGTTCGCATCGGCAATAATGCGGGTGCGGCGGGCATCGTTGTATTTTTCCTTGAGGTACGCTAGATCCTGCTTGATAATGTCGAGCACTTTGCGAGGATCGGCCAGGATGCTCTCATACTCGGCGATCTGCTTGATGACTTCCTTGTACTCGTCCTCGATCTTCTTGCGTTCGAGGGCGGCCAAGCGGCGCAACTGCATCTCGAGGATGGCTTGGGCCTGGATCTCGGTCAGCTTAAAGTTGCGGATCAGGTTGTTGCGGGCGCTCTCGGCGTTACGCGATTCGCGGATGGTGCGGATCACCTCGTCGAGGTTGTCGAGCGCGATCTTGAGGCCTTCGAGGACATGGGCGCGGGCGCGGGCCTTGGCCAATTCGAACTCGGTGCGGCGGCGAATGACTTCGCGGCGGTGATCGATATGCTCCTGCAGGGCGCGCTTGAGCGTGAGCGTGCGGGGCTGGATGCCGTTCTGCACCAGGGCAAGCAAGTTGATGCCGTAGGTGGTCTGCATCTGGGTATGCTTGTAGAGCGCGTTGAGCACCTTCTTCGGCTGTGCATCCTGTTTGAGGATGACCACCAGGCGCATACCGCTGCGGTCGGACTCGTCGCGCACGTCGCGGATACCCTCGATCTTGCGCTCTTTGGCGAGTTCGGCGATGCGCTCTTGCAGGCGCGCCTTGTTGACCTGGTAGGGCAGTTCGGTCACGACGATGTAGTAGGCGCCGCGCGCGGCTTCCTCGATATGCGCTTTAGCCCGCAGGGTGATATGGCCACGCCCAGTGGTATAGGCGTTCATAATGCCCTCGGTGCCCAAGATCAAGCCAGCAGTCGGGAAGTCGGGGCCGGGCATCACCTTGATAAGCTCATCGATGGTGACATCGGGGTTATCGATCAGCAACGTGATCGCGTCGCACAGTTCGCCAAGGTTATGCGGCGGGATGTTGGTGGCCATACCCACGGCGATACCTGCCGAGCCGTTAAGCAGCAGGTTCGGCAAGCGCGCGGGGAGCACCGTTGGCTCGCGGTACGAACCGTCGAAGTTATCGCGGAAATCGACGGTATCTTTATCGATATCAAACAGCAGTTCTTCAGCGATTGCGGAGAGGCGCGCTTCGGTGTAGCGCATCGCGGCGGGTGGGTCGCCATCGACCGAGCCAAAGTTACCTTGGCCATCGATCAACGGGTAGCGCATGTTCCAGGGCTGGGCCAAGCGGGCCAGTGCATCGTAGACCGCGGTATCGCCGTGGGGATGCATCTTACCCAAAACATCACCGACGATACGTGCACTTTTCTTATAGGCTGAATTATGGCGAATGCCCATGTCCCACATGCCGTAGAGAATACGCACATGGACAGGCTTGAGGCCATCGCGCGCGTCGGGCAGTGCCCGCGACACGATAACGCTCATTGCATAATCCAGATAGGCCGTGCGCATCTCCTCGTTGATGCTGACGGGCCGGACGATCCCGATCTCCATATTCGCCTCCAAACATGATCATCGGCGGCATTCTACGCCGCCGAATGACCGGATGTGTTACTCGTCAATAATATCTCAAACATGGCATATTATACCGCTAAAACGGCCATTTGTCCAGTAAATTTTAGCACGAATTTGCTACTTTTTTGTACTCTCAAATTCATGCTATACTCCGCAGAAATGTCCTCCGGTTTGATCTCTATCGCGCGTGTTTTGCCTGAACCTCTGGGGAGTTTGGCATGTCTGTTACTATTTCAGCAGAGCGTCCCGATACTGAGGAAGCGATGGCCCTGATCGCGGAGCTAGAAGAGGCGTTGGCGCCGGGGTATCCAAGTGAGAGTCGTCACGGCCTGAATGTCGAGCAGTTGCTAAAGCAGGGTGTGGCGTTTTTTGTGACGCGCGTGGATGGGCAGCCGGCTGGGTGCGGCGGCGTGAAGTTGTTCGGCTCCGAGTACGGCGAGCTGAAGCGCATGTACGTGCGCCCGCAGTTTCGCGGCATGGGTTTGGCCAAGCGGATGGTGGAGCATTTGGCGGCTTACACGCTTGCGCAGGGCGTGAACACGCTTCGGCTCGAAACTGGCATTTATCAGCACGCGGCGATCAACTTGTACGAGAATCTCGGTTTCCGGCGGATCGAGCCGTTCGGCGACTATCGCCCCGATCCGCTCAGTCTGTTTTACGAACGTCAGTTATCCTGAACTGTTGCAGATCGCCTGGGCGCTCGGCGTTGTGGTTCAGAATCCTATCCTCGTCCTCGTATTCGTCCAAGTCATCACTCGACAATTGAACAAGGCATATGGCTTCGAGCAGATGCTCGGTACAACGCTCTAGCCCATTGCGATTCCTTCGGCTACTCTGTGCAGATAGACATAATGTAACGGTTAGTCTATGTGGGAAGTTTGGTGCGTATGCCAAAAAGGAGTGAAAGATGCGGGGCTTTCATTGGCTATTGGGCTTGTTGGCCAGCCTGCTCGTGGGGTGCGGTATGGTGACGGTTGCTGAACCAACCAATGTGCCGCCAACGCCGATACCATCGCCAACGGTGCCTCCCACGGCAGCGCCTACGCCTTCGCCCGCCCTTCCCACGCCCGATTCCTCTATCGCAGTTGGCCCGCGCTTGTTGAATGCCGAGACGCGCTGGTTCGTTGATCCGTACTCGCATGCCCAGCGTCAGATCGATGCGTGGCGCTCAACTCGCCCCGACGATGCGGCGATGCTCGAAAAGATCGCGCGCCATTCCAAGGCCGATTGGTTTGGCGATTGGAACAAGGATATTCGCAGCGAGGTGGCGGCCCGCATCCGCCAGATTCGCGAGGCGGGTGCCTTGCCCGTGATGGTGGCCTACAACATTCCAGCGCGCGATTGTGGGCTGTACTCTAGTGGCGGAGTCAATTCGCCGGATGGGTACCGCGCCTGGATCGACGACTTCGCGGCTGGGATCGGCGACCAACCTGCGGTGGTGGTGTTGGAGCCAGATGCGTTGGCGGGCATCACCTGTCTGACGCCCGAGAATCAGCGCATCCGCTACGAATTGCTGAGCTATGCGGTCGAGCAGCTCACGACGCTGCCGCACACGGCGGTGTATATCGACGCTGGCAACGCGCAGTGGGTGTCGGTGGCCGAGATGGCCGATCGCCTGAAGCGCGTGAAGGTGGAGTTGGCGGCTGGCTTCGCTTTGAACGTCTCGAACTTCATCAAGACCTCCGACACGATCAACTACGGCACGATGATCGCCAAGACGATCAACGCCGAGAAGCCGATTCATTTTGTGATCGATACGAGCCGCAACGGTTTGGGTCCGCTACCCGTCTCCGAGGATCCCACGGGCGAGAACTGGTGCAACCCGCCGGGACGGGCGCTCGGCACGCCTCCCACCACCGAGACCGATAGCCCCTTGGTCGATGCCTACCTGTGGGTGAAAGGTCCGGGCGAATCGGATGGCACCTGCAAGGGTGGGCCACGCGCTGGAGAATGGTGGCCGGAGTACGCATTGGGCCTGGCACAGCGTGCTGAGTGGGAATAACGGCTAAACGGTCGGTTGGGCGCGTTTGAGGCCACGCACAGCCACAGGACCGAAGCTGAGGTAATCGCACGAGGTGAGCTGGAAATCGACACCCTCGATAACGCCCTGCGTGGCATGTGCCCAATCCTGTGGGCGATGCAGGTGCCCGTAGACACAGGCGGCGGCCCCGGCGGCGCAGATGCGACGGGCGAACTCGGTTGGTCGGCGCTCGACGAATGGCGGATAGTGCAGCAACACAATGATCGGCTTGCTGTTTTCTGCGAGCTTGGTGGCAGCTGCCAGCGCCCGATCGAGCATATCGAGCTCGCGCTTGTAGATCGGCTCGTCGGTTTTGGCCGAGAAACCCGTCGTTTCGGGCGTGATCCAGCCCCGTGTGCCGCAGACAACTGCATCATCGACGATCATCGCATCGGCGCTGAGGATGCTGAGGGTGGGGGGCAAGCGACGACGAACCGGCCCTACGCCTCGTGGGCACCAGTAATCGTGATTGCCGCGAATCATCACCTTCTGGCCGGGCAATTGCGCGATCCACTCTAGGTCAACGAGCGCATCCTCGATCTTCATTGCCCACGAAATGTCGCCAGCGATCAGCACCGTGTCGTCGTTGCGCACGCGCGCACGCCAAGCCGTTGCGATACGCTCGGGATGATTCTTCCAGCGATCGCCGAATATGTCCATCGGCTTCGGGCGGGCGAAGGATAAGTGTAGGTCGGAGATTGTCCAGAACATGGCCGTACATCATACCAGACCAACGCCTGATTGCCAAACGGGAGCATGTTCACGACCGAGGTTAGGATTAGAGAATTTTTGCACGCAGAAGCGTGATAACGATCATAGAACTGGAAATATCGATCATCTATAATGCAGTCACAGGCGATCGAAGGCGTAAGAGGCAGCATGATGGACAAGCGTCAACTTCTACAAAAGGTACCTGCTTTTGCCCGTCTTGAGGCCGATCATCTAGCCTTTTTAGCGGCTAGTGTGGGAATGCAAAGCTTCGAGCGCGGAGAGATGATCTTTCATCAGGGCGCGTTGGGCGGGGTATTATACATCATCATTCAGGGCCAAGTGCGCATTTTTACGCTGAGCGAAGCCGGACAAGAGCTGACGATCGCGATCTTCCGAGATGGCGATTTTATGGGCGAACTAGCGTTGCTCGATGGGCAACCCCGTTCGGCAAGCGCGCAGGCGATGTGTCCGACCTCCACGCTTACGCTGCATCGAGATGCCTTCTTGCACACCATCGAGGCATGTCCTTCGATCGCAGCCGCTCTGCTGGAGGCGATGGCACTGCGCTTGCGTCGTACCACACAACAGGCCGAGCAACTAGGGAGCATTTCGGCACCACGGCGCGTTGTGTATCAACTCCTACAACTTGCTGCGGCCTACGGCGTGTCTGAGGCTGGTGAAACGCGCATCAATCTGCGCCTGACGCAAAACGATCTGGCTAGCCTCTCGGGCACCACGCGCGAGACAGTGAACCGTGTTCTATCCATGCTACGCGATCAGCAACTGATACGGGTTGAACGCACGCAGGTGAGCGTACCAAATCTGCAACGGCTCGAAACAGCCTTGGAGCAATGGTGACGCACCATTTCTCATGGCAGGCGCTGAACGCAGTGGCTATAATACTCACCTCAAAAAGTCGCATCGTTGGGTGCACGGCTTTTTGAGTAGCATTAGGCACCGAAATGAGGTTGCCAAGGGGGGGATACAATGTTTTATTTATTTCTGTTAGCGCATTTAGCGGCTGATTTCATGTTTCAGCCGAGCTGGTTAGTGGCTCGCAAACAGCGTTGGGATGGCCTTCTCATTCATGGCGCAATTGTTTTGGTCTGTATGGCTGTTCTGCCGCTGTTCGAAGCGAGCGTGGTAGCCCTTTGGCCGCTGATCCTGGGGATCACCGTTGTGCATACGCTCACCGATTGGTGGAAGGTGCGTTACGGCTCGATGGTCGCTGGCCCGCCGATTGTGCCGTTTCTGCTCGATCAACTGATCCACATTGTGACATTGGTGATTGGCTTGGGCTTGGTGCTGCCGAGCGACCAGGTGTGGAGCCTGGCGGCCTCACCAACCGCGACGCTGGCTCTCTGCCTGGCGGCATATGTGGTGGCCGCATTTGCCACGCCGATCGCGGTGATGATTTGGCTTGATCCGTGTGCGAAAGAGATTGCACAGGCCGGTAAGGCCCGTTTGCGAAGCCTGTTTGTGGGGGCTGGTGTGGTCTCGCTGGTGCTGTTCGGCGGCGCGCTGGCGTTGCCTGCGACACTGCTGGGCGCGATGGTGTTTGTGCGTCGGCCCCGTTCAACGCACCCCCTCGATGCCCCGGTCGGTCTGATGAGTGTGCTCGTTATCGGCGCAACGATGGGGGTGCTGTTGATGCAGGTGTTGTCGTTGTAACCTGCGCTACTACGCGCTACTCAAGGTAGCCGCGCAGGTGCCTCCCATAATGTGGGTGTCGAAGCTTCCGTAACGCTTTGGCCTCGATTTGGCGGATTCGCTCACGCGTAATGCCAAATTCGCGCCCTACTTCCTCAAGTGTGCGATACTGACCATCGTAGAGCCCGTAGCGCAGTTGAATGATTTTGCGTTCGCGTTCGGGAAGCTTCTCCAGGGCAACGTTGAGTTGTTCGCGCAGTAGCTGTGTCGCTACTTGCTCGATTGGGGCGGTATCGTGGTTGTCCTCAATGAAGTCGGCAAGAACCGAATCCCCCTCGCTCCCTACTGGTGTCTCCAACGAAATTGACTGACGCGATACGTTGATCACGCGCCGTACCTTCTCGCTCGGCATATCCATCGCGTCGGCGATTTCGTCGGGGGTTGGCTCGCGCTCCATATGCTGCTGAAGCTTGCTGCTTGTGCGCTTAATCCGGCTGATCGTTTCACCAACGTGGACGGGAAGCCGAATTGTGCGGCTCTGATCGGCGATGGCGCGGGTGATCGCTTGGCGTATCCACCAGGTGGCATACGTCGAGAATTTGAAGCCTTTGTGGTAATCGAACTTTTCGGTGGCGCGCATCAGGCCCAAGTTCCCCTCTTGAATGAGATCGAGGAACGAGAGGCCACGGCCTAGGTATTTCTTGGCAATCGAGACGACCAAGCGTAGATTGGCGCGGATCAGGTACTCGCGGGCGTTGTCGCGCTCGTAGACAGCGCGTTGGAGTTGGATGCGCTCTTGGGGAGTGTAGTTGCCTCGGCGCAGGTGCTCGGCGGCGGCATCGCCTAGTTCGATCTGTTGCGCAAGGATGATTTCTTCTTGAGCGGAGAGGAGTTTAACGCGACCTATTTCGTGGAGGTAGAGCCGGACTGGATCATTGATATCGAGCCCTTCTTGTTCAAGCTCGGCATCGAGTTCATCTGGCTCTGGAGGTTCTTCGGCATCATCGTCGGAGGAGGGTGAAACGTGTGGCTCTGCGTAGATCGTGATTGATTCGGCTTGACAATGCATGTAGAGGCGTTCGAGGAGGTCGGGTGCTTGCTCGGGCCGAGGGATATGTTCCAAAACCTGTGCAAATGTAAGGTACCGCTGCTTGCGGGCCGTGGACATCAGCAGGCTAAGTGTATCGTTCACTTCCTACCGGCTTTCTGTAGATAATCATTTATAATATTATGCAAAGTTATTCTAGCACAAATCTGCGAGTAATTCAAGGGTTTGAGATCTTCTGATGTTTTTTCTCATCATATTATCAGTTTCCCGATAAGCTGTTGTCTGCCGAGGCAAGAATAGCATCAAGCCCTTATTGCATATTTATCCCATCTGTAAAATTATCTTGATGTTGATAGTGATGCGATCTGTTATATTTGAAGTTCGACGACGAGCGCAATCGCAGCGGCGATCTCGTTCATTTGGCTGGCTGGCATGCGGCCTATGCGAGAGATGAAGCGCTCGAGCGCAACGGAGCGCAGTTGCAGCACATCGGCGGCGGAGGGCTTGGCGAGGCCGTTGGTGCGGGTTGGGGTGACTTCGATGAGCCACAGTTTGTCGCGGTAGCTTTCGTTCCAGCTGGTCAGCGGCACGATCAGTTTGACGGGCAGCACGCCTACCGCATCGGCACTGACAACGATCGCCGGGCGAGTCTTGCGGATTTCGGAGCCAACCGTAGGATCGAGATTGATTAGCCAAATCTCGCTTCGTTGTGGTACGATGCTTGGTGCTTTAGTAGTCGTCAACGATGTCGTCTCCCTGCAAGGCTTGCCAATCGGGATCGGGAGTATACGTAGCGGCCAGTTGGTTGGCTTGTTCGGCGAGCAGTTGTCGTCGCTCGGCGAGCGAGAGGGCGAGCGCCGCCCGACGCGGGAGCAGTGGGCTGTTGGCGAGGCTCGGATCGAGTTGGATGGCCTCGTCGGGAGTGAGCAACTCTTCGGCGATGCCCCGCAGCAGTTGACGCCGCAGCCATGTCGGTTCTTCGCGCGGGAGTTCGTTCGGCTCCTGTTTGCGCCATCCCAGGCGGCTAATGTCGATCTGCCATTGTCGGTAGTACGTTTCGGTGATGATCTGAAGCTCGCACATGCGGCGCAGCAACGCTTGGATGCTGAGTCCAAAGTGTTGCTTGAGCAACAACAACTCCTCAGTGGTGAGATGACTCCGGCGTTCCCCGATCTGTTGGCGCATATGAGCGGCGGGGGCTAGCAACGCAGCACCGAAGCGGAACGCGGAGGCCTCGATCTCTTCGGCGGGCAATGCGCTCACATCGAGTACGAGGTGGCCTAGCTCGTGGGCGAGGTTGAGGCGTTGGCGTTCGCCGGAGGCTTTGTGATCGCAGATGATCGCAGCGGCGCGCGGACCTGTTTCGTCGCGGGCCACGGCAGCGATGCCATCGAAGCGTGCGTCACCGTCGATATTCAGCACATGGACGTGATGATCCTCCAGCGTGGCGGTGAGGTTGGCGAGCGGTTCGCTGCCAAGCTCCCACGTCTCGCGCAGCGTCTCGGCGGCCTGTTCGGCCTCGGCCACCTGCGTGATCGGCAACGATTGGATGGCGATGGTGCTACTAGCAGCGAGTTGCAGCCGATCTTGCAGTTGAACGCGCTGGAGGAGGGTTTCGGCGATCTGGCTTTCGAGGCGAGCTTGTTCGCGCTTGGGCAGCGTGGCGCGCCGCCGATAGCCGATGATCTCGATGGTGAAGGTTGGCGGGGCGAGCAGTTGGCTCGGCTGAATGCCAAACACCCGCGCAAGTTGCGTGAGCATGCGGGGCGAGGGGCGCGCTTTGCCAAGCTCGTACTTCGAGAGCGCCTGTTTGGTGACTGCGCCGTCTAAGGCTGCCGCAAGGTCGCCAAGCGACATGCCTCGCGCCTGGCGAAGTTGTTTCATGCGCTGGCTGATCATGGGCGTTGCCTCCTTGGTTCGGACGATAGTGGTTGATAGATGCTTCTATTTTATCATTTTTCGTCAACTTTTGCATGCCCTGCTCGATCCATTGAATGGCGGCGCTATCAAATCAGCTTTCGTCTGCGGCAGCAAGGTACTTTTCGTTTTTCTTGCGATGTAAGAAAAGGTTGAAAGATGAAATGTTTTCAACCAAAATGTGCAGGGAAACATAACACTGTTGTGCCTAAATGATGCCTTTTACGAGTGATGAAAGCAACGTGTTATAATCCTATGCATACACCGCTGTTGCCAACATAATCACCACGGCTTATCATCTGCAGATTCCTAATTGATTTGACCAATTAGGACAATATAGACGCAAGGAGTGTGAGTCATGCAACTCTACATCGACACTGCCAACATTAACGAAATTCGTGAGGCAGCAAGTTGGGGCATTATTAGTGGCGTGACGACGAACCCCACCCTGATGGCGCGTGAGAAGGGTGCCGATTTTCGAACGACGATTCAGGAGATAGCCTCTTTGGTGGATGGCCCGATCAGCGCTGAGACGATTTCGCTCGATGCCGAGGGTATGGTGCGTGAGGGTCACGAGTACGCGCAGTGGCATCCCAATGTGATTATCAAGGTTCCAAGCACGATCGAAGGTTTGAAAGCGGTGTATCAACTCGCGAAGGCGAATATCCGCACAAATGTCACGTTGTGTTTCAATGCGAATCAGGCATTGTTCGCGGCTCGCGCTGGTGCTTTTATCATCAGCCCATTTATTGGCCGTGTCGATGATACTGGCGTTGAGGGCATGACGCTCATTCGTGAGATTGTGCAGATCTATCGCCAACACAATATTCAGACGAAAGTGTTGGCGGCCTCGCTGCGTCACCCACGCCATATTGTGGAGAGTGCGCTAGCAGGTGCGGATATTGCGACCTGCCCCTTCAAGGTGCTTGAGATGAGCATGAAGCATCCGCTCACCGACAAAGGGATCGCCCAGTTCCTAGCCGATTGGAATAGCCGCCAATAGAAAGGAGCTGTTTTGGGTTTTGCGTAGCCTTTGTGAGGACGTGAAAACCAAAACGAGATACTATGGCTTTTACTGAGCTTGATACACTTGCAGTCAATACGATCCGTGTCCTCTCAATTGATGGAGTGCAGCAGGCTAATTCCGGCCACCCGGGCTTGCCGTTGGGCGCTGCACCGATGGCGTATGTGCTGTGGAGCCGCTTCTTGCGCTTCAATCCACAGGATACGCACTGGATCAATCGCGATCGCTTTATCCTTTCGGCTGGACACGGCTCGATGTTGATATACAGCCTGTTGTACTTGACGGGCTACGATCTCTCGCTCGACGACCTGAAGCGCTTCCGTCAGTGGGGTTCCAAGACGCCGGGCCACCCCGAGAGCCATTTGGTGCCGGGTGTCGAGGTTTCGACCGGACCGCTCGGCCAGGGTTTGGCGAACGGCGTGGGCATGGCGATCGCCGAGCGCTTCTTGGCCGCCACCTACAATCGCCCCGGCCACGAGCTGATCGACCATTACACCTACGCGATCGTGAGCGATGGCGATGTGATGGAGGGTGTAGCCTCCGAGGCGGCTTCGCTGGCTGGTCACTTGAAGCTGGGCAAGCTGATCTATCTCTACGACGATAACAAGATTTCGCTCGATGGCCCGACGGACCTGGCCTTCACGGAGGATGTGCTGAAGCGCTTCGAGGCGTATGGTTGGCACACCTCGCGCGTGGAGGATGGCAACGACCTCGACGCGATCGAGCAGGCCATCCGAGAGGCGCAGCAAGACGAGCGCCCCTCGCTGATCTCGGTGCGCACCGTGATCGGTTACGGCAGCCCGTTGGCAGGCACGAACAAAGTGCACGGAAGCCCGCTCGGCCCCGAGAACTTGCGCAAGACCAAGGAGTATTTCGGCTGGGACCCCGACGCGATGTTTGTGGTGCCAGGCGAGGTGTTGGAGCATATGCGCGCATTGGGCACGCGCGGTGCCGAGTTGCAGGCGGCCTGGCAGCAGCGCTTCGAGGCGTATGCAGCCGCCTTCCCCACCGAGGCCGCGCAGTTGAAGCTGGCCTTTGCGAACGAATTGCCGGAGGGGTGGGACAGCGATCTGCCGACGTTCTCGCCTGCCGATGGCGAACTGGCGACGCGCCAGGCTTCGGGCAAGGCGCTTGAGGCGTTGAAGGCGAAGATCCCCTGGCTGATCGGTGGCTCTGCCGACTTGGCCTCCTCGAACGAGATGTCGACCAAGGGCGATTTGAGCTTCCAGCCCGGCAGCGAGACGAACCGCAATATTTGGTTCGGTGTGCGCGAGCACGGCATGGGCGCGATACTGAACGGTATGGCCGCTCACGGCGGTGTGCGCGTGTACGGCGGCACGTTCTTCACATTCTCGGACTACATGCGCGGCGCGGTGCGCTTGTCGGCGTTATCGGGCCATCCCGTGATCTACGTCTTTACGCACGATAGCATCGGCTTGGGCGAGGATGGCCCTACGCACCAGCCCGTCGAGCATCTGGCGGCGATGCGCGCTATTCCGAATATGGTGGTGCTGCGCCCCGGCGATGCGAACGAGAGCGTGGTGGCGTGGCAGATAGCGATCGAGCGCAACCACGCGCCGACCTCGCTGATCTTCTCGCGCCAGAAGTTGCCGATCTTCGATCAGAGCGTGTTGGCTTCGGCGGCGGGCGTGCGCAAGGGCGCCTACGTGCTGCGCGACTCCGAGGGCACGCCGGACGTGATCCTGATGGCGAGTGGCTCGGAGGTGTCGTTGATCCTGGAGGCGCAGGAGGAGTTGGCCAAGCAGGGCGTGAAGGCCCGCGTGGTGAGCTTCCCGAGCTGGGAACTGTTTGTGCAGCAACCGCAGTCGTACCGCGACGAGGTGTTGCCGCCGAGTGTGCGCGCGCGCGTCTCGATCGAGGCGGGTGTGGGCCTGGGCTGGCACCGCTGGGTCGGTGATGCGGGCAAGGTGATCAGCATCGAGCAGTTCGGTGCTTCCGCGCCGTACAAGGAGATCTACGAGCACTACGGCCTCACTGTGGGCGCGGTGGCCGATGCGGCGCTGCGTTTGCTGGGCCGACCCGCTACCGCAGGCGGCCATGGCGAGGTGCCCGGTCAGCAGCCCGCTGGCGATGAGGGTCATTCGTAGGTCTGGAACGGACTTCGAAATAGCGGCGGGGATGGAGTAATGCTCCATCCCCGTTCTTCTTGTATAATGTGTTTGTCCTCTCTGCATTGATGTGCTTTGCATATCAAGCAACCGTATTATGCTCTACGTATACGGGAGAAGCTGCCATGACTTGTCTCCGTTTCAAGATGCTAAGCTCTTGTTTTCGGCTGGTGGCGGCACTGTGCTTGGCTGGGTTTTTGGCTGCCTGTAGCCTTGGAACAACCGCATCCCAAGAGACTCCGACAAGTATTGGCACTACGCCAAACTACTTGCCTCTCGCCGAAGGCTATCCCCCTGCCGAGGCTGCTGCTACTGGCGCACCGGAATCGACGGTGATCGTTTCGAGTGATGCCACTCCACTGACGCTTCAACCCCAGGCGATCATTCTCGATTCGCCACCGCGCCTCACCTTGGTGGGCAGCCCAATGGTGATCACTGGGCGCACGGCCCGTTTGCCTCAGAATCAACAACTCAACTATCGTATCCTTGAGCGTGACGGAACGTTGCTTGGTGAAGGCGTGTTCCCGGTGAACGGCGAGGCTGGGCAACCGGGCAGTTTCTCCGCTGAATTGTCGTTCCGCTTGCCGCAGGATGGTGGCATTATTCGGGCGGAGATCTTTGAGCGCTCGAATGTGCCGGCTGCTGTGGCCGCTGTGCAAACGCTCGAATTAGCTGTCGATGCGCAGTATCAGTCGATCTCGATCGATACGCCGGCTCCCGGTACGCAGGTGGGCAGCCCGGTGGTGTTGACGGGGCGCACTGCGCGCGGCACCGCCGATGGCACGCTGGGTTACCGCGTCTTTAACAGCGCGGAGCGGCAGATCGGCGCTGGCTCTATCCCTGTGAGCGGGCCGAACGGGTTGCCACGCAGTTTTGTGGGCGAAGTGTTTTTTGATCTGCCTCGCAACGGCGATACGATCCGCGTCGAACTGTTCGATCAGGAGTATGCGACGAGTTCGATCAGCCTGTTTGTGGCGCCGCTCGCCCAGCATGTGATGATCGATACGCCTTCGGCTGGCACGTTGGTGGGCAGCCCGGTGGTGGTGACGGGGCGCACCGCGCGCTTCCCGAGCAGTGGCACGTTGGCGTACCGCATTTTCAACGCGAACGGCGATCAGATCGGCGGTGGCACGTTCCCGGTGTCTGGTCAGCCTGGGCAGGGCGCGACGTTTAATGCGTCGTTGGTGTTCCAAGTGCCCCGCGATGGTGGGCGTATCCGCGTTGAGATCGCCGATATGAACGCCGATGGTTCGGTGAACGGCGCCCAAGCCGTTGAGCTTGATGTGTTGGCGCAGTATCAGGCGATCCGCATCAACACACCGGCGCCTGGCACGCAGGTGGGCAGCCCTGCGGTGCTGACGGGCGATCTGAATCAGTTTCCCTCCGGCAGGCTGTTGCAGTACCGCGTGTTGGATGCGAACGGCCAGCAGATCGGTATTGGCACGTTGCCTGTTGATGGTGTTGTTGGTGGGCGCGGGCGCTTTAATGCGTCGATCTACTTCAGCGAGCCTGCGAACGGCGGCAATATTCGGGTGATCCTCAGCGATCAGAATGCGAGCGCGGAGATTACGCTGTATGTGGCACCGCCGCCAAAGGCGCAGATCTTGATCGATACTCCGCCACCCGGCACGCAGGTGGGCAGTCCGGTTGTGCTGACGGGTCGCACGACGCGCTATCCGGCGGGCGGTCAGTTGACGTACCGCATCTACAACGCGCAGAATGCGGTGATCGGCTCGGGCAACTTTGAGGTGGTGCGCAACGGCGGAGGCTCCACGTTTAACGCCTCGCTGATGTTTACAGAGCCGCCAATCGGTGGCGATATCACGGTCGAGTTGTTGGAGTTGGATCCTACGAATGGATCGACACTGACGAGCGCTTCGATCGGGTTGTTTGTGGCTCCTCGATAGGGTGTGGCACGGCTGTTGGGCGGGAATCCGGCGCGTTTCGGCGCTCCCCGCCCGCCGGGCCAACGCTCCACACGACGGGGTTGCCCCGCAGCGACGGGCGATCACGTTGCGGTTGCGCTTTCTTCCCCAAAACAAACTGCTTACCGATTGGCGAGATGAACGCGGGGACGCTCCCGCGTTTATTCGTGGTGGGGGATGCGTGGTTCTTCGCGCTGTGTGTCGAGGTAGTCTTGCAGGATGATGGAGGCAGCCACTTCGTCGATACGCTCTTTGCGGCGCTCGGGTTTGATGCCAAGCTCCTGCATCATGCGCTCGGCGGCGACGGTGGTGAGCCGTTCGTCGAACATGTGCATGGGGATGCTGATTTTGTCGCGCAGTTCGTCGGCGAACGCTTGCACCAGTTGCGCCTGTGGCCCGATCTCACCGCTGAGGGTGAGTGGCAGGCCGATCACGAGTTCGTGCACGTCGTAATCGGCGATCAGTGTGGCGATCTGAGTGAGGGCGCGGGCACGTGGTTCGGCCCGGATGGTGGTGAGCGGCGAGGCGAGCGTGCGCGTGGAGTCGCTCAGCGCGACGCCAATGCGCCGTCCGCCAACATCGAGCGCCATAATTCGGCCAAGGTCGTGGAATGTCATGGGGCCTCGGTGGGGGTTGCTGTGGCGCTCAAGCGAATTTCGGTAACGTTTAGGAAGAAGTCGTAGGCGGGGAAGCTGTTGCGTTCGGGCAACTCGTACCCTGCGATGGCTCCGCGCTCTTGAAGCGCATCGAGCGCCTCGACGGCTTCGGCATACGGTTTTCCCGCGATCGCCAGTTTCACCGCTGAGACAAGATCGGCTGTCAGGGTCTCACTAGGCGTACAGGAGACAATGCCATCGCCAGTGAGGCTTTGGCCATCCCACTGGTAATGTTCTAATTTGACGCCTATTTCGGAACCCGTCGGGCAGATGTTCTGCCTGAGGAAGTGATTAACCACTACGGGCTTCTCCAGTTGTGCCCTGACTGATAAATTTTTGGGCGCTGCTAGCGCACTGAACGAGGCGCGCAGGGTGATGGTGAACACTGGGTTGTTCGGGTCAACCTCCTGCCCGTTGGGTGGGTCCACGGAGATCTCGTAGAATTCCGGTTTGCCCAAATCGTTGAGGCTCGGCCAGATCAGGGGTTGCTCGATGTCCTCTGAGGGATCGATTTGGTTGCGCAGAGCATCGAGGCCCGCGTTGTACAGGCCGATGATCCCTTCTCTCAGGTAACGTTCGACCTCCGCTTCGGTGACGATCCGTTGTGGCAGATCTTCGCCGCCAGTGATCGGACCGTTCAGGAAGCCAAGGTTGCCGGTATTGTTGAAGATCGGTTCTTGGCCGGGCAGGATAATCTGCTGAATGGTGTTTTCGCCCACGTTCGAGGCGGCGCCACCCGAGAGCGCCACGACGGTGGCTTCGATCTGGCCGAAGGTGGTGCTGGTGCCCGTCAGGCTGGTGCTGGTAGTGGCGGGAGGCACGGTGACCGGCTGTTCAAGCCGGAAACGCACCTCCTGGCCGTCCTCTTTGATCGCGACGAATTGGGTCTCAGCCGGCAACGGGAACTCCTGGTTGATGCGGTTGATGATGGTAATGGTGCCACGGGCCGCGCTGGCTGGGCTGAGTGTTTCGTTCAGCACTTCCCCACGGAGTTGAAATTCGGCGTTGGCTTGTACGACACGGGCTTGCACCGTGTCGGTGCTGGCTGTTGCGCCGATCGGGAATATTTCGTTGGTGTAGGGTTGCGAGACTATCTCGCCGCCCGGCAGTATGATGCCAACGGTTGTGCGTTGCCTGAAGAACCAAATAGCGAAGATGAGCAGCAGCGCCAACATGATGAGGACGAGGATCAGCGTGGGGTTGCGCCACCACGGGCGTGGGGCGTAATACGCATCTTCCTCATCGTCCTCCCAGCGTGCGCGAGAGCGGCTGCGCGCTGTGGTGCGGCTGCTGTAGCGATCGTCGTAGCGGTCATCAACACGCTCGGCTCGGGCTGAGGGGCGTGGGCGTGATGCCGCGCTGCGGCGCGATGAGGGCGTGTTGCGGCTGATCTCCTCGGCGCTGAGTTCGAGGTCCTCTGGACGAACGCGACGGCGTGGCGCTTCGGTTGGGACGCGGCGTGTCTCTTGGGTATTGAGGCTGTACTCGTCGTCGAGGCCCATCGACCAGTCGTCGAGCGATGCGGCGAACTCGTCGTCGCGGCTCATGGTTTGTGGTGCGGCGGGTTGGCTCGATGCGGTGCTCTGGATCACATCCGAGAGGTCGTCGAGCGCGGCGTAGAGATCGGCATCATCTTCACCCGCGTAGCGATCCTGCGGGAGTTGGTCGAGCGCCTCGAAGAATTGCGATTCTTCGTCGCGTGGGAGCACTATGGTGTTGCTGCTGCTGTGCGCTGTTCCGTAGCTTGGTGGCGGTGGGGCCACCCGTGCACCTTGGACGCTGATGGTTTCGAATTGATTGAGACGTGCGGCATTCAGCGTCTTTTCGTCGGAACTGATCACCAATAGGCTGATCTTGTCGGGCTCCAGCGATTGTCGTAGCCGTGCAAAGCCACCGAGCACCTGAAGCACAGCGGTACCATCGGGCACAAGCAACTCGATGGTATTGTTGCCAACCGCGCGGATCTTCTGTTCGATCTCATCGAGGTTGTCTTCAGGGGCGATAAAAACTAGAGCCGATTCTTCCGCCATGCAAACCCTCCGTCAATTTGCTGCATATGAGGCAATCTGCGATGTAAAGATCTATGACCTCATGAGTGGGCATCCGGTGGCCTGAGGTATGGGCAGCCGGTGCGAATTTACCGGTGGCACAGCCGAGCCGTGCCACCCAGTACTATGTTACCGTGCTACTTGCGCTTGAAGTAACGCATACGCTTCGGCAAGCGCTTGATCGAGCTTGCTGATATCGCGCCCTCCAGCCTGAGCCATGTCAGGCCGTCCACCACCGCCGCCTCCCACCACTTGGGCGAGCGCGCGAACCAGGTTGCCAGCGTGATAGCCCTGTTTGACCAGGTCGGGAGTGACCATTGTGAGTAGTTGTGGTTTCTCGTTCAGCACCGTGCCGAGCACCACGACGCCACTGCCGAGCTTGTCGCGGAGCCAATCGCCCATTTCGCGCAGCCGATTCGCATCGGCGGCTTCGACGCGGGCGGCCAAGAACTTCAGGCCGTTCTCCTCGCGCACGTTTGCCAGCAGCCCTTCAAGTGCGCCGCGTGCGTTTTGGGCCCGCAGCGTTTCGAGCTCGCGTTGGCGCTGTTTGAGTTCGGCTTGCAGGTGCTCGATTCGTTCGAGCAGTTGGTTGGCGGGCACCCCAAGGCGAGCCGAGAGTTCGCGGGTGGTGTTCGCTTGCGCTTCGATCCAGGCTTCTGCACCCGTCCCAGTGAGTGCCTCGATACGGCGCACGCCGCTGGAGACGCCGCTCTCGCTCACGATCTTGAAGAAGCCGATCTCGCCTGTGCGGGCCACGTGCGTGCCACCGCACAACTCGCGCGAGCACATGAGCGTCGTCTGCGCATCGGCGTGGGCGTGCGGCGAGTCGCTATCGGCGCAGCCAACCGTCACCATGCGCACGCGGTCGCCGTACTTCTCGCCGAACAGGGCCATCGCGCCTCGGTTCAGCGCGTCCTGGTAGTCGGTCACTTCCCACTCGACGATCGTATCGGCCCGAATCCAGGCGTTGACGCGTCGTTCGATCTCGCGCAGTTGCTCGGGTGTGACCGCGCGCGGCTGGTTGAAGTCGAAGCGCAGCCGATCGGGTGCGACCAGCGAGCCAGCCTGTGTTGCGTGATCGCCCAGCACATCGTGGAGGGCGCGGTGCAGCAAGTGCGTGGCGGTGTGGTTGCGCATAATGTCGTTGCGGCGCTCGGCATCGACGCGGGCCTCGACCTGATCGCCGACTCCCACCGTGCCCTCGGTGACGGTGCCGATCATGACGGACAGGCCGGGGATGGGCCGCACCGTATCGGTGATGCGCACCTTGCCGACGGGCGCGATCAGCACGCCGCTATCGCCAACTTGGCCGCCGCTCTCGGCGTAGAAGGGCGTGCGGTCGAGCACGATCTGCACGGATTGGCCAGCCTGCGCGGAGCTAAGCGCATCGCCATCGGCGACGATCGCCAGCACGCGTCCCTGATCGACGGTGGTAGTGTAGCCAGTGAATTCGGTGGCGGGCAGGTCCATCTCGGCCCAAACCTCGGCCTCGGCGCCACGCTTGAATTGGGTAGCGGCGCGGCTGCGCTGACGCTGCTGCTCAAGCGCTTGCTCGTAGCCCGCCTCATCGACGGTCATGCCCTTCTCGGCCAGAATCTTCTGAGTCAAGTCGAGCGGGAAGCCGTCGGTATCCTTGAGGCGGAAGGCCTCCTCGCCGGAGAGCACCGTCTCATTTTGGCTGGCCATGCGCTGCATGAGCGTGTCGAGCTTGATCAGGCCGCTGCTGATGGTGCGGCCAAAGCGCTCCTCCTCATCGGTGATCGACTCGAGGATGAACTGGCGGCGGCTGATCAATGACGGGTACGCCTCGCCCATCTGGTCGATCACGACAGCAGCGGTTTCGGCCAGGAACGGCTTGGTGAGGCCGATCAAGCGCCCTTGGTAGGCGGCGCGGCGCAGGATGCGGCGTAGCACATACGAACGGCCCTCGTTGCCGGGCAGGATGCCATCGGCGATCAGGAACGTAATGGCGCGGGTGTGGTCGGCGACGGCGCGGTAGGGCGAGAGATTGGCGCGGTAGTGCTTTTCGTCGGTGCCGGCCAGTTCGATGGTGCGTTGGATGATCGGCACGAACAGGTCGGTGTCGTAGGTGGCGTGGACGCCCTGCATCACCATAGCCATGCGCTCCAGGCCCATGCCCGTATCGACGGAGGGGCGAGGCAGCGGCTTCATGGTGGCGCGGTCGAACTGCATAAACACGTTGTTCCAGATCTCGACGTAATCGGGATCATCGCTGTTGACGCCTTCGGCTGACATCTTGCTGAGATCCTCGCCGATGTACATCGTGATCTCGGAGCAGGGGCCGCAGGGGCCAGTATCGCCCATCACCCAGAAGTTATCTTTTTCGCCGAAGCGGAGAATGCGGTCGGGGCTAGCGCCAGCCTTGATCCAAAGCTGCTCGGCCTCGGTATCGGCGGGCACGCGGTCGTTACCCTCGAACACCGTGAACCAGAGCCGCTCGACCGGCAGCTCGAACACCTCGGTTAGCAGCTTCCACGCCATTGGAATGGCTTCTGCCTTGAAGTAATCGCCAAACGAGAAGTTACCGAGCATCTCGAAGAAGGTATGGTGGCGTGGCGAGGGGCCAACTTCTTCAAGATCGTTGTGCTTCCCGGAAACGCGCAGACATTTTTGGGCTGATACCGCGCGGGTATAGGGGCGTTGTTCGAGCCCTAAAAAGGTATCGACAAATGGCACCATCCCGGCATTGGTAAACAGCAATGTTGGGTTATTTGCGGGAATTAATGAGGCGCTTGGGACATTTGTATGACCATGTGCTTCAAAAAAGGACAAATATCGTTGGCGAATCTCGGCGCTGGAGAGCCTCTGCATAACCATATATCCTTACGAATTTGGGCACGGCGAAAAATCACCGTTCAAAGCTACTTTCTGCCGCATTGTACGCCATCGTATAGCTCACTGTCAACTGTTTCAACCCCATGTGATCCGTCTGTGTGTAGATAGAACCTATAGCTTACGTGCGAAATCTATAACACCTTGAGCGTTTTTGTTACAGTTGGGCACAGAGAGGGAGGTTGTGGCCCAAAACTTGCTGATACGAGGATTAACTACAAAAGTACCTGCCCAAGGTAGAAATTACACTCCGAAATAGTTGAGCCTTCATTGGTCTTTCCGTATTTTGTTCATTCCCATCCGATATCTATTCTCAGTATTTTATGTTGAGGATTACGTCATTGTTCTTCGTGTACTGAAGAACCATGATAATTCATATCGCTTTTTATGGCGTAGATGTCACTATGCCGTTTATTCATCGTGACTTGGGCTGGGTATCTGTCGTTCTTTGAGGGAGTAATGCATAACGATAAGCTCGTTGGGGCATTTCATGGTGGGCGCACCATGCTACTAGGCTGGAAGTAGAGCGTATAGTAGCGAAATCTTGACATCTGTGCTATACTCTGTATTACGAGCGTCGCCACATTTGCTTACATGACCTTGTGCGCTCGTGCTGAATGACACCACCTCGTGTCATCAAGATGGTTTACTCCCCCTAGTCGCGTCTGATGTGCTATCTGCATAATGGCTGATTGGCATGCAACATGCTGCCTTGTACGGACTATCACGGTAGCCCAGTGGTGTACGTATATCCTTATATTCAGGTGACTTGGTTTCCCGCAGAGGGACCTCGTATGCCACACACGTGTTTCCCAATGTGTTAATGGGTTGTACTTAAGAGCTTGGCCATGAGAGATAGCTCCTTAGCTTTGTTTGTCCTTTGTAAAAGTGTGATTTGTCATTAGCTATGGATGGTAGGTGACACTGCATGGATATGCTTGAGTTGCTGCCTCGATGCCTTCTGGTGCATGCTAACCCTTCCTCAAGTTCCTCCACAAGTACCAAACTACCATCAAGGAGAAGCCAGTGAGTAATGTAGCGGAGTTGGAGACAAAGACGTTAAGCGATCTGCGCGAAATGGCGCGGAAGCTTGATATCAGCGGCGTGAGCGGGCTGAAAAAGCAAGATCTCATCTTCAAACTCCTCCAAGCCCAGACGGAAGAAGCCGGACATTCCCTCAACGATGGTATTCTCGATATCGTCTCGGATGGTTTTGGGTTCTTGCGTGGCGAGCGGATGCTGCCCGGCCCAAACGATGTGTATGTGTCGCAATCGCAGATCCGCCGCTTCGGCCTGCGTACGGGCG
>CALKHR010000023.1 GCA_937988885.1 uncultured Roseiflexaceae bacterium | reverse complement strand
CTTTCCTCCCAGCACCTGCATATTTGGAGCCACAATTCTTAAACGCCCTCTTATACCATCTTTCTGCCAGCCTTAAGAGATTTCAAAACTATTTTTATCCTCAGGGCATACTTACTAAAAATTCCAAAGAGTGCTTTAAAGAGATCTTGTCCGACAAAGAACTTAAATCCATTGTCTCCAAAACCGACTTTCGAAACATTTTAGTTCACTATGATCTTGCGAAATTTCCAACACACAAGCTAGATTTAGATATTAAATTATATGGGTTAATAGAGCATTTCTTCAATGGGATGTCTTTTGACGAATTGAATTCTCGCATTGACGCCCAATTAGCTAGGATTGAATCCATATTAACAAAGTGGCACTATCTAGATACGCGGTATAACAACCACGTGTATCCCAGGCCGCTGATGTGATGAGCAACCCACCACCACATTCCCCCCACAACATTCAGCCTTAGGATGTAGCGACGCACGCGAGAATCGTGTATAATGCTTTACGCCACGCCCCGAACTATTCGCGGCTGGTAGGATCCACCACACCAAGGAGTACCGATGCTGAACGCAACTCTCTAACTGCTTGTGACAGCTCTGCCGACGAACCGACGCCCGTTGGTTTGCATGGCAAGCGATCTTGCGAATTGGCTCGAAGCCTAGAGAGGAGCGCAAATGCTTCAGGTACAACACCTCCGTAAACAGTACGGTGCGGCAACTATCCTCACCGATATCACATTCCTTATCAACGATGGCGAGCATGTGGGCTTGATCGGGCCGAACGGCGCCGGGAAGTCGACGATTCTGCGTTGCATCACGGGCCTAGAGCAGCCCGATGCCGGAACGATCGTGCGTTCGCCGCCGAGCCTCACGATCGGCTATCTGCCGCAGGGCTTCGAGAACCTGGGGAACCGTAGCGTCCATGATGTGCTGATGGCCGCCCAAGCACCGTTGTTGGAAGCGGAGCGGGCGCTGGAGGCGGCGGCAGAGGCGCTTGCGACCGCGAGCGACACCGAACAGGCCATGCAGGCCTACGAGGCGGCGCTGACGCGGTTCGAGGTGCTCGGCGGCTACGAGCGCCAACACCGCGCGGCTGCGGTACTGGAGGGCTTGGGGCTGGGCACAATCGCACCAGAAACACCCGCCAACACTCTGAGCGGCGGCCAAAAGACGCGGCTCGGCCTGGCGACGCTGCTGCTCAGCGAGCCGGATCTGCTGCTGTTGGACGAGCCGACCAATCATTTAGATGTGGCCGCGCTCGAATGGCTCGAACGATTTGTGCAGCAGTACCCACGGGCCGTGCTGATCGTCTCGCACGACCGCGAGTTCCTCGATCAGACGGCGACGCGCATCTTGGCGCTCGATATGGCGACTCGCACGATCAAGAGCTATGTGGGCAATTACAGCGATTACGCCGAGGCCCGCGCCCACGAGCTCGAGCTTCAGGCCGAGGCGTGGCAGAAACAGCAGGAGTACATCAGCAAGGTCGAGGCCGATATCGCACGGCTGAAGGGCCAAGCGTTGAGCGTCGAGTTGAGCACGACGCCACGACAGCCGACCATACGGCGGATCGCGAAAAAGGTGGCGAAGAAGGCCAAGTCGCGCGAGCGCAAGCTGGAACGCTACCTCGAATCGGAGGAGCGGGTGGAACGCCCCAAGCAGAGTTGGGGCTTGAAGCTGGATTTCGGGCCGCCGCCGCCCGGGGGCCGCGCGGTGCTGCGGGTGCAGGATGTGGCGTTCCGGTATCCCACCGCCCCCAGCGAGCAGCCCGATCTGCTACGCGATGTGAACTTCGAAGTGCAGCACGGCGAGCGGATCGCGCTGGTGGGGCCGAACGGCGCGGGAAAAACCACCTTGCTGCGCTTGATCGCAGGGCAGCTCACGCCGACCGAGGGGCAGATTCGGCTTGGCACAAACATCCGCCTGGGCGTGATGGCGCAGGAGCAGGAGACGCTCGACCCGAACCGCACGGTGCTGGAGACGGTGCTGCACGAGCGCCCGATGAGCGAGACAGAGGCCCGCAATCTGTTGCACTTCTTCTTGTTCGGCGGCGATGCCGTGTTCCGGCGGGTGAAGGAGTGCTCGCTTGGCGAACGCAGCCGCTTGCAATTGGCGTTGCTGGTGCTGCGCGGCTGCAATCTGTTGTTATTGGACGAGCCGCTGAATCACTTGGATATCGAAGGGCGCGAGCACTTCGAGCAGGCGTTGGAGGCCTTTGAAGGCACGATGATCGCCGTTGCGCACGACCGCGCATTCCTGCGCACGTTCGCCGAACGGATCATCGAAGTACGCGATGGCTCGGCCAGGCTGTTCAGCGAGGATTACTCGACGTATCTGCGACACACCGAAGCGCTCGTCTAGATGCAAGGGATACACAAATAAACAAGCCGACTGCTCATATCGAGCGGTCGGCTTGTTTGTCTGTAACGTTCGATCTATTCAGCGGGTTGCGCCCTGAAGCGCCGCAGCAGGACGGGCAGGTTGAGCCCAGCGCTTAGCACGCCAACGATGATCAAGGCGGCACCGATCAGCAAACGCGCATCGACCTGCTCGTTCAGGAACAGGATGCCGAGCAGCAGGCCGATCACGGGGATGACGTAGGTGACCATCGAGGCGCGAGCCGCACCGAGCGTCGCGATAACCGAGTAGTAGATGAGGTACGCGCCGAAGGTGTTGACCAAGCCGAGCGCGAGCACCGCACTGAATGTGCTCGCTTCGAGGGTCAGCAGATTGATCGGGGCTTGGCCGCCGAACAGCGGGGCGAGGTAGGCCAACACGCCCGTGGTGATCGCGGCAATGGTCATGCTGCCCGCCGAGACGACCATCGGCTCTAGGCGGCTCTTCATAGCGACGCGGCTGTAGGAACTGCCGATCGCGTAGCAGAACGCTGCGCCCACAATCGCCAATTGCCCGAGCAGGTCGGTGCGGATCGGGCTATCCACCATACTGCGGCTCGCCAATACGATCACGCCCGCAAAGCCGATCAGCAAGCCGATCGATTTCGTCCAGGTGATGCGCTCGTCGTCGAACAGGAAGTGCGCGATGATGAGCGTGAAGAGCACCGCCGTGCCCTGCAGCACACTAGCGATGCCGCTGTCGATGCGCGTCTCGCCCCAGGTGATCAGCAGAAAGGGAAACACGGTATTGACGATGCCCAGCACAAGCAGGTCGATCATGCCGCGCCCCCAGAACGGAATGCGTTTGCCGCGCACCAGTAGCACCAAATTCAGGCCCAGTGCGGCGGTGCCAGTACGAATGAAGACGAGTTGAATCGGCGGTACGTGTTCGACGCCGATGCGGATGAAGAAGAATGAAGAACCCCAAATCAACGCGAGCAGCCAAAAGCCGATCCAAGCCTGTTTGGTTGTCATAGTAGCCTTCTTCTTAGTATGGTTAAGAATGATGCGGTGCAGCGGGATGGCGGACGGCATGTTCTAGCATATGCGTTCTTGGCTGTCAAATGCGTGGTGTCGATGCGCTGCGCGTGAAGCGCATAGAGTATAGAGAACAATGGTCATTCTGAACGAGTGCGCAGCACGAAGTGAAGAATCTCTCTGTCTCGTGCGGCCTTGAGCGTTTTGTTCCGCTTTTCCGCTGTTTTCTCGATGAGATCCTTCACTTCGCCTTCGACTCCGTTCAGGATGACCCTGCTTTTCGTTGCTTCTACCGACACTCCCTCGCTACGCCAACCCTGCAGCACGCGCCTGGCTGATCGCTTCGCTGCGGTCGGTGACATCGAGCTTGGCGAAGATATTAGTGATGTGGTTGCGCACGGTCTTGCCGCTGATATGCAGGCGTGCGGCGATTTCGCTGTTGCTCAGGCCGCGCGCGATCAGCGTGAGCACCTCGCGCTCGCGCTCGGAGAGTTCGGGGAACGGCAGCTCCAACGGACGAGAGCTGCGCATAAAGACCTGCGAGAGGCGCTGCGCGATAGTGGGGCTGAAGATCGCCTCGCCGTTGCTGATGGCGCTGATGGCGCGGGCGATCTCGGCGCGGTCGGCCCCTTTGAGCAGGTAGCCCCGCGCGCCAACCCGCATAGCCGCCACTACCGACTCATCGCCTTCGAGCATGGTCAGCATCAGGATGCCGATGTGCGGGCTGCTCTGGATGATCTGCTCGGCAGCCTCCACACCGCTGCGGTTGGGCATGTGGATGTCCATCAGAATGACATCGGGTTGCAGGGCCAGCGCTTGTTCGATCGCCTCGTTGCCATCGGCGGCTTCACCCACCACTTCAACTTCGGGGATGGCCTGTAGCAGGGCGCGCAGCCCTTTGCGAAAGTAAGCGTGATCGTCGGCTATTAGTACGCGGATTTTGTCAGTCATGAACGTTTTCCAAAGGTAAAACTGCATGCATTGTAGTGCCACCCGTCGGCGATGAGACAACCTCGCAGGTGCCACCAAGCTCGGCGGCGCGCTCTCGCATCGAATGTAAGCCGATGCCCGAACGGTAACGCTCCCCCAACCCTACGCCATTGTCGATCACGAGCAGATCGAGCGCATCGGCAACTGTGATGCGTATCTCGCAGCGTGTCGCTTTGGCATGCCGAACAACGTTATTCAACGCCTCCACGATGATGTAGTACGCCGCCACCTCAACAGCGGCGGAGAGCGGTGGCAGCGGCTCGGAGGCATGCAACTCCACTTGCAGGCCCGATGCTTGACAGGTGTTCAGCGCGTGCTCCCGCAGCGTCGATACCAGGCCGAGTTGTCCCAGCGCCAGCGGTCGCAATTGGTACACGAGTCGCCGCACGCTGCCGATGGTGGCCTGCAACTCGTCCTTCACCTCGGTGAGCAGCGCCTCGCTAGTATCGGGATCGTCGCGCATCAGCGCGCGGGCAGCATCGAGTTGCATCGTCAGGCCCGCTAGCGTGGGGCCAAGGCCATCGTGCAGGTCGCGCTGCAGCCGTCGCCGCTCCTCCTCGCGGGCCGAGACGATCCGCTCGCGAGAGACTTGCAGATCGTAGTTCAGCCGCACGGCATGGGCCGCGATGCTGATATGATGCGCCAGATCATCGAGCAGGCGGCGTTCGCGCGATGAGAACGGTTCGCCCCGCCCGCGCTGGCCCAACACCAACTCGCCGATGTGCTCATGTTGATAGATCAGCGGGATGCTGAGGCGCTCCTCAACCGGCGTGCCGCTCGTGGCCGCCGGGCCGAGCTGCTCATCGGTATGCAGGCGAATCTCAGCGTAGGGCAGTTTGAGCGTTTCGCGCACGGTCGCCACAACCGTGGGCAGCACATCGTCGGGCGAGAGCGCGAGGCCCAAGCGCTGCCCCAAGCTCGATAGGACCACATACGGCTCGTCGCGGTGCCCGTACAGCAGCCGATTGATCGTGCGCTGCAACCAGAGCCGCAGCGGCTGAAAGCAGAGCACAATCAGCACGAGCGCGACGATCTGCAGCATCAGATTGCGCTGCTCCACATCGTAGCCGAACGCATCAAGCAAAACGCCCACATACACCACAACGGTTATGTACATTCCCGCGAGCAGGACGGTGAGGCTACCGTAGAGCAAGGTGCGATTGATGCGCGGGTCGATATCGTACATGCGGTAGCTGAGCACGGCGACGCCGATCGAACCCCACAACACGGCGATCGATAGCGAGAGCAGCAATTCGGAGAAGAGGCCATCGACCGGGATGATGCGATCGCCAAAAATGATCAGCGCCATGCTGTAGAACACCCATTGGATCTGCTTCCGCTCATCGGCGTCGGCGCGCCAGAAACGCAGCGCCATGCTCGCGATGCCGAGCACGCAGCAGCTGATCCACAGCACTCCGTTCAGGAACGGCATCAGATCGAACAAGGGGATGAAGCCAAACGGATTAGGAATCCCCGGCGTCTCCATATCGGAGATGACGAAGGCCATAAGAAAGGTCATCAACGACATCGCGCCGGTCATCCACCACAGCGCGTACCGCCAGCGGGTCGTCAACAGGCGACCGTTCGGAAAGTACAGCGGCAGGAGCGCGAAGCCACAGGCGATGCCCGGCGCCCAGATCCAATAGACCAGCCAGCCCACCAGATGCGGAGCGGGCAGTGATCCTGGCATGGTTTGTATGCCGTAGATCGCGTATTGACGGGAAAATTCACCAAGGATGAAGCTAAACGCGTGAACGGAGATCAGCCAGCCGACGGGATTGCGCGGCTGCCGAGCGATGATTAATCCGCCCACCAAGGCGCCAACTGGCTCACTCAAAATAAACGTGAGGTAGAGGACCGAGAAATTGTTCTGCACGCCCAACAACAAGGCGATGATAACTAAGATGGTCGCCAACGTAGCGAACACCACACCGAGCAACCACGTCGGCCACCGAATAAGCATCCCTTGCATGTGTCGAGCGAGCATCATACGTTTCTTTTCTTCCAGAGCGAAACAGCGATACGACTATTATAAATCGAGCGCCGCGAACAAGCCTCGGTACTTCTTCCTATTCAACCAGACGAGTATAACCACTCGTGCGATGCCGAGGCCCCGCGTATGCAGAACCTCGACATCGCACTGCTCGTGCTGCGTGAGCGATTCAAGACTCAAGGCTCACGGCATCACATCCTGAAGCCCACCGCCGATGCACGCTTAGTTGCTGGCACCGCTCAGGCTTCCCACGCGCAGATCCCTCTCCACCAGCGGCTCGCTCTGCGAGACGACCCAACCGAGCACGATAAACACCACTGCCAAGTAGCCATAGAAGATGTACGCGCTGGCCAGACTCTGCATCGGTACGCTGAACACCGTCGTGATCAGAAATGTGCCAGGGAATGCGAAGCCGCAGAACAGCGAGACAAAACGCTTCCAGCCCTCAAGCTTCTTCACCACGGCGATGGTGATGCCGAGCGGCAGCATCCACACCATGCTGAGCGGCCAAGCCATGTCGGTAATCGTGAACAGGATATTGTCATCGGGCAGCAACGCACCAGCCTCGATGACACCAAACAGGAACGCCAGCGTCACCAGAAACAGGTGGAAGCCCAACACGCCGCGTCCCCACCAGTTGCGTCCGCTCGCGGCGATCCGCCACAGCCCAAAGTGGCTTGCAAACGAGCCGATCATAAAGATCATACTGCAGATGCCCACAACCACATTGCTATCGTTTCCCCCAGGGATCAATGCCTCAAACAGCAAGCCAGGGGCGCATATCATTCCAATCGTACCTAAGACACGATTATTCATGTTCGTTTCCTTCCTCCATAATCGTTCAGCAAACCGAATGCACACAGCATACGCCGCAAGCTGCCCCAGTGTCATCGGGTGCCTAGTCCTATTTCTTTAGGACAAGTATCCCGATAAGTTGGGGCAGAACGATGATGACATCGGGACAAGCCAAGTGATACATTGCTCTACGTTCTTGAGCATCGCAGATCGGGTGAGCCCGAACCTATAGAGGAAACAAACAATGACAATCCACAAATTCCTTCTGACAGTCTCGTTTGCTGCGGCCCTGGCCCTGAGCGCGTGTGGCAGCACGCAGGAGCAGGCCAACCAGCCCACAGCAACTATCGATACAAGCACTGTGGCCCCCACACCCACGACTCCATCGGCGAGCGACCCAGCGCCGGAGCCAACCGACGAGCCCGCTGCTGAGCCAACCACCGAGCCGACAGCCGAGCCTGCCGATGAGCCAATCGCGGAGCCTGTGGAAAAAGAGATCTACAGCCTCGGCGACACGGCGAAGATCGAATGGTTCCACATCACGGTGGAGATGGGGAGCGAGCCAAAAGAGGATTGGGGCACGCCTGCGAGCGGCAAGCGCTTCATCGCGGTGGATGTCACGCTGAAGAACACGGGCGATGAGTCGCAGGAGGTCGCCATGATGCTTCAGATGTTTATGGTGGACAGCACTGGCACGCAGTACGCCTTCGATCACGGGGCGAGCTGGGAATCGGTGTTCACGCTGAACGGCGCCATCCCCGCAGATGAGGAGCGCCAAGGCACCGTGATCTTCCAAATCCCCGAGGACGCCGAGGGCTTGCAATTCGTATTCCGAACTATCGACCGCGACACCACCAGCGAGGCCGAGCGCGTGGTGTTCGCTCTCGGAGAGTAGTAGCACCCCCACTGCTACTGCTGTAGCAAGCGACGATCAGAGCACTTTGATCGTCGCTTTGCATTTCACACATAAGCACATCAGTTCATAGGAGAGCGCATGCAACTTCATAGATCATCACTGATTGTTATTGGGATCAAATTGATTCTCCTTGTACTCTTATTGGTGACGGCCTTGCCAGCCGCCAATGCGGCTCAGCCGAGCCAAACGCAGCCGCCGATCCGATTGCTGCTGCCGATCGTTGGTGTGCCGACCGCCGCCAGTAGCGAGGAGTTGATCAGCCAGGCAGAGCAGGCGGGGCGCATCAACGCCGATACCGCAGCGCTCTACCGCGTCTACAGCGCCTTCGACGATGCGCGGCTTCCGGCGGCCTACCGTGGCAGCGACAGCACCTCCAGCCCAAGCAGCCTGCTCTACAGCGTAGCGAGCAACTATCGCAGCTTATCGGCCAATACGCAGGCACAGCTCGCGTCGTTCTTCGAGCCACCCAACGCCGCCGAGAGTTGGCACGACAAGACGAGTGCGAAGCTGAACAACAACCCCAGCGCCGACTCCGTCATCACCTGGCGCACCGTCACGCAGCCAACCTCGCCGATCAAGGTCTGGTATCAGCAGCGCTACGCCGCCACCGATGCCAAACTGGCCCAGACAATCTTCGACACGCTCAGCAACGAGGTCTGGCCGAAACTGACCACGCTGATGGGCGAGCCGATGTCCGACATCACGCAGCGCAACGACGGCGGCGATAGCAAATTCGACATCTACCTCGTCGATAGCCGCACCAAAACGGTGCCCTACCGCGAATGCCAATCCACCGCCGCGTATCTGCTGCAGAACCGCAACTCCTTCAACCGCAGCGAGCTAGCGGTCGAGATAATGCACGCCATTCTCTACGGCTACGACGTCGATTCGTGCGAGCAGTATCACTGGTTCAAGGATGCGACGGCGGTCTGGGCTGCCGATTATGTCTACCCCGAACGATCAGTACGAGCAGCGTTACCAGCCCTATCTCGCGGAGTTGCTTGAAACGCCGCTACCGTTGATGCGCAAGAGCACCGCCGCCAGCGAGGGCATCAAGTGGCGCTCGCACGGTCGCTACATTTGGCCGTTCTACTTGGCGCGCGTCAAAAACCAACCACAACTCATCCGCACGATCTGGGATCGCGCTGAAACTGACAATGTGCTGTACGCGATCAACAGCTCTATCCCTGGCGGCTTCAAAGCGCAATGGCCGGAGTTCGCCCAAGAGGCCTGGAATCGCGATCCACAGTCCAAATTCCGCACCTTAGACGGCTTACAGAAGGGAGCGCTGCCACTCCAGAGCCACGAAGTTAGGCTCAACGGAGAGGGCCAAGTGACCTATCCGCTCCCTGGGATGACCTATGGCCTCACCAGCAACTACTTCTACTTCGATTTCAAGGACGATACGGTCAGCAGCGTGCTGCTTGAGAATTCGCTCCACGATCGCGAGGACCTGCCGCAATTTAAAGTGCACAGTTGGGTGCGTCTCGAGGGCAAAACCTCGTGGGAGCCTGTGGAGGACATCACCACGCAGCAGTACCACTCCTACTGCCGCGACCTCGTCAAAGAGCGTGTCGCTGAGATGGTGGTGATCGTCAGCAACGTCGATCACATGAACATCGCCTCGGAGTACAAGATCGATCCGCTCAAGGTCACCGCCAGCAATATCGCTTGCCGAGGTTGGAGTGGCACGGTGCGCTACAACTACTCCTACGACGAGGAAGATAGCGAATACACCGTCAACCTCAGCACCGCCGTCAACTTCCGCTCGGTCGAGCCACCCGCAGAACTGGTTGAGCAGGTTGGGCCGATGCTGATGTTCAAGGCCGATGGCCCGCTCAACACCCAAGCGCATTTCAAGGGCTGGATTCCCGATCCCGAATCGCCAGGCATCTGCACCTACGATACGCGCGTGCAGTTGGCCGCCGATCTTGACAACAGCGCCATCACCATCGGCTTGGACGGCTCCCGACTGTACGGTGGTAGCGGCAGGTTACAGCCGCGCGACTCGGTCGATAGTGGGAGCGCCTGCGTGGGCGAACTGCTCGATGTGCCGACGCACTGGTGGAGCACGCCCTACCAACCCGAAGAGCGCCTCAAGCTGGAAGTAAGCGACGATGGCCGCAGCTTCCAGGGCAGCTATGAGGACGGCTCGGGAGGCAAGTACACCTGGGAGTTCCAGGCTGTTCCCCGCGAATAACCTCACATTCTCCGGGCTACTGCTCCTTCGCCGTGGGAGCAGTAGCCTCTGATTCTCTTGCCATATCGCTTGTATAGAAGTGCGAACGAGAAAGAAAAGGAGGAAGGCGTCGTGCGAGAGGCGGCGATATCGCACACGATGCCGAAGCTACATTATGAAACACATCAATGCATATGTTGCCAAGTTGATGCTGATGGTGCTCTTGTTGAGCAGTGTGACGATCTCCGCCAACGCTCAGCAGGATGATCCACCCGAGATAATTGAGCCAAGCGCCACGCTGAGCAACGATGCCTGGGATGATCGCTTCGGCGTGCCAGGCATCTACAACGGCAAGGTCTTCGCCTCGACGGTGAGCGCCGCTGGCGACCTGTATGTGGGTGGCATATTCACGGCCAACGATTCGAGCGTTGGCACCAACCAGATCGCACGCTGGGATGGGCGGCGCTGGTCGACGTTGGGGAGCGGCCTGACCCACACCGATGGCATCGCCCGCGTGCGCAAACTCGCCACCTACAACAACCTGCTCTACGCCGCAGGTGATTTCAACCGTGCAGGCTCGGTGGTCGCCAATGGCATCGCCCGCTGGAACGGCACACAGTGGTCGGCGCTCGGCACGGGCGTTGGCCCGCGCGTGGTGGAGAATGGGAGCAACCAACCCGGCGCGATCTACAGCGTGGCCACCGCGCCGAACGGGCATGTCTACGTGGCGGGCAGGTTCACGCATATCGATGGTGTGGCCGCCAACGGTGTGGCCCGCTGGGATGGCACACAGTGGTCGGCGCTCGGCGGCGGCCTGATCGACCGGGGCGTGCTCGGCGGCGGCACCGATGTGTTCCCCGCCTATGTCTACGCGCTCGCGGTGGCCCCCAACGGCGATCTCTACGCTGGTGGTATGTTCACCGATGCGGGCAACGTGCGCTCCCGCAACATCGCCCGCTGGAACGGCACGCAATGGACGGCGCTCGGCACGGGCGTCACGGGCAGCGGCATGTTCAACATCGGCCAAGTCGAGGCGATCGCCATCAACGGCAACAACGTCTACGTCGGCGGCATCTTCAACAACGCGAGCGGCACATCGGTCAACAACCTCGCCATGTGGAATGGCAGCAGCTGGTCCGATGTCGGCGGCGGCGTCAGCACCCCCATCGATGATCCCTCGCCCGTCCAAGCGCTGCTGGTGCTCAACAACGCGCTCTACGTGGGCGGCACCTTCACCCAGGCTGGTAACAAAAACATCACCGCATTGGCCCGCTGGGACGGCGCCAATTGGTCGGCGGTTGGGCCAACCTTCTCCGCCAGCGGCACTGTGACGGTCTACACCCTCTCGGCCTCCAAGACGGGCGGCGTCTTCGCGGGTGGCAATATCGACAAAGCCAGCAATAAGGATGTGCACGGCATTACGCATTGGAACGGCACCGAATGGCAGAGCTTGGGCCAGGGCGTGGCGCTGGCTGGCGATATCTCCGGCCAAGTCAACGCCATCGCGATCGATGCCCTGGGGCGCGTCTACATCGGCGGCATGATCAACACCGTGGGTGGCATGCCAGTCAACAACATCGCGATGTGGGATGGGAGCCGCTGGCACGATGTTGGCGGCGGCATCCCCGGCCAAGCCAATGGCATCGTCTACGCCTTGCTCGCGGTCGGCACCGATATCTACGTCGGCGGCGATTTCCAGACCGCAGGCAACATCAGCGCCAGCCGGATCGCCAAGTGGAACGGCAATACCAGAACCTGGTCGGCGCTTGGCGCGGGCATCGACGGCACCGTCTACGCGCTCGCATCCTACAAGAACATCATCTACGCTGGTGGCTCGTTCACCAAGGCGGGCAATCAGAAGGCGCTCGACGTGGCGGCCTGGAACGGCACGCGCTGGAGCGCGCTGGGCGGCAATATGGAGATCTTCGAGATCCTCGATACGGGCAACGAGGCTGGCACCTTCGTGCGAGCCTTGGAGGTCGATCAAGGCACTGGTGAGTTGTTCATCGGCGGGCACTTCCAGACCGTCCACGACGCCACCAAGAGCACCCAAGATCGCAACAGCTACACCGTTGTGCACAACGTGGTCAGCTACTTCCCCGATACGCAGACCTGGTTCACCGTGGGCAACCCCAGCGCGCCGGGCGTCACCACCAACGGCTTCAGCGGCATCAGCACCACCGTCTACGCGCTCAGAATCGTGAACAAGGGATTGTACGTCGGCGGCACCTTCAACCGTGCGAGCACCACGCAAGCCCTCGGCTTGGCCCGCTACGACCTGACGAACGGCACGTGGTCGTCGCCGGGCACGCTCAGCAGCACGGGCGATGTCAGCGTCCGCTCGCTCGCCGCGTTCGGCGAGCGCGTGGTGGTGGGTGGCACCTTCACCGCCGTCAACGGCCTCGCAGCACGCTCGGTGGCGATGTACAACACGGTGAACCGCACGTGGGATCTGCTTGGGAACGGGCTAGCCTGGAAGAACGGCGTGCCCCGCGCAACCGCAGCCGCGATCTACAGCAACCACATCTGGATCGGCGGCGAGATCAGCAAGGCCGGGCCGTACGATTCGCTCGGTGTGGCGCACTACACCACCAACCTCGTCCCAACCGACCTGCCAAATAAGATCTTCATGCCGCTCAGCAACAACTAAGAGCAGATCGGGATGATCGCGCTACAACGCTAAACAACGCGATTCGACATCCATCTTTCCCTCGAATCATCGACCTCCTGCTACCCACAGGAGGTCGATGCCACACACAGACTAAACCTCCCCTCAAGCCTCTCCAATCGGATGAGCCACACCTGTACCATTGGCCCCCGCCAATCCGTATCTAATCGCACAACAAGCAATACGAAAGCCGCATGCAACTTCCTACCTATGTTCATTGACAGCCAAACCCGCCTATGTCAAAATGTGCCGAGCAACAAGAAATGGGCAACATCGATATGATTTTGCTGGCTAGGTACCCTTAAACACCGCCTCAAAATGCCATGATGCATCAATAGAGTGGTTATCGCTACGATACACCACTGCATCTCGCACGTTCTCCGTTCCTTGTGCAGAAAACGTTCTTTTCTTAGCCGTATGCCTCATCGCCACATCGCTGTGTGATAGTCTCCCTGGTGGCGCCCGATCTGAGCGCATGACGGCTCCACAAGGCGCAGTAGAGCTTTCTTGCGCCTCCAAGCGATAGATCGGTCTGGTACAACAACGAAGGATTATCGTACAATGGCTATCTCATCCGATGCAGTGGCGATTCCCACGTCACTCCGAATGTCCCGCTGGGCCGTCGCCGCTATCTTCGGCCTGAACGGCTTCTCATTCTCCCACTGGTTGGTGCGCATCCCCGACGCCAAGGCGCAACTCGCACTGAGCGAGCAGATGCTCGGCATCGTATTGCTCTTCGCGGCGATCGGCGCGTTGATCGCTCAACCGCTGGTGGGCTGGCTGATCGGCAAAGTCGGCAGCAAACGCATGACCAGCATTATGCTCATCAGCTTCTGCCTCACGGTGATGTTGCCGGGCCTCGCCACCAGCGCCCCGCTGATGATGGGCGCGCTGCTCATCTTGGGCGCGTGCAACGGCGGCCTCGACGTGTCGATGAACGCGCAGGCCGCGCTCGTCGAGGAGCGTTACGGCAAACCGATTATGAGTTCGTTTCACGGCATCTGGAGTTTGGGAGGGCTGCTCGGCGCATCGCTCAGCGGCATCATTGCATCGTGGGGAGTAGCGCTCAACGTTCACCTAATCGTGGTCGCGATCGTCGCCACCCTGATCGGCTTCGTGCTCATTCGGGGCCTCATCCCCGATTCAGGGCAGCAAGGCGCTGGCCCAAGCTTCGCGCTGCCGCCACCCGCCCTGCTCATCCTTGGCCTGATCGCCTTCGGCGTGCTGTTCTGCGAGGGCGCGATCTCCGATTGGAGCGCGGTCTACCTCCGCGAATCGATGGGCCTGCTCGACGGTTCGGCAGCGAGTGGCTATATCCTCTTCTCGCTGACCATGGCCATCGGGCGTCTCACCGGCGATTGGCTGACGCAGCGCTTCGGGCCAGCCACCATCATCCAGGGTGGTGGCGCGTTGGTCGCGCTCGGCATGAGCCTGGCGATCCTCAGCAACCTGCCGCTCCTCGCCATCATCGGCTTCGGATTCGTTGGCGCTGGGCTTGCCTGCGCCTTCCCGCTCATCCTCAGCGCCGCCTCGCGCACACCGGGCATCAACCCGAGCACAGGCATCGCCGCGATGGCCACCTTGGGCTACACAGGCTTCCTGGTCGGCCCGCCGCTGATCGGCACCGTCGCCGAATACCTCAGCCTGCGCGTTACGCTCGGCCTGCTCGTAGGCATCGGCCTGCTCATGCTGCTGATCGGCGGCACCGTGGGGCGGAACAAGCCTGCTCCCAGCCAACAATAACAGTATCCCGAGCAACGTAGCTCGAAACCGAAGTTCTCTTATCGCAGCGACTTGATCGCACGATTAAGTCGCTGCCCTTTGATGTGAGCTGCAATGCTACAAGCGCAACGCCTTTTATCACCAGCCTATCGCACCACCATCATGGTGAGCGCGATCTTCTTCGCTGCTGGATTCACACTGGCTTCGCAAAGCCCTAGCATTCCAGCACTAGCCACCATCCTGCAAGCCGATCCCGCCGAAATCGGCGGTATGTTCAGCACATTCTCGATCGGCATCATCGCAGTGCAATTCCTACTCACGCCGCTCAGCCGGAGAGTGGGCATGCGCAATACGCTGCTGTTGTGCGTGCTCTTGATGGGCCTGAGCTTCATCCTGATCGGGCAGGGCATCAACCTCACCATCCTATTCACCGCCGCTCTGCTCAGCGGATTCGGCTTCGGCGGCATCCTCTCGCTCGGCAACCGCCTGGTGGCAGCCCTATTCCCACGGGGGAGCGCTGCAGCGCTGAACGGCGTCAACGTCTTCTTCAGCGTTGGCTCGATCCTTGGGCCAGTGCTCGCCTCTATGCTCAGCAAGCAATTCAATGCCCCACAGTACGCGCTCGGCATAGGCGGGCTGCTGATGTGCTGCTTCGCGCTGCTTATGCCGTTCACCGTGCCGAATATACGCGAGCAAGAGGCATCGACGCAGCCATCGCAGCAGACCGAGGGCGCACCACCCACCTTCAACACCTGGTTGGTGTCGCTTATGCTGCTGCTCTACATCGGCGCCGAGATCGGCTTCTCGGCCTGGATCACGCTCTACATGATCAACAGCGCCGCCATGGCCGATGCCAACGCCGCGCTCGTTACCGCCAGCTTCTGGGTTGCACTCACCGCTGGGCGCATCCTCGCAACCCTGCTCGGCCTGCGTCTCAGCACCCAACAACTGCTGCTGCTCTCGATAAGCGGCCTGGTGCTCAGCTCCATCGTCCTGATCAGCTCGGTGGGCAACATCCCCTTCAGCGTGCTCGGTGTGCTGCTGTTTGGCCTCAGCTGCGGCCCCGTGTTCCCCACGGGCATCGCGCTTGTGGCCTCCAACTCCCGCGCCACCGCCCAAGTGATGGTCATCGCCAACTGCGGCGGCCTGATCTTGCCCGCGCTCTTCGGGTTCGTGCTCACCTACCAGGGGCCACTGATGATGCAACTCCTGGTGGGGCTCACCACGCTGACCATGCTCGTCGTCGGCATCATCACGATGCGGCCCGCAAAGCGCCTAAGCCAATCGCTCTCCCACGACTAGCGCACCGGCGTGTATCGTGGCGGCGTAGCGGCCCGGCGCATGCTGGCCCAACGGCCCCGATAGATCGACCACACACGAAGGCAGGCTGCCGCGAGTATCAAGCTCGTGCGCAGCCTTACTCGTGCTCGGCACGATCCACACATTCGGCCCCACCCGCTGGATCTCGATCCGCTCAGGGCTGCCCAACGCCGCCCAAATCGCACCGCCCAAGGATACCCGCAGGCGCACAATCGGCAAATGCGGGTCCTGCTCGTGTTTCAGGCGCACATAAAACCCCACGGGCCGCTGCGCCCTGCCAGTGCCATCTATCGCGCGGGGCGGCGGCTCCTTAGCGCGCGCCTCATCGCGCTCGGCCATCCGCTCCTGCTGCTCGGCCAGCGCACGCAGATCAGCTGCAATCTGGCGGCGGCGCTCTGGGGCAGGGCGCGATCCCAATGCCTCCACCACTGCCCGCCGCAGTATATCGTAACTATCCTGGGACATACCCTTCCTCGCAACATAGCACTGTTTTGTAGCGCCCTCATTCTAACACTCTGCTAATGCGGCGCTAACGCTCAACTAGTACAGCTTCTGTATCATATAGATAGGTTCATAGAGGAAGGAGACACACCAATGACGACCCTACTCTCGCAGTACCGCCCCGCGCTCAGCCTAGTTTGGCTGCTCGGCCTTGGGATCGGCGCACTGCTCGCAATAACAAACCTAACCCTGGGCCTCGCCCTGATCGCTGTATCGCTCCTGGTTGGATTCTCGTTGCTGGCACCGCAGCCCGCTAAGCTGGAGTTCGCCACAGCCACTATCGATGCTGAGCCAGCCCCACGACCCACCAGCATACGGCAGCGCATCCTCACGAGCGATGGCCACAGCATGGTCGCCTTTGGCGTGCCGACCCAGAGCACCGCAGGCTATCGGCCTGTCCTCACCGCGCAAGGCTACGCGCTCGTAAACGACGAAGGCCAGATCATCTACGTCCTCAAGCGCTAACCTAAGCGCTTTTACTATAAAGCCACCAGGCCAAACGGCTTGGTGGCTTATTGATTTGAATTGGTAACTCAGTGGCTCGGTGATACTAAATCCGCTTGGACAGTTGAAAACTGTTTTAGCCTGCGGCAGCAAGGTACTTTCTTCTTTTTGTGATGTTGAGGCGCTGCGCGTAGCAGCGCCTCAACATCACCTTTTTTGGGAGATGTGGGTATCAGATGAATACCCCAAATCGTGTACACCACACTGCCCTTCACCACCACAAACCCCACCCAAACCTCAGACCGTTACGTAACGCAAGGCATAACAACGGGCAAGGGATTGACAAGGTGACAAGGTGACAAGGTGACTTGGTGAATGGTGCATCTCATCCCCACACAAATATCTCGACAAACAAAAAAGGGCCCGTCACAAGGACGAACCCCACCAACCAGCGAAGCGTCTAGCTCAGATAGTCGCGGAGATGCTGCCACGTATCCGAGTTGCGCAAGCGCCGCAGCGCCTCCGACTCGATCTGGCGGGCGCGCTCACGCGTCATCCCGATCTGCTTGCCCACATCCTCCAGCGTGCGGTGCTGGCCATCGAGCAGACCGTAGCGCAGCGTCAACACACGGCGCTCGCGCTCCGAAAGCTCACCCAGCGCCGTCGCCATATCGCGGCGCAGCAGATCGCGGCTCGCGCCCTCCAGCGGCGCCTCCTGCTGCGGATCAGCGATCAGCGAGCCGAGCGTGCTCTCCTGCTCCTCGCCGACCGGCGTCTCCAGCGAGAGCGGCTGCCGCAGCGCGGCCAACACCTGCGCGATCTTCTCGACAGGCTGACCCAACGCCGTCGCCAACTCCTCGGTGGTCGGCTGGCGCTCCAGCACCTGCGCGAGCTTATCGGCGGCCCGCTTGATCTGGCCCATCGACTCGGTGATGTGCACAGGCAGGCGGATGGTGCGGGCGCGCTCGGCCAACGAGCGGCTCACCGCCTGGCGGATCCACCACGTCGCATACGTCGAAAAGCGGTTGCCGCGCGAGGGGTCGAACTTCTCGACCGCACGCATCAGGCCGATATTGCCCTCCTGCACGAGGTCCATCAGCGTCAGACCGCGCCCAACATAGCGCTTAGCGATACTCACAACCAACCGCAAGTTCGCCTCGACCAAATGCTGGAAAGCAGCCTCACCACGCTCGACATCGGCCTGCAGGGCTGCGCGCAACTGGGGCGAGAGATCTTGCTCCGAGCGCAGGCGCTCACGGGCCGCGTTGCCGGTCGCAATGCGCTCGGCCAACTCGATCTCCTCAGCGAAGGTCAGCAACTGCACGCGACCAATCTCGTTGAGGTACGCCTGAATAGCATCCTGTGTATGCTCAGCAGCAACCGACTGCTCCACCACGGGCTCGACATCAACCTGCTCCCACTGTGTGTCCGCGTCAGCAGGCTCCTGAGCCCCCTCAAGTGGAGCAACCAGCAACTCCAGCTCCTGATCCTCGGCAAGCATATATGTGTTCGACATACTATTCCCCTTATCGAAACTCATCGCAACATTCACGCCAATCAGGCTGGTGTGTGTACCTATTGCGATGGTATAATCCGCCTTCCGCTTAGCGAAACAGCAATTCGACAGTGCAAAAGGCGTGAAAAACACGACGCCCATGACGCCGTGCCTCGTCGTTGATCACTTGCATTTAGCATAGGGCGAGCCACGTATTGATCGAAAAACCCTTGCGCATGCTTAACAACTAGGCTCTCATTCACCAAAAGATGAATGTGTACACTTGAATCTACGGAAGAAATGTTGAAATGGATGTATCTTTTTGAACGCCTTTATGTTAAGAGTAGCCATCCAGCCACTTCGTGAGCTTTGCTGTACGCGTTCTACACTATGATACGTAGAGAAGAAACAAACGGATGCATCAATTGTTTATGTTAAGGCAATTCTCAGGAAGGGCGACATCCAACCTAAAAACACAGCAACGTTGCCATAACCATTTCTATACTAGACGTCTCAACAGGGGCAAAAGTTCCACCAAATTGAGCGTATTCGACAAATCTTCTCAGCATGTCTTATACTTTCGCTAAACGTCGCTCAGCGAGGAGCAAAGCCATGCTACATGCCACCTACAGCCGCCCTGCCACACAGGAATATCCGCCAAGCATTGCCGGGTATGTCGAACAGGTGCCCAATGGCCGAATGAGTGACATACTGCAAGCCCAGTTAACAGCGACACAGACGTTGTTATGGGCCTTGCCAGTCGAAACCCTCCAAGCACGCCCCACCCCCACCGACTGGAACATCCTCGAAGTGATTGGGCATATCACCGATGTCGAGCAGATCTTCGCGAGCCGTGCGCTGCGAATCGCACGTGGCGATACCTCCCCACAGCCAGGGTTCGATCAGGATGCCTACGTGGCGATCGCCCAAAGCGCCCAACGTACGATCGGCGATCTGCTCGATGCGTATGCGGCCCAGCGCCGCGCGACGATCGCGATGTTGCGCAGCTTCGACGAGGTTGCGTGGCAGCGGATGGGGATCGTCTCGGATGCGCCGATCAGCGTCCGAGCGTGCATCTACATGATCGCAGGACACGAACTGTATCATATCGCCGACTTTCACGAACGCTACGGTATCTAAGGAGTCTGTTGATGGGCGCACTACGCCAACCCGCCGAAACGTATGGCACTACTACCACGATGCCGCCAGATTTCGATCAGTTCTGGGCGGACATCCTCAATGAAGCACAAACGATTCCACTGAATCCTACCCTTCGTCATATCCCACAGCGCTCCACCGATGAAGTGGATGTCTACGAGATCCACTACGATAGCTTGGATCATCTGCGGATCGCTGGTTGGTACTGCGTACCCAAGGAGCACTACATCGCGCCACCCTACCCGGCCCTGCTGATCATGCCCGGCTACATCTCCGAGCCGACCATCCCGAAGGCCTGGGCCAAGCTCGGCTATGCGGCGGTGGGCGTGGCGCCACGGGGCAAATTGCGCTCCAACACGCGCTACAATCCGGGCTACCCGGGCCTGCTGGTCAACAACATCACCGATCGCTACACCTACTCGTACCGCGGCTTCTATATCGATGCTATCCGCGCCGTCGATTTCGTGCAGAGCCGCCCCGAGGTCGATGCCAGCCGCATCGGCGTGCACGGCAGCAGCCAAGGCGGCGCACTGACGATCATCACTGCGGCGCTGCGACCCGATGCGATCACGGTGGGCGCGGCGGGTGCGCCGTACCTCTGCGGCTTTATGGATGCCGCCGCACTGACGCACTCGTGGCCCTACGAGGAGATCAACGATTACCTGCGGCTCTACCCCGAACGCACCGAGGCGGTGCGCAACACGCTCAACTACTTCGACGGCATCAACTTCGCGCCGCGCATCCGCTGCCCCATGCTGATCTACGTCGGCTTGGGCGACGATGTGTGCCCGCCCGAAACGGGCTACGCGGTCTACAACGCGCTCGGCGGCCCCAAGGAGATTCACGCCTACCCACGCTGTGCGCACGATGCCGGATCATACTGGGAAGCTGCCCAAGTACGGGCATTCCTGGCGAAGTACCTTCATCCCGCCCGCTAAACAACTTGGAGGAGAGCGTGTCCACGAATCAAATCCCCGATAGCTTCGATGCCTACTGGGACGCCATCGACGCCGAGTTAGCCCGCTACGATGCCGCTCCCGAGCTTGAACTGCTACCGCTGCGCACCACCCCGTTCGCGAACTTCTACGCCGTGCGGCTCACCAGCATCGGCCCGTACCGCATTTTCGGCTTCTACAGCGTGCCCAACGGCGAAGGGCCGTTCCCCGGCCTGCTCTACACGCCGCGCTACGGCAGCGTGAACAACCCGCCGCACTACGACGACCGCCAGCGCTACGCCGTGCTGACACTGATGCACCGTGGGCAGCGCCTCGCCGATCAGCCGTTCGCCGCCAGTTACCCTGGCCTGCTCACGCTCGGCATCGAGAGCCCCGAGACATACATCTACCGCGGCATCCTGGCCGATTGTCTGCGCGGCGCGGAGTTCCTGCTCAGCCGCCCCGAGGTGGATCGCGAGCGCGTCGGCATCATCGGCGACGACCTAGCGCTGATCACTGCCGCACGCCGCCCGCAGTTCCGCGCGGCCCGCATCGACAGCCTGATGTTCTACCGCGCCCTGGAGGCCAGCGCACAGGTCGGCGATTACCCGCTGGAGGAGTTCAACGACCATCTGCGCGGCGCCCCCGAGCAGCGCGAGGCGGTCGCCCACACACTTGCGCACTTCGACGCCCGTTACCACGCCCCGCACATCACCGCCAACCTGCTGCTGAGCGTCAACGACCCGCAGGCGGTCAACGGCCCCGAATGGCAGGAGCCGCTGCATCGGGCGCTCGGCGGGCGGGCCGAAACATACCAACTCACCCACGAGGGCGGCACCGACCACGATTGCCTGGAAGCCTGGATGGCGCGCCAACTCGGCGTCGAGCCGAAGTCACGGCTCTGGAGCACCGCTCCGGCCACACCTTAACCCTTCCGCTTGGCAGTGCGGTACCATCGCCGCGCTGCCCACCCTTTGGCTGCAAACGAAAAGGAGAACCTCATGCCTTTCAACGTCAAACGACGCGGCAAGATCACCTACTACTACACAGGCGATGCCCCGGTGCTATCGAACTTGGTGGTGGAACAGCAGCCCGATGGCGACCTCAAACTCTACTTCTCCGGCCTGACGGGCGGCGTCTCGGCGGCCACCATTCTCGGGCGCGAGGAAGTGGTGACGATGGACCCCGAGCGCGAGATCCCACTGGTCTTTCAATGCTGGGAGGGCTGGCTGCGCGAGGCCGGCATCTGCGATTCGATCGCCGATGTGGACTTCCTCGAGATTCACGCCTTCCGCGCACAGCCCAAAACACCCAATCCCTTCGCCGACCCCGAGGGCTATGCGCAAGAGATGACCCGCCTGCGCGACGCCTACGCCCGCGCCTACAGCAACTTCTTCCGCGAAAACTGCCCCGACAACGGCGTCCCGGCCCGCTTCACCGTTCACGTCGTCGATTTCCCCGACCGCGCCGCCTCCTACGAGTTCTACGGCACAGCGCTTCTGCAGCGCGGCAGCCGCGACTAGCCGAACACCCACGGGCTACGCACTCCCAGAACGCAACGTGGCCGCGTAGCCCTTCCGCTCGATAGCGAAGGCTTGACAAGAGAATAGTTTAGTGCTAAACTATCAACATCAAGCAAGACGAGCGGTCATTGAACAACGTTAACACCGTCCGCGCCTTGGAGATTGGAGCAGGCCGAGGGTTCGCCTTCACCCTGATCCAACAGATGGTGAGATTGGTATCTTTTTTTAGATGATAGTTTAGTTATAAACAATTAGGACGCATTATGAAGCCACAATCGTTCATCCACCATTACCAGCCGGCCACAGCCGAGGGCGCGCCAACCCTGCTGTTGCTGCACGGCACGGGCGGCAACGAGCACGATCTGCTCGACCTTGGGCGCGGGCTTGCGCCGCAGGCCGCGCTGCTCAGCCCACGCGGCCCGGTGCTCGAGAACGGTATGCCGCGCTTCTTCCGCCGCTTGGCCGAGGGCGTGTTCGATATGGAGGATCTGCGCCAGCGCACGCAGGATCTGGTCGCGTTCGTAGCCGAGGCCGCCGAGGCGTACGGCTTCGATGCCAGCAAGGTGATCGCGGTGGGCTACTCGAACGGCGCGAACATCGCCGCGAACGTCCTGCTGCACTACCCAGGCGTGTTGGCTGGTGCGGTGTTATTCCACGCGATGGTGCCCAGCGTACCGGAGCAGTTGCCCGATCTGAGCGGCGTGCCGATCTTTATGGGCGCAGGACGGCAGGATGCAATGATCCCGCCGCAGCAGACCGAACAATTGGCCCTGATGTTTCAGCACTCCGGTGCCGATGTCGAACTGCATTGGGAGCCGGGCGGCCACGCGCTCAACCGCGCCGAATTTCAGGCCGCACAGCTTTGGATGCAGAAACATACCTAAGTGATTGGAACTGTCATGGAAACCCTAGCACTCACCGGGGTTCATCACGTGAGCACGCTGAGCGCGCAGATCAACAGCACGCATCGCTTTTACCGCCACGTGATGGGCATGCGCCCGATCATCACCACGGTAAACCAGGACGATACCAGCATGTACCATCTGTTCTACGGCGATGGCGCTGGCACACCTGGCTCCGATATCACGATCTTCGATCTGCCGCACGCCTCGCGCGAGAGACGCGGCAACAACAGCGTCACCCGCACGGGCCTGCGCGTGACAGGCGCGGCGGCGCTGGACTACTGGGCCGCGCGGCTGAGCGAGTTCGGCGTGCAGCACAGCGGCGTGATCGAGCGCGATGGGCGGCTGGTGCTGCACTTCGAGGACAGCGTCGGCACGCAACTCGCCCTGATCGACGATGGCGGCGTGGGCGCGGGCGTGCCCTGGGAGGAGAGTGATGTGCCCACGGCCTACCAAGTGCGCGGCCTTGGTTATGTCGAGATGATGGTGCCCGCGCTGGAGCCGACCGACAGGTTCTTGAGCAAAGCGTTGGGCTTGCAGGCCGACCACACCTACATCCCCGCCGAGGCGCCACACAGCCGAGTGCACGTCTATCGGATCGGTGAAGGTGGGCCGCATGCCGAGGTACACGTGCTGGTGCGCGACGATGTGCAGCGCGCCCGCTACGGCTCGGGTGGCGTGCATCACGTGGCGCTGCGTGTGCCCATCGACGAGCAGATCGGCGAGTGGGCCGAGCGCCTGAACGCGTTGGGCTACCGCAACAGCGGCGTGATCGACCGCCACTACTTCCAATCGGTGTATGTGCGTGAGCCGAACCACGTGTTATTCGAATTGGCCACCGATGGCCCCGGATTTGATGTTGATGGCCCGATCGATGGCGAGCGCCTGACGCTGCCACCGTCGCTGGAACCGCGCCGTGCCGAGATAGCGGCTCGTTTACAGCCAATCGAGCGTATGTGAGCGCGCGGCGAGCATACGAGGGAGAACAATCATGGATCTTAAAGGTGTTCATCATTTGACTGCGGTTTCAGCGCAGATTCGCGAAAATCATCTTTTTTACACCAAAACAATGGGCATGCGCTTGGTGAAACGCAGCGTAAATCAGGACGATGTCAGCGCGTATCACTTGTTCTACGCCGATGCGGTCGGCTCGCCGGGCAGCGACCTGACCTTCTTCGATTGGCCGGTGCCCCGCGAGCGGCGCGGCAACAACAGCATCACGCGCACCTACTTGCGGGTGGGCAGCGGCGAATCGCTGGCTTGGTGGGCGCAGTATCTGCGCGAGAAGGGCGTGAAATCGGGCGAGATCGTGGAGCGCGACGGGCGGCTGACGCTCGACTTGGAGGACCCCGAGGGCCAACGCTTGTCGCTGGTCGATGATGGCGGCGTGGGTGAGGCGCACCCGTGGGACCGCAGCCCGGTGCCCGCCGAGCATCAGATCCGCGGCTTGGGGCCGATCGTGATGAGCGTGCCGCGATTGGAGCACACCGACATTATCTTGGAGCATGTGATGAATATGCGCCAAGTGCGGAGCTATCCACACCCCGAATACCCGCAGCATAAGGTATTCGTCTACGAGATGGGCGACGGTGGGCCATCCGCCGAGCTGCACGTGGCCGAACTGCCGACGCTGCGACCGGCTAGTCCCGGCGCGGGTGGCGTGCATCACGTGGCCTTCCGCACACCGACCTTCGAGGAGTACGACGCTTGGGCCGCTCATCTCCAAGCGTTGCGCATCCCGAACAGCGGCAAGGTCGATCGTTACTGGTTCCGCAGCCTGTACTTCCGCGAGCCGAACGGCATCCTGTTCGAGATCGCGTCGGATGGGCCGGGCTTCGCGGTCGATGAGGACCCAGAGACGTTGGGCGAGAAGATCGTGTTGGCGCCGTTCTTGGAGCCGCAGCGCGAGCAGATCGTGGCGAATCTCAAGCCGATCGATTAGGCACTTGCTGCGATAGCAAGGGACGTTCGTTTTCAGTCGAGGCGTTGCACATAGCGGCGCCTCGACTTCGTTTTGCCGCTCTTCCAGGCGAATGTGCGGCACCATCCACACGGGAATTGCCCATCCTGCTGCGCCGTACAACCTCTCTCCCTCGTTTCACGCTCCCGAACTTTCTGCAACAGTGGTACGTTTGTTGCAGGAGAACAATCGGTACAACGCGAGCGAAGTGCCCATTACCACCGTCCCCATCACATTCCATCCGGTCGGAACGACGATTGCCTCTCAGTGCTGTACCTGACTGAAAGCGAATAGTATCAAGGAGAACGCACATGGCTTCACAAGCAACCAAAACACAGGCGAAAACCGATAAAACAAGCCAACCCCTCTTTTATCAGAAGGGCGTGGAGATTCAGGAGTTCGGCACTTTACGACTCCTACCGATCGCCTTGAGCCACGAAGCGCGACAGGAAAGCGTTCAGTTACTGAATCAGATCTTGGCTGACTCATTGATCCTCCATAGCTTGTACAAGAAACATCATTGGGTGATGCGCGGCCCTACGTTTATGCAATTGCACGAATTGCTCGATAAGCACGCCGCCGAGCAATTGGCGCAGATCGACGAATTGGCCGAGCGCGTGCAGATGCTGGGTGGCGTTGCCATCGCCGATCCGCGCCACGTGGCCGAGATCACTAAGATCGAGCGCCCACCGAACGGCGTGGAGGAGGTGCCCGTAATGATCGGGCGGCTGCTGAGCGCTCACGAGACGATTATCACCGAGTTGCGCGACGCCATCGAGCGGACCGAGAAGAATGGCGATTCGGGCACCAACGATCTGCTGATGGGCGATGTGCTGCGCTTACACGAGGCGCAGGTGTGGTTCTTGTCGGAGCATCTGGTAGATACACCGGTAGTCCAGGCATAAAACGGCTTCGTCGTTCGCATACCATCGCTGTCACTTACGAATGAGTGCACAGCGGTGGTTTTTTTTGAACGAAAACGGGCGATTTCCTTGGAGAGTTCTTAGGATGATCTCACAAATTTGGCGGCAAAAGATGTTATAGTGATATATCATCAATGTCGGTTGAACCTTCCTTGTTCGGTGTCGCGAGCACGCAGATTCGTCGCACCAAGGCTCGCACATCACCAACAGCAGCAGCCGAAATGGCTTAGCCATGCGGAACTGAGCATGAGATGAGCACATCACCACCTTCCGAAACGCGCACTTGGCAGCGGCGCTTGGCCCAATGGTCGAAGCGCTTCCCGCTGGCGCTCCCGTTTGGGGCAGGCGTGGTTGCCACCCTGTTAGCGCTGTTACTCACACGAATCATCGTGCCCCCACCTCCCCCTCTGTCTCCAAACGATGTCCAAGATACGGTCGCCCAAATGCTCGCCTCGGTGACACCCGCACCCTCGTACTCATCGCAAGTGTACCGTGTGATCCGGCCCTCGTTGGTGCTGATCCAGGTGACGCGCAACTCTAGATCGGGCGGTAGAGACGGTCTCGGCTCGGGCGTGATTATCAACAACCAGGGCGATGTCCTCACGAGTCTGCACGTGGTAGAGGGGGCCGAGACGATTCTGTTGACATTCGCCGACGGTTCGCAGTCCAGAGGGCATGTGATCAACGAGCAACCCGAGCACGACATCGCGGTATTGCAGGCCGAGACGCTACCCGAGGTGCTGATACCCGCTGTGATCGGTAGCGCGAATGCGCTGAGGATCGGCGATGAGGCGTTTGTGGTCGGGCACCCGCTTGGGTTATACGGCTCGATGAGCGCTGGCATTATCTCAGGCTTCGATCGCTCGTTTCAGCCTAGAGACGATAAGCCGCGCTTGGAAGGGCTGATTCAGATCGATGCGGCGGTGAACCCAGGCAATTCGGGCGGGCCGCTGTTGAACCGATACGGTCACGTGGTCGGGATCGTGACTGGGTTGGCGAACCCAACCGATCAGGATGTGTTTATCGGGATCGGCTTCGCGGTGCCGATCGGCGTGGCGGGCGGGGCAGCGGGGCTGCCGCCCTATTAGAGCTAAAGGGAGAGCGTATGACCCAAGCATCTGTGCACAACAGGGCGATGGAGCAGTTGCTCTATGAGGTGAAGAAGATCATTGTTGGGCAGGATAATCTGCTTGAACGCATGGTGGTCGCGCTGTTGGCGCGTGGGCATATTCTGGTTGAGGGTGTACCGGGCCTCGCCAAGACGATGGCGATCAAGACGGTGGCCGAGGCGATCGGCGGCGAGTTTAAGCGCATCCAGTTCACGCCCGATCTCGTGCCTGCCGATTTAGTGGGCACACGCATCTACAACCAGAAGACTGGCGAGTTCAATACATCGCTTGGGCCTGTGTTCACGAACCTGCTGTTGGCCGATGAGATCAACCGCGCCCCCGCCAAGGTGCAGAGCGCGCTGCTTGAGGTGATGCAGGAGCGCCAGGTGACGATCGGGCGGGAGACGTTCAAGGTGCCGCGCCCGTTCTTGGTGCTGGCGACGCAGAACCCGATCGAGACTGAGGGCACGTACCCGCTGCCCGAGGCACAGGTCGATCGTTTTATGCTGAAGGTGTTGGTGGGGTATCCCAGCACGACCGAGGAGTTCGTGATCGTGGAGCGGATGACCGCGCCATTGCCGCAGGTGCAGCAGGTGTTGACCACCGAGCAGTTGGCGGCGTTGCAGGATCAGGTCGATCAGGTGTACGTTGATCCGGTGCTGATCGAGTATGCGGTGCAGATCGTGAATGCGACGCGCCATCCCGGCAATTACGGTTTGAAGGACCTTGGTCGGTATCTGACGTTCGGGGCGAGTCCGCGCGCGTCGATCAACCTAATCCTGGCGGCCCGCGCGCTGGCGTTCGTGCGGGGGCGCACCTATGCGCTGCCGCAGGATGTACGCGACTTGGTGCTCGATGTCATTCGCCACCGTTTGGTGCTGTCGTACGAAGCGCTTTCGGATAATGTGACCAGTGATGCGCTGCTGTTGCAAGTGTTGGAGCGTATCCCGGTCCCTGTGGTGCCGCTGCATGAGCATTCCCAACGCCGCGCTCACTCCTGAGCGCATCCTACAACGGCTCGATTGGCAGGTGATCCGTCGCTTGGATGGCTTGCTGCAGGGCAATTACCGCACGCTGTTCTACGGCGATGGGGTCGATTTCGCCGATCTGCGCGAGTATCAGCCCGCCGATGATATTCGCTATATCGATTGGAATGTGACGGCGCGCCTCACGACGCCCTATGTGCGACAGTACGTGGAGGATCGGGAGATCTGCGCCTGGTTCCTGTTGGATCTCAGCCCATCGTTGTCGTTCGGGAGCGCGCTGCACGAGAAGCAGACGGTGCTGATCGATTTGGTGACGACGTTGGCGCGCCTGCTGACGCGGCACGGCAACCGTGTGGGGGCGGTGTTCTACGGCGATCGGGTGGAGCGCACGATTCCAGCGCGCGGCGGGCGCACGCAGGTGCTCCGGCTGATCAACGATCTGTTGCAGCGCCCGCCCAGCAAGCCCAGCGCGATCACGGATTTGGCGCCGTTGCTGCGCTCGGCGTTGCATTCGATCAAGCGGCGCTCGCTGATTGTGGTGGTCTCGGATTTCATCAGTGCGCCGGGCTGGGAGCGCGAGTTGAACGCGCTGGCCCAACGCCACGAGGTGCTTGCGATCCGGCTGTGGGACCCCCGCGAGGTGGAGTTGCCCGATGTTGGCCCGCTGATCTTGGAAGACCCCGAGACGGGCGAGCAGTTGTATGTCGATACGCACGACCGTGGGTTTCGGCGGCGGTTCTACGAGGCGGCGCGGCTGCGCGAGGCGGCGCTCGCCGAGGCGTTCCGGCGCTCCGGCGTGGATGCGTTGTCGCTCTCGACCGAGGAGGACTTGGTGCGGGCGTTAGTGCGGTTCAACGAGCAGCGCCGTATGCGCCGTTGAGCGTTGTGCTACCGAACGCAACCGCCGCAGCGTCAGGACACCTGTCATGTCGCCGCCTGTGCGGGAATCAACGTGGGCATGTTGGTAGGGCGTTGAGGATGCCGCCAGCGCTTTCTTTTCCCAACCCATACTGCGTTTGAGGCTTGTTCGGCGTTTCGGTATCTGGCAACCTGCAATCCGCGATGGGATAGCCTATGTCGTTTATTTGGCCGTATATGCTGGTGTTCCTGCTGCTGGTGCCGTTGTTGGTGCTGTTGTACCGGCGGCAGTTGCGGCGCCGCGAGCAGGTGTTGGCTCGCTACGGCGGGTTTGGCCTAACGCTGAGCGCCGCGCAGCCGAGCAGCAGGCGTCGGCATGTGCCGATGATCCTGTTCTTGGTGGGCATCACGATCTTGTTGGTGGGTATGGCGCGCCCGCAGTCGCCGATCAATTTGCCGCGCATCGAGGGCACGGTGGTGCTGGTGTTCGATGTGTCGGGCAGTATGGCGGCGACGGATTTGGAGCCCTCGCGCATGGAGGTGGCGAAGGCGGTCGCCCGCGATTTTGTGGAGCGGCAGCCGAGTGGCGTGCGGATCGGGGTGGTGGCGTTCAGCGATAGCGGTTTGAATATTCAGCCGCCGACGAACGAGCAGGAGTTGGTGCTGACGGCTATCAATCGCTTGGCGCCACAACGGGGCACGTCACTGGGGTTCGGCATGCTCTCGGCGCTGGAGGAGTTGGTTGGCGATGATGAGCCGGAGGAGCCGCTGTACACCAACCGCGAGCCGAGCGCGACGCCCGCGCCGGTGCCGCCGGGCAGCCGCCGCTCCGAGTTGATTGTGCTGATCTCGGATGGCGAGAATACCGCCGACCCGGACCCGCTGGAGGTGGCGCAGGCGGCGGCGAACCTAGGCATTCGCGTGTATACGATCGGGATCGGCAGCGTGGAGGGCGTGCCGTTGGAGGTGGAGGGTTTCACCGTTCACACGGCGCTGGATGAGGAAATGCTGCAGCAGATCGCGGCGATCAGCGCGGCTGAGTATTTTCGTGCGGCGAGCCCCGAGCAGTTGCGAGAGATCTACGATGCGATCGAGTTGCAGTTGGTGGTGCGCCCGGAGGAGATCGAGTTGACGGCGTTGTTCGCGGCGCTCGGCGTGCTGGTGCTGCTGATCGGCGCGTTCTTCTCGATGCAGTGGTTTGGGCGTATCCCGTGATCGGCTGCTAGTTGAGGTTCTGCTTGAGGAACGGGGGCGCGATGGTGTTCCTCGGCGATGGAGGTGCAGCGTGGTAGCACGATGTCGTTGCGGAGGCTGCAGATGAGTTTTTTGTGGCCGAATGCGCTGTTGTTGTTGCTGATTGTGCCGCTGTTGCTGCTGGCGTATGTGCTGATGTTGCGTCGGCGTCGCCGCACAACGGTGCGCTTCTCGAGTTTGTCGCTGATTCACGCGGCGGCGCCGAAGTTCTCGCGGTGGAGACGACATGTGCCGTTTGCCCTGTTTTTGACGGCGCTGACGCTGTTGATCACGGCGATCAGCCGCCCGGTTTCGATTGTGAGCGTGCCCGCTGGGCAGACGACGATCGTGTTGGTGATGGATGTGTCGCGCAGTATGTGTTCGACGGATATCGAGCCCAACCGTTTGTTGGCTGCGGAGGCAGCGGCGCTGGCGTTTATTCAGGATCAGCCGAGCACGATGCTGGTGGGGTTGGTGGCGTTTGCTGGCTTCGCGGAGGTGATTCAGGCTCCCACTTCGGACCATAAGGCGTTGAAGGAGGCGATCGAGAGTTTGTTGACAGGGCGGCGCACGGCGATCGGCAGCGGCATTCTCAAGGCGATCGATGTGATCGCCGAGGTCGATGAGAATGTTGCGCCGAGCATCGTCGAGGGCTCGACGCAGACTCCGCCAACTCCGGTGCTGAGCGGGGTGTATGCGCCCGAGATCATTGTGCTGCTGACCGATGGCGCGAGCAATGCGGGGCCATCGCCGTTGGATGCGGCGCAGCAGGCGGCGGATCGAGGCATTCGGGTGTATACGATCGGTTTTGGAACCGAGCAGGGTTCGGCGAATCCGTACTGCGAGAGCCGATTCGTCGGTGGCGGTGCGTTCGATAGTGGTGGTGGATTCGGCGGCGGCTTCGGCGGTGGCGGCCTCGGCGGGTTCCGGCGCGGCATCGACGAGGAGACGCTGCGCGAGGTGGCGGCGATGACGGGTGGCGAGTACTATTCCGCCGAGAGTGCGGGCGAGTTGCGCCAGGTGTTCGCGGATCTGCCGACGTCGCTGATTATGCGGCACGAGGTTTCGGAGGTGAGCGCGTTCTTCACGGCGGCGGGTGCGCTGTTGGTGTTGGCGGCGATCGGTTTGGCGATGCGCTGGCAGCCGCTGTTGTAGCGGCGTTTGGCGTTGTGGCGCTCTTGCGGTACCATTGCGCGAGTAGCCACATAGCTAAGGAGCACGCGATGAGCCAGATGTCTGCCGCGTTTCCGCCGCCGAACTACGATGAAGAGCGCATTCCGCCCTATGTGTTGCCCGATGTGTTGTTGTGCAGCGATGGGACGCGGATCAATAGCGCCGAGCAGTGGATGTCGTTGCGGCGGCCCGAGTTGCTCGACCTGTTTCGCCAGCATGTCTACGGGCATATGCCGAGCGATTCGGTCGAACTGAGCGTTGAGCAGCAGAGTTATCGTGCTGATGCGTTGGATGGGCTGGCCGAGCGCCGCGAGGTGCGTGTGACACTGCGACGCAACCAGGTGGCGCGCTGGTTTGATCTACTGTTGTACCTGCCAAACGAGCGCAGCAAACCCGCGCCGATCTTCTTGGGCTTGAACTTCCAGGGCAACCACGCGATCTCCCCCGAGCCAGATCTTCGCCTTGCTGAGAGTTGGCTGCCGAACGATTCCGACGGGAGTGTGGTGAATAACCGCGCCACCGAGCGGGCGCGGGGCCGCACGGCGAGCCGTTGGCCATTGCGCAGCATTTTGGGCGCTGGCTACGGGCTTGCGACGATCTACTACGGCGATCTGGCTCCCGATCACCTCGAGTTGTACCGCGATGGTGTGATGGCGCTCTTCCCCGAGGTCGATGCGCGCGACCCGCATGCGTGGCGGGCGATCGGCGCGTGGGCGTGGGGCTTGAGCCGCGCGCTCGATGCGTGTGAGCAACTCGATGGGGTTGACGGCGAGCGCGTGATGGTGATCGGGCATTCGCGGCTGGGCAAGGCGGCGCTGTGGGCGGCTGCGAACGATCAGCGCTTCGCAGCGGCGATCTCGAACAACTCGGGCTGCGGCGGGGCATCGCTCTCACGGCGCATCTTCGGCGAGACGGTCGCGGCGATCACGACGCGGTTTCCGCATTGGTTCTGCGGGAAGTTCAGCGAGTACAGCCAGCGCGAGCACGCCTTGCCGATCGATCAGCACGAACTGTTGGCGTTGGTGGCGCCGCGTCCGTTGTACGTGGCCAGCGCCGCCGAGGACCGCTGGGCTGATCCGCACGGCGAATGGCTCAGCGCTCAGCATGCGAGTGCGGTGTACGATCTGTTCGAGCGCAGCGCGCTGAGCGGGGCCACGCGGCCTGCGGTGGGTGAGGCGCTGTTGAGCGCGGTGAGCTACCATATGCGCCCTGGCCCGCACGACCTGACCGCCGAGGATTGGACGCATTATCTGCGGTTCGCCAAGCAAGTTGTGGGTGATGCGGGGTAGGGCATCCACAGATTAGGGAAATTGGTATTGGGCATGCTTGCTACCTTTCATCACTGGCCAATGTCACCAAGGGGAATACCGGTAGCTAGGAACACACGCGGAGATATTGTGATAAACACAAAAGCGGCAACCCATTATGGCTTACCGCTTTCTGGTGCTGGTGCCCCCGGACGGACTCGAACCGCCGACACGCAGTTTAGGAAACTGCTGCTCTATCCACCTGAGCTACGAGGGCACACGACCGATATAGGCCTATTGTAGCGGAGAGCGCGGCGCTCGTCAACCGCCGTTCAATCCAGCACCTGGCACGTCGGGCAGTAGTGCGTGCCGCGCTGCGCCACCACCATCTTCTCGATCATGCCGCCGCAGTGCTGGCAGGCGCGCCCCTGCTGGTTGTACGCCTTAAAGTGCTCCTGGTTGGTGCCGCTCTCGCCGTAGCTGTTGCGGTAATCGCGCAAGGTGCTGCCGCCATACCGAATGCCCTGCTCCAGCGCGATGCGAATCCCCGCGTGCAGCCGCGCCACCTCGTCGGTGCTCAGGCTGTCGCTGAGCCGCATCGGGTGGATCTGCGCATGCCACAGCGCCTCGTCGGCGTAGATGTTGCCGATGCCCGCGATCAACTTCTGATCCAGCAGCAACGGCTTGATCTGGCTGCGCCGCGACCGCAACAGTTCGCCCAAACGCTCGGGCGTAAACGCCTCGCTGAGCGGTTCGATCCCATGCGCCGTGTCGAGCGCCGCCAAGCCCTCGGCATCCAACAGGCGCGCCCGCCCAAACTTGCGCGTGTCGTTGAAAAACACCTGGCGCCCATCATCGAGCTGCAACACCAAATGTGTGTGGCGATCCGGCTGGGCTTGCGGCCCCTGCACGCTCACCACGCCCGACATGCGCAGGTGCAGCGCGAGCGTCCAACCCTCATCGAGCGTGAGCAAGATCCACTTGGCGCGGCGGTACGCATCGAGCACTGTGCGACCCACGAGCAGCGCGCGAAATTCGGCGGGAGAGGGCGTCTCAACCATACGCTCCCAATCGAGGTGCGTCACCACCACGATGCGCCTGCCGATAATCTGCGCGCCTAAGCCTCGGGTAGCGTGTTCAACTTCAGGTAACTCTGGCATTCCTTTTCACACATCGACGTAGCGACACCACAAGAGTATCGCTACGTCGACTATCTGCACCAGCATGGGCAATGGAGATCATCTTCGCGCAGGCATTATACCGCAGCTTCACGTTAGGCAGCCACCAAATCGCTGGCGGGCGCGCCCACCGTGCGTCCCAACGCTGCCGCCACCGATGCCAGTTGCGGCATCAACGACGCGAAGTTCTCGATCGTCAGCGACTGCGCGCCATCGGAGGCGGCCCGATCCGGATCGGGATGCACTTCCACGATGATGCCATCGGCTCCGGCGGCCAGCGACGCCAATGCCAACGGCGCCACCAAGTACCACTTGCCCGTGCCATGCGACGGGTCGGCGATCACGGGTAGATGGCTGCGGCGCTTCGCCAAGGCCACGGCGTTCAGGTCCATCGTGTTGCGGGTGGCCGTCTCGAAGGTGCGAATACCGCGCTCGCACAGGATCACGTTCGGGTTGTTCTGCGCGATGATGTATTCCGCCGAGAGCAGCCATTCCTCGAAGGTGGCCGAGAGGCCGCGCTTGAGCATCACCGGCATCTTGCTACGCCCGGCCTCCTCCAGCAGTTGGTAGTTCTGCATATTGCGAGCGCCGATCTGCAGCACATCGGCGTAGCGCGCTACCAACTCCACATCCGCCGGGGTCATCACCTCAGTCACGATCGGCAGGCCGGTCTCCTCGCGAGCCAGCGCCAACAACCGCAAACCTTCCTCACCCAGGCCACGGAAGGTGTAGGGCGAACTGCGGGGCTTGAAAGCTCCGCCACGCAACATCGTCGCGCCAGCGGCCCGCACACGCCGAGCCGTCTCGACGATCTGCTGCTCGTTCTCGACAGCGCACGGCCCCGCGATCACCACGCAGTTCGGGCCGCCCACCGGAATGCCGCGCACGTTCACAATCGTGTCCTGGGGGTGGAACTCGCGAGCCGCCAACTTGTAGGGCCGCGTGATGCGCACCACCTCTTGCACGCCGTTGAAAAGCTCCAACTCCTCGCGCAGTGTGGGGGGAATGGACGCACCCACCACGCCGATGATGGTGCGCTCCTCGCCCTTGGAGATGTGCCCGTTCAGGCGGTATTCGGCGAGTCGCTCAAGCACCGCTTCCACATCTTGTTCGCTGGCACTGTTCCGTAAAACGACGATCATTTTAGGCTCCTCCTTCGCAAGCGAAAGTAACGATAACGATGGTCGAACGGGGCAACTCGTACGTAGTGGAGCTGGCTGCCTGGCCTCGATGAGTTGTTCCGTTTGCATAACACATTCCTTACTAAAAAAGGAACGGTTGAAGTCGCATACAACTTCAACCGTTCATTGTTTGGTTTGTCGTGCAGCCTCAAGCACACGTTGACTCTGAAGCGCACGTTCTGGACGTAGCGTGGTCGCGCCACGCATGTAGACATGGACAATTTCGTTCGCCGCGCGTGGCGTGTTCCAGTGAATCAGCACGCGGATGCAGCGTTCAAGGCTGCCTGGCACACGCATTTCGTGCGTACACATCAGTGCAGTATCGAGCCAACCGAGTTCGCGGGCAGCAACAGCGGGAAACTCCGCATTGAGATCAGCGGTTGTGCTAAAGATGGCACTGGCGATATCCTCAACCCGTAGATCATTGGCCTCGATCAAGCGAATCAGCAGTTCGCGGGTCGCCTCGAGGATCGCTTGGCGGGTGTTGTCTTCGGCAGTAGTTGCGCCACGGATACCTCGGCAATAGATGGTCATCGTAGTCTCCTTAACATGCAGAATAGCTAGGGTTACCTGGTCCTGATAGCTTGGCTGATTATGCGATCGAAACCAAAAGAGGCGCGGAGCCTGCTGTTGCTCCACGCCTCTGACTTTATCATCTGGGTTCTCAGACTTTACTCAATGCGAAGCAACCAGTCTCCTTTTTTGGCTGGCATAAAAATAATAAAAGCTAAAAAAGTAGTGTGGTTGCCGCATTTGCATCGTCTGACTTCTCACTGGAATTTGACTGAAGCGACTATAGCACACAACCTTTTGGAAGTCAACTAACTACATGCCATATGTAGGCTTCGCCAAAACGGAGCGATCACGCCGATTAAGCGTGCAGCAGCCAAGTGTTTCCTGGCGCAAAAAATGGGAGATTCTGCAAGCGCAGAGCCTCCCGAATCATCACATGCGGTTACAACGATTGATTTCGGTGCAGGGCATATTCCTGCACACGCAAACCCAGAACATCACAAAGGATGCCATTCCTAACAACAACTAACGATGCAGCGCGAATGCATACAGGGCGATGGAATTTATGGCAAACAGAAACACACGACAGAGGTCGTACAACTCCTGCCACCCGATAATCCATACGAGTATCAAACGGGGATACGGTGAGTTCAAGCGAAGAACTCGGAGGTGAGGTTAAGCGCCAAGTAGCTCTTCAGCTTCGATAATCGCCTGCGCAATGTCCTTCATCTTGGCGCGTTTGTCTCGCGCGCGCTGACGCAGACGCTCGTAGGCGTCGCGCTCGCTCAGGCCGAGACGTTGCATCAAGATACCTTTAGCGCGTTCGATCAATTTGCGAGCTTCAAGTGAATCTTCAAGATCTGTGACTTGTGCTCGCAGCCCTTGGAGTTCGCGGAAACGAGCCAAGGCGATATTGATCGCAGGGGACAGCTCAGCTTCGTTGACGGGCTTGACCAAATACCCTAATGCCCCAGCCACCTCGGCCCGTCGGATAGTCTCCCGATCGGTGTAGGCGGTCAACATCAAAATGGGGGTTGGGCGGCTAGCGTTGATACGCGCTGCTGCCTCAGTACCCTCAACTTCCGGCATGCGGATGTCCATAATGATTAGATCGGGGCTAAGACGTGTTGCGAGGTCGATTGCTTCGGCGCCGGTATGTGCGACAGCGATAACGTCGTAGCCAATACTCTTGAGTTGTTCCTCAAGTGTCAGTGCTACAAGATCGTTGTCTTCAGCCACAAGAATGCGGATAGCGGCCATAGACTCCCTTACTCTATGGGCATCCCGGCCCAGGCGAACCCAATCTGACATCGATGACATTGCCAGTATGATACCACAGATGTGCAATCTTGTGGAGTAGTTTTTCAGGGAAATAGTTTACATGTTCTCAGTTACAGCCTCGGTATGCGTAACAAGAATCTGTTGCGGCCTCTGGTGCGCTACAGCGTGCCGTATGTCAACGCGGCTTCAACAAGTGCAATGGTAGCGCGATGGTGGATGGGTGGCTGACGCTGAGGATACACGCGGTTGTTGAGGAAGATCAGGCAGATCTGCTGGCGCGGCTCCAAATAGAGCACTGGGCCTGTAAAGCCCGTGTGCCCAAAGCTCCCCCGTGGGCTGTTGCCCATAAAGTTCGGGCGATCGATCATCCAGCCCAAACCACAGCCCAATGCGAGCGATGGAGTGTGGTTGGTGGTGGCGAGGGCGATGGTCTGCGGGCGCAGCAGCGGAACCTGGCCCAACCAGGCTTGGCAGAAGCGATACAGATCGGCGGCGGTGCTGAACAGCCCAGCGTGCCCGGCGACCCCACCCAACGCATAGGTGCTCTCATCGTGGACGCTGCCGTGCACCAGTTCGCCCCGCCATTCGCGGTCGAGTTCGGTGGGGGCGATGCGTGGGCGCAACGAGCGTGGCGGGTTGTAACAGGTATCGCGCAGGCCCAAGGGTTCCAGCACAAGTGTGGATAGTGCGCGATCCAACGGGGCATCCGCCAAGCGCGCCACGATCTCGCCCAGCAGCAGTGAGTTGACGTTGGTGTACGCGACGGTGCTGCCTGGGGAATGCAGTTGTTTGGCATTGAACACCGCCGCCAAAATGCCCGCCCTCCCCGTCTCGCGCAGGGTCGAGAGGCGGATATCGAGGCCGGAGGTGTGAGTGAGCAGATGCGCGACGGTGATGCCACGAGGTTGGAACTCGGGCAGGTAGCGCTCCACGGGCGCGTCAAGCGCGAGCAGGCCGTCCTCGTACAGGCGCAGCGCCGCAGTTGCGGTGAACACTTTGGTCAGCGAGGCGATGTCGTAGATCGTGTCGAGCGTGACGGGCTGCGAGCCAGCATCATCGTAGCGGGTGGTGCCGTAGGCCGCGCAGAGGCGAACTTCGCCCCGATATGCGAGCAGCACCACCGCGCCCGGGAAGATGCGCTGGCTGATGGAATCGTGAATGATGTTGGCGATTGTGGCCTCAAGCGTCATACCTGGCACATTCGTTACGGTTGCGGTGCGCAGGAAGGGCGCTCGGTCAACCATCCCTCAAAGATAATCATATCGCCCACCGCCTCGCCGCGCCCATCGGGATGCGTCACGGGGTGGTACGGTCCAGTTGGGTTGCCCCACCAGTTGCCACGCATATCGATCAGGATCTCGCTCACAGCGCCGCGCCCGATGCCATTGAACGGCTGCGTGTACACCGTTTCGATCGGCGGGGTGTGGTGCTCGATCGCGTTATCGCGCACGGTGAGGTTGAGTTGCGGCACCTGCGTGGTGTTCGAGCGGATCTGTAAACCATTTGCGCCGTTCATCAACGCATTACAGTTCACCGTACCCAGAAACGGCCCCGCGTTCGGGATGGTGAAGTCGATACCGCCAGTGAACGGACCATCCTGGAACAGCACCAGATTCGGACCGTTCTGCCCGATCAGCAGGTTGCGGCTCAGTTCGAGGTTGACGATCTCGGTAGCGCTCTGGTTGTTGATCTGGAGTGGCGCCGCGCCCGCCGACATGCGATTGCCGCCGATGCGGTTGCCAGTCATAATCACAAAACCGCCGTTGTCGTAGCTCGCCTCGACCGCCGCGCCGTAGGGCATATCGTTGCCAGTGATCTCGGTGTCGCGCACCTCAAGACGGCTACCGTTGGTGGCGATTCGACCGCCGTTGTTGCGGATTTGACTGTTCTGGATCACCAGATTGCCGCCTTCGCTCGAAATCAGCGTGCCACCTGCACCGCCGCCGCTAATGTCGGCGTGTACCAGGGCGATGTTGCTGCCGCGCTGGCCGAAGATGCCCTCCCAACGCTGATTATCAATGCTCGTGATGCGGATAGGTCGCCCCGCCTCGCCGATGCCGTACAGGGTGCCCTCCACAAACAGCGAGACGCCGGGCGCCAGGCGAATCTCGGTGCCCGCCTCGATGATCAAGGTCGCGCCAGCAGCAACCACATGGTCGCGGGTGAGGTAGATCGGACCATTAGCGGCGGTCCAGCGCTGTGTGCCGCGCAAAATGGTGAACGGGACCTCGGTGGGCGATGGCGTTGGGCGCGGTGTGCGCGTCGGCGCAGGAGCAGCACGCGTCGGGGACGGCCTCGGTTCCTCGGTCGGCTCAGGCTCCTCGGTCGGTTCGGGTTCCTCAGTCGGCTCCGGCTCCTCGGTCGGTTCTGGTTCCTCGGTCGGCTCCGGCTCCTCAGTCGGCTCAGGATCGTCGTCGCCGCTCGGAGTGATGGTTGGCACATTAAAGCGCGCCTCTGTGGGAGTTGGCAGTTGACCACCCGCCGTGCCAGGATCGGGCGTCGGGCGGTTGGGGGCGAAGGTCGGCACGCCAAAGGTAGGCAGCGGCGTCGTCTCCTCGCCGCTCGGGCCGATGATCGGGCCATCGGTGGCAGGAGCCGGATACCCACCCAGGTTAGGGTCGAAGGTTGGCACAGGCTCGCTGGTCGGTTCCCCGACGAACGGATCGTCGGTTGGCTCATCTACAGCGGGATCGCTGGTTGGCTCTCCGACAGGTTCGCTGGTGGCTGGTTCGGTGCCTGCAGGCGGCGAAGGGATAAAAACAAATCCGGTGGGCGATGCTGCGGGATCAGAGGTTGGCTGTTGCGCAATATCACCCGAGTTATTGAGCGGAACAAAAACAGCGAGCAAAATAGCAATCATTATAAAGAACAGCGCCGCGATTAGGGTGATGGTATCTTGAGACCGTTTGCTGATGACAGGGCGCTCAGGATTTTCTTCCGGCTGTTGCTCATTCGGCTCCAAATGCTGCCTCTTTATTCATTCGCACACGCTAAAATGGCGCATCACACTCCCGCGTTCATCTTACCATAGCCTTTCGGGCATCGCAATGAAGAGAAACTGAGAGTCACACCGTAAACAGTGCGATAAAGCGTTCGACAGGCCATCGTTTGCGATCCGATACTTGTCCATCGCCAAGCTCGATCAGGCGATCAGCGCCGTGGGCATCCCGCGCGAGATCAACGGAGAAAAACGGGCTGTGGATGCGCTGCGCGATCTCCTCGACCAAGGCGGGCACGCGCCCATCACAAGCAAACGCGCGCCCTTGAAACACAAAATAGCGTTCTTCGGAATCGGGATGCAAATCCTCGAATTTACGGATACAGATGCCGCCCTCAAGCATACCACGGTAGTGTTCGATCTCGGCGACCAGTTCCTTGATCTCCTGCATGTTCCTGGCGAACAAGCCGCGCTGCGTCGTCAACGATTTCACAAAATCCTTCACGACATAGCCAGGCCAGTCGAGGTTGACGAGCGCGGCATCCAGATCAGCACCGTGCGGCACAATCACGGTTTCCGGCGTCGCATCCGCGCAGAGCGGATACCACTCGGGCAGATGGTGGCAGACGCGATACTGCTGCGGTGTGGTGATCGGCTGAGCGCCCCGTCCGAGCAAGGCGTCGTACAATCGCGCGTAGGCCTCGGGGGTAGCATCCAGCCACGATACACGAGCGGCTCGCCCGAGAACTGCGCAGGCCGAATGCGCAATACACCTTGCTCGAAATCCTCAAACGAAAAGACCGTACAATTCACGCCTGCTGATCGAAAGGCGTCCCATTCCTCGGCATACGCATCATCGACCCGCGACATATCGTATGGAGCACTGGAAAGAGCATCAGCACGGCGATTCGTCCTTCAGCACAGGAACAGCCATCCCATGGCTTATTGGCAAAACAGCGACTGTGTTCAGAATCGCCATAAACCACAGATGTTTTGGTCGTTTCACGAGTTCTATCGACTGCTCCTTGTTGTTGTGATGTTGCGTTACAAAGTGTTAGCGAGCAGATGAGTTGATATCCTTCGCTTATGCTTGGGGATCGATATCGAAGTGCAGCACATCCTCGCGGGTACCGAGCGAGGTGTAGAGCGCGATCGCCGGATCGTCGCCATAATCTGCCTGCACAAAGATGACGTAGACACCGCGCGCTCTGGCTTCGCCCTTGAGGTGGTTGATCAGGTCAGTGGCGATATGCTGACGGCGATAGGCCTCATCGACAGCCAGATCGTAGATGTACATCTCGGAGCGGGCCTGCTCGAACTTGTGCAGGGTGTAGGCGGCCAGTCCACCTACCACGGTGCCCGCCTCGTTGGTCGCCACCACGGCCACAAATGTGTCGCGGCTGAGCAACGAGCGCAGGTAGGCATCATCGGGCTGCTGGTGCAGGTAGGTCGCGGGGTCTTCGAAGGCGTGGGCGAAAACGCTCAGCAATTCGCGCATTGCCGCAGTATCATCGGGGCCGAGAGTACGAATCTGGTGCATCACTCACCTCCTATGCGCTTCGGTTCCCAAGGTTATTGTATCGGCCACGCAGCAACAAAACCAAGTGCGCAGCATACGCATCATTGGCGAGATCGGCGCTCGATCACAGCAACTGATCGGAGAGCACGGTGAATGGCACGCGCGGCACCACAAAGCAGAGCGGATCCCCCACGGGCGCGAGCGCTACGACGGCGGGGCAAATGAAGGTGCTCGGCTCCAACACGGCAGGCACGATCTCATCGAGCGGGATGGGCAGATCGATGGCCGAGAAGGCGAGGCGCTGGCTGTGCGGCACCGTGATGACGGCGGCATCCTGCAGGGCCAACTGCGCGATGGCCTGTTGCCAACTGCCGAACATGACGGCGAACGGCGGCGGCAATTTGGGCTGCACGGAGGTGCAGACGGTGGCGGTTAGCTCAAGGGCGCTGCCCGCACCTGCACGTATCTCTGTGTGGTAGCAATCCCCGCGTCGCTCGTGCATGAAGCGTGCGGGCATGTGCGCGGGTAGCGTGTCGCTGAACAGCCGCGCGCCCAGCACAAACAGCGGATTGCTGAGTATGTTGTGAGTGAACAGCACGACACTGGTGGCCGTGGCACCCTGCGGCGGCGTGGCGAGGTACAAGCGCCAATTGCTCTGCAGCGGCGAGGGCATCGCGGCGCGCAGGCGCCCCAGCGCGGCGGGGCCGAAGTGGCCGTGCGCATAGGTGAGGATCGAGAAGGGCGTGAGGCCATCGTGCTGCATCAGTGTGAGGCCCGGTGGCGCCAACGGCAGCGCTCGCTCGATCGGCACGAGCCAGGTGAGGTAGACCACATCGCGGATGTCGCTGGCGAGCTTGGGGAACGGCAGCCGCCCAACTGTGCGGCACAGCAGAGCGCGCAATCGGTGCGCGTTCGCCAGCGCGCTGACCAACCCACCGAATATGCCTGGCGTGGGGTGCTTGTACGGTGTCTCCGGCATCACTGCTTGTCACTGATAGGCCGAGGCAGCAACGGCGATCCGCGACTGCTGGCTGTTGGCTTCGAGGTAGTCCATATCGCGCCCGCCCCGACCTCGCCCCGCAGATAGGCCAGCGGCGGCTCCTGCATGCCCAACTACGCACCGTTCTGCTCCAGCCGTGTGATCGCCTCGTCGAGGGGCACTAGTTCCACCGTTAGCACTTCGTTATCGGAGTCGATGGCATGCTAGGCAGGCATTGTAGCAGAAGATTGAGTCGGGAGCACATCCGAATTTGGTATGAGCCAAGCTTGTGTTTTTTCCACCCTATGAGCGATGCGCCCAGACGTGGGCTGCGCTACACTACCTGGGATACGATATGGAAGCGCAGAGGAGGTCTGTATGAGCATCTTGATCAATGTTGGCTACGATTCGACCAACTACTATTTGCTCGGCCAGGGCAGCAAGCGCTTGCTGATCGATATCGGCTTCCCGGGCACGCTGCCCAAGTTCAGCGCAATTTTGCGGCGCAAAGGCATAGAGTTGCGCGATATTGGCTATCTGCTAGCGACGCACTACCACCCCGACCATGCGGGGGCCGCACAGGAGTTGAAGGCCCACGGTGTGCAGTTGATCGTACTGGAGCCGCAGGTGCCGTATATCCCGAAGTTGAAGAGCATCCTGAAGCCGGATATGCCCTATCACGATATCGATCTGCACCAGACTGTGCGCCTCACGCTCGATGAGAGCCGCACGTTCTTCACTAGCATCGGGTTCCCCGGCCAGGTGGTGAGCACGCCGTTCCACTCGGAGGACTGCGTGACACTGGTGCTCGACGATGGCCGCGCGTTCACCGGCGACCTGCACCCGCCGACGATGGCGGAGCCGGGCAGCCCGACGATGCGCTGCTGGGAGTCGCTGCGCGACCTCGGGGCGACGATGATCTACCCGGGCCACGGGCCGGAGTGGCCGATCAATCGGTGGGTGTAAGATATGCGGAAGCGCGTTGGCGTATGTGTTGCGGAACTTTCTCGCATGAACCAGCGTTTAAAAACCATAATACAAGCTAGGGTTCATGGAGTTAAGTTATGCTCGTTCGTATCCTGATCGCCTGCTTGCTGATGGCTAGTTTGTCGAGTTGTGGTGGCACGGTGGCTCCGCCAGTCAGCCAGGAGGCAAGCCAAGCACAGCCGAGCGCGCCTCCCACGCCGAGCGCGCTTGCCGCTACCGAGGTACCTGTTATGCCAGATCCAACATCACCTCCATCACCCGAACCATCATCTACACCTACACCGCAGCCCACGTCCACACCTTCGCCGACACCATCGCCCACATCGCAACCC
>CALKHR010000022.1 GCA_937988885.1 uncultured Roseiflexaceae bacterium | reverse complement strand
CGGCCTCCGCCGCTGGTGCAGGCGCTTGCGCCTCACTGCTCTCTGTCTCGTTCAGACTATCGAGGCCAGCGATTTCGTCGTCGCTCAAGCCCAAGTCGCTCAGCGAGAAGGGCATCATCGACGGCTCATCATCGGACGAAGCAGCCGGGGCTACCGAAGGCTTGGAAGGATCGCTCTCAAGATCATCGAGCGAGAACGGAGCCATACCGAGATCGAGATCGATCTCTTCTTCCGGCTGGCTAGGGGGAGGAGTCGCAGACTTAGCAGACGCGGAGGGAACGCTCAACGCCAACAAGCTCGCCAAGAAATCATCGCTATCGCCAATGAGAGTTGAAGAAGCCGTTGAATGCGAACCATTCCCTACGCTTGCGTAGGCATTCGCAACGGGAGTGACGGCCTCCATAGGCCGAGTCGCAGCGATTCGCTCTTGCTCTTCAGCAGCGCGGCGCCGATTCCAAGCTTCCTCATCCCATTCTTCGATCTGCGGTTCGGGCTGTGTATCAGGGGGCAATGTGGGGAACATCGCCTTGGCAACGGTGAAATAGGGGTCGAGTCGACGCGCGGTCTCCCAAGCACGTTCACCTTCGGGATTCCCCTTCGCCATTTCCGAATAGCCCAAAATCAGATTGGCTTTTAGCGCTTCTGGTCGGCGGGCTAGGATCTTACGACAAACAGCAACCGCCTCAGCCTCCTGGCCATCGCGCCAGAGGACCTCGGCCATTGCGATCATTGCGTCAATACGATCTGGTTGTTCGGCAAGAACCTGGCGGAATTCACTGACAGCCTGCGGGAGGAGGCGTACATCGCGTGCGTACATACGCGCAAGGCCAATATGGCTAACCCGTGTGTAAGCGTGCTCGCTACCCCATGCTTCAGTGTATAGGCGCATCAACTGGCTGCGCAGTTCTGACATGTTGGGCTTGATCTCAAGGGCCTGCTCAAATTCTGGGATCGCTTGATCGATCCGCCCTTGACGTTCGTAGGTAAAGCCCAACCCGACGTGTGCCGGAATATTTTCAGGATCTGAACGCAACACTCGCTCGAAAGCTTCCTGTGCGCGATCAAGCTGACGATCTGCCAGATAAGCTTCGCCCAGGATCCGATAGGCATCAAGGTTATCGGGATATTTTTCGAGGATGTATTGCGCCAGACCGATCGCCCGATTCAGGTCATTGCTTTCGAGCCATTGCCGGGCTTGGTCATAGGCCGCTTGCAGGCTCATGCTAGCCATATCGGTCCTCCTGGGTACCTGCTCCGCGTTGACATCGAGTGTAATTTTTTACGGATGAATTGGCATCCTTTTGTTCCGAAGGCGAAGCAGCGCCCCATAATGCGTAAAGCTACAGATTCATTATAGCGCAAGCGTCAAGGCATTGCAAGAGATTCGGAACAGAACGCAGGTAGACTATGCTGCGCGCTAAATCGATTGTAGCATGAATTGTTATGTGTTGTAAAGAGAACTACCTGCTATTATGTTATTTATTACCCAACGACTCACGCTCTTAATTGTATAGTCGATGGACCTTCTTTATTCATCAAATAAGAAAATCGGTTCGGTGTAATAGCGCACCGAACGTTCGGCATTACGTGTTCGCAGCCAATTTTCGAGCCAAGTTTGTTTTACACTTAGCTCTTGGTCCTCTTGTAAAATCTCCAAAGGTACGTTTAAGCGTAGCGCCCGCCCGGGAATAATGTGACGCGTGATCCCGGGCAACAATACTGCTTTCTGACGCGCTAATGCAATCAGATCGTCTTTTTCGTATACCGAAAAAACCATGATCGCACTTATCGGGTGATGCTGCAAAAATCCCTGCCATTCAACCGCCGGAACGCGCGTTATCGTAGCTTGTGCGGCGTAGCATGCGAATAAATGGCGCAATACTGCAGCTTGCTCGACAATACTACTCGGACGATGGATTACTAGCGCATGTCCTTCGCGATTCGCCAAGAATGCCAATAATTGGCGTTCATGAAGCGCTATTTTTGCAGCTTCGACAGTGCTAAATGCTGTGTGCAGTTGAGGGTCTTGATGCAACAGATCCGCAAGGGCTTCCCAAGGCTGGCCCGCAAGCGCATGAGCCCAAGTGTGTAGTTCTACTGCTGGATCGGTGTAGTTAACTACCTGCCCTAGTATATGCGTAATGCCAAGTTGTTGAAGGGCCGTAACGCGGGTGGCGCCATCGAGCACCAGCAGGGTCTCTAGTCCTGCAACGCGCCCAAGGATCGGTGGATTGCGCAACCGTTCTTCTCGTCGTATCCGATCGACCAACCGAGCAACTCGCGTTGGATCCGTTTCCTCGTGCAAAACACATTGCTCAAGTGGTACAAATCGAAGTTCGGGAAAAGCAACATTGCTCATATTTCCACCTTGTTCTGATTGATGAGTGATGTGGGAGATCAGGAATTGGGCTTCGATTGGGCGGTCGCTATGATTTTTTGCAGGTACTCCTGCCAGGCGTTGCGATTCTCGATCGCAATGCGCCGAACCTGATCGAGATCGCCCGCTAGGGCGGCCTCGTGCGAGCGCGCGAGGCTCTCTTGAAAGGCGCGGGCGAGATCCGCTACGGCACGCCGCATCTCGCTATTGATCGCCCGCTGACGCTCTAATTCGCCCTCTAGCCAACGCACCATCCGGCGCGCCTCGTCAGCGGTGAGTTCGTCTTTATCTTCGTGCATAGGTTGCCCCTTGCGGTTGTTAGCCATTGAGTCGCCGCTGCCACAATGCGTAGAGCGGTGCAAGATACACTCGGTCGTAGGCGGGCAGGTAGCGCACTACCTGGCCACCAAAGCCCTTCTTAAAACGAAACACACCAAACAAAGGATCGGAGCGAGCGGCTTGTTCAAGTTGTTCGCGTTCGGCATCATCGAAGGCGTTGGCGATCTGACCGAACGCATCGGGGATGCCCCAGAAATCGTAGAGTGTTGCGCCTTGGGCCTGCGCCCACTGAAGCGCATGCCATTGGAGCAGATGGTTCGCACCGCTCTTCAGGCCCGCATCGGTGGAACAACTGTAGAGATACAGCCCAGCGTTGGCCCAAGCAAAGATCAGGAACCCCGCGCACACTTGGCCGCCCTGCTCAGCAAGCAGGAGTTGTGCGTGAAGTTGTTCGGAATTGTGCGTAAATTGCTGCCAAGCTGTACGATAATAGTCTAGGCTATGGATCGCGAAGTTGGCGCGTCGGGCTGTCTCCTGAAAGATGGCGTAGAACGCGGCAAGATCTTCCTCGCTGGTCCCTACACGCACAGTCACACCTTCGCGCTCGGCGCGGCGGATGTCTGCGCGGTGCCCTTTACTCATCGCAGCCAACAGGCGTTCGGGCGTCGGCGTGAGGTCCAGATGAATGGTGCTGCGGGGCTGGATCGGCTCGGTGGAGCGGAATCCTTGGAGCAGCAGGAAACTATGCAGCGAATCCGCCTGCGGAGCGCGCTCAATCACATTCGGTTCAAGCCGCAAAAACACGGCTCGATGGCGACGGGCCAGCCGATCGAGTGCGCCGAGCAGCAGGCGATTGGCGTCGGCATCCTCGGCGAACAGCGGACCGCGTGGCACATAGGCGACGCTCACGCCGTAGCGGCGGCGCAATAAGAACTGCGCCCCTGCCACCAAGCCGGAGGACGACGTTACCGCCACGCGGTGCGCTTCCCAACCGAACTTTGACTTCAGTGCTCCCCATCCAACCGATTGGAGAAGATGCCCCTGGGGATGCTGCTGTGTAAAACGATCCCAAGTCGCTGCGTCGGGCTCAACAATGGCCCACGCCGAGGAGACTGGCGACGTAGAAGATTTCAAAAGACTCGGAACAGACATACCAATCCGCATCTATTGCGTGTTGAGCAGCCACAATCGCTCGCCATAGGTGCCCTCCTCGGGCACCAAGGTCTCGGCGTACGCACGCACCTGTTGGCTCATTTCGTCCATCGAGCCAAAGAGCGATTCGATTTGGCTCTTATACGCGGAGATAGCGCCGATCTTGCGCGAGAGCGTCGAATCGATGTTGATCGTGCTCGACACAAACGGCCCCTCGAGTTTACTTAAACGTTCTTCAAGCAAGTTTGGCCGCGAAACATAGGGGAAATCCTCGTAGAACGCCAAGCTCGACCCGATCGCAGCGCGTGCGGCGGCATAGGTGATCTGATGATCGACATGCGAACCGACGCCCAACGGCGCATACATCGTCGCTCGTGGGACGCGTCCCCGCAGCGCCCGCAAAAAGACCTTCAAAGATGTAAAGAGCGGATCGTTGGCTACTGGCTCGCCAAACAATGCCGTGTTGTCGGTGTACACATCGGGCTTACGATAGATGGCATCGAGCATACCAGCCCACATACTGTCGGCGGCCAAGTGCTCCATCGCAATACCATCTTCCCTCTGCCGCGCCGAGATGATCTCCTCGGATGAAAACCCCCACATCTGATGCGTTTGTTCAGCAAATGAGCTGAGCTTTGTGATATCGGGCGGCATAGCGGTACAAATGGTCACCACCAGCACACGTGAGCCAGCGATAGTGTGTCGGGCGATCGCTCCACCACACGATAGCGCAGCATCATCGAGATGTGGCGAGAGATACACATGATCGTAGATGTCGTGAATCTGGCGCAAATCTGTTTTATGCATATGCGCCTCGCTCCTTGCTTGATTGCTTGGCCTACCCGAACAGACTCTCGTCGAGGGTTAACTCCCCCAAGGCTTCCTCAGCGGCTTGGCTGCGTGTTGGATCGGTATGCTTGCATAGGCGTTTCAAGGTGCGTCGAGCTGCATCGCCACCAACCTGCCCCAGTGCCCAAATCGCGGCGAGCGCAATTTCGCTATCTTCGTCATCGGCCAGTTTCACCAAACGCGGCACAAGTGGCTTTCCATACTCACCCATTTCGCCAGCAGCACGGGCCGCTTCATAGCGAAGCGCGGGCGAAACATGATCGAGAGCGGATTGGATCGTGGGCAACCAGCGCTCTTGCATCGAGCGGCCCATAGCAACCAAAGCGCTCTCTCGCAACAACTGCTCATCGCTGGCGTAACACCGCTCAATTTCGAGCGCAACGGCATCGTTCAGGCCGCTAAAATACCCAGCCGCCTCCAACGCGCGTCGGCGCACTTCCAGATGTTGGTTCGGATCAAGCACGATCTCGGTAAGCACGCGCTCAAGTGCTGCGCCATCGGCCTCGGGCACTTCTTGAAGGATCGACAAATACACAAAATGGCTTAGCGAAATCGCGACGGCTGTCCGCACCTCAACAGAGGGATCGTTCTTGATCATCTCGAGCAGACGCCGCAACATGCGCGGAGACTCATTTTCCCACAGCCCTTCGACGGCGGCGACCCGTACAGCTGCATCAGTGTCATCGAGAAGCCAATACAGGATGGTGTTGAAATCGAGGTCGACATTGTCCTCGGACAACTCCACCATGGCACGCACGATCTCGTTGCGTCGCTGTGACTGAATCGATTGCCAAGCCGGGAAAAATTCGTCGTATTGATTGAAGTCGAGGCCAGAAAGAGGGCGTAAATCACGCATTGCGAGGTGATGATTCGGCGACCCAACTTCCCGGATATAACTCGCTATTGACATAGCATTGTACCTAACTGTTAGGGAGTGTCTCTAAACGAAAAACTACCGCACGCAGACATGCGTCGGTTTCACTGATGTAACCACAAACGACCTATCATTCCATTTATGGTTAACAGCCGTTGTGGGGGAGAAACGTATCAATTGCGACAACTACTCAACGAAGATTAGTCAATGAACAAACGATGTCTGCGTATGCAGTTCTTTTAGCTTATGGCCTCAGGCCGATTGAGAGGAAACAGTGGAGCGGCAAGCCAAAATAACCTATACCTGCACCAAAAGACGAGGTGGTGGGGAATGGCGCGAACAATAGCAACCAAACCCCACCAACGCCGAGCAACGTATCAGTTACTCGTCATCGTCATCATAGAAATCGACGTCGTCCTCTTCCTCGTCCTCATCGGTCACGCGAGGCGGCGGGGTATAGTACCAGTTCCCTGGCTTCGAGGCATCCTCCTCGTAGAACTCGCCCGTCTTCAGCAAATGCGCCAAGTAGCTCGGCGAGGCAGGCCGCAACACGTTCAGGGCCACCAACAACTCTTCGTTGGTGCTGTAGTAGCGTGGCTCCGAGCGCGTGCCCACCGGTTCGCCGACCGTAGCAAACACATGCTCAAGCACTTGTTCGCCCTTGCGGCGCTCGTTCATCGGCAACGACTTGAGGTTGCGCAAACGCCCGTACTGCTGCTGATTGATCAGCATATCCTCATCGACCACGCAGTAGTAAGTCACATTCGCAAACGCGAACTTATTCTTCTTCTCGTCCAACACCAGCAACCGATCGCTCGTCTCGGCTTGCTCCTCGTAGGTGATGGTGAAGATGTGCGGCTCCTCGGTGCGGCTCAGCGTGATCAAGGCGCCGGGCACCAGACGCTCGTGGAAGAACTCCTCGAAGCCCTGAAGCCAACCGCCACGGTTGCCGGTTGGGTAGCGCAACTCAACCAGCGACGTGGTATAGTGCTGAGGCGATTCAAACCGCAACACTGCCGTGCGCTGATCCGAAAGCAGCGGCCCAGGCAACAACGCGCGAAGCGCCTTGGTGAAAGGCAACACGCCATATTCCCACTCGAAGAACGACAGGATATGGTTGAGCGAGCCACTAGAGCGGATCGCTTCAGTGCTCTGCTCGTTCAAGCTATCGTCGAAATCCTCCTCAAGGTAGGAAGCGATCTGGCCCATATCGCTGGCCTTGATGCGCTTGCCACCGATCGCGGGCATACCCTTTGTCGACCACAGCCGCGCATTGGCCACACCCACGAACTCGAAATCTTTTTCGCGGTTTAGGCGATAATTCAATGCAAAGCGGAAGGCCTCGTAATCGGCTTGGCGAGGATTGTGATAGAAGATATCGGCGATGATCTGCGTATCGAGCAGCGGCTCGCCGGTCTCAGTGAGGTAATCGCGGATGCGGCGCAGGTCGTTCTTGCCAAAGTTCGCCACCGCCGCCTCGGGGTACACATCGTTCCCGAAGCTCACGAGCCGACGCAGCGGATCGTTCTCGAAGGCGGTGCGGAACTGCGACACAAGCGTCGCGCCGTACTGGCCCATCAGATCCTCCACCGAGCGGCTGAGGTCGATCTGAATGCCATTGGGCAGCGCGATCAGCGTGTTGGTGGTTGGCAACGAAGAAGTCGACGCGACAGGTTCAGCGTCAACCGTCTCTTCAACCTGCTCGACCTCCTCTGGCGCTTCGACAACATCGACGGTCGAAACAGCCTCAACACCCGCAGGCTCATGCTCTTCCTCTGGCAAACCGCTGGGAACCGGCGTGAGGCCCGCTTGCTGCTGCCAATAATCGGAGATGAACACTGGCTCAACCGTGGTGAGCGCGGGGCGAGTTGTCGTCACCACAACGCTAATATCATCGACTGGTAGTGGATTTTCTGGCTCATACAGACGATGCTTGAACATATGCGAAGTATCCTCTTGGCGGGGGCGATACGCTCCCTGCCGCGAGATCACATAGACCACATCGCCGTCGTGCTCTTCCTGAGCGAAAATATCCTTGTTTTCATTCAAGGCAGCAGCAATTTCCTGCCGAATGACCGCAGGATCAGCCTTTCGCTGAGAAGCGAAAAAATCGGTAAGGTTAGCAAGCGTTTGCCGAATCGGAGCATCGAGTGCGAAGAAGGCACCCTGTGTCTGCATGATGCGAAACACCTGCTCCGCAAGTTCCCGCTGGCTGCTGTTACCGGAAAAAGAAGGCTGGTCACTCATTATCGCTGCTCCTCCGAGGTCACAAGTTCACGCAAAATCTCAAGATACCGCTCAGTAACCCAAACAATATCGCGGGGTTGACCACCGGCACGAAGCAGTTGGACAAGTTTATCGAGAGCTGTTTCGCCGAAAATCACACTCTTGGCATCCATAGATTTCCTCATTTTCAGAGCTATGGGACAGTGGAAAATCACGGCACACAAACAAAAACTTGCGTGGCCGCGCAAGACTATCGGGTATTATAGCATTTTGACGGTTTAGCTGCAAACTTCTGGCATATCCTCAAATAATACCATAGAAAAAGCGATGCCTTGAAGGTGCCAAGACATCGCAATTCAACAAGAGGCACGTCCACCGCGTATGTTTGCAGCAATCCGTAAATCGGAGGTTAATCGCGCATACTTTCGAGAGCCAGCGCTAAACCACCGATAGCAACGCTCTCGTAACCTAAAACAGATGCAACAACCTTCACCGAGCGATTAATCAGCGGAGAAGTGTAGGTGCGCATCCGCTCTTGGATGGCATCCAAGAAGGGCTGACCACCGCTTCGGGCCACAGCGCCGCCAAGCACAATGATTTGGGGATCGACGAGCGCCACGATCTGCGATAACGTCACCGCGAGCATCTCCACAGCTTCGGCTGTCACCTGGCGCCCCACGGGATGATCGCTAAAAATGTCGCTCAGCAAATTGGTCTCTAGCCCAAGCGCCGCCGCACGACTCAACAGCCCTTTGATCGAGAGATGTTGTTCGAGCGTGCCAGGCGCCTCGCCCGGACGGAGAGGATCGTACTGGCCAACAATGGCGTGACCGATCTCTCCAGCGGTTGTCGTGGCACCGTGATACAGGCGCCCATCCAACACCAAACCACCACCAACACCTGTACTGAGATGTAAATAAAAGAGGTGCTGCACACCTTGCGCAACACCAAACGTCGCTTCAGCAAGAGCGATGAGGTTCGCGTCATTATCGAGGAGCGTTACCGCGCCGAATGCATCTTCGATCTGAGCGCAGAGAGGCAAGTTCTCCCAGCCCTTCATCCGATGAGAAAGCAAGGTGACGCCAGATCGGGCATCGACTGGGCCAGCAAAGCCCACCCCAATCCGAACAACTTGCTCGGGAGTGAGATGATGCTGCTCCAACAACGTTCGGCCAAGCGAGATCCCATGAGCAATCACTTGCTGAGGGTCCGTGATCGTAATCTCCTCATGGACGCTGGTATAGGTATGGTTGTGCAGATCAGCCAATGCTGCGCGCAGCCCGTAACTACCGACATCGAGGCCGAGAATAGCGCCTTGGGAATCGAGGAGTCCCCATTTGTTTTGGGACAGACGATTCTGGACGAGGGTGCGAGGATCATTCATGGCATAACTCCTTCTTTTGCCAAACAGGAATGTTGGCGGCGGAAGCCATGGCACCAGGCATTATAGCATAGCTTTTTAGGGGAAAATGAGATGATATGCAAATTGCACGCGAGCTATGGCGATTCAGGAGCACTCGACAAACGCATCAATGACTTAATGCAATAAAACAGGGCAAGGATGATGCCAACGAAAAGGAATAACCGAACGAACGTCGAAGACAAAGAAGATGAAGTATTCTGTTCATCGAGCGATGATTGCTCCCTGATCGCTAGCGTTGAGAAGGAGTGCATCTCATCGAGAGAAGAGAGCGATTCCTCGGGTGATTCCTGTGGTAATACGGTGTTTGTTGCTTGCAACAAGCCGTTATAGCGTGTGCCAAGCACTGAATAAGCGTAAGCCAACGGATTGGCATTGTGTATGGATGACATCGAAACAGGACTTGCAGGCAATTCTGACATAGCAGCCGGTGCATGAGCAGGAGCACCAGCACTTACACGCGTCGGCTCACCCGATGCCTGTTGCGGAGCTGGTTGGGCAGGGTTTGCCACCGCCGGCGCCGTTGGTGTCGTAGCCCGCTCGATTGGCGCGTTAGCAAAGCCTGGGCTTGGCTCACTGTATTGCTGCCAAGTATCGCCGTTTCGCCCCCAACTGTGATCTGGCTTGGTTTGTGAGAAACTCACCTCATCGGCCACACTGCCATCAGGCCGCAGTAAACGCAGTGTATCTCCACCATTATTTAAAATCGCCTTTGGCAGTTCGATCACAAGATACTCTTGCGCACCGATCCACGTATCACTGCCGAGCGTAACAGGTGCACCCCCACCTTCATCATCGTCGATGCGCCACCCCACCAGATCGATAGCCTCCGCACCGCGATTGAAAAGCTCCACCCATTCTTGCTTATAGCGCTCACGAGGATTCGGCAGAAACTCGCTGAGAATAATATCCCCGTTCATTGTGGTGTTTCCCGCCTGCTCAACAGGCGACGTGCGCGTCGGAGAGGGCGTGCGCGTCGGTGATGGCGTACGCGTCGGTGATGGTGTGCGCGTCGGCGCCTCAGTGCGCGTCGGTGATGGCGTGCGCGTCGGCGCCTCGGTGCGCGTCGGTGATGGCGTACGCGTTGGAGAGGGCGTGCGTGTTGGTGTCTCAGTTCGCGTTGGCGCCTCGGTACGTGTCGGTGATGGCGTACGCGTCGGCGTCTCGGTTCGTGTTGGTGATGGCGTACTTGTTGCGGTGGCTTGGGGCGGCGGGTGATTCGGCGCGCCGGGCGAGATAGCGCTCGTTTGATACCAACTGCCATCGGTATCTCGGTTATAGCTCATATCAACCGCGCTGCCACTGTAGGTGAACGCATCAGCCACTTCGCCATTGGGATAGAGCAACTGCACAGTATCGCCGCTATTGTTAAGAACCGCGCTCGGCAAGGTGATCAGCAGGTATCCATGACCTGCAATAGAAGTCTGCTCGGGAAGGATGTATGGAGGACTGCCGCCAGGCGCATCGTCAACCATCCAACCGCTCAGATCGACCTCGTGCGATGCGAGATTGTACAGTTCGACCCACTCCTTCCCGCTCGATGGCGCTGGCAAAAACTCGTTCAGAACAACCGTGTTTGCATATGGCGTTGCCGTGCTAACCGTTGGCGTGTTGGAGGGCGTAGGTGTGTCGGAGGGAGTGGGTGTGTTCGATGGTGTCGGCGTATCCGACGGCGTAGGCGTCTCGGTCGGCGTAGCGGTAGGGGTTGCAGTATCGGTGGGTGTATACGTCGGCCATTCGGTTGGCGATGGACTTGTATTCCAGGTTCCCTGTGTATGGAAGGGAGGATAGCCAACACTTCCCCCTTGCAACCAATTCGAGCTACCATCTGGTACACGTGCGTAGCTTTTGCCCACCGCTGTACCGTTGTAATCGTGCCGATCGATGATGGTACCTGCGGCATCGAGCAGCACAACGCTATCAGTCCCAGTGTTGTTGAGTATCGCGCTCTTGAGCGAGATCACCAATACAGAGTGGGCGGCTATGATCGTTCCTGCATTGATGATATGGGGCGATCCCGGCGAGGCATCATCGATCTTCCAAGAGGAAATGTCGATAGCTACAGGATTCGGATTAAAAAGCTCAACCCATTCGGCATCGGCACTGGGGTTGGGCATATATTCGTTGATATAAATGATCGTACTGGGCTGCGCTTGAAGATGCATGCTTGGCAACACAAACACGCTTACAATGAGGCTCGATATGATGATCTGGCTTAATCGTAGAGGCATAGGAATAGCCCTATCCGAACAAGCAAATCAACAAAACGATCACGCCTAGCATACTTGATCGAGGTTCTTTTCAGTATCTGCCGCCTGGCTAATTCCTTCACTTCTATGTAATAGCCAGGACATCGTGCTGATTACAACGTTATTTGAGCCTGCTGCAACGAGTGCGTTTTCAAAACCTATCGGGTGTCATGTGGCCTATGCACACATCAAACATGCCCATACCCAGGGGGGGTAATCTAGATTACAGCGGATAAAGATGAGATATGCTATGATATAAGCAGTGCGGCGAGCTACCCCATATGGTACATTCGCCGTCCATAACAGGGAGCTTAGATATGCACAAGAAAGTTGTGATTATTGGTTCAGGCCCCGCTGGTCTTACAGCGGCGCTTTATACGGCCCGCGCTAATTTGGAACCGTTGGTGATTCGTGGGTTGCAGCCGGGTGGTTTGATCGCTACCACCAGCGAAGTTGAGAATTACCCAGGTTTTCCTGAGGCGGTTGGTGGTTACGATCTCGCTCAAAAGATGGAAGACCAAGCTGCACGCTTCGGTACTACCTTTATTGATGCGTTGGTCGAGAAGGTCGATTTCTCTGTACGTCCATTTGTTTTAACAACCGATAGCGGCGAGACGATCACTGCGGATGCGGTGGTGATCTCGACGGGTGCTTCGCCACGGCACTTGGGTGTTCCCGGCGAGGAGAAGCTCGCGAATCGCGGCGTATCGTACTGCGCCACCTGCGATGGCTTCTTCTTCCGCAACAAGCGAGTGGTGGTGGTCGGCGGCGGCAACAGCGCGCTCGACGAGGGCCTGTTCCTGACGCGCTATGTCGATGAACTGGTGATCGTGCATCGCCGCGATACGTTACGCGCTGACCCCGTGCTGCAGGAGCGCGCGTTCTCGAATCCGAAGGTGCGCTTTATCTGGGATTCGACAGTTACCGAGATCCTCGGCGAGGATCAGGTGACCGGCGTGCGCTTGGTCAATCTCAAGACGGGCGAGGAGAGCACGTTAGAGGCCGATGGCGTCTTCCCGTACATCGGGCACGTCCCTAACACGTGGCTCTTCAAGGGCCAGATCGACCTGGACGAGTCGGGCTTTATTGTGGCCGATGAGCGCACTCGCACCAATGTCCCCGGCGTGTTCGCAGCTGGCGATGTCGTCGATTACATCTACCGACAGGCGATCACGGCTGCGGGCGATGGCTGCAAGGCTGCGATGGAGGTCACGTGGTATCTGGCCGAGCAGGAACACGCTGCGCAGAAGAGCCAAGCCAAGGATGAGGAAGTGGTTTCACCAGCCCTTGGCCAGTGGTAACATTCCAACGTTACTAGCCAACAGGTCGCCGTACTTTCTGATGAGGGAAGTACGGCGATTTTCTTTTATTGCTATGCGTCATCTCAATGCGCGCCACACTTCCCGTTGGATGGTGTAGAATAGACACAGAACCTGAATGTTAAAGCCAAGAGGAACGCCATGCAACCGATGCGTCGTGAGTCGCCTTATCCGATGGTGCCGGTTGAGGAGGCCCAGCGAATTATTGCCGCGCACACCCCGCTGCTGAGCACGGAGGAGATCGTGATCGCGGGGCAAGGTGCCGCCCTCGATGCGAGTGCGCTTGGCCGTGTGCTTGCCACCGATATCTTTGCGCCCGATGATATGCCCGACCGCCCGAAATCGGCTGTCGATGGGTATGCGCTGCATGCCGCAGATGGCCTCGCCGAACGACGGGTGCTCGGCGAGCTGACGGCGGGTGGCGCGCTGTACGATCAGCCGTTGCCGCGCGGCACCGCAGTGCGGATTATGACGGGCGCGCCGCTGCCGCCCGGCGCCGACGCGGTGATTATGGTCGAGCAGACCGAGGAGCACGATGGCATTCTGCGCGTCGCTGAGGCGGTGTCTCCAGGCAACAATATGCAGCAGGTCGGGCAGGATATGACCAAAGGCGCGTTGGTGCTCTCGCGCGGGACGGTGCTGGGAGCGCCGGAGATCGGCCTGTTGGCGACGGTTGGGCGGACGCGCGTGCCAGTCTACCGACGCCCCGTAGTGGCGGTGCTGGCGACCGGCGACGAGGTGTACGAGCCGGATACACAACCGAGCGCTGGCGGCGTGCGCGATAGCAACCGCTATGCGCTGCTGGCTGCGGCCCGCGAGGCCGGCTGCGAGGTGATCTCGTTGGGCATCGCCCGCGACGACGAGGCTGTGCAACGCGCCGCAATCCTCGAAGGCGTGGCCCGCGCCGATGTGCTGCTGACCAGCGGCGGCGTGTCGATGGGCACCCGCGACCTGATCAAGCCGCTGTTGGCGGAGTTGGGCACGGTGCACTTCGGGCGGATTATGTTCAAGCCCGGTAAACCGACCACCTTCGCGACCATCGAGCGGCCCGACCGCGATACGCCGCTGTTGGCCTTCGGTCTGCCCGGCAACCCCGTCTCATCGCTGGTGTCGTTCGAGGTGTTCGCTCGCCCGGCCCTACGGCGCATGCAGGGCGATGCGCGACCGGAGCGTCCCCGTGTGAAGGCGATTCTGCGCGATCCGATCCGCACCTCCGATAACCGTCCCGATTTTCAACGCGCCATCATCTCGTGGGAGAATGGTCAGTTGGTGGCCCGCAGCACTGGTGCGCAAGGATCGAGCCGTCTGCTCTCGTTGCGCGGTGCGAACGCGCTGCTGATTGTGGTGGCGAGCGATCAGCCCTACGAGGTTGGCTCGCCCGTCGAAGCGATGTTGACTGGGCCGATCCAAGTTGCGCCCTGAGCGCGCCGCTGAGACGACCTGCTCAAGAGAAGAGGCATGGCTACAAAACAAGCGACACTCCGCCAAACGACGATCTCGTTTTATGGCGAGGATATTATTGCGCTGCAGGAGCTCGATCCGAACGAGACGTTCGTGCCAATCGGGCGGCTGTGTGAGCGGCTCGGCATTGCGCGCGCTGCGCAGGAGAAGCGTGTGCGCGCTCACGCTGTGTTGGCGAGCGGCTCGCGGATGCTGATGGTCGAGACCGAGTTGACCCGCGAGAAGGCGCTGTGCCTGCGCGTTGACTTGGTGCCACTCTGGCTCAGCGGCATCAATGCGAAAGAGGTCAACGACGATGTGCGCTTGCAGTTGGAGTTGTTCCAGCGCGAGACCGCTTCGGTGCTCTGGCAGTCGTTCCGGCCACAGGGCTTCGGCCCCGAGGACGAGCTGGTGCCCGTGCGCCACGAGCAATCGCCCGCCGAGCAAGCGTATGTGTCGGCGCAGGGCATGGCCACGTTGGCCCGCCAGCAGATGTTGATCGAGCGGCAACTGAACGCCCGCGCCTTCCGCAACGAGAACAATCGCGATCCCTACGATCCCGGCAAAGCTGTCGATGATCCGTCGGCGGCGCTGTTGGCCCAGGCTGTGCGACGAGTGGCGTTGGCCGCCGCCGAGCGCACGCGCCGCAACGAGTACGGCGGCGTGTACCAAGGGCTGTTCAAACAATTCGGCGTGGTTTCGTACCGTCGCACGCCACCCGCACGTCTGCGCGAGGCGCTCGAATGGCTTGAGCGATGGCGCGGCGATCTGATGGGCGAACCCGAGCCACCTCCTGATATTTAATCGAATCCCGATAAATAGCACGTTTCCCCCGACAATCACGCAGTATCCTTCTACACAGATTCGGAGGCTGGTTGTGAGTAAGGTCAATATCGGCGAAGTCCAAGAGTTCGCCGATAGAGTGCGCGCCAATGTTGCGCAGGTTATCATCGGCAAGAGCACGGCGGTTGATCTGTTGTTGGTGGCGTTGTTGTGCGGCGGGCACGCGCTGCTCGAAGATGTGCCGGGTGTCGGCAAGACGATGCTGGCGCGCGCATTGGCAACATCGCTTGGCCTGAACTTCCGGCGGTTGCAGTGCACCCCCGATCTGCTGCCGAACGATGTCTTGGGTGTTTCGATCTATCGGCCAAACGAGGGCGCGTTCGTGTTTCACCCCGGCCCCGTTTTCGCCAATATTCTGCTGGCCGATGAGATCAACCGCGCCACGCCGCGCACCCAGAGCGCGCTGCTGGAGGCGATGGGCGAGGGCCAAGTGACGATCGATGGCGAAACGCGCACTTTGGCGCAGCCGTTTCTGGTGCTCGCCACGCAGAACCCCGTCGAGTTCGAGGGCACTTTCCCACTCCCCGAAGCGCAACTCGACCGCTTCCTGGTCGAGATCGGGTTGGGCTACCCCACGCCCGAGGAGGAGTCGCGGATGCTTCAGGCGTTGACGGGCGTGCATCCGATCGAGACGATCGGGCAGGTGGTGGATGGCACGCGCTTGCCGGAGTTGCAGGCCACGATCCGCGATGTGTATGTGAGCGACTCGCTACGTGAGTATTTGATCAAGTTGGCGAATGCGACGCGCAATCACCCCGATTTGGCGCTCGGCGCGAGCCCACGCGCTTCGTTCGCGCTGTTCCGGGCTGCGCAGGCGTTAGCCGCGCTCTCGGGGCGCGAGTTCGTGATCCCCGACGATATCAAGTCGCTGGTGCAGCCGATCTGGCGCCACCGACTGTTGTTGAAGCCTGAGAGTGCGCTGCGAGGCCGCACGGCTGCCGCGATCCTAGAGGGTGTGTTGACCGAGACCGAATTGGCGCTCGGCGAAGACGATTCGTAGGCGGTGCAGCATGCGCGATCTATTCTGGCTCTCATTGCTCTTGTTTATCGTGGCGGTGGTGCTGCGGAGCGATCTGTTCTTCTACCTGCTGTATGTGGTGATCGGTTTGCAGGTGATCGCCTGGCTGTGGCTGCGGCGTAACACGAAAGGGCTGCATTGGGAGCGCCAAAGCCCGGTGGCGGCGTTCCCCGGCGAGGCGATCCCCGTGGAGATCCGGCTGCGCAACGAGGGTGTGTTGCCGATGCCGTGGCTCTCTATCACCGAGAATATCCCGGCCACGATGCACACGCCGCCGCAGATCCGCGAGGTGGTGTCGCTGGGTGCGGGCAAGAGCCACGTGATGCGCTACACGTTGGTCGGTCGTCGGCGAGGGCTGTACCAGATCGGGCCGTTGTCGATCCAGACGGGCGATGTGCTCGGCCTGAACGAGCAGACGCTGAATAGCAACGATCAGAATACCATCACGATCTACCCGACGATCCTGTCGCTGGCCGAGTTGGGCCTGCCTGCCTCGCTGCCCTACGGCACGTTGGCGACGAATACACGCTTGTTCAGCGACCCGGCCCGCCCGATCGGTGTGCGCCCCTACCAGTCGAGCGATGGCGTGCGTCGGATCGATTGGAAAACGACGGCCCACGCGGGCGAGCCGCAGGTGCGGCGCTACCAACCCGCGATCAGTTTGGAGACGCTGATCGCGCTGGCGTTCTCGAACGAGGAATACGATACCCGCTACAAGTTCGATGTGATGGAACGGGCGCTGGTGGCGGCGGCGTCGATCGCGGCGCATTTGTCGGAGCGCCGCCAGCCGATCGGTCTGTGCACCACGGGCATCGATCCGCTACATAACGATGTGGCGAAGCCGTTGCCGATCGGCACGGGGCGGGCGCATCTGATCGAGGTGCTGGCGACGTTGGGGCGGCTCGATTACGCTTCCAAGGGATCGCTGCCGGAGTTGCTGAACCAGGCGGGCATGCGGCTGAGTTGGGGCAGCACGGTGGTGATCATCACGGGGCAGCGCGGCAGGGCGTTGGTCGAGCAGTTGCTGCCGCTGAAGCGACGCGGGCTGAACATCGCGCTGATCATCACTGAGCCGACATCGGCTGACCTCGGTTTGCCTCGGCAGCACGGTTTTGCGACGTTTGGGCTGTGGCGCGATGGACGGCCCAGCGTAGGGTGAGGGTTCATCCACAGATTTCGCAGATTGCACAGATTTTTGATTAGATTTGAGGATGTCGCGGCGCTGCTACGTGCGGTGCCGCGACATTACGTTTTTCGAGGGATGTGAGGTTGTTGCGTGGCAATGCATTTCGTTGCTTCGTCGATGAGATCTCTCACGTCGCCTATCGGCTTGTTCGAGATGATAGCGCTTTTCGCTGTTCACTCAGCCACTAAGGTACTCGGTCACCGAGTCACCCGGTCACCTTGTCACCGTGTCATTCCCCGGCGCTGCTAGTTGCCCTCGGCGATCTCGGCGAGTTCGGCCCAGCGCTCGACGGCGCTATCGAGCTCGGCGCTGACCTGCTCTAGTTCGGCGGTGAGCTTCATCAGCAACTGGTAGTCGCCCGCCGATTCGTTGACGCGCTGCGAGAGCTCGGCTTGTTTGGCTTCGAGCTCGGCGATTCGTTGCTCCAGCCCTTGATATTCCCGCTGCTCTTTGTAGCTGAGTTTACGCGGACGAGTGGGTGCGCTCGGTTGTGCGGGCTTGGGCTGCGGACGCACAGGCGCGGGGATCGCGGCGGCTTCGCGCTGGGCGAGCGCCTCGGCGTAGAAGCTGTAGCTGCCCGGATACTCCTGCAGCCTGCCATCATCCTCGAAGGCCAGCAAGTGCTCGGCGACGCGGTCGAGGAAGTAGCGATCGTGCGAGACGGCGATCACGGCTCCGGCGAAATCGTCGAGGTAGTCCTCCAGCACCGCGAGCGTCTGGATATCCAGGTCGTTGGTTGGCTCATCGAGCAGCAGCACGTTGGGGGCCGACATCAGGGTGCGCAACAGGTAGAGCCGCCGTCGCTCGCCGCCGGAGAGTTTGCCGATCAGGCTGTAGTGCATGCTGGGCGGGAACAGGAAGCGCTCCAGCATTTGGGCGGCGCTCAGCAGCGCGCCGTCTTTGGTGCGCACCAGTTCGGAGCCTTCCTTCACGTAGTCGATCACGCGCTGTGTTTCGTCGAGCCCGGCGCTCTCCTGATCGTAGTAGGCGATGTGGACGGTGCTGCCGACGACGATCTCGCCGCTGTCCGGCGCGAGGCGCTGGGCGATCAAGTTGAGCAGGGTGGTTTTGCCGCTGCCGTTCGGGCCGACGATGCCGAGCCGATCGTTTGGCTCGATCGAGAGCGTCAGATCGCGGATGATGGTGCGATCGCCGAAGCGCTTGCCCACGCCGTTCAGTTCGATCACACGTTTGCCGAGGCGGCGCGACACCGACGAGATGGTCAGTTCGCCACGGGCCGCTTCGGGCGCGGCGGCCTGCATAGCGTTGATGCGGTCGATGCGAGCCTGCTGCTTGGTGGTGCGGGCGCGAGCGCCACGGCGCAGCCAAGCGAGTTCTTTCTTGAGAATGGTCTGCCGACGGGCCTCGTCGTTGGCTTGTTGGGCGGCGCGCGCCTCCTTTAGTTCGAGGAAGGCGCTGTAGTTGCCGGGATAGCTGTAGAGCTTGGCCCGATCGACCTCGATGATTTTGCCGACCACACGCTCAAGGAAGTAGCGGTCGTGAGTCACCAGCAGTAGCGCGGCGTTCGAGCGCGCCAGGAAGCTTTCGAGCCAGGTGACGGTGGCGACATCGATGTGGTTGGTCGGCTCGTCGAGGATCAGCAGATCAGCGGGCGTCAGCAGGGCGGCGGCCATTGCGACGCGCTTGCGTTGGCCACCGGATAGCTCGCCAACGCGACGTGCGGCGAGATCGGCCAGGCCGAGGCGGCTGAGGATGGTGCGGGCGTTGGTTTCGAGCTCCCACGCATCGGCGGCATCCATTTCGGCCACCAGTTGCGCCAGGCGTTCCTGCAGGGCGGCGTCGTTGGGCGATTGGCTGAGCGCGGCGGTGGTGAGCTCGTAGTCGCGCAGCAGTTGGCTAACGCCAGCCGTCGCGCCGGAGCCGATCAGGTCGCTATGAAAGATCTGCTCGATCACGGTGAGCGAGCCATCGAGCACGGGGTTCTGGGGCAGGTAGGCCAGCCGCAGGTCGCGCGCCCGAGAGACGCGGCCTTGATCGGGTGTCTCGACTCCAGCGGCGATGCGCAGCAGGGTGCTCTTGCCGCTGCCGTTGACACCAACAACGCCTAAGCGCTCGCTAGAATCAATCGCGAGGTTGACATCGGAGAGTAGGGGCTGCTCGGCATATTGTTTAGAGATCGATTCCAGCGACAAAATAATCATGAACAACCTATCAGACAGTGAGACAAATCGCTCAGTGCCGAATGATGTTTTGCAAAGATGCAACGCATCGCATTACGATGGCAACTATTCTAGCGGAGAGCAAGCGGCCTGACAAGTACAGTGTGGTACAAACCGCACACGCTTTGTTCAATTATGCACATTGTTACACAAACGCTTGTGGTTTTTTGCGCAAGCTAAGAAATATGGGGGTATAATAGGTGATGTAGAAGCCTGCTTGTTTGAGGGAGCGCGTGTTGCCTCAGAATGTAGGCCGATAAGACGGTTGAAAACTAAATAAGGCCAAGGCGGCCTGGGATACGGGGGCGTCGAGAATGGCCGATACCAGGTCGAGTATCTCGGTGCTTTTTCTGTTTCCATATGTATACTCATCGCATGGAGTTAGCATTATGAGTGTCATCGACATCGAAGACCGCCCAACGGAAGCCGAACCTACTATGCAAAAACCTGTCGTTAATGACTTCGCGATCGTCGCCGCCACGGTGAATGGTTCCGGCAGCCAAACGGCCAACAACACGCTGATCCGAGCCATATTCAAAATGGGCGTTCCCGTCAGCGGTAAGAACCTATTCCCCTCAAATATCGCAGGTCTGCCCACGTGGTACACTATCCGCCTGAGCAAGGATGGTTACACCGCTCGCCGCGAAGGCACCGAGATCTTGGTGGCCTTCAACCCTAAAACTGCCGATGACGATTTAGCAGCACTTCCCTCCGGCGGTATTTGTATCTATCCGAACGACCTCAAATTTGCCAACCAGCGCGATGATGTCGATTACTACCCGCTCCCCGTCAAAGATCTCGTCAAGCAGAGCGGTGCCGATGTCAAACTGCGCGATTACGTTGCCAATATGGCCTACGTAGGCGCGTTGGCCGAACTGCTCGATATCGATATGGTCGAGATCGAAGCAGCTATTACACGCCACTTCAAGGGCAAGACCAAGCCGATCGCCTTGAACTTCGGCATGGTCACCGCCGCCGCCGATTGGGTGCGAGCCAACCTGCCCAAGCAGCAGCGCTACCGCGTCGAGCGCATGAACAAGACCGAGGGTCTGATGATGATCGACGGCAACACTGCAGCTGCTCTTGGAGCCCTGGCTGGCGGCGTGCAAGTCGTGGCCTGGTACCCGATCACTCCCTCGACGAGCTTGGTCGATGCTATCGATGAATACGCCCCACGCTTGCGCCGCGACCCGGAGACGGGCCTATCGACCTGCGCCGTGGTGCAAGCCGAGGACGAACTCGCCGCCGCCGGTATGGTGGTTGGCGCTGGCTGGGCAGGCGCACGCGCGATGACCGCCACCTCTGGCCCTGGTCTCTCACTGATGGCGGAGTTCTCGGGCATCGCTTACTTCGCCGAGGTCCCCGCCGTGATCTGGGACATTATGCGTATGGGCCCCAGCACTGGCTTGCCGACCCGCGTCTCGCAGGGTGACGTGTTGGCCGCCTACCAACTCGGCCACGGCGATACCCGCCACGTTTGTCTGCTGCCCGGCTCGATGCGTGAATGCTTCGAGTTCGCGCAGACCGCCTTCGACCTTGCCGAGCGCCTGCAAACACCCGTGTTCGTGCTGAGCGACCTCGACTTGGGCATGAACCTGTGGATGACCGAGCCGTTCGAGTACCCCACCAAGCCATTTGATCGCGGCAAGGTGCTGACCGCCGAGCAACTCAAAGAGATTCAGGATTGGGGCCGCTACAAGGATGTCGATGGCGATGGTATCCCCTATCGCACCCTGCCCGGCAACACCCATCCGCGCTCGGCCTACCTCGCACGCGGCACGGGCCACAACGAATACGGCGCCTACAGCGAGCGCAACACCGATTGGCAGAAGAATCTCGATCGCCTCACCCGCAAGCACGAAACTGCCCGCACCCTGGTGCCCAAGCCGATCGTCCACGAAGATCCCAAGGCTAAGATCGGCATCATCGCCTATGGCTCCACCGACGGGGCAGTGCTCGAGGCGCGCGATCGACTGGGCAAGCAAGGCATTGCCACCAGCTACCTGCGCCTGCGCGCCCTGCCGCTGGAGGAGACCACCCGCGCCTTTGTTGAGCGCTACGACCGTATCTACGTGACCGAGCTCAACCAAGACGGGCAAGTGCAACAACTCGTCCAACTGCACGTCCCCGAATTCGCTGCGAAGGTGCGCTCCGTGCGCATCTGCGACGGCCTGCCGATGAGCGCCCGTTTTGTGACCGAGTCGATTGTGGCACAAGAGGCCAAGTAGTCAACGCTACTAACCTCGTTCAGGAGTACAAGCATGACCGCTGAAACAAAACCAAACAGCAAACTCAAGGTGAACCAGATCGGCTTGACGGCGCAGGACTATCATGGTGGACCCTCGACGCTGTGTGCCGGCTGTGGACATAATTCGATCACGAGCCAGATCATCGCCGCCGCCTTCGATATCTCGTTACCGCCGCACCGCGTGATCAAGGTCAGCGGTATCGGCTGCTCAAGTAAATCGCCCGCCTACTTCTTCAACCGCTCGCACGGCTTCAACACCCTGCACGGGCGCATGCCCTCGGTTGCCACGGGCGCCACTCTCGCCAATCGCGGCCTGCAAGCGATCGGCATCAGCGGCGACGGCGATAGCGGTAGCATCGGTATCGGCCAATTCAAGCATGTGCTGCGCCGCAACATTCCGATGGTCTACATCATCGAGAACAACGGCGTGTACGGCCTCACCAAGGGCCAGCACTCGGCTACCGCCGACGTGGGCCAGGACCTCAAGTACGCTGGCGTGAACGAACTGCCCCCGGTCGATCTGTGTATCGAAGCGATCGTCGCCGAGTGTGGCTTCGTGGCGCGCTCGTTCGCGGGCGATGCCAAGCAAGTGCGCGAGCTGCTCAAGGCCGCCATGAGCTACAAGGGCACCGCTGTGATCGACATCATCAGCCCCTGCGTGACCTTCAACAACAACGACAACTCGACCAAGAGCTACGGCTACGGTAAGGAGCACGAGGAGCCGATCCAAGAGATCCAGTTCATCCCAGCATACCAGGAGATCTCGGTCGATTACGCGCCAGGCGAAGTGCAAGTCGTCAAACTGCACGACGGCCCGTCGATCCGCCTCAAGAAGCTCGACCGCGACTACGACCCGACCAACCGCTGGCGCGCGCTGGAACTGCTGCAGAACGCCCGCGAGAAGCAGGAGCTCGTCACCGGCCTGCTCTACATCAACGAGGGTCGCCAGACGCTGCCTGAACTGCTGCACCTCACCGAGACACCGTTGGTGGAGCTGACCGAGGAGCGGTTGCGCCCCTCGCGCGCCGCCTTCGATGCGGTGATGGCCGAACTGATGTAACCACCTTGGCGCGGTTCGTGGTGCAGATCACGAGCCGCGCCACCTCCACCACTCCCACACACCCAACCATCGAACCGCTACCGCAGGCCAATGCCCCTCGCTCCAGCGTGAGTTGTTGCTGCTGATGCAAAAGGCGCAACCGTGTGCGGTACGCATGCCTCACCTTGCCAGAGCTCATACAACGCGTTGCAATGCGGCTCAATGCCCAACATCGCAAGGCAGCGACCAGGCCGCGAGCAGAGCGGCGCGCGTTGTGGCGCGCAGCGCCATAACTGTCCGAGCGCGCACACGTTGTGCACAACGTTGTTTGCCCGCAGCGACGGGCGTTCACACGCGGCGACGCGATTTCTTTTCCCAATATAAACGCACGCTGCAACGGTCACAGCCACCCCAGGAAGAACGACCACATACCGCAAAATTCGTTATTAAAACGCTTAGTGACATATTGACATTAAATAAGACGTGTGGTATATTAGTGTCAATTCAACACTAAAGAATTAAGGAGCGCGATCATGGCACCTCTCGCTTTCTTCAAGGCAGAACCGACCGAGTACATTTTGGCCTACCGCAACGGCAACGTGTTTCGCCAGGGCGCGGGGCGCTCGTTCTGGTACTGGAAGCCGACCACATCCATTATGCTGATACCGCTCGCCACCAGCGACGCGCTGTTCGCGCTGAACGAGACGACCGGCAACTTCCAGGCGATCACGCTCCAGGGCCAGATCACCTACCGCATCGCCGACCCGTTGACGATCAGCAAGCTGTTGAACTTCACCATCAACCCGACGACGCGCCAGTACAACTCGGAGGACCCCGACCAACTCAGCCAGCGTGTGATCAACGTGGTGCAGGCGCAGATGCGCGCCGAGCTACGCCAGCTCACGCTTGAGGATGCGCTGCGCAGCGCCGATACGCTCGCCGAGAAGGTGCTCGGCAAGATGCAGCAGGAGCACAGCTTGTCGGCGATGGGCGTGGAGTGCGTCAGCCTGTTCATCACCTCGATCAAGCCCACGCCCGAGATGGCGAAGGCGCTGGAGGCCGAGTACCGCGAGGCGTTGCAGAAGCGCGCCGACCAGGCGATCTTCTCGCGCCGCGCCGATGCGGTGGAGCAGGAGCGCAAGATCAAGCAGAACGAGTTGTCGACCGCCGTGGATTTGGAGGAGCGCCGCCGCGAGTTGGTGGAGTTGCAGAGCGAGAACGCGCGCAGGCAGGCGGAGGTCGAGGCCGAGACAACGCGCGTGATGCTGGAGCCGTACCAGGGCATCGATAAGCAGTTGATGCTGGCGCTGGCCTTCCGCGATTTCGCCAACAATGCGAGCAAGATCGGCAATCTGACCATCACGTCGGAGATTTTGGAGCGGCTGCTGCGCGATAAGCAGTAGAAACGAGGACGCTATGCAGATCGATAAAGTGGTGGTGGTGACCAAGCGCACGCCGCTCGCGGAGCTAGTGTTGCGGCTGAATTCGGTCGGTCAAGCGCGCTTCTACCTGAAGCAGAACGGGGTTTCGTTTCGGGAGTACGAGCAGGCCGATGCTGAGTATCGGCGTGGGCTTGAGTTGCTGGCTCGGCAGTTGCCCCGCGATCTGAAGCAGCAGTTCATCGACCGTGATCTGCTGCCGACCTACCAGTTCGGCGATCACGATTTGGTGGTGACGGTGGGGCCGGATGGTTTGGTGATCAATGTGGCTAAATACCTGCGGGAGCAGCCGATCCTGGCGGTGAATCCTGATCCGCAGCGGATCGATGGTGTGATGATCCCGTTTCAGGTGAGCGAGCTTGGTCGACAGATCGAGCGGGTGCGGCGCGGCGAGGCGCGCATCCGCCCGGTCTCGATGGCACAGGCCACACTGAACGACGGCCAGACGCTGTACGCCGTCAACGATCTGTTCATCGGGCCGCGGAGCCACGGCTCGGCGCGCTATGAGTTGGCGTTTGGGGGGCAGCGCGAGCGGCAGAGTTCGAGCGGCATCATCGTCTCGACGGGGGCGGGCTGCACGGGTTGGATGCGCTCGGTGGTGACGGGCGCGTGGCGGATCGCGCAGGAGTTTGGCGGCAGCGAAGAGCCGGTGCCGGACACCTCGGCGTTTGCGTTGGGCTGGGAGTCGGAGGAGTTGTGGTTTATGGTGCGCGAGCCGTTCACCTCCAAGACGGCGCAGGCGAATATGGTGATCGGGCGGCTCTGGGCGGGCCACACGCTGGAGATCACGTCGCAGATGCCCGATTACGGCGTGATCTTCAGCGATGGTATCGAGTCCGATTATCTGACCTTTAACTCCGGCGCGATCGCCACGATCGGCTTGGCCGACCGCAAGGCGCACTTGGTGGCCCGCAACGATGATTAAGCATTGGGCTTGTTGGTGCGCCCGATGCGCAGCAGCGGCCGCGATGCGGCGGTGAACACGACGAGCGCGGCGACGGTCGCCAGCAACATAAACTCGTAGCCGCGCCAGTCGATCAGTTTGCCAGCCACGTAGGTGCCAAAGCCGGTGCCGATGAACAGGCAGGCGGCGAACAGGGCGACTGCGGTGCCGCGTCGGCTGGGCACGAGTTCGGTGGCGCGGGTCTGCAGGGTGCTGTGGGCGATCGTGAAGCCTGCGCCGGAGAAGAGCATCGCGATCGGGAAGAAGACGTACATCGGCAGCAGCGGGGCGAGCACGTAGCCGATCAGCAACATCGAGCCGCCGAGCAGCAGCATACCGTTCTCGCCGATGCGCGCCACGATGCGCCCGACAAAGCGCGATGCGATCAGGCTGGCTGTACCGATCAGCATCATCAGCAGGCCGACGGTCATATAATCGACGTTGTCGCGTTCGACGAGGAAGGCGCCGAGATAGCCCTGCGCGCCGAGCGCGATGGCACCTTCGAGAAAGACAAGGGTGTACAGCCCGACAGCGCGAGCCTTTGCGGCTTGGAACACGGCGCGATAGGGCGCGAGCAGGCCACCGCCCTGCGGTTTACGCTCCTGCGCGGTGCGCGCCCGTCGCACAGGAGCACGCAGCAGCACAATGGCGACTCCCAGCGCGATCAGGCCGTAGACGATGAATAGGGCGCGCCAGGTGAGGTAGTTGGCGATGATGCCGCCGATGGCCACCGAGAGCAGGCCACCCATCGACGATGCGCTGATCAGGCGTCCGAGCGCGGTTTGGCGCTGCTCGTAAGGCACGGCGTCGCCGATGTAGGCCATGGTTGTGGGAATGACGCCCGCCGCAGCCGCGCCGCTGAGAAAGCGCAGGATGTCGAGGCTGAGGATGGTCGGCGCGAAGCCGCTGAACACGGTGCCGAGCGCGAGGAGAAACAGCGAGACGCCGATGACGCGCTGGCGGCTGAAACGGTCAGCGAGTGGGCCGTAGACGAGTTGGAACAGGCCGTACGGCAGGGAGTAGGCGGTGATGATGACGCCTGCCCGCGTGGCGGTTGCCTGGAAGTCGCTGGCGATCGCGGGGAGCAGCGGCGCGACCATGCGCGATTCGGCGGAGACCAGGAAGGTGGCGGCGAACAGGAGCAGCATGAGGGCCGGGCCGATCAGCGGTTCTGCTTGGGCTTCGTGGGGCTGGGCAGGGGCTTGCAGTTGTTGTTCCAAGGTTTTGTCCTATTGGTTGACTGAGACAGTATCCTTCTGCGGGAAGGTTGTAAGGTTGGGTATCCACAGATTACACAGATTTCACAGATTAGGTTGTATGTTTATGGTCATTCTACATCTGGTTGGATGGTTACGATTGAAAAGCCGTTTTCGCCTGCGGCTGCAAGATTGAGTGCACTGTTTTGGAAGTATTCAACGTTTTTATGTTTAATGAAAAGCGATGTCATCTCGAACGGTCGAAGCCCTGAGCGAAGCGAATGGGGAGCGATCTCAAAATGTACTGCAATGCGGAGCAATGAGATTTCTCACGTCGCCTGACGGCTCGTTCGAAATGACAATGAGAACTGTGGAAGATTTAAAAAACGACGCATTAAGTATCCACAGATTTCATAGATTTCACAGATTAGGTTGTATGTTTATGGTCATTCTACATCTGGTTGGATGGCTACAGCGGTAGCGCGCCCGACCAAGCCAACTGCTCGGTGTCGGGATCGTTGGGCAGCGGCTGGGCCAGCCAATCGCAGTGCGTGCGCCAAGCCTCCCGCGCGGTGGCAGTGTCAGTCAAGGCGAACTGGAGCGCATCACCGGGCAGCAGTTGCGCGGCGAGCGGCAGGTCGGCGGCGATCACCACGCCGATGATCGGGTAGCCGCCAGTGGTCTGCGCGTCGGCCATCAGCAGGATGGGCGCACCATCGGGCGGCACCTGTATCACGCCGGGCAGCACCCCCAGCGACGCCAAACTCACGGGCGCGGCGTAGCGGATCGACGGGCCTTCGAGCCGATAGCCCATGCGGTTCGAGGTGGTGTTGATGCGCCAGGATTGGGCGCACAACGTCTCTAGCGCGTCGGAAGCGAACAGGTCCACGTGCGGACCGGGGATCAGCCGGAGCGTGGGCTGCGCGCTGTAGGCGGGTCGCATCGCTGCGGACCACTGCCGCCCAGCCAGCCGTACAGGATCGTGCGGGGCGGGTGCGAGCGGCAGCACATCGCCAGCCCGTAGCGCACGCCCAGCGTAGCCGCCGAATCCGCCCGAAAGGTACGTGCTGCGCGAACCGAGCACCTGCGGCACATCGATGCCGCCAGCACAGGCCAGGTAGGCCCGCGCCCCCCAATCACGACCGCGCCCCGGCAGCACCAAGTGTGCCCCCGCCGGAGCGAGCACCGCAGTCCAGAGCGGCAACGGCAGATCGTTGAGTGTCGCACCGAGGCCAGCGCCGCACAGCGCCAGGAGCGTGGGCGCGCTCAACTCGAACGAAGCGCTGGCGGTGATCTCTAGTCCGGCGGCGTCGGGCGCGTTGCCAACGAGGCGGTTCGCCGCCGCCAGCGCGAAGGTGTCCATCGCGCCAGCACTGGGCACGCCGTAGGCTTGCCAGCCCAGCCGCCCCAAATCCTGCACGGTGGTCAGCGCGCCACTCAGCACGCGCAGTGTGCCGCTCATGGCTGCACCCCCTCGGCCAGCGGCACGAAGCGCACGCCATCGCCCGGGGCCAGCAGGGCGGGCGGCTGCAGCTGTGGGTCGAACATCTCCAGCGGAGTGCAGCCGATGATATGCCAACCGCCGGGCAATCGCTTGGGATAGATACCCGTCAAACCCGCTGCGATGGCGACAGAGCGAGCGGGCACAGCGGCACGTGGCGTGGTGCGACGGGGAATGGCGAGCTGTTCGGGGAGCGGACCGATGTAGGGGAAGCCAGGCGCGAAGCCGATCATCATCACGCGGTAGACCTGACCGCTGTGCAGCGCCACCACCTCACGGGCGGATAAGCCCAACAGTTCGGCAGCCGATTCGAGATCGGGGCCGTGCTCGCCGCCGTACACTACCGGAATCTCGACGATGCGGGTGGGCTGTTCGGGGGCGGGCGCGAGATCGGCCAGCAGGTCGCGCACCTGCGCTTCGAGCTGTTCGTGCGTGCAGCGCAGCGGGTCGAAGCGCAGCAGGAGCGAGCCGAGCGCGGGCACCGTTGCTAGCAGGCCGGGGAACGCCAGGGCTTCGAGCGCGGTGGCGAGCGCCAGGGCGTAGCGGTTGGCCAGCACATCGGTGGTGTCGGCTTCGATCAGCAGCGCCGCTTCGCCGAACGGGGAGAACTTCCAAGCGAGAGAGCGTGTCATTGTTATCGGCGTCTTGCCCCTATATGCCCAAGCGTTCAAGCGATGTTACCACGATTCCGGCGGCCTCTAGCCCTTGGCGCAGGTGCGCGGCCCGTTCGGCGGCGCCGGGCGTGTCGCCGTGCAGACAGAGCGTATCGGCCTGGATGGTGACGGGAACGCCGTCGCTGCTGATGACGCGCTGCTCGTTGATCATGCTGAGCGCTTGGGCCAGCGCTTGTTCGGGTTGCTCAACGAGGGCGCCGGGCAGGCTGCGCAAGCGCAGCGAACCATCGGATTCGTAGGTGCGGTCGGCGAAGGCTTCGTTGGCGACGCGCAGTCCGACAGTAATGCCCGCCTCGATCAGCGCCGAGCCTGCCAAGCCCACCAGCACGAGATCGCGGCTGAATGCGGCGACCGCTCGGGCGATGGCTTCTGCAAGGGCTGGATCGCGGGCGGCTTGGTTGTAGAGCGCGCCGTGCGGTTTGACATGGCGCAGTTCGGCACCTTCGGCGCGCACCATAGCGTAGAGTGCGCCGATCTGCGCGAGGACGCTATTGCCGACTTCGGAGGGGGTGAGTGCCAGCACGCGCCGTCCGAAGCCTTGGAGATCGGGATAACCGGGGTGTGCGCCGATGGCGACGCCCAGGCTATGCGCGAGCCGCACCGTGCGCCGCATCACATCGGGGTCGCCAGCGTGCGCGCCGCATGCGATGTTCGCCGAGGTCACATGCCCAAGGATTGCAGCGTCGTCGCCCAGCGCCCACGCGCCAAAGCTCTCGCCGCAATCGCAGTTGAGGTCGATCTGCATGGCAGCTCCTTTCTCGATGGTGGCGATGGCTATTGTACCGTGTTTTTGGATGGCAACCGCAACGTGTGGCGGGAGAGGGCTTAGGATCGTGCGGCTCGTTTTTGCAGCAGGAACGCTTCGCCGCCACAGGCGCGGGCGTAGTCAAGCGCGAAGGCAGCTTGCTCATCGTCGTGGCCCGCGAGGAAGGCTTGTACGGCGGGCAGCAGCGCAGCGACGGCGGGGGCGATCTGCGGTTTGAGGCGCACATTGGGGCGTTGCGCGGCGAGCACTGCACCGTAGAGCACGGCGCGATCGGCTTCGCGGGCGAGGTCCTCGGCGGTGGCGCCGATCCGGCAGATCGGCACGGTGCGTTCGGGTTGGCTCATACTGGTTCCTTATCAACAAGACGTTTCTGCGCGGCCCAAGTCATCACGGGCGGGGGTGTTGCGCTATGGCGCATGCCAGCTTTGCCCACAACGACGGGCGGTGAGCAGGGTTCTGATCTTTCTTTCCCAAAAAGCTCTGCTGCGTATTGTACGATAAAGTAGCACTGTATGAGATGATGTGCGAGGTGAGGAAAATAGGTGTGGCTAGTTCGCGGGGAGCAGTTGTTGAAGCAATGAGTATACGGTAGTACAGGGATTTGGGTACTCATCCGCATCGCGCTCCTTGCAATGCTGGTGCAATTGCTCGGCACGCTGCATGGCGAGTGTAGAATGCGGTTGCAGGTGTTCGAACACATCGGCATTTTTCGCGTAACTCGGCAGGTGCGTGCGCAAGCGTTGCATCACTTCTGCCGCATTGGAAAAAGGCGCATCGGTGTTCTCGAAATGGAGTAGAAGCCAGTATTCGAACGATGGGTTCGAGATCGCAAGTTCAACCTTCCACCTGCGTGCGCGGTTCAACGCTTGCTGAAAACGCGTCGTCTCGTGTACGCCCTCGCGATCAAACACCGCCCAAACCTCATCGAAGGGTTGCTTACTTCGAACGCGTAGCTGTTTGGCAGCCTCAACCACGCTAGCATCTTGTCCAGCACGGCCCCTCACTTCGAGCGTAACATTCGATAACTGTTTGCTGCGACGCCAACGATCAAAATAGATATATTCGGTCTGTTCGCCCTCACAGACGATCAGGATGAGCTTCCGCGACTGGCGCTGCGGCGGCTGCCGACGGAAGCTACCATCCCTTCGATATCGTGGATTACGGGTTTGCTTAGGCATGGCGCGTTCCTTTTTCCAACAGTTCACCCGTAAGTTGGGTGGTGTCGATAAAAGGCACTGCGCCATAACTGCCATGCAGATAGCGTTGCATTAACGCCTCGTCTTTACGAGGTTTGTAGTCGCTCAGCGGCAGCAGAGTTGATGCACCATCAGCATCCTTCTCGGTAAACCAGATCTGATCGCGCCGAAATAGCTCGGTATCGAGCAGGGTCGCATCGTGCGTGTTGAAGATAAGTTGCGCATGATGCGGATTTGTTTCAGTATTATGGAACAGTTCGATAATATGGCGCACCAGAACGGGATGTAAACTAGCATCAAGTTCATCGATCACTAGTATGTTGCCGTTGAGCAATGCATCGACAATTGGCCCGGCGATCCCAAAGAAGCGCAGCGTGCCCAAAGATTCATCGCGTTGCTCGAACTCCACCTGACCGTTCGGCAATTTTGGCGCCGCATGAATAAGCAACGTATCGATTCGCTTCATCTCAACGTTATTGGCCAGCAAACGCAGTGGTTCTGGTAATGAAGCAAAATCGGGATCATCTTTCATGCGCGTTTCCTGCACCCGAAAATCGGTGATGCCGAAATCGGCGGCCCGCAAGAGTGAACGAATCGAATCGCGTATCGTCGCTTGTTCCAATACTCTTTGGGCAGTTAAGTCAATGAGATCAGGATGCACAACTGTCATCAAATGGTTCTGAAACCATTCGTACACATGCAGCAGTTGGGCATTATTAAAACGCGCACCGATTGTCAGGAAAGGCACATCATCGCGGGTGAGCGCCACCAAGCGCTGTTTCTCACCCAAGAGCCGGGCACCAAAATACCATTCGTAAGGATCCTTAGGATCTGCATCCTCACGTCTGCGACGGGTAAACCAAGTCTGAGCCTGACCCTTTGGATACGCGATCAACCATTCTTCGTGAATGAACTCGCGATCAAACACTAATCCATATTGATAGCGCACATCGCCTTGTAGAAAGTGCACCTCAATACTTGTTGGCGCCTGTTGGGTCTCGGGCTCAAGCAAAAACGGCTTGTAGATGTGCCGCCGTATCAGAGATGGCAATCCTTCTAGCGAGGGCGCTAACAATAGATGAAGCGCTTGCAAAGCAAGGATAAGGTTACTTTTACCCGAGGCGTTTGGCCCATAGATCACCGCGCTATGCAGCAAGGTTTGTTTAAAGCCTTTTGATTGAAAGGTGTTTCCGGGTAGAGATTTATCGCTGGTAGCGGCGACAAGGCTAAAGCGTTGCTCGTCGCGGAAGGAGCGGAAGTTTTTGATGATGAGTTCGATCAACATGGCTGTGCTCCTTTCGTTAATATATTGGGACACAGCTAACCCTAGGGGAAATTATCTGATATTCTCACGTATTATACAGTTTTTCCGCAAAAAAGTCCATTATTTTCGATAAACCACTTACTATTACTCCAAACACAAAAAACGGAGGCCAGCGATTGCCGGCCTCCGTTCGACGGTTGATGCTGCGGTTAGTCGTTCAGTTTCTCACCGGTATAGGGATCGTAGCGCCACTGCTCGACGGGGCGCGGGTGATCCGGCAGCGCCTGTACTGTCGAGGACGGAACCTTGTTCTTGTTCTCGCTCGGCATCACGACCCAGAGCACTAGGTACACCAGCGGGCTTACGCCGCTGAGCACTGCCAGCACGAACACCAAACGAACGATGGTGGAATCGATGCCAAAGTAGCGAGCCAAACCACCACAAACACCGGCCAACATTTTATCGGTCTCGTTACGAGTCAACTGCGACAACATTGCAAATGTCCTTTCTATGTGCGCTTCTCTTAGTGCGCTTCGTTAACTTCATCGCTCTGTCTCTTCTGACGATGAGACATGAAACTTTGTTGCAGCATATTTGACAAAGCGTGTGGGGCAGCCTAGAATCCACAATAACCCCTCGCACAAGACGATGGTGTTCACTGTTCTGTGTGGGATAACGGTGCTGATCCACACGCATCGGGGGTGTATGAAAGGAGCTGGACATGCCTGATATTCTTCGTCATGGTAGCGGAACCTGGGCCGGCGATCTCCAAAGCGGCTCGGGTAGCGCCTCGACTGAAAGCGGTGTGCTCGATCACGCTCAGATTACGTTCACCACGCGCTTTGCTGAAGAGCAAACTGGTAGCAACCCGGAGGAACTCATCGCGGCTGCGCACGCCTCGTGCTTCAGCATGGCGCTCTCGGCCACGTTAGGCCGTAGTGGCCATACGCCCAAAGAGATTCGTACCAAAGCGACCGTTACCCTCAACAAAGGCGCTTCAGGCTTTAAGATCACGGCTATCCACCTCGAAACCGAGGGCGAGGTACCTGGCATCGATGAAGCTACGTTTAAGGAAGCTGCTGAAACAGCAAAAAATACCTGTCCAGTTTCGGCGTTGTTGAAGCCAGGCCTTGAGAACCTGACACTCGACGCCAAATTGGTGTAACATTGCTATTAGACTGTGGTGGCTCGTCTGCCACAGTCTCTCCTCTATCCTTGGCATCTCGTGGAATGCCGAGCGGTAGCTCATCCACCTCCACGTTGTTCTCCGTGATTGTAAAGAGGATTCTGCAAGTTATGGCACAAGAGCGCGAAAATGCCTTCGATTTCTGGGGGCCACAAACCTTGATCGGACCTGAGTTGAAGCCCGGTGATGTCGCCCCGCCGTTTCGACTCTCGCAGGGCAAAGATTGGATCGAAAGCTCCCAGTTCGCTGGCAAGCCATTGGTGATCAGCGTCATCCCTTCGATCGATACGGGTGTCTGCTCGACGCAAACCCGCCGCTTCAACCAGGCGGCCACTGAGCTCGGCGATAACGTGACGGTCCTGACCGTGAGCGCCGACCTGCCGTTCGCCCAGAAGCGCTGGTGCGGTGCCGAAGGGGTCGATCGGGTGGTGATGGGTTCCGATTATTTCGACATGTCGTTCGGGACGGCCTACGGCACCCACATCAAGGCGGTGCGGCTCAATAGCCGTGCGGTGTTTGTTGTCGATGCCGAGGGTATCATCCGTTATGCCGAGTATGTGCCGGTCGCTGGCCGCGAGCCAAACTACGATGCGGCATTGGCTGTTCTGAAGTCGCTGTAGATGCTTGAGTTGAGTTCCGGGCTTCTGCCACGGTAACTCACACTGCTGAAACCCGGAACTCAACACGATGCAACACGCGCATGTCTGGCCCGAAACTGCAACGTTCAACGCACAAGGCCACCTGACGCTCGGTGGGTGCGATGTCGTCGAACTGGCGAATCAGTACGGAACACCGCTCTATTTGCTCGATGAAGCGACGTTCCGCAACAACTGCCGGGCGTATCGTACGGCGATCGCGCAGGGTTACGCTGGGCCAGGTGCGATCCACTACGCAGGCAAGGCGCTGCTCAACACGGCGATCGCTCAACTGGTGGCCCAAGAGCATTTGGGCCTCGATGTCGTTTCGGGTGGCGAGTTGTTCGTGGCATTGCGAGCGGGCTTCCCCGCCGCACATATCCACCTTCACGGCAACGCCAAGCCATGCGCCGAGCTCGAACGGGCGCTCGAAGTTGGCGTTGGCCGCATCGTCGTCGATACGCTCGACGAGTTGCGCGAACTGGCCGCACTCAGCGCCACCCTCCCCTCTCCCCAGGCCATCCTGCTGCGTTTGGCGCCCGATGTGGCCGCCAACACCCACGCGCACATCGAAACCGGGCGCGCCGTTTCCAAATTCGGCCTGCCACTCGATGCGCTCGATGCCGCTGCTTCCCTGATCGCGGCTGCCCCAGGGCTGCGCTTGGCTGGCCTGCACTGCCACCTCGGCTCGCAGATCTTCGAGCAGGAGCCGTTTGTCCAGGCGATCGGCGTGCTGTTGGATTGCGCGGTGCGTCTACGCGATCAGCATGGCATCCAGATCGATGAGATCAGTCCGGGCGGTGGCTTGGGTGTGCCGTATGTGCCCGAGCAGCAACTGCCAGATCGGCAGGCGTTTGTGGCGATGATAGGCCAAGCGATGCAGAACGGCTGTCAGCAGCGCAACCTGCCGCTGTTGCGCTTGGTGTTGGAGCCGGGCCGCTCGATTGTGGCGCGGGCCGGCGTGACGATCTACCGCATCCTGGCGAGCAAACCGCTGCCAGGCCAGCAGACAGCCGAACGGTATTTGCATATCGATGGCGGTATGGCCGATAACATCCGGCCTTCGCTGTACGGAGCGCGCTACACCGCCGTCTTGGCGAATCGCGTGGGCGATACGTCGCATCAACAGGTGGTGCATATCGCCGGGCGCTACTGCGAATCGGGCGATGTGCTCATTCACAATCTCTCGCTGCCCCAAGCGGAACTCGGCGACCTGCTGGCGGTGGCCACGACCGGCGCGTACACGCTGAGTATGGCCAGCAATTACAACCTCACCACGCGCCCCGCCGTCGTTCTGGTGGGCGATCAACGGGCGCAGCTCATTCAACGCCGTGAAACGTACGAGGACCTAGTACAGAGAGATGTGCCAATATCCCCAATCTCATAGTCGTTTGTAACCTCATATTGTAGGCTTGGAGAAGATGCACATGACCAGTACAACGCTTCCGCACTGGGATATGTCGGTAGTCTACCCCGGTCTTGACTCTGCTGAGCTGGAGAACGGCTTCAACGCGGCGATCCAGGCGATTGCCGATCTCGAAGCGCTGTTTGACCAGCATGGGATTGTGCAGCACGAACCCGCCCCACTTGATGATGCGACTGTCGAAGCTGCTGAGCAAGTGATTACTCGCTACAATGCGGTACTCAAAGACATCAACACGCTGACAGCCTACCTGCACAGCTTTATCTCCACCGATTCGCGAAACACGCTGGCCCAAGCGCGCATGAGCACGTTGCAGCAGCATTTGCTGCGGCTCTCGCTGTTGGGCACGCGCTTCACCGCCTGGATTGGCTCGCTCGATGTAGAGGCGTTGATCGCTCGTTCCGAGCAGGCTAAAGAACACAGCTTTCTGCTGCGGCGCAGCAAGGAGGAAGCTGCGCACCTGATGTCGCCCGAACTCGAAGAGCTCGCCGCCGAGCAGAGCTTGAACGGCAGCGAAGCGTGGTTCAAACTGTACAGCACCTTCACATCGCAGCTGACCGTGCCCTTCGAGGTCGATGGCGAAGAGAAGCAACTGCCGATCACCGCGATCCGCAACTTCGCGTTCAGCAGCGACCGTGCGTTGCGCCAACGAGCCTATGAAGCCGAGTTGACCGCTTGGGAGGGCGCGGCGGTACCGTTGGCGGCGGCGCTCAACAGCATCAAGGGCGAAACGAATCTGCTGGCCCGACGCCGCAAGTGGAAGGAACCGCTGGAGTCTGCGTTGTTCAACACCAGCATCGATCGTGCGACGCTGGATGCGATGCTTGAGGCGGCCTACGAGTCGTTCCCCGATTTCCGGCGCTACCTGCGGGCCAAGGCTCGCGCGCTGGGTGTGCCCGCATTGGCCTGGTACGATCTGTTCGCGCCGCTCGAGGCCAATGGCCGCACCTGGCCGTTCGAGGAAGCTGCGCAGTTCATTCAAGAGCAGTTCGGCAGCTTCTCGCCGAAACTGCGTGGGCTGGCCGAGCGCGCCTTCAACGAGCACTGGATCGATGCCGAGCCGCGCGCGGGCAAGGTTGGAGGTGCGTTCTGCATGTTCTTGCGCAACGACGAATCGCGGATTCTGGCCAATTACGAGCCGTCGTTCAACTCGGTAAGCACGTTGGCGCACGAGTTGGGGCACGCCTACCACAACCTGACCCTGGCCGGACGCACGCCGCTCCAGCACTCCACACCCACGACTCTCGCCGAAACAGCCAGTATCTTCTGCGAGCGGATCGTGGTGCAGGCCGCGTTGGGGAGCGCGAGCGAGCAGGAGCAGATCGCCATCCTCGAAGCCTCGCTGCAGAACGCTTGCCAAGTCGTCGTCGATATCACGAGCCGCTTCCTGTTCGAGCGGCGCGTGCTTGAGCAGCGCCTACAGCGCGAACTGTCGATCGACGAATTCAAGAACCTGATGCTCGATGCGCAGCGCGAAACGTACGGCGATGGATTGGATACCAACGCATTGCATCCGTACATGTGGGCTGTGAAGCCCCACTACTACGGAGCCACGTTCTACAATTATCCATATATGTTCGGCTTGCTGTTTGGCTTGGGGCTGTACGCGCGTTACGAGGCCGATCCCGAGAATTTCAAGGCTGGTTACGACGACCTGCTCTCATCAACTGGGATGGGCGATGCAGCCGAATTAGCCGCGCGCTTCGGTATCGATACGCGCAGTGTCGATTTCTGGCGCAGTAGTTTGGATGTCATACGACGCGATATCGACAAATTCGTCGCGCTGATCGATGCTAGTGCATAGTATATAGCAGCACAATCCGCTGATATGACGATTTCACCATATATTAACGAATAGGATGCTTTGGCTGTCTGTGCATACAGGCAGCCAACTTTTTAGCCCTAACATACGCAAAAAAGCCCTCTGAGTGATACGAACGCATATCGGTGTGTTCTTTTTCACAAGACTTTTTTTGTTGATATATCAATTTCATTAAACAAACGTGTTGACAGGTTGATGAAGTTGGTTATAATCAAGACATCCATTTATTATACGAGTCGTTGATTTTGTTGTTGTTAATGAAGGGGCTTCACGCCCCCTGTTCTCTGTGACATGCCCCTGGGTTGCTGCTCTGTGCGTTTCTTCCTTCTGATGTGATAGTCTAGTTGTTGAATAGCAAATCGATCTACCGATCATACTCTATTGTGATACATATGGGGATGCTCATTGCTAGTATGGGCGCTTCTATCATCGGAGTGGGGAATGGATGATTTGCATAGCACTTCCTGTCGGTAATCGAACCCTAGTCTTCTCCAATAACCCTTTGTCATAACGATAAAGAGGTAACAGGCCGTAGGTAAGCCTAATACCTCAAATGTTCACATTTCCTCGTTTAAGGCAATGAAGCCACGTCTATAAGCGCCCTTAGGTCGGATTTAACGATTCTACCTAAGGATTTAGACAGATATGAGTTCTTGCCTAAGCTAGGATGCGTGCTGTCATTAAGTGTGAAAGCATAGTGGAGGGTGGGATGACTGAACGTATAACGCGCGACGAACAGATTGCAGCGATTGATCGGCTCATCGATGAAGTGACTTGGCAAGCCCAAAAACAGGCGATCCAAACACTCATGCAACCCGAACTCGATCTTACGATGCCCCAAATGGTCACACTCCTTGTTATCCAACAATACGGTTCATGTCGCATGGGGACGCTGGTGGAAGCGACTCGGCAATCAGGTGGCACGGTGACAGGCATTGTGGATCGTTTGATCCAGGATGGACTCGTCGAGCGCGCGCACGCAGCCGATGATCGCCGAGCTGTGGAGGTCAGGCTCACGCCATTGGGAGAGGAACGCGCCCAACGTGTGATCGCAGCCCGACGCGAGGATATGTACCGCATCCTGTCGCGCTTCACCGATGAGCAATTGGCCAACTTCGCGAATCTGCTGCGCCTGTTCACCGATGCACTACAGGAGGATCTCACTGGCGGCAACCGCCTCAAGGCAGTCGGTAGCTAGTGCTTACAGTCGTTCGCCAATGAGGAGCACACCATAGCTCCTAACATATCGCTCAAGCCAGATCAACGTTTGATCTCTTCAACATATTCGTCTGCCATGTCGCCGACGAATCTTCTACACTCACCCACACGGTTGGAGGAAAGGGATGTGGAGGAGAAGCCGGATTGCGACAAGGCCAATATAACCTTTTTCTTGAGCAAGCCGCGCTAATCTCTCGAAGTATCTAGATCTTCTGGCGAGATGTATGATTGCATTCTTGGATGAGTTCGTCCCATCCAACATGACATCGAGCCTTTGCTTTCACAGCACTTTTCTGTAGTAAGAGTTATTAGATGTGGGTGATAACTTGGCGGTACACACGCATTCGCTCGGCGCGGAGCGGGCGTTTGTGCCCCACAATCCACTTCGCCGCTTCGGTCGCGTATTCAACCGCATAGGCTAAACGAAGCCAAGCCTGCAAGAGCATAGCGAATCCAGCGCCGTAGCACATGCGCGCATGACGAATGCGGCTACGCTGGAAGTTGATGTAGCGTTGCGCTGGCGCCTGTGCGCTGCTTTGGCCTTCGTGATGCAGAATGAGAGCATCAGGTAGGTACACCACCCGATGTGCACTACCGTTTGATGCGCGCTGAATGCGCTGCTGCCACTCCAACTCCTCCGAGTACATCAAGAAGCCTTCGTCGAGCAGACCCGCCCGCTCGATCACGCTGCGCCGCACCAACAGCGCCGCACCCACCAACCAATCCACATCCTGCTCGATATCGTCGGGCGTGTCGGCCATGCGATAGCGCTGCGCCCAAGGGTTCGAGCGCCACCACTGCTCCAACGGCGTACTCTCCCAGAAGAACACGCCCGGCGTGGGGAATCGCCGCCGCGATGGCTGGATGCTGCCATCGGGGTAGCGCAAGCGCGGGCCGACCACCGCCACATCGGGGTGTGCCTCCAAATAGGCGATCATGCGCTGAACGGCATCTTCCACCACCTCGGTATCGGGGTTGAGCAGGAACACGTACTCGGGCGGGTTCGGCATCGCGAGCAGTTGGCGCAATGCGACGTTGTTGCCGCCCGCGAAGCCTAAATTCGCGCCCGTTTCGATCAACTCTACATTGGGGAACTTCTCGCGCAGCATGGCGGGCGTGCCATCGTGCGAGGCGTTATCGACCACCACGATCTGTGTGGCAAACGGCGCATCGACGAGCGCTCGCTCCAACGATTCGATGCAGCGGGCCAGCAACTCGCGAGTATTCCACGAAACAATGACGATCGCCAACCGCACCATCAGGCGACTCCTAGCGGCCAGCCGGACGGCTCGTTGGGGGCATACTTGCGATACTGCCAGTGCGGTGTGTCGTGCAAAGAGCCCAACGAGAACGGCTTATCGCACCAACTCGCCAGCCATCCCTCGAACTGTTGATGTTCGAGCAAGTTCACCAGTTCATCGGCCTGGCGAAGCACAAGCGTATGCTGTTCGTCGCTGATCAGCCCTTGCCGATGCGCTTGCTCAAGTTCATCCTCGTCCAAGATGGCGTACTCTCGCGCATCGGCGGTAATGAACATGTCGAGGTAGAGATCGGTTTGGTAGAAGTTCGGGTCTTGGCGATGCGGCGGCGAGGCGAAATCGATGCGGTAGAGCGTCGTTCGTCCAGCCGCATCGAACTGCTGATGCAGGCGCAACGGTCGGTCGGGCCAGAGCCACAGGCGGGTCGCGAGCGGGTCGGGCCGCTGGATCGTGACGGTGCGCGAGCCGCGCCGCCCCGTCACAGGCGTGGTGTAGGCGGAATGGGCCAAGCGGTAATCGTAGACGCTGTTCTGCGCGTCATCGCGCTGCACGATCGCGGTGCCGGAGGTGATCGAGATACTCACTTTGCCGCTGAGGTGGCGGCGTCGATAGTGATAGACGAAATCGGTCATACGCGGTCACCTTTCACTGAGCTCCAACCCTTTGAGATGCGCAAATTTGACGATCTCGAAGTAGGCGAGCGCTGCGCAGAGAAACAGTCCCAAGAAACCATCACGGTAGCCACGCAACTGAATATAGCGCCGCCGAAATTCGCGCAACGGAGCGCCGATAAAGTTGCGCCACTGTGTGCGACGTCCGGCCAGGAAGAGCGTCTGCGCCTCTTGAATGGCATAACTGGTCTGCTTCGACCAAAATTCGTCTAACCGCTCGATATTGAAGTGTAGCAGATGGCCGTGCAGATATTCGGCAGAGCCATCAAGTTGGACCAATTCGTGAACTAATCGCGTTTCGTCGTAGCGGGCGCGCTGGCGGCGCATCAACCGCAGCTGATAGTCGGGGTACCAACCACCACCCCGCACTATCTTGTGGAAGAATTGATTATAGCGAGGAATCCAGTAGCCCGCTGTCGTGTTGCCCACATCTGAAACGATCTGGCGGATCTCGATGCGCAATTCGTTAGTGATGCGCTCATCGGCGTCGAGGAACAGCACCCAATCGCTGGTGCACAAGTCGAGGGCACGGTTGCGCTGGGCAGGGAAGCCGCGCCACGGCTCGATCCGCACATCGGCACCGCGCGAATGGGCGATCAGCGCGCTCGAATCGGTGGTGCGATCGTCGAGCAGCACCAAACACTGATCCGCTAGGTCGTAGGTGCTCTCAATGGCGCCAGCAATATGGCGTTGCTCATCACGAGCAATAATAACAACGCTTAGGCTCATAGTTGAAATACGCTACCGTGGGTCCACAACTGCGCCCGCAACTCATCGCGATTCAGTTTGCCCGTCAGGTAGGCATACCACAATCGCAAGTTGGCGCGTAGCATCCCCAGCCGAATAATGCGACGATGCCAACGCACCAGGGTTGGTCGGTAGTGCTTGCGGAAGAAGCGCAAACGGCTCTCGTACAGGGTGATGAACATGCGGCTGCGCAATTGGCTGGTCGATGCCCCGCCGAAGTGAACGATCTGCGCGGCTGGCACCTGCCAAATCGCCCAACCGGCTTGGCGCATGCGGTAGCACCAATCGACTTCCTCGGCGTACATAAAGAAGCCATCATCGAGGCCGCCGATCTGCTCCACCGCCGCACGGCGCGCCAATATGCAGGCGCCCAGCGGGTGATCGATCGGGAACGGCTCCGAATCGCGCTGCTCCTGCGGGTAGCGCCCATGCCACCAGGAGTTGTACAAGCGCCCTGGCAGCACCTCGCCGGGCGGGAACAGATCGAGCACCGTCATTGAGAGCGTGGGGAAGCGGAACGCCGCCGCTTGATACGAGCCATCGGGGTTCAGCAAACGAGGGCCAACCGCCCCCACACGAGGGTGCGCTTCGAGGAACGCCACCATCTGCTCGATCGCGTTCTCGCGCACGAGCGTATCGGGGTTGAGCAACAGCACGTAGTCGGGTGGCGTGTCGGCGAGCGCAGGCTGCTCATTGTGGGCGATCAGCCCGAGCGCCGCCAGACCCAGATTATTCGCGCCCGCAAAGCCCAGGTTGCGGCCCGGTTCGAGCAGCAGCACCTCGGGAAACGCCGTGCGCACCATCTCGGCGCTACCATCGTGCGATGCGCAATCGACCACGACGACCCGATTCGGAAGCGTGACCCGACGGAGCGAGTCCAGGCAATCGCGGAGCAGTTCACGAGTGTTGTATGAAACAATGATTGTGCTTATCGTGGGCATAGTAGCGCGTAGTTTAACAGGGGAGGCGATGTTGCGCAAACCTCCCCCACTACACACATTTTAGCCCAAACGGTGGTCGCTCGCCCCTTCCCCACCCGCACGCAGGTGCAACCCAGGCAGGCCAAACGCCAGCAACACACCCAGCACCACAAACCACACCGCGCTGAAACTCAGGCTCAGCGGCGCGATCAGCAGGGATATCTCCGCAGGATCGGCTATGAAGCCACTCATCAATCGTATCAACGTGACTGTGCCCACCGAGAGGTTAGGGTCATTGAGCATCAAGAACGGCCAGTAGAGCGCGCGCGTCTGCACGATCAGCAGGCCCACAGCGAGCATGATCACCAACGGCAGCGAGGGCAACAACACCAAGCGCAGGAAGGCGTACGGCTCCTGGCGCTGTCGGGCGGCCTCCCAATGAGGCTGGTGCCCCTTGAAGAAGAATGTGAGCACGAACACACCCGGGATACAGAGCAGAAACGGCGTCTGCAGCGCCGCGAGCGAGTTCAACAACCCCAGCCTCTGGTATTGCTCGAAAAACGTCAGAGCCAGCGGAAAGTCCGTCATAAACAGCCACGGGGCCAGCAGCAACAGCAACCACTCGCTGTAGCGCCCCAACGGTCGCAGCCAACCGATCGCCAAGGCGGTCAAGTAGGTGAACGGCACCTGCACCACCAGAACGCTCAACAAGGATGGCATAAAGCCGAGCACCGACGCCCGCATAACCTCCTCGGTCGGCAGAAACTCCGATGAACTGCTCGGTACACCGAACAACGAGAGGACGCCGGAGGAGGAACGCATCGCAGCAAACAATGGGCTCAACCCGAACAGGCCGATCAGCAACAGCACCGCTAGCACGGCCAACGCAGCGATCCGGCTGCCGCCACCGACTGGCTCAGCGCGCGGCGAGGCGGGCGCGATCTGCACCTCGTTGGCGATCAATAGCACCGCCGTGATCACGCCCAGCACCCCCACAATCAGCATCAGTATCGTGTTGAGCGCAGCCCCCGAACCAAAATCCATGAACTGGAACGATATTCTATACGCCAAAAAACTGACACTCTGCGTCGCGTTTTGCGGACCACCATTGGTGAGCGCCATGCCGAGCGACCAACTCTGAAGCCCCAACGCGATCACCGCAAACAGAGCGCACAAAACCGTGATGAGCGTAGGGTTCCGCCGTGTCTGCCCATCGGGTTGCCGATAGCTGAGCAAATATGCACACACTGCGCCTATTCCCAGCACAACGCCAAATGTGAGCAGTGCATCAACGCCGATAAACGCCCATCGAGCGCTATCCGGCGAGACGAGCATCATAGAGCCAGCAAACCGCGTTCGCCACGCTATCGCCATTGCGGTTGGCGAAAACAAGGCCAACGGCAACGCGAACAGCCACAATATCGCCGAACGCCCGCGCCCGCCGATCTGCCGAAACGCCCAGATCAACAACGTCAACACGAGCGCCACGACAATCAAGCGCACGCCGATCAGCAGCGCAGTGAAGCCAAAAGCCCCAGCAACTTGGCCATTGCTCAACATCGCACGATAGTTCTCTAAGCCGACCCATTGGCCAGGCCCAAAAAACCTCGTTTTCATCATACTTGTTGAGATCGTTCGCAGGCTGGGCCAAAGCAACACAACAAGCCCATATAACAAGGCGGGCACAAATAACAGGCCGCCGATGATACCACCAACCCGACTCTGCCGAACAGGCTGATTTATTAATTCCTGTTGCATCAAGAATGCCCTTTCATGCTTATGTCATTCACACTCTCTGCAACATACGCCCCACACGAATGTTTACACTTGATACAACGTTTTACGCATAAATGGCGTTTCGTTTGCTCATTCGTTCGCGACCCACTAGAATAATGCCAGCACAATTGCACACAAAGGAAACCGTGTGACACTCGCAATCGAAACCGAAAATTTATCGCGTAACTTTGGCACATTCACAGCCGTAGACCGTCTGACGTTGGCGATCCCGAGTGGCAAGGTGTTCGGCTTTTTGGGGCCGAACGGCGCCGGAAAAACCACCACCGTTCGCATGCTGACGGCGCTGATCAAACCCAGCGCGGGTACGGCCCGCGTACTCGGCTACACCTTGGGCCAGGATGATCAACAGATTCGCCGCTCGGTGGGCATGCTGACCGAGACGCCCGGGATGTACGAGAAGTTGAGCGCCTTCCAGAACCTGATCTTCTTCGGGCGTCTCTACGATCTCTCACGGGCGGAGACCGAGCGCCAAGCCGAGCGCTACTTGCGCATGCTCGGCCTGTGGGAGCGGCGCGACGATAAGGTGGGGCACTTCTCAAAGGGCATGCGTCAGAAGTTGGCGATCGTGCGGGCGCTGCTCCACGAACCGAAACTAGTGTTTCTGGACGAACCCACCGTTGGCCTCGACCCGGAAGCGGCCCGCACTGTACGCGATTGGATCAAGGAATTGCGATCTGAGGGACGCACGATTTTCCTCACCACGCACAATCTCCCCGAAGCCGATGAGCTCTGCGACCTGCTCGCGATCTTTCGCGGGCGTCTGCTGCACCTCGACACGCCCACCAATCTGCGGGCGCAACTGGCCAACCAGGCCACGCTGGTGCGGGTGGTCGGCGAGCCGCAGGCGTGGCAGGCGACCGTGCAGGCGCTGCCGTTTGTGCGCGATGTGGCGGTGACAAGCGATACGCTCGCTGTCTCGCTCGATGATCCTGAGCGCAACAACCCCACGCTGATCGCGACGCTGGTGGCGGCTGGCGCACAACTCCGCTATGTGGAGCCGCGCATCACCACGCTCGAAGAAGTGTATCTCAAACTGATCGGGGAGGCGTAGCTATGGAAAAGATCGGCGTGGTGATCAGCAAAGAGTGGCTCGAACTCAAGGAACAGCGTATGCTACTTGTGAGCATCCTGATCCTGCCAGTCATGTTGTCGATCATCCCTCTCGTCTCGTTGTTCGGCATTGGATTAAGCCCGGCGAGCAGCGGCACCGACGACTTCACCCGCGAACTGCTCAAAGCGAACCCAGCCTTCGCGGGACTGAGCGAGCAGGCCGCCACACAAGCGCTGTTGGGGCAGTCGTTCTCCAGCCTGATGTTGCTGTTGCCGATGCTCTTGCCCAGCATTCTCGCCGCGTACAGCATCGTGGGCGAAAAGACCGGCCGCACGCTCGAACCGCTGTTGGCCGCGCCGATCACGATCTGGGAGTTGCTGCTCGGCAAAATCTTTGCCACACTCATCCCCAGCGTGGTGTTGAGTTGGTTGGCAAGTGTGATTTTTATGATCGGAGTGAGCAGCAGCGCCGTCGATCCGCGCGTGATCAGCCTGGTGATCAGCCCGGGATGGCTGTTGCTGCTGATCTTCTGCGCGCCGCTGCTGAGTCTGATTGCGATCGCCGCGATGGTGATGATCTCGTCGCGCACCAGCGATCCGCGCACGGCTCAACAATACTCAAGCATCCTGGTGGTGCCGTTTCTTGCGCTCTTCTTCAGCCAAATGTTTGGCATTCTGGTGCTCAGCCCATCCATTGCACTTGTAGCGATCCTGCTTATCGCAGCATTCGCGGGCCTGATGCTGTGGGGAGCGGTGGTCTTATTTCAACGCGATACGATTCTAACTAGGTGGAACTAGGCATCTCAACTCACATCAAGGCCCAAAAGCGCCTCCAAGGCGGCGATACGCTCAGCCAGCAGCCTCTCGGCGTGTTGCCGCACCCGCACGTATTGAGCCTGATCGCCCATACGCAACGCCGCCATCGCCGTATCGTGCGCCGCCGTGACCTCGGCGTAGCCCGCTGCCAGTTCGTGCTCCAGCGCGGAGGGCAGCAAAGGCACCTGCACTTGCAGCAACTCGTCGGCGCTCAGATTCGCCGTGCCCACCCCGTTCTGCAAGCGCAGCAACTGCTCGCGCCCACCGCGCGAACTCAGGAACTGGAACAGGAAGTGCGGCGCGATTCGCTGCGTCCGCACAATCACGATATCGCCAGTGCACGAGGGCCCAGGCCGATGCGTCACCAGGCAGACGCGCCCGCGCCCCGCGCCGCCTACCCCAGCGCACGACACCAAGATATCGTGCTGCTGCACCGCAGTGCGCGCCAACCGCCGATACGCCCGTTCGTCGCAGTGCTCGATCATGCTGTAGTTGTAGCCCGTCGGCAAAAACTCGCGGGTCTGGTAATACTCGTAGGGCAGGTTTGGCCCCTTCGCTTCGCCGCGCGAGGGCCGCACATGATCGCCAACGATCAGGCTAGCTCGCCCGATCAGTTCACCGAGCGGGCGCAGCGGGAAACGCTCCGCCATCGCATCGAGCACACGTTGACGGGCCGGATTCCAGAACGCGGGGTCCAAGCGCTGCGCCAACGCGGCGCTTTGGGGCAACCAAAACATCGTCGGTTGGGCGAGCGACTGATGGTTGTGAAAGCTCATAGCAATCGCTGGCAGGTCGCTCAGGCGCGATGCGATGGCAAAAAACGCTCGATGTTTGGGCGGTGCCTCGGCCTTGCGCAGCACCACCACGCTGCACACTGCGTTGGCGCCAGTCTTGCGGAAGGCGGTGCGCGGCAGACTGACGACCGCCATCACCGTGCAGCGCCGCAGGACATCCGCCCGCACCCACCGCAGGCTCTCGTTGGCGAGCACGCCGCTCGGCAACACCAACGCGATGTAGCCGCCGGGGCGCACCAGTTCCAGGGCGCGCAACAGGAACAGCACTTCGCTGGGCGTATGCGGTTCAGAACGAGAGGTTGTGATGCCAAAGGGCGGGTTGCCCACGACCACATCGAACGAATCGGCGGGCAGCCCTGCTGGGTCGAGGCCATCGGTGTGGAGCACCTGCAGGCCGTCGGCACGCAGCGATGCCACCAAATCGGCATCGATCTCGCTGCCATAGGCCAAGTGCCGTTCTGTGACGGATTGAGCGATGGCAAAGCGCAAAAAGGCACCATCGCCACAGGCGGGATCGAGCAGACGGGGCGTCGGGGGCAACAGGCCCATCAACAACTCGTAACAATGCGCGACCACCGCACGAGGGGTAAAAAACTGGCCATAGGCACGACGATATAGCGTTTGCTTCAACATGGCGCATTGCTCAGCCACAAATGCGAATTGTTGAATCCCAGTCGATTTGCCCCAATACCTGAACAGCTATGCCTGCTTTGAAAAGAAACGGTAATGTTTGGTACGCAACTCGCGAACTGCTATCCACATTTTGTGGATAGTGTGGATAAGGGTCCTAGATATAGATCATGGGGCAAAGCCAGTTAACAGCTTTATCACAATATGCAGTATCGGCAGGTCGGTCGGAGGGGATGGAGTCAGCAGGGAGGCCTAACCAAATACAGCAACTTGGGCAGAATGAACAAATTCGCATTTTTGAACATTCATAACAACGGCAAACGCATCATAACGCATATTTGAACAATTGCCAACACACATCAACACGATAAAACATTTAAAAAAGTTTCAAAATACGCTTTTGCTTGCTTAACACCAATCACAACCAATAGGCATGTTACACACCTTTAAACACAAAACTACTTATTTGAAAACTTACCCAACTAGAAAAAGAAGCGAGCACATGACAAGTCAAGTAATCTATACATAACACATGATAAATCGCAACAATATGCATGTTAATGATTGGCATAATCAATAGAGTCTCATTTCATGCATCTCACGTAATACCGACAGCGCCTATCTATGAACGAATCCAATGTGGAGAGAATATGCAACCGCTTACGCCCAATAAACTACTCATCGTCTTAAGCCTGAATTTCGTCGCGCTCGGCGGCATCTGCTCGATGTTCGGCACCGCCCTCGAAGAGCTCGCCGTCAACAACGCCAGCACGCTCAGCGCTGTTGGCAGCGTCATCACTATGCTGTTTCTCGGCTCGCTGATCGCCCTGCTGATCGTCGGCCCGCTCAGCGACCGTGTTGGACAACGCCCCACCATCGCGATCGGCGCACTGCTGATGATCCTGGGCAGCGCTGGGGTTGCGCTCAGTCGTTCGCTGCCCCTGCTGCTCGGCAGCGGCCTGATGATCGGCTTGGGTCAGGGCAGCATCAATATCAGTTCGATCGTCCTGATCTCCAAAGTGTTTCCAACGCGCCAAACCACCATGCTTGGCCTGCTCAACGTCTTTTACGGCATTGGGGCAATCTCCATCCCCGCCCTCGCCAGCTTCACGCTTGGCGCTTGGGGCAGCGCGCTCCCCGCACTCTGGAGCGCCGCAGCCTTGCTGCTCATCCTCACGCCGCTGATCCCGCTAATGCCGCACCTGCCACCGAGCCAGACGCATACGACTCAATCGGGCACGCGCCCCAACCTGCTGGGGCACCTGCGTAACTCGCTGATCTGGCTGCTGGGTGGCTTCCTGCTGCTCTACGTCGGCATCGAGACGGGGATGGGCAACTGGATACCGACCTACTTGGAGCGCACCACATCGCTGGAACTCGCTATCACCGCGTTGGGCACGTCGGGCTTCTGGCTCACACTCACAGTCGGGAGGCTGGCTGGCGCGCTACTCGGCGCGCGCGTTGCGCCGCAAACCTTGTTGCTCGGCGCCATCTGCGGCATGATCGGCAGCGGAGCGCTGGTGGTGCTCAGTACTGGCTTCATCGTGCCCACCGTTATCGGCATCCTGCTGTTTGGTTTCTTCCTTGGGCCGATCTATCCCACCACCCTGGCGCTCACTACCGCGAGTTTTCCGAACACACCCGGCACCGCCACCAGCCTCGTCACGGCGCTGGGCAGCCTGGGTGGCTCGCTGTTGCCGTGGGTGCAGGGCATCCTGCTCGAACAAGTCAGCCCCAACGCGAGTATGTTGATGATCCTATTCGGCGCGCTGACGATGCTGGGCCTGCAGGTGATGCGCAACGCGATCGGTCAGCGCAAGCTCAACCTCCAGGCCGTCGCGCCGCAGGAATAGGCGAATCACCCAACACAAAACCCGACCTGCACAGGCAGATCGGGTTTTGTGTTGATGGTCAACGGGTTTGCGGGTGGAGTTATCGCTCCAGCGACCTAGCCGCCCTGTTGCGTGATCCAGGTGATCGTCTTGCTGGCCAAGCGGTCCAACGCCTCCACCGAGAGCTCGATATGCTCTTCAAGCGTGTCCTCCAACTTGGTGTGCGATAAGCCCCGCAGACTCTGCACAAACATCATCACCGTCGGCACGCCGGCCCGCGAGATCTCGGCAGCATCGTGGAGCGGTCCGCTCGGCAACCGCCGCGACTTGCCGCACGTCTCCACAATCGCCTGATCGCACAACTCGATCAGATCGGGGTGGAACAAGATCGGCTCAATGCCCCAGATCCGCTCCCACGATACGCTTATGTTCTCCTCGGCAGCGAAGCGCTCGCTCGCCTCCTTGGCCTGCTGCAACAACGAAGCCAACTTCTCCGCATCCAAATGGCGCTGATCCAACAACTGCTCGGCGGTCTCCACCACCGAGGTGACGATACCTGGTTTGCAGACCACGCCACCGCTGGTACACACCGCCCCATCGCCGACTCGCGCTGCGATTGAGCGAATCTCCAGTGCCAACTTCGCAGCGCCCGCCAACGCATCGCGGCGCTTATCCATCGGGGTAGACCCCGCGTGCGCTGCCTGGCCGCGCCACGTAATGCGATGCCGCTCCACGCCGAACGTGCCGAGCACGACGCCCAACGGCAGCGATTCGCTTTCGAGCACCGGCCCCTGCTCGATATGCAATTCCAAATACGCAGCAGCATGCGCCAACTGCTTCTTCGCCAGCGGCGCGCTGCGGAGATCGATACCCACACGCTCCAGAGCCTCCGGCAAGCTGATCCCATCGCGATCCTTCAGATCGGCCACTAACTCAGGATCAAGCGTGCCAGCCACCGCGCTCGAACCAAACAGACTGCGCCCGAAGCGCGCGCCCTCCTCATCGGCCCAATCGACCAAGCGCACCGTGACGGGCGGCGTACCCTCCGACGCGATACGGCGCAGCACCTCTAGGCCCGCCAAAACGTTCAAGCAGCCATCCAACCAGCCGCCGTTCGGCACCGAGTCGATATGACCGCCGATCCACAACTCCTTTTCAGATTCGCCGCGCAGCGTTGCCCATTGGTTACCAGCCTCATCGATCGTCACTTCAACGGGTAACTCCGCCAACTTCTCGCGCATCCAAGCGCGAGCTGTCAGCCACGTATCCGTAAACGCGACCCGCTGCGCACCATCGGCATCACCTGTCAAGGCACGCAACGCCTTCAATTCCTCGACTGTTCGCTTGGGTTGGAGTGCAGAGCCTGCCGCGTGTGCGTTTGCCATAGCGCCCTCCTCAATCATGCTGCTGGAATATGCGCTATTGTATCACCGCAGCGCGCCACACGTACAGCATCAGCGCTTAATCGTGCAGAGCGCCTGGCGGATCTCGCCAAGGTGATAGGCGGTATGCACCACAATCGCCATCGCGCCGCTCACATTCTCCTCACCGCTCCAATCGGTGTAGCCCTTCATAGTGGCCAACACCCGCTCGTAACTCGCCCGCAAGCGATTCTTCAACTCCGTCCACTCCTCCGGCGAAACCGCGCCGACCTGCCAACTCCCCTGCCAATCCAAACCGGTCGGCTTGCGACCCTCCATATACTCCTCCATCACATCCAAGTAATAGCAGATATGGTTCACCTGCGCGGCGATGTTGGAGCAACGATCCGAAACCGGGCGCGACGCCTCCTCAGCAGAAATGGTTTCCAACGTCTCGAACAGCGATGTGCCCTTATCCAGGAAAATACCGTACACCTGCTCGAACGTCTCGTGCAATGTTGTAAACAGAGCCTCGGTGAACTTCTCCAAAATAGGCGCAGCCATGGGCAACCTCCTTCAAAGACACACGAAGCGCATACCAATGCGGTATCGGTACGCACACTAGTTCTTAGAGATAGTCTAGCAGCGATAGCGGAAGCAGATGGCCCGCATTAAAACGCGATCTTCAAAATCGCTCGGTGGCGCATCGGGCGACGCAACCACCGAGCAGGGCCAGAGGTTACTGAGCGGCGCGGGCCGCCGTCACTTCTTCATCGGCGCGGCGCAACATCGCCTTCATATAGCCGATCGTGTACGCCGTGCTCACGCGCGGGCCGCCGACCATCTGAGGGATATGGTCGGCAATAATCACACCAGTAAAATCGATCTCGCGCAACGTGCGCAGAATCGGGTACATATCGGCGTACCCATTATCCACGAACGTTTCAACAAAATGTGGCAGCGGCGCACTCACATTCCGGAAGTGGATCTTGAACAACTTCTGCTTGCCGAACGCGCGCAGCGATTCCTCCACGCCCTTGCCCATCAGCGAGCCGCCTTCGAGCCAACAGCCCACGCAGAAACACACACCCACATTCGGGCTGTTCGCGATCTGCAGCGCCCGCTCGTAGCCGTGGAAGTTGCCGAAGATACAGCGTGGCACCCCTGCCAAATCGACACCGGGCGGATCATCGGGGTGGATACCGATCTTCACACCCGCCTCCTCGGCCACAGGTGCAACCTCCTCGATAAACGACGTGAAATTCGCCCAAAGCTCATCTTCCGAGTACACGCGCTGATGCGAAAGCGGCATAAAATAGCGCTTGCCGTGCCAATGGCCGCTCTCGGCCTTATCGAGATCAAACGCACGAGCAACTGCACCACCGCGCGTCGTCTCAGGCTCCGTGCTCCAGATCCCGTTCGCCATATGCGCATACGTCGTGTACGGTATACCAGCGCGGCCCAATGCCCGCAAATGCTGCTTGTACTCCTCGACCTTCGCATCACGACCGGGCAGATTCAGCACAATCGCATCCTGATTATGCACATCCCAGTTGCCAAAGCCATAAATCTTCAGCCCAGCACGCTCGAAGAGCTCACGTCGGCTCGCGTAATAATCGTAGCCAGCCTTCGTGCCATCCGTCCAAAGCACAACATACTCCACCCCCAATTGCTGCGCGAACTGCAGATCCTCCTCACTCGGCTCGGCAGACATCTGAAGCGCGATGTGCATCCCCGAAATGAAGGCGTTGGAGGGTGCGGACGCCGACAATGACGTATTCTCGTTCATTGAGACTCCTTTAGTTAGAAGCGGAGGCGTGGCGAGAGTATACCATGGCGCTTCCAACATTTCGAGATGAAAACGCTCGTTATTGCGCGAAATTTCTTGAAACTGAAGTCATTGCCAGCAAAAGAGCGCTAAAACAGCCACAACGTGCGTTTTTCTGCTGGCGCAAGAAGGAGCAACCGCGTGCGGCACCGCCCGTAGTCATGCTCCGGGCTTTGGAGTGTCATCCAGGGCAGCGTAAAATGGGCTACGGGTAACTACGGCAGTGTGGCCCACTCATCTGCGCAAATTCGGTATAATCCACAGCAAAAGCACACAAACGAAGCAAAGAGCACCATCATGAATAGAACTACACCAATCGGCATCGTCGTCGGCGCCATCATCGCCGCGTTTGCTCTCGCCTACCTGCCCATTGTCAACATGCTGGGCTACCCGTTCCGCCTGCTGATCACCATCGTCCACGAACTCGGGCACGGTCTCACGGCCCTGCTCACGGGCGGTTCATTCCTGCGCTTCGTGATCTTCCCCAACGGTGAAGGAGTGGCCTACACGGCGGGAGGTTGGCGTCTGCTCGTCATCCCGGCGGGCTACCTGAGCAGCGCCCTGTTCGGGGCCGCCCTCATCTTGCTCGGTCGCAGCCCGCGTTGGAGCCGCACCGCGCTAGCCGTCACAGGCGGTCTACTACTGATCTGCTCGCTGCGCTACGGCATCCCAAGCCTCTTCTCGGCCCAATGGCTCAGCGCCGTCATCACTGTCGTGATTGGGGTGCTGTTTGGGCTGCTGTTCATCGCAGTGGCGCGACGAGCCACCCAAGAGTGGACGCTCTTTCTCACCAATCTGCTCGCCATCCAAGCGGGATTAATGGCCTGGGGCGACCTGCTCGCACTGATTAGCTTAGCATCGGGGAGCTATGGGCAAGTGCGCACCGACGCGCAATCTATGGCCGAGCTCACCTTCATCCCCGCCGTCATCTGGGCGCTGATCTGGGCAGTGGTCGCCGCCCTGTTGATCGGCTGGGCGATCTGGCGGGCCTGGCTCAGCCCATCGCAGCGCTAAGCTAATGCTCGTGGATCGAGCCGGTCAAATAGAGGATGCTAATCCACATACCGCGTACCGAGCGGTATGTCAGCGCGCCCACCACACTCGTCAGGCAGGCAACCACAACGAAGAGCGGCAACAACGGCACATCCGTAAAAAAGGCGAAGTAGAGCGTAGGCACCACCGCTACCGTACACGTAAGCGTGGCGTTGATCCAAATCGCCCCCGTCATCTCGCCCAAATCGCGCTCGAAGATCATGCCGCACACCGGGCAGCGCACATTCATCTTCGTAAGCGAACGGTACATGCGACCGTAGCGACACGCCGGGCAGGTCAACCGCAACCCACAAAATAAAATCTGGATAATACGCCACATAATCCCAAATATCCTTCGAAGGGTATGGGGAAGATCGACCGTTGGTTCGGCCAAAATCCCCTCATCATATTCAGCAAAACGTGCAACGCACTCTACCACAAACCCCCACCCCGTCAAGTTATCCACATATCCACAGTTTTTATCCACATGTTTCTTTGGCGAGCTGTTAATAACGTGGATAACCGAGCATCCAAGCCTCACAAATGCGGTATAGTATCATCGCACCGCTACACTGAAACGCAACCCTCCTCCACAGCGTCTATGAGACAAAAGGAAAGAGCTATGTATCAAGAGTTGCAGATCCGCAGCACAGCGCAAGAATGCCTCGTCGATATCACCGACAAGGTCGCCCACATCGTACAGGCCAGCGGCATCACCGAAGGCACGGCGCTGCTCTACGTACCGCACACCACTTGCGCGCTCACCATACAGGAGAACGCCGACCCGGGCGTCCAGCACGATATGCTGCTGCTCCTGCGCCAGATCGCGCCGCGCAACGACCGTCGGTATCAACACATCGAGGATAATTCGGCCTCGCACCTGCAAGCGAGCGCGATGGGCTTTAGTCATTTTGTATTCATCCACGAAGGGCGATTAGTTTTAGGGCGTTGGCAAGCGATCTACTTGGCCGAGTTCGATGGGCCGCGCACGCGGCGCGTCTTACTCAAAATCTTACGCGATTAACCGAATATACGTCCTTCGTAAAACAAAACGTTGTACAAGCATAAGAAATCGGACGACAAACGCAAGTACACTTTTTTCATCCAAGCATATCGCACTAATGAGGTAATTCTTATCAAAAAGTGTACTATCTGGCATCAAGGGGTCTAGCCAGAACCAAAAAAATCTCTATAATAGAAGCACTATAAAAGTGATCCTGCTATCGGTCGGCTTACACTCATCCTAGCCCAAGCGAAAATGCCCCTCAGAAGTCACAAACCCACCGGGCTTCTGCTGGCGGTTCCTATCAACATCGCTGTCTCTTTGCTCATCAGGTGGGGAGTCGCCATATGAAGCATCGCACACGCACAACAATCTTCGCGCTCGTATTCAGCGTGGCGCTATTGGCCGTCTATATATTCGCCCCTTCGCAGATGGAAGCGCGGCGGATCACGCCACTCGTCACAGAATCAGCACCACTTTCGCCCGAAGAAGCTCAAGCGCGCGTGGAAGCTGCCCAACAAGCCACGCTCGCGCAACGTACCGAGATCGCCCGAAACCTTGGGCTTACCTCACCGGAACTCCTGCCGCTCTCGCCGACCTTCTATGTGTCCGAAACCGGCTACCATATCAGCCAACGAGCTGGTTTCTTATCGTTCTGGCGCGAAAACGGCGGTGCGATGGTGTTCGGCTATCCGCTCAGCGAAGAGATCATCGAAAACGGGCGGATCGTGCAATACTTCGAGCGAGCACGCTTCGAGTACCACCCCGATGCCGAGCCAGGGTACCGCGTGCAACTCTCGCTGCTGGGCCGCGAACTCACCGCTGGGCGCGACTTCCCCGAGGGTAACCCTGAAGATGGCACCATGTACTTCCCCGAGACGAAGCACACACTGAGCGGCAAATTCTTACAGTTCTGGCTCAAACGTGGTGGCCTGCCGATCTTCGGCTACCCGATCAGCGAGCCGATGGAGGAAGTTGACTCCGATGGCCAAATGCGCACGGTGCAGTACTTCGAGCGGGCACGCTTCGAGCACTACCCAGAGCGTCTGCCAGACTTCTATCGCCGTAATGCCGAAGCATACGGCCTACGCCTCATGGCCCTGCACGAGGTCGAACTGACGAACTTGGGCAGTGAAGCCATTCAACGTGCGGGTCTGCAAGCCCCAAAACCAGCGCCCCTCGCTGGCGCGCCAACCTGGTCCTCTGTGCTTTGGTCGCGACATATCGATGTCGATTTAAGCAACCAATGGCTCACCGCCTATGAAGGCGACACACCAGTGTTTCGAGCACCAATCGCTACTGGAAAGGATGGGTTCAACACGCCAACAGGCACCTACGCCATCTATTTGCAGTACCCCAAACAAACCATGACGGGCTCAGGTGGGGGAGAAACCTGGTACGTGCCCGATGTACCGTGGGTACAATACGTCGTTGGGGGCGTAGCGCTCCACGGCACCTACTGGCACGATCAATGGGGCACAGGGGTGCGTATGTCGCATGGATGTATCAATCTCAACATCGACGATGCGCAATGGCTCTATGAATGGGCAGGTGTTGGCGTAGAGGTGAATATCCATTACTGAAATATTTTAATTAAACAAAGTGTGAAAGAATTACACAAATTGTAAACCTATGCACACTATGCGAAATACAAGCCACTATGTGTGCTTGTATCACATGAACGGGTGTATTTCTTTCTTACAACACGATTAAGCGCACAATGGTGCGCTTCTTGACGGACTAGTCTTAACAGAGTATTATTAGTCCACACTGTTCGAAGATTACATTCGGACATCTCATATACCTGGTTGCACCGCAAGACGGCAACCTTGATCGGTTCGTCGTCTGCAGCACCTTAACAAGTGCATAGGAGGGCAACGTGCCTGATATCGTTTGGCCCATACTGGTATTTGTGATCGGACTGATCGCAGGTTCCGGTATCGGTATCTTTTTCTATCGAATGATTGCGGCAAGCCGTATCCGTGAAAGCGAAACGGAAGCACGCCTGATTCTAGAATCTGCTCGAAGTGAGCAAAAAGATTTGATCCTCCGTGCAAAGGATGAAATCCTAGCGTTACGTAACGAGGCAGAAGCGCAGCTACGTGAGGCACGCGCGGGGTTAACGAAACAGGAAGAACGGCTCCAACGCAAAGAAGAAAATCTCGACCGAAAACTAGAGGGGCTGGAACGGCGTGAACGGCAAGTGCAACATCGAGAGCGTCAGATAGAGCAACTCCAACAAGAAGCTGAACAGTACCGAGCACAACAGCGGGGTGAACTAGAACGTATTTCTGCATTAACTCAAGAAGAAGCCCGTAATCTCATTTTGCAAAAGGTCGAGTCTGAGGCACGTGACGAAGCAGCCCGTAAGATCCGCGAGGTCGAACAGGCGGCTCGCGATGAATCTGAAAAAACCGCACGCAAAATTGTCGGTTTAGCAATTCAACGTTGCGCATCAGATTATGTTGCCGAAATGACCGTCTCGACGGTTGCGTTGCCGGGTGAGGAGCTGAAAGGGCGAATCATCGGCCGCGAAGGACGCAATATACGTGCCTTTGAGCAAATCACAGGTGTAGACATTATCGTCGATGACACGCCCGAAGCCGTGACTCTCTCTTGCCATGATCCAGTGCGCCGCGAAGTCGCACGGGTCGCGCTCATCAAACTCCTCAAAGATGGGCGTATTCACCCCACTCGTATCGAGGAGGTGGTTGCCAAGACGCAGCAAGAGATCGAGACGATTATGCGTGAAGAAGGCGAGCGCGTGGCCTACGAAGCCAACGTGCAAGGTCTTCACCCCGATCTTATCAAGTTACTCGGTCGGTTAAAATATCGCACAAGTTACGGGCAGAACGTGCTACAACACTCGCTCGAATGTGCTTTATTAGCGGCTCATATGGCCGCCGAATTAGGCGCGAATATCAGTGTCGCCAAGACTGCGGCGCTGCTGCACGATATCGGCAAGGCGGTGGACCACGAAGTCCAGGGACCGCATGCGCTGATTGGGGCCGATATAGCTCGGCGGCTCGGACGATCACAGGCGATTGTCCATGCGATTGCCGCGCATCACAATGATGAAGAGCCGCAGACTGTAGAGGCATTTCTGGTTCAAGCGGTGGATGCAATCTCGGGCGGGCGCCCAGGTGCCCGACGTGAAAGCGTTGACATGTATATCAAACGGCTGGAGGCGTTGGAAACAGTGGCAACCTCGTTCAACGGGGTGCAACGAGCCTTCGCAATCCAAGCCGGGCGTGAAGTGCGCGTCCTAGTTCAGCCGGAAGCGATCGATGACCTTGGAAGCATTCACCTCGCTCGTGATGTTGCCAAAAAGATCGAAGAGAGTTTACAATATCCCGGCCAGATCAAAGTTACGGTTATTCGGGAGACTCGTGCTACCGAATATGCGCGTTGATCGTCGCTATTCTCCCTTGCGACACTCAGTCCCCCTCAACGCGTTTTGCCGTAAGGAAACGCCTTTCACCGCAGGAATCAGGTGTCTCGACACAGCCCACAACGCATGAAGTCAGAGACCAATCCAACCGGACATGGCAACCGTTTCCACAACACCGGAGGAGAAACGTATGAACACATCCCAGTCTGCGCCCATCGCCCGTGCCGTCGGCGCAAGTGGCGTGCAAGTGGTTGAGCAGCGGCATAGCGCCGAAGTTCTCAAAGTCTCCACCAGATCGAGACCGAGCGCAGTGGCAGGAGCTATTGCCGGAGTAATCCGCGACAGTGGTATGGCTGAAGTTCAATCGATCGGTGCTGGTGCTACTAATCAAGCGATTAAGGCAGTGGCGATTGCTCGCAGCTACCTGAGCGAAGAAGGTGTCGATATTGTTTGTACTCCTTCTTTCATCGATGTCGCTATCGATGACGAAGAGCGCACCGCTATCAGGTTGCTGGTCGAGCGTCGCTAGTACCTCACGTTGTCCCCTTAAGTTCAATGGGCGGTCATATGGTAGTCTCGACTACCGACCGCCCATTGTTGTGCCCGCTAACGATTCGAACGTTGCCGCCACGATACCACCACCGATACCGCCATGCCCATGGTGATCGCGCCACCAATGTTGATCGCCTGAGATAAGTTAATGTATCCCGCCAGAATCGGTGCACCCAATGCGGCTACCAACCAAGGTACCCAAGAGGCCACTAGCAGCAATTGCTTCGTGCTTGCACTCCATCGCGCTGTGCTAATGAGCCGAATCGTCGCAAACCAACCAATTAAGGCAATAACTATTGCACCTGCAACTTGTGACGAGATCATGCTTAGCTCCTTAGTGTGTTTTCGTTATTGTACCATATTTCACGAATTGCTTTTACGCTTTTTTAATAAACTATGGTCCTGTCTACGATTAGTGCTGATATGCCATGCGAACAACGCCGCTATTGTATCTTGTGAGCATTACTCATCTGTAAACCGGATATTCGTGAAGTTGGCGCACTTTTTGTGCAGGAAGTCCATATCTCATACCAGATCCACTTGGGCAGTGTCCGTAACAAACCCGTTTTAGCCTGCGGCGGCAAGGTATTGACGTTTTTTGTGTTGTCGATGCGCTGCTACGCGCAGCGCATCGACAACACCTTCCCTGAAAATGCTGGTATCAATCTAACGTTGAAGAAAAAGTGTTCAGCAAGCATGCTGATAGCGTAAGCAATCATTTGGATTCGGTATCACACAAGAAGTTGGGCAGTGAGCATCACACGCTACGCTCGTTCATCACAGCGGGTTGCTTTGCTCCTCGGCAATCCTTCCCCTGCGGTACGGCATAGGTCATCCGACTTAGGTCGGTTGACAAGGGCATCCTCCCTCGATACAATGCACGGAAAGCGATGACGTGGGATGAGTAAGCGTGTAGCGCCCCCAGAGATGCAAGAACCATTGGCTGAGAGTTCTTCAGGTCTGCGCACGCCGAACGTGGCCCGCCGATGTTGCATATGCGAGCTGTTTGGTCGGTTCCTGCGCGGAACAACCAGTGAGTGTATGTCGGATGCGCCCGTTACTGCGCAGATGAGGGTCGCCGTGCGCGCACGGCTACTGAATCGGGGTGGTACCGCGGAGGTTTGGCCTTCGCCCCTGGCTGGGGTGGGGGTTTTTTTATTGCTGAGGAGTTGAGCGCGTGCAAACATTCGGGCGGACAATGGCTCGTGTGATCGTTGGGGCAGCGGTGCTCTACTGTGGGTTGATGCTGTCGCTCGGTGTGCTGAGTCTTCTGCCCATCGCGCAGCCGTGGTGGTTGTCGTTCCTGAACGTGTTCAAGCTGTTCTGGTACGTGCCGCTGATTGTGTTGCTGCCCGCTGCACTGCTCATCCGTTCGAGGGTGTTGCGCTTCGTTGTGGCGCTGATGCTGGCGGTGTTCTTGGTGCAGTTCGGCGCGCGGTTGGTGCCTCCTGAGCCGCAGGTCGCTTCGGGCAAGGTGCTGCGCGTGATGACGCTGAATCAGCTGTACAGCAACGGCGATATTCCCGGCCTGATAGCGGCGATTCGGGCGCAGAATGCCGATGTAGTGGCGCTCCAGGAGCTTTCGCGCCCGATGGCCGATGCGATCGAGCAGGAGTTGTTGGATGAGTATCCGTACCAAGTGTTGATGCCCGCCGAGCGCGATAACGGCCAGGGTCTGCTCAGCCGCTACCCGCTCCACGCGCCGCAGCGCGATCCCGACTTCCCGGCCCAGCTGATGGAAGTGGATGTGGATGGCACCGTCATTCAGGTGATGAACGTGCATCTGCACGCGCCCCGCATTAAGACGCGCCGCTTGGAGTTGTTGAGCAATACCCCGCTGCGGCGGCTGCCGCTGCTGGTGGACTACGACACATCGGTGCGCGACGAGGAGTGGCCGGCATTGCTGGAGGGGATCGACGCGATTCAGGGCGACCTGATCGTGATGGGCGATTTCAACACGGGCGACTGCGAACAGCCGTACGCTGCGATGGCTGCTCGCTTGCGCGACGCGCACGCCGAGGCGGGTTGGGGCTTTGGCTTCACCTTCCCCCGCCGCTCGACTTATTCGGAATGGCACGTGCCGTTCCCGCTGGTACGCATCGATTACATTTGGACCAAGGGCGCGCTACAGCCCATCTCTTCGCAAGTGGTGTGCGAGAACGGTAGCTCGGATCACTGCGCGGTGGTCGCTGAGGTGCGCTTGGAGCAGCCCGACTCACCTGTGTTGGGCTTGAAATAGCTTGTTTGCCGAAAGGGGGTGATCGCCATGACAGGCGATGATGTAGGTGTAGTACGCATTCTCACGTTTGTTCTAAGCAGTGGGCGGCGTACAGCACGGATGCGCAGGTTTGAGGATTGAGTTGTGTGGGTCGAGTCCCGCCGCTCGATCCGTAGAACTCAGCACTGAACCCTGTTACTCCGCCCGTGATCAGCTAAAGGAGCACGATCATGGGTTTAGCTCCCCGCTACGATGCCAGCGAGGCCGAGCGCTGCTGGCAAGCTACTTGGGCGCGCGATGGTCTCTACACGTTCCGCGCCGATGATCCACGCCCGATCTTTGCGATCGATACGCCTCCGCCGACGGTGTCCGGCGAACTACATATCGGCCATATGTACTCGTATGTGCAGGCCGAGGCGATGGCGCGCTTCTGGCGTATGCAGGGCTTCAACGTCTACTATCCGTTCGGGTTCGATGATAACGGCCTAGCCACCGAGCGCTTTGTCGAGCGCCACCTGGGCATCCGCATGGCCGATCTGCCGCGCCCCGAGGCGATTGCGGCCTGTCTGCGCGTCTCGCGCGAGGTGGAGGATCGCTTCGAGGAGTTGTGGCGCAGCCTGGGCATGAGCGTGGATTGGAGCCTGCGCTACTCGACGATCGATCCGGCGGCGCGGCGCGTCTCGCAGTGGTCGTTCCTCGATCTGTACTGCAAGGGATTGGTCTACCGCGCGCAGGCGCCAAACCCGTGGTGCATCGAGTGTCGCACGGCGATCGCGCAGGCCGAGATGGACGATGCCGAGCGCACCAGCACCTTCTACACATTGCAGTTCGAAACGCTGGCGAGCGATGGCACGCGCGCGCCGCTGGAGATCGCGACGACCCGCCCGGAGTTGTTGCCCGCCTGTGTGGCGGTGTTTGTGCATCCCGAAGATGCGCGATTTCGGCATCTGATCGGCCAGCAGGCGATCACGCCGCTGTTCGAGCGGAGCGTGCCGATCCTGGCCGATGCCACAGTGGATCCCGCCAAGGGCAGCGGTGCCGTGATGTGTTGCACGTTCGGCGATGCTGCTGATGTGGCGTGGTGGCGCACCCATCAGTTGCCGCTGATCGCGCTGGTGACGCGCAAGGGGCGGTTGAGCGAGGCAGGAGGCGCATACGCAGGTCTGACGCTGTCCGAGGCGCGCAAATGCTTGGTGGACGATCTGCGGGCGGCTGGGCTGCTGCTGGCCGAACGGACCACCGAGCAGACGGTGCGCGTCCACGAGCGCTGTGGCACGCCGCTGGAGATTCTCGAAACGAGCCAGTGGTTCGTGCGCCTGCTCGATGCGAAAGAGCGGCTGATCGAGGCTGGCCGCCAGATCACGTGGCACCCTGAGCATATGCGGGTGCGCTACGAGCATTGGGTGAGCAATCTGGGCTGGGACTGGTGCATTTCACGCCAGCGCTTCTACGGCGTGCCCTTCCCATTGTGGCACTGCCCACAGTGCGGCGCGGTGGTGCTGGCCGACGAGTCGCAACTGCCCGTTGATCCGAGCGTCGATGCACCGCCCCGCGCATGTGCGTGCGGCAACCGCGACCTGCTACCCGAGCTTGATGTGATGGATACGTGGGCCACTTCGTCGGTGAGTCCGCAGATCGCGGGGCAGATGTTCGAGCGGCCCGAGCTGTACAAGCGGTTGGTGCCGATGCAGTTGCGCCCACAGGCTCACGACATCATCCGCACGTGGGCATTCTACACGATCGCGAAGTCGCTGTTCCATTTTGGGCATATCCCCTGGGAATCGATAGCGATCTCGGGGCATACGTTGGCGCCTTCGGGCGATAAGATCAGCAAGTCGAAGGGCAACGCCAAGCTGACGCCCGCCGCGCTGCACGCGGAGTACGGTGCCGATGCGCTGCGCTATTGGGCGTGCAGCGGCGCGTTGGGGGCCGACCAGCAGGTGAACGTGGAGACGATGCGCCAGGGCAAGCGCTTGCTGAGCAAGTTGTGGAGCGCATCGCGCTTCATCGAGACGCACTTGCCCACAGAGCTGATCGCGCTGCAGCAGGTTCCGCTGTTGTTGGCAGATCGGGCGCTGCTCTCGTGGCTGCAACGGCTGATCGAGCGGGCCACTACGAGCTTTAAGCAGTACGATTATGTGACGGCCAAGGATACGACCGAGCGCTTCTTCTGGCAGACGCTGTGCGACAACTATTTGGAGTGGGTCAAGATGCGGCTGTACGATGGCAGCGACAACGAGCGCAAGGCGGCGCAGGCGACCTTGGCCTACACGCTGCCGGTGGTGTTGAAGCTGTTCGCGCCGATCTTGCCGCATATCACCGAGGAGTTGTTCCAGCAGTTATGCGCGCCGTATTCGGGCGAAGGCTCGATTCACGTGTCGGCGTGGCCCGAGGTGGAGCAGGCGCTGATCGACCCGGAAGCTGAGCGGGGCGGCGAGGCGTTGCTGGCGCTGACGGCGAGCGTGCGGCGGTTCAAATCGGCGCGGCGGCTCAGCCTGAGCAGCGAGTTGGCAGCTATTCGCATTGCGGCCAACGATGCGGCGCTGCGCGAGTTGCTGTTCGATGCACAGACCGACCTGCGCAGCGTGACGCGTGCTCAGGAGGTTGAGGTGACGACGCAGTCTGAGCCGGATGCCGAACAGGTCGCGCCTGGGCTTTGGCTCCAGATCGCGTTACATCCTGCTAATGCGAACTAGCGAACAAGCGGGTTGTTGCGGTGCCGAGATTTTGGGAGGCCAGAATCTCGGCACCTTTATTTTTCTGATACTGATGCACAATCGGCAATACAAGGCTGTGCGTGTACCTTCTCAAAATCCTCTCAAATTCTTCGATCCATTGAGCCAAGCTGTAGCTCATCGTAATATTGGGGCCGAATTTGGCTTTTTAGAGCTAGACAGCCACTTGACAAAGGTGTGGTATCATTGCGATAATCCCATCACAACATCTCCCTTACTTAAACAGACGAAAACGAGCAGGCATTTCAGCCTTGTCTGTTTGCTGCATGTCATGTCGATTCTGAACCTATGCTAGGTAATGAGGAGGATCAATGGCTGCTATTTCACGGCGTACATTTATCAAACACATGGCGGTAGGCGGTGGCACGATTGCATGGTTGTGCGTTGGGCTCGACTTCGCCAATGCGGCGGGTCCAGAGACCTTCAAGCTCCGGATCATTCACACGAATGATCACCATGCTCGTATCGAACCAGTGATGGGTGGCACACCAGCGGAACCGATCCATGGTGGTGTTGCGCGTCGCAAAACCTTAATCGACGCGATTCGGAAGCAGGGTGGCAACCAAATCTTAATCGATGCTGGCGACGTTTTCCAGGGTACGCTGTGGTACAACCAGTACCTCGGCCAGGCTGACCTCGAATTCTACAATGCGTTGGGCTACGAGGCCATGACGATCGGCAACCACGAGTTCGACAACGGTCAGGAGCCGCTGGCAGCCTTCATCAAGGGCGCATCGTTCCCGGTGCTCAGCGCCAACATCAAAGTAGATAGTTCCTCGCCACTCAACGGTTTGATCAAGCCTTGGATCATTAAAGAAGTTGGTGGCCAGCGCATTGGTATCTTCGGCCTCACTACCGATGAGACCGCGATCCTCAGCAACCCTGGCCCAGGCGTGGTGTTCGAGGACTACTTGGATGCTGCGCGTCAGGCAGTGGCCGAGTTGAAGGCAGAGGGTGTCAACAAGATTATCGCTCTGACCCACATCGGTATCACATTCGACCGCGTTCTGGCCAGCCAAGTCGATGGCATTCAGGTGATCATTGGTGGCCACAGCCACACCCCGATGGGCCCGCAGGTCAGCCCGGAAGATCCCAGCCGCCCGTACCCCGAGGTGCACAACTCGCCTTCGGGCAAGCCGGTGATTGTGGCGACCGACTGGGAGTGGGGCCGCTGGTTGGGCGACCTGACGATCGGTTTCGACGACAACGGCGATGTCACCGGCGTGGTCGCTGCGCAGCCGACCGAGGTTGCAGCATCGGTGCCCGCCGATCCAGGCTTCGAGTCCCGCATTGCGGTGCTGGCTCAGCCGTTGGTTGAGTTGCGCGCCAAGGTGATCGGCGAGGCGGCTGTGCCGCTGAACGGTTCGCGTGCCGATGTGCGTGTGCGCGAGACCAATCTGGGTAACTTGATCGCCGACGCGATGCTCGAGAAGACCAAGGGCGCAGGCGCCCAGATCGCGCTGATGAACGGTGGTGGTATTCGCGCCAGCATCGATCAGGGTCCGATCACTGTGGGCGAAGTGCTTGAGGTGCAGCCGTTCGGCAACATCCTCACGCTCGTCACCCTCACGGGCGCCCAACTGAAGGAGGCGCTCGAGAACAGCGTGAGCCAAGTTGAGGCTGGTGCTGGCCGCTTTATGCAGATCGCTGGCGGCAAGTACACCTGGAATCCGGCAGCCGAGCCAGGCAACCGCATTGTAGCCGTCGAGGTTGGCGGTGCTCCGCTCGATCTGAACGCAAACTATCGCATCATCACGCTCAACTTCTTGGTGGCTGGTGGCGATGGCTACGAGGTCCTGACGCAGGGTACCAACATCATCGATACTGGCTTCCTCGATTCCGACGTAACGATCGAGTACATCCAGAACCACTCGCCAGTTAGCCCAAGCGTTGAGGGTCGTATCGTTGAGTCGGCAACGGCGGCTGTGCCCGCTCCGGCTCCGGCCCCAAGCGAGCCTGCTCCGGCTCCTGTCCCCGCCGAGTTGCCACGCACGGGCGGTGATCTCTCGCCGATGTGGTGGTTGGCGGCGTTGGGTGCTAGCGCCATCGGTAGCGGCTTGCGCCTGCGCAACCGCGCACGCCGAGCCGAGGTTGAGGCTGAGGCTGCTCTAGAGGCCGAGGCCGTACGCGAGGAAGAGAACGAGTTAGTTGCCTAACGACATGCGGTAATTGATGGGATGACGGGCGGTCAGCAACGGCGCTGGCCGCCCGTTTTGTTATGTCATGCAAAACGCCCTTCCGCTTATGCAGAAGGGCGTCTCTCGTGTTCAGACTGCTGTGAATTGACAGCCACACAGCGTGGAGCGATTAAGCGACAGCCCGCCAAGCCATCAGCCCTTGCATCAACCGCGCCACTAAGTCCGGTTCGCGCAGCTGTTCGCGCCAGCGCAGCGGAATCGCCTCGAAGCCATCGCGCAAACCGGCGATGCCACCAGCCACGCAGGCGGTTGTATCGGTGTCGTTGCCCAGCGCCACCGCCGCCTTCACCACTTGCTCATAGCTGCCAGCCTGCTGCACCAATCGCGCCGAGTTCAGGCAATCGACCACGTAGCCGGAGCCTTGGCCGCTCGGTGGATCGTCGGGGCGAATCACTGTATCAAGCTCGATCCGTTCGGGCGAATCGCTGGCGTAGATGTCGCGCAGATTCGCGACCGCCGTCTCCCAGGCCGTCTCGTTCCCTTCGAGCGTGCGGCGCGCCCACAAGCAGTAGAGCGCGCAGCAGACCTGCGAGCGCACATGGCCGTGAGTCACGAGCGATTGGCGGTGCGCATCGGCCACCAGTTCCGCATCGGAGCCACGGTGCCACAGTGCCAGGGGCAGCACGCGCATCAGCGAGCCGTTGCCGTTGGCACGCTCGTCGGAGCTGCTAGCTTGGGCGGCGGGCACACCCGAGCGCAATCGGGCAACCGCTTGGCTCGTTTGAATGCCGATATCAAAGACCTGCTTGCCAACCGCCATAAAGCCTTCATCGGCCCAGGCAACCAAGCGTCTGCCAAAATCATCAAGATCAAGCTTACGATTTTCGAGCAACGAGACCAGCAGAACCAACGCTTGTGCGCCATCGTCCGACCAGGTACCAACCGGCACGTGCGGGTATGTGCGACGGAAACCGCTCGGCGGCGTCATTTCGATCTCGGCTAGTGGTGGCAGCGCGCTCGGCGGATGAAACTCGTAGGGAACACCTAACGCATCCCCGATCAACAAGCCGTATAAGCCGCCCGTAAGACGTTCTGCAAAGGTTGGCATTACAGCTCCTTAAACTAAACTCGATGAGAGGCCCCTACATAAGCTGTGCGAAATCGTATGCGCTTCGATGATGATTCTCAGTATATCAAACAATGGCAGTATAATGCGAAAAATAGCGTATCAAAAAGGTTTCTTTTTCTAAGAATATGTTTACACTTGGCGCGTTTAAGATTTCTTGACTGAGCAAGAACGATCACGTATCATCTTGCTGAGACATCACTGCTACGTATCATGCTAACCGACGAAGCATTCATTCTCAACACCGATAGGTGAAACTTTGAAGCTTCTCAGAAATCATTGGTACGATATCGGCATTTTTCTGGCGGTATGTGTTGGCCTCTTTCTGGTCATTGATCAGCAGAGCGGCCTTTCGCTTGTGCTTTGGCTGAGTTTGATCTCGTTATGGCTGCATCAATTTGAGGAATATCGTTACCCAGGTTATTTCCCGGGAATGGTAAACTCAGTCCTATTCGCAAGCAACCATCCCGATCGATTTCCGCTCAATACCCAAACATCGCTCATTGTCAATGTAGTTATCGGCTGGATAGTTTATTTTCTAGCAGCTCTTTTTGCCGATAAAGCAGTATGGCTAGGGATCGCCACTATGTTAGTCTCGTTAGGGAATCTTGTGGCGCATACCATTCTGTTCAATGTGACAGGAAAAACGTTCTATAATCCTGGGATGCTTTCATCGATTATATTCTTTTTACCGATCAGCGCTTATTTCTTTTATTTTATCATCGGGAATAGATTCGTTACCCTCATTGATTGGGTTTTAGGTATCGTTCTCGGATTTCTGCTCAATTACATTGGTATTCTCAAAATGATTGACTGGCTAAAAGATGAGAATACCACATATATTTTTCCTCAAAGAAACCTGATTCCTGAACGCACAGATAACGGAGGGTAGCGAGAACAAGTTTGAAATGAAGCGCGAGCGCATTTTCTACACCAATGCCCCCGCGCCATTGTCGAACCATCTGCCAAGCGGCATATGCGGTATGAGCTACGAAAAGCGCCAGCGGGTGGCATCCTTTGGGAATGCGCTCCAAGCCACTGCACGACGCGGGATCACGACAAAGTAGCTCCGTTCCTGAAGCTGCAAATTAGTATACTTGGCTGCGAAGGCTTCGCTCACACGTAACGCGAGCGATTCGCCAATATCCTGATGATATTCAGCAATACCCTCAAGCATCACCACCCGGTTGCCATCCTCCAGATGCACGGCGACCTGCGGGTTACTGGCAATGTTGCGGCCCCAGCGCGTCGTCGGGCTTCCGCTGATGTACAAACGGTCATCGACCCACGCGCCCCACAGCGGTGCAGCGTGCGGTCGACCTGTTGCGCTGACCGTACACAGCCAGTAGTTCTGAGCTTGGCTCAAACGCTCGCGAGCGTACTCCCAGGGCAATAACTGCTCGACTTCGCCGTAATCGTCGGGGAGGCGAACAGCACTCGCCTGCGGTTCAACACGATCTGTCATGGTGAGTTCCTTTTATGTTGCAAGAATGAAGAACGATGTTATAAAACATCTGACACTAAAAACAATTCCAGCCACCAATTACCATTTTTGTTCAATTTCATGCTATACTAATAACCAGTATCATTGTTTCCCCACACTCTATCAACTGATACACCTCTAAAAAGCAATTATCTCCTCTCTGATTTAATTACATCCTTATCAAATTATACTAATTTCAATAAATCAAATTACAAAATATATAGAACCACCCATCCAATATAGTGCTGATCAATGAGGGTAAGTATGTCGAAACGAGTGTTTGGAGAAATCCCTGGTTATCCAGAAGGTACTTTGTTCGAGTCGCGGATCGAACTTTCACAGGCTGGCGTGCACCGGCCAACAGTAGCAGGGATCTCAGGCGCTAGTGATGAGGGCGCCGACTCTATCGTACTTTCAGGTGGCTATGAGGATGATCAAGATTTTGGCGATGAAATCATTTATACAGGTCACGGAGGTCGTGACGAGCAAACAAAACAACAAATTAGCGATCAACTTCTTACAAGAGGCAATCTTGCTTTAGCCTATAGTCGTTTGCATGGCTTACCCGTGCGTGTCATTCGCGGCGCAAATCACAAGTCCCCTTTTTCTCCACCCGTAGGCTATCGGTACGATGGCCTGTATCGTGTTGAAGACTATTGGCACGATATTGGCCGCTCTGGATATGTGATTTGGCGTTTTCGCCTTGTAAAAATCACACCACAGGCAATGATAACAAAGCAGGTATCAGAAACTCCAGAATCTTACTTACCTGCATCTCGTCAAGAAACAACTGTTATGCGGATTGTGCGCGATACTCAACAATCCCGCGCTGTTAAGGTTCTTTACGACTATTGTTGTCAGGTATGCGGAATACGGCTTACAGGCTCTGCCGGGCCGTATGCTGAAGCAGCTCATATTCGGCCACTTGGGGCACCACACAACGGCCCTGATACCCTCAACAACCTTCTCTGTCTCTGTGCCAACCACCACGTACTCTTCGATTATGGTGGTTTTGCGATCGCGGACGACTTCACATTGTTAAATATAGAAGGGCAATTGATGGTCAAACCAGGCCATGATATTGATGTTGCCTATATCCGTTATCACCGCAGCCACTATTACATTGGAATTTGATGTTTTGTTTGGGGCAGAACAATAAGCTTGGGGCGTAGCAACATCAAGTACTACGCCCCACGCGCTCAACAAAACATCACCCCCGGTGCTTGCCCCACACCTCGGGGTTCACCAGGTTGGAGGGCCGCTCGCCTCGCACCATCTGCGCGATCTGCTCGGCGCTCTGCACCTGCATCTTCAGCAGGCCAGCGCTCGTGTACGAGCCGACATGCGAGGTACACACCACGTTCGGCTCTTGCAGCAGCGGGTTGTTCGGGTCGGGCGGTTCGGGATCGAACACATCCAAGCCTGCCGCCGCCACCTGGCCCGAGCGCAATGCCTCAAGCAGCGCCGCCTCATCGATCAGGCCGCCGCGCGCCACGTTCACCAAGAACACACCACGACGCATCTTCGCCAGCGTTTCGGCGTTGATCATGCGGTAGGTCTCGGGCAGCGGCGGCACATGCAGCGACACCACATCGGCCTGCGGCCACAGCTCGTCGAGCGAGCCGACCATCTCCACGCCCAGCGACTGTGCGCGCTCGGCGGGCACGTACGGGTCGTAGGCCAGCACGCGCATACCCAGCACCCGCGCGATCTGCGCCACGCGACTACCGATGCGGCCCAAGCCGACCAGCGCCAACGTCGCGCCCAGCGCCTCCAGGCCCGGCGGGATCGTGCCAAGCGGCGGGAAGCCCTTGCCAGCGTGCAACCAGCGGTCGCCGGTCATCACGCCCTTCGTCAAGCACAACATCAACGCGATCGCGTGCTCGGCGGTCGATTCCGTCGGTGCATCGGGCGTGTTGATCACCATAATGCCCCGCTCGGTCGCCGCAGCGATATCGATCCGATCCACCCCAATGCCAGGACGCACCAATGCCCGCAACCGCGAGCCGATGCGATCCATGCGGGGGCCATCCATCACCGTGTTACCACCCAGAATCAGCGCATCATAGCCCGCAGCTCCAGCATACCAGGCATCGCTATCTTCAATGGGGCCAACCTGTAGTTCGACCAGCGGTTCCAATACCGACATGGCTTGGGGGAGCAGCGCAAGTTGCGACAGCACACGTGGCTTGTCTGTAACGTTCGACATCGTAGTCTCTTCCTGAGCAAAGCGCGGCTATTCGATTGAGGGGTACGAAGATACACGTATTCTAATCCGAGAAGGGGCAAGTTTCAAGGGCGATCCCACGAGATCCAAGCACGATTTTGCCGGAACACCCAGCCGCTACCGCAAACCACTTCCTATCCGTTTGCAGTGTGGGTTGTTGCTGCTGGCGCAAAAGGCGCAACCTCGTGCGGCACGCATGTCTCCCTCTGCTAGACCTTATGCAACGCCAAACAACGCCATACAATGCCCAGCATCGCAAGGCAGAGAATAGGCCGCGAGCAGAGCGGCGCGCGTTGTGGCGCGCAGCGCCATAGCTGTCCGAGCGCGCACACGTTGTACACGACGTTGTTTGCCCGCAGCGACGGGCGTTCTCAAGATGGTTGCCTTTTTCTTCCCAAAACAAAAACACCACCCCATACCGAGTGGTGTTTTCAGGCTCTGCGATGCGCTATTCGCTCGCTTTTTCCGCGACGGCATGCTTGCGGCTGAGCCAGGCGCCGATGCCGCTCGCTACGATGCCGGCGATCAGCATGTACCAACTGCCCGGCAGCAACAGCGCCCCGCCGATCGTGATCACCGCCGCCAAGACCGCCACCGTCACCGTCGTGCGATCGCGCAGCAGCGGCACTAATAGGCCGATAAACGTCAGCGGGAAGATGAGATCGAGGCCGTAGGCTGCCGGATCGGGGATGAGCATGCCCAGCCAGATGCCAACCGATGTGCTGATGGCCCATACAGCATACAGGCCCATATTCGCGCCCAACTGATACGCGAAGCTGCCCTTGCCAGCCAGGAAGGCGCGCACACCCATCGCGTAGGTTTCGTCGGTGAGTTGTGAGGCCAGCAGCAGGCGCTGCCACCTGGGTGCGCTGCGCACATGCGGCGCAAACGAGGCTCCCAACAACAAGAGGCGCGCATTCACGATCACCGTGGAGAATAGAATGGTGAACGGCGACGCTGCATTGGCGAATAAGCCAACGGCTGTCATTTGAGAGGCGCCAGCGAAGACCAGCATCGATAAGGCCAGCGTCTGCGCAGGCGTAAAGCCAGCTTCAAGCGCTGTGACGGCGTAGATCGCGCCGAACGGCGCTGCGCCCACCCAGACCGGCACCATCGCCAACAAACCCGCCCAAAATGCCTTGAGCGATGAAGGCTGGGGTAACGCTTGTTCGGTCGAATCTGCCATAAAAAAGCCTTTCGCTCAAAAGTGATAATGCACGAGAGCCAGTGCGGCCCGATACTGGCCCCTCGCTAAGCGATAATTAGCCGGAGTATAGCATGGGCGATTCGGCGAGCATAGCGACAATTTTGTTGCCGAAACACCAAGATTGTCACGCTAAAAAACTGGTCGTAAGTTGCAACGCGCCCACAAATCCATAATCGCGACCCAGCAGCCGTAGTTCCTCGGCGAGCAGGTCGGCATCGCTTAGTTGTGCCACCCGCACCATGCGGCGCAGCGGCATGTTGCCCTCTACCTCAACAGTGGTGATGGCCTGGTCGTCATCGGCACACTCGATGGTGAAGCGGCCATGTTCGGCCTCCAGCGTCACCTGTTCGAGCATGGTGGTAGCATGCGGAGCGTGTTGTAGCCGAACTTGCACGCGCACACCATCGGGGCGAGCCAGCGCGAAGGTTGTGACCGCGCCATCCCGCTGTAGCGTCCCGTTCAGGGTCCAACCTAACCGCGAGCCCAACCAACCAAGCAGCAACAGCGCCGCCGAGCGATCGCCCGTCGGGTTGCGATACGTCACCTCAATGCGCTGCAAGCTGTACAGGTGCGGCAGCATCGACGGGCTATCGAAGAACTGCGCGATCATCTCGCGCCAGGGCGTCAGACGCGCCCAGACCATATCGCTGATCTCGCTGGGTTTGCCCAGTAGTTCGGCAAGGCGCACCAACGCTCGCTCCGGCGTTTCGCAGGTGGCGCTGTCCACGATAATGCGGTCGGCAAGGTCGCTCAGGCGCTTGAACAGCGGTTGGTCGTAGGGCATGCCGTAGGGCCACCAGAAGATCACTGGAAGATCGGGCACCAGCAGCGGCAACACTGTGCCCGGCACTTGCGACACTGCCGCGCCTCGCGCCTCGATGGTGATCTGCTCTCCGCAGACTTGTGGACGGCCAGGGCCGGGGATCTGGCAGTGCGCCTGCACCCAGGCCTCCAACGGCGCATCGGACACGGAGGGTTGGGCGTTGATCACAATCGCGCGGTTGGGGTGGCGCGAGGTGAGGCGGGCGATCGTGTCGGTGGCCTGTTCGAGCACCTGACCGCCGGGCGTGGCCACCAGCAAGTTCAGCACGCAGGTGCGCGTCACGCCCTGGAAGCCGCTCTCCTGTTGCTCCTCGGCTGCCACGTGCCATAGCGCGGTGAGTTCACGCTCAATCGCACGCACATCGATGCGCGTGCGCTCGCCAAGCGGGGCAGAGACGTTTGTCATAGAGCTCCTCCTCGTGTGAGTGGATCGGGCGGATGCGCCACAGGCACGGCGCGAGCAGTGCGGCGCGGCAGCGCCCACCAGAGCGCTAGGGCAGCGGCCAACAGCGAGCCGAGCAGCAACGCGGGTGTGCTCAACAGCACGGCGCTGCCCAGCAGCGTGGGCACTCCGCCGATCGCGATGGCCAAGCCCAACGCCAAGCCTGCCGCCAGCGCAGGTTGGCTCGGCAACAGCCGCCAAGTCATCGCCAGCGCTGCGGGCGACGCCGATTGCAGCAGCGCCACGCCCAGTACGAGCACGGGCAGACTGCGCCCGCCGAAGAAGAGCAACGGCGCGGCCACCAACAGCGCGCTCAGCATCCAGCGCCGCCAGCCTACGCGGTCGGCCAGCCAGCCGCCCACGATCTTGCCGCAGGCTGCGCCGAACGCCAGCAACAGCAACTGCTCGTGTTGGCCCTCCACCAGCATCTGTGCGATGTTCCAGACCAGCGAACGCAATGCGATGCCGACCAGCAGCACCAGCATAATCAGGTCGTGGCGATCGGGCAGTGCGCTGTGCGCGGCAGGCTCGGTGTAGGGCAACACGGGCAGTTCGCACAGCACCACTGCGAGCATTAGCAGCACCAGCGGCAGCAACAGCAGCCAGAGCGCGTTCACGCCACTGACCGCCAGCAGGCCGCCAGCCGCCAGGCCGATCACGCCGGGGGCGGCGAACACGCCCGGCCCTGCCGCGCGCCCAGGCGTGGCGCAGAACGCCAGCGCGCCACCACCCACGTGGAACGCCGCCGAGCCAAGCCCGGCCAGCAACACGGCGAACTTCGGCAGGTCAGCCGTAAGCAGCGCCGCCGAGAGTAGCAGCAGGCCCAGGAGTGCCACGGCCCGTGGGCGCGCCAAACGGTCGGCGATCAGGCCAGCCAGCGGTTGGCCGCCGAACGCCAACACGTTGTACATCAGCACCAGCAGCGCCACTTGTTCGAGCGCCATGCTGTGCGATAAGCGGCCCAAAAGCCAACCCGCCGCGCCATCGGCCACGCCATGCGCCACGCCCAACAGCAACGGCAAACGAATGCGGCTCATGCCACCTCCAGACTGCGTTAACTGACCAAGAAGGCAAACACGCCCAAGAGCACGTAGCTAGCCACGTTGATCAGCAATGCTGCGATCCAAATCTGGCGGGGCGGGTGCTTGCTCAGCAGCATCAGCACGCCGCCCTCGATCAGCACCGAGAGCAGCCACGCGCCCACCACCAGCACCCACGGCGTGACCAACACTTCGCACCAACGTCCGCCGGCTCGGGGATCATAGCCGCACTGCTCCCACCGATTGCCCCCAAGCACCGAGATCACCACGCCCACAATGCCCGAAGCGATGTTGGCCAAGATTGAATCGCGCAGTGAGCGCCAAAACGTGCCCCAGGACAAGCGCCACAGCACTACACCTTCGAGGACACCAATGCCCAGTAGCACCAAGGCTCCAACGAATACACCCGCCAGCAAAAAGACTGGCCCTGCCGCGATATCAGCCACTACAAGCATTGTGTCACTCCGTCTAGGCGCTTAACCATCACAGGCGACGCCAACGTCGCCATTCTCGGCCCAACAATTGGTCAGCGGCCTCCGGCCCCCAACTGCCCGCCTCGTAGTTGGGGAACTGCGACGGCGGCACGGCCTGCCATCCTTGGTGAATAGGTGTCACCAACGACCACGACGCCTCCACCTCGTCGCTGCGGGTGAACAACGTCGAGTCGCCCAGCATCGCATCGAGCAGCAGGCGCTCGTAGGCCTCCGGCGATTCCACGCCGAACGAGGCGTTGTAGCGGAAGTCCATCGTCACCGGGCGGATCTGATTGGTTTGGCCGGGCACCTTCGAGTCGAAGCGCAGCGTGATGCCCTCCTCGGGCTGCACCTTGATGGTGAGCACGTTCGGCTCAATATCGTTGAGCGGACCGCTCTCGAACAGCATATGCGGCGCTTGGCGGAACTGAATGGCGATCTCGCTGGCCCGCTTCGGCATGCGCTTGCCCGTGCGCAGGAAGAACGGCACGCCCGCCCAGCGCCAATTGTCGATGAAAAAGCGCAGCGCCACATACGTCTCGGTGTTGGAATCGGGCGCGACACCCTTCTCCTCGCGATAGCCGAGCACTGCCTCGCCGTTCAGCGAGCCGGAACCGTACTGCCCGCGCACCGTCTCGGTGCTCACGTCGGTGATCGGACGGATGGCACGCAACACCTTGACCTTCTCGTCGCGCACGGCATCGGCCCGATAGCCGACGGGCGGCTCCATCGCCGTGAGCGTCAGCAACTGCATCAGGTGGTTCTGCACCATATCGCGCAGCGCTCCGGCGTGCTCGTAGTAGCCGCCGCGCCCCTCGACGCCGACCGTCTCGGCCACCGTGATCTGCACGTGATCGACGTAACTGCGATTCCAGATCGGCTCGAAGATGCCGTTGGCAAAACGGAACACCAGGATGTTCTGCACTGTCTCCTTGCCCAAGTAGTGATCGATGCGGTAGACCTGCGTCTCATCGAACACCTTGTGCACCTCGGCATTGAGCGCGCGGGCGCTGGCGAGATCGTGCCCGAACGGCTTTTCGATGATGATGCGCACCCAGCCGTTATTCTTGGAGTGCGCCAAACCCGCCGCGCCAAGTTGTTGGATGATCGTGGGGTACGATTCGGGTGGCGTCGCTAAATAAAAGAGACGATTCCCGCCCGCGCCTCGTTTCTCATCGAGCATGTCGAGCCGCTTCGACAGCTCGGCGTAGCCCGCAGGATCATCGAACGACGACATCAGATACGTCACACCGTCGGCGAAACTGCTCCACAGCGAATCGTCCAATCCGCTACGCGAAAACTTCACAGCGTTCTGCTGCAGCGAATCGCGGAAGTACGTATCGCTCCAATCGCGGCGCGCGAAGCCAACAACATTAAAGCCTGGCGGCAATAGCCGCTCGCGCTGCAAATTGTAGAGCGCAGGCACCAACTTGCGGTGGGTCAGATCGCCAGTGGCGCCAAAGATCACAACAGTACACGGCTCGGGAGTGCGTTGCATGCGCAACCCAGCGCGCAAGGGGTTGCTTTGAGATGGGGAATCAACCATGGGTAGGTGCTCCTCTATCAAACGGTGCATGTGCTCCGACAAACACCGAAAAGCACAATCGCGATGGCGAACAAGCCAAGCGTGAGGCGTATCTGCCACGCTAGTCACCCTCGCCCAGCGCAACACCAGAACCCTCAACCATCGTGCCCCGTTGCAAGCTTAGCTCGTTAGGATGAGCTAACCATCCTTACCTTACAATGTGGAGTATCATACCAAATTTAGGAGAATAGTGATGGCTCGTTGTAGCCTACGACAGCAGGGATGTGGTATTGATGAGTTACTCTGCGCGGCCACTGCAACGAACGTGCTGCATCTCGAACGCATCGCCCCGATTCGGTATCCCAAAATCGCACTGCCGCGAACGGCTGTACCGTCGGCGGCAGCATTATCCAGATATCGATCGCCAGGGCCGCACTGCCAGCGCGCTACCCACCCGAGGGCGTCGTCAGGTCGGCATCCGCCCGACGCACGGCGTGGCCGCCAAATTGTTGCCGCAGGGCCGCCAACACCTTCGCGCCAAACGAATCCTCCTGGCGAGAAAGGAAGCGGATCTGCAGGGCCAAGGTGATCACGGGAGCCGGCACCGCCAGATCGATCGCCTCCTGCGCCGTCCAGCGGCCCTCGCCACTATCGGGCACATAGCCCTTGATCTCGGACAACACGGGGTCCTCGCGGAACGCATCGGCGGCCAACTCAAGCAGCCACGAGCGCACGACCCCACCTTGATTCCACAAATCGGCGATTTCCTGCAAATTATACCCGAACTCGGTTTTCGCGCGCATTAACTCAAAGCCCTCGGCGTAGGCCTCCATCATGCCGTACTCGATGCCGTTGTGCACCATCTTGGCGAAGTGCCCAGCGCCCACCGGGCCAACCAAGCGACTGCCGTTCGGTGGGGCCAGCGTGGTCAGCAGCGGCTCCACGTCCGCATACGTCGCCGCGTCGCCGCCCGCCATCAAACAGTAGCCCATCGTCAAGCCCCACACGCCGCCGCTCACGCCAACATCCATAAATCGGATGCCATGCTGCGCCAACTCCTGAGCGTGCGCCAAACTATCTCGGTAGAACGAGTTGCCACCATCGATCACCAGATCGCCCGGGGCCAACAGGCCCGCCAGGCTCGTGATCTGCTGATGGGTCGGCGCTCCAGCGGGGATCATCAGCCAGACCACGCGCGGGGCGGTCAACTGAGCCACCAGGTCCTCCACACTGCTCGCCGCCGCGCCGCCATACTGATCGCGCAATTGCTCAGCGAGCGCCTGGTTTCGATCGAAGCCCACCACCCGATGACCGCCCTGCAACAAGCGCTGCGACATATTGAAGCCCATACGGCCAAGGCCAATCATGCCAAGTTCCATACACCCTCCGCTGATAGCATGCGACAAAGCGCCGCAATGGTTCCACGCACCTCCGAAACGAGTACTGCAAAGAATACACCATTATATGCTTTTTCGGGTGAAAAATGAATGTATAGGCTTCTGGTATACAACTTGCTCTAGCATTTACATTATGATGATTATATTTCTTATCAGAAAGAGTAGGTTTTCTTTATGAAGATGGAAGAATCGGACGTTATAGATTCTCCAACGCATATTCCGCACGGAGCACATGATCACGGAGATGGCCATGTTTCGTTTGCACTTTGGGCACCTTGGAAGAAAAGCGTCCACCTGATCGGCGATTTTAATGATTGGGACACTGCCGCAGATCCACTCAACGTCGATGAAACGGGGCTATGGTCGATAGAAAAACAGCTTGAACCAGGCACGTATGGCTATCAATTTGTGATCGACGGCGAAACGGTGATCGGCGACCCCTACGCCCGCGCGCTGCGTTGGGTCGAGGGCAGCCCACAGCCGCACGCGCTGATCACGCTTAACGAACAGCCCTACGAATGGAACGACGAAGGATTCGGCATTAAGCCGCTCAATCAACTGGTGATCTACGAACTCCACGTGGGCGATTTCAGTCCCGAGGGCACCTTCGAGGGCGTCACCAAACGGCTCGACCATCTCGCAGCGCTCGGCGTCGATGCGATCGAACTGATGCCCATCCAGGAGTTCCCTGGCGATCACAGTTGGGGCTACAACCCGGCCTACTTCTTCACCGCCGAGGGTAGTTACGGCACCACCAACGATCTCAAACGCCTGATCGACGCTGCGCACCAACGCGGCATCGGCGTCATTCTCGATATGGTTTTCAACCACACCGCCTCCGATTCGCCGCTGAACATGCTCTATCCCTACGACGAAAACCCCTACTTCAGCACCGACGGCAACCCGTGGGGCTTCCCCGACCTGAACCTGTGGAACGACGCCACCAAGCGGCTGCTCGCCGACATCCAAAGCTACTGGCTGACCGAATTTCACATCGATGGCTTCCGCTACGATTACGTTGAAGGCATGCGCTACGATGGCATCGGCGGCATGAGCTTCATCACTTGGTCGGCCCGCCAAGCCAAGCCGCACGTCTACCTGATCGCCGAGGACATCGTGGCCGATCCCGCCGCCGTCGTGCGCGATACCGAGACCGACGCCTCGTGGCACTGGCAGTTCAACCACACGCTGCGGGCGCAACTGCGCGAAGGCGAATACAAGGGCTTCCAATACGGCGACCTAGATGCGCTGCTGCGCGTGCTCACCTTCGCGGGTAACGGTTACCAAGACAACGCGCAACCGATCAACTACTTCGAGAGCCACGACGAGGAGCGCATCATCACCGAGGTGCGCAGCAACCCCGCCCTCGACGAGGCCGCCGCCATCCGCAAAAGCATGCTCGGCGCTGTTCTGCTCTTCACCGCCCAAGGCGTGCCGATGCTCTACAGCGGCCAAGAGTTCGGCGTCTCGTCGCCCAAAACCATCGATGTTAACAAACTGCCCTGGGAACAACTCGACAGCGATGCGGGCCAAGCGCTCTACCAGCACTACGCTTCGCTGGCCTACTTGCGCCACACGCACGGCGCACTGCAGGGCAACACCTTCGAGCCGCTGCTCGTCGATCACGAGCGCAAACTGTTGGCCTACCACCGTTGGAACGACAACGGCAGCGTGGTCGTCGTCGCCGTGAACCTGACGGGCCAAACCCAGCGCGCCGTCATCCAATTTCCACGGGCGGGGCTGTGGCACGAATGGCTGCACGACTACGACGAGCAGATCGGCGAGGGGCCGCACGAGGTCGAGATCCCCGACTCATTCGGCAAAATCTGGGTGCTGATGTCGTAACACACCACTCTACAGCACGACGCGCTAGGTTCTCGCAGGCCTGGCGCGTCGTTGTGTGTTGTTTGTTTTGTTGGGAAGAAGAAGCCGTGCCAACCGCAACGCCCGTCGCTTCGGCAAGCGCGCCGCGTGGGCACAGCCGGGGCACCAACCTAGATGGACTTAGGCTGTTATTCGCGCTGTTGGCCTGTTATCGCCGCAACCTGCGTCTCGATCTGCGCCAACTGCTCCCGCAGCATCTTTGTCTCCTGAAGCAGCGTGCTGACGCCCAACTCGGCCTTCAAGTTCACGTGATAATCGAGTTCGCTGCGGATGCGATCCTTGGCGTCCTGACGGTTCTGGCTCATCATAATCACTGGCGCTTGGACGGCGGCCAACATCGACAAAAACAGATTCAGCAAAATAAAGGGATACGGATCCCAATGCTCCATACCCCACATAACCGTGTTGAGCAGCACCCACACCAGCAAAAACGCGCAAAAGCTGAAGATAAACCTCCAACTCCCGCCGAAACGTGCCACCGCATCAGCGACCCGCTCGCCGAGCGTCGCGCTCTCATCAAACGCCTCGTTGGGGTTCCGGCTGACGCGCCTGCGCAGCAGCATATCGGTGCGGCGAATGTACTTAGCCTGCGCCATCAACACATCCTGCGCCATATGCGGGCGCTGCAACAACAACTCGAAGAACGCCCGTTGTTCGAGCACCAAAATCCTGCTTGGCTCAGTGGTCACCGCATCGCACGAGCGCGTCCCGCCATCGATCAGCGAGATCTCGCCGAAAAACTGGCCAGGGCCGAGCGTTTCAATCACCAACTTCTGGTCATCATCATCGGTGATGGTGAGTTGCACCTGCCCCGACTGAATGATGTAGAACGTACTGCCCGTCTCATCCTCACGGTAGATCGTCTGATTGGCCTCGTACTCCACCTCGCCCATAATGTTGGCGATAGCCGCCCGCTCCTCATCATCCATCGAGAAGAAAAGGGGAATGTGGCTGAGCATACGCGCATCTGCGGCCATAGTACACCTCTTGGCTGAACGAGCGAATACATGTCACCAATGCAGAGATTGTGCCGAGCGCATTGTGAAGATAAATATCAGATATCCTCGCGTGGGTTGAGCATCACATAGTGAATGTGATCCTCCCACACCCCGGCGATCTTGAGGTAGCGCCGCGACAGACCCTCATACTCGAAGCCAAGCTTCTCGAGCACGCGCCGCGAGCGCACATTGCGGGGCATCACATTCGCCTCGATGCGGTGGAGCAGCAGTTCATCAAACGCGAACGCGATCCCTCTGCGCAGCGCCTCGGTGATGTAGCCCTGGTTGATCGCGGCGCCATCCATGTAGTAGCCGAGATGACACGATTGGAACGCGCCCCGCACAATGTTCGAGAAGGCGAACCCGCCGAGAATGTACTCTTGCTGAAGATCGTCCTTCCGAAAGAGCCAAAAGCGCACCGCCCGATCCTGAGCACGCAGCTCGGTATCGAAATTGAGCTTGAGGCGCTGAAATTCGAGCGTGTAGAAATCTGGGCTGGGTGTGGGATTCCAAGGCGCCAGAAATTCGCGGTTGCGCTCGTAGTAATCGAGGCAGCGCTGAGCGAAACTCTCATCGATCGTGCGCAGCACAAGGCGCTCGGTCTCCAGCACAATATGAGGCGGAATGCTGATCATACAAAAAATCTCCACACGGAAACGGACAGTGTGGCGGTTGTGCCACACTGTCCGAAAGTAGATTTACGGGGTTGAGGTTGGCGTTGTTGTCGGGGTGACTGGTGTTTGCGTGCCCGGTTCACGGAAGGGCCGAGGCGGATCGGGCAGCGAAGCGCGAAGGATCTGCCCGCCGTTGACCAAGTAGAGAATGGTGCGCCCGCCCGTTTCATCGGCGTACAAGCCAGTCAGTTGATCGAGCTTGATCGGACTATCGGGAGGAGCTTGGATCTGCTGGATAAACTTGCCAGTCACTTTATCGAGCTGAATAATACGCCCTTGGTTGCTATCGACCAGGAAGATCCAGCCCGATTCGGGATCGTCGGGCGATACAAAGAAGCTCGAAGCGGTAACGAGTGCTGGGTTGATCTCCTCCAGAACGATCTCGCGCTCGAAGGAGCCGGCCATAAAGACCAACACATTGCCATTGGGCTGCAGCAAGTAGATCTTGCCGTCGATGGCCATATCGAGCGCCGAATCGACCTTCTTATCCTTCGTCTCCTGAATCCACGGGTCCGGGAAGTCGCCGTAGTTGCCGCTACGATAGCGCAGAATCTGCTCGGGCACAGCGCCCCAAATGTACAGGTTGCCATCGTAGTTGACGGCGCGGAAGCGCTGATTGACACGTCCCCATTCCGAACTGCCCGCCAGGTTGCTGTAGCCCCACTGACCGCCCGTGGGGAAATAGAAGGTGAACGGCCCGCCCTCACCGTTCTGCGCCACAGCCACGATGTTATCGAAGCGCCAGGCTTGCGCCCGAATCGTGCCGATCGGCACCTGGTTGATGGTATCGTCGGGGCGCAGGAACTCCTCGATCGGGCCACCGTTCTTGGGCATGCGGTACAGCACACCGACGTTGCTATCGAGCAGATAGATCCAGTTGAAATTGGCCGTATTGGTGATGCTCTGGATCGGCGGCGGCACCACCACACTGGAGAATACCCCGTTCGGCACCGGGTGTTGGGCGAACACTTGCAGATCTTCGAAATAGCTCAGCTTCTTAATCGATGAGACCGCCCGCTCGTATTCCTGCTCCAACTGTTCGTAGCGTAGCCGATTCTCCTGGGTGGCAGTGACAACCTTGCTCGCCCGCACCTCGCCCAAGGCCACCTCGACGGAGCCCAACAGCAACTCGGCTTCGTAGATGGTTGGGGCTGCACGCACCGCTGCCATCGCAGCCTCGGCCCGCTCAAGCGAATCGTTGGCGGCGCGCTGCATATTCTGCTCGGCCAGATTCCAGCCGTACATGATGAAGATCGCCACCAACAGCACGAGGATCAGCAACCACATCACCGAGAACGGCTGCTGGCGCTGGCGACGGTACGACAGTTCAACGGGGCGACGCGACTGCGCCATAGCGCTCGGCGGGAGCTTGCGATGGCTCACTCGCGAGCCACTCATCATCGAACGGAGCTTGGAGAAGCCCTCGGCAATACGTTCGCCCATTGTCATATCGTAGGGCGATTTCACCGTTGGGCGCGAGGAGAACGAATCGCCGCGAGCGCTGCGGCCAAGCGCGGCCATACTCGGCGTATCGCTCAGGTCGATGCGCCGCTGATCGGTACTGGGGATCGCGTAGTTCGTCTCGCCAAGCATGACCGATGGCGGAATGGCCTCATCCTCCACCTCTCGGGGCGGCGGCATGCCCAAGCGCGAACGCTGCTGCTGACGGGCTTGCGTGGCGCGTTCCTCCAACGATTCGCCGAGATCAAGCGGACGCGGGAGCGGAACCCGGTCCAACGACACCTTCGGCTCCTCGGGGAGTTGGGTCAAGCGCTCTTGCTCGCGCCGTTGCTGCTCTCTACGGGCTTCGGCTTTGCGGCGCTTCTCGCGCGCGCCGGGGCCCTGCACCAACAGCGCAGCCTCGCCTGTGACGCGGGTCGCCCAAGCGTTCATGCTGCGCAACGCGAGGCGACTGCGCTCAAGCACACCCACACGACTCAACGGCGCGGCCTGAGCCGCCGGACTGAGCGGCGGGGTGATGTTGATCAACAAGCCCTGCGCGTCGGTCAACTCGTGCTGCTTACAGACCGTGGTCAACATCTCAAGCGCTTCTTCTGGCTCAGCACTTTTGAGCAGCCGCATCGCATCTTCTTGCGACAACGAGCGGCCAAAATTGCTCGAACTGAGCAGAACGCTATCGCCCGGTTTCAACACGGCCCGATAAAAATCTGGCTCGACCGAGAGGCTTGCACCAATCGCGTTGAGCTTAAAATGCAGGGGCGTGCCTGTTGGGGTCGGGTTCCACGAAACGTGGGTGGGCAGCGCGCGCAGCTTGCCCTGCGTGAACATATAAATCTGGGCAGGCAGAACCTGGGCCACGTGCAGATCTTGTTCTTTGATCACTGCACAGGTGACACCCACAAACACGCGCTTTTGACTGGCAAGGTTGAAGTTCTGATCGTAGAGGACGCGGTTCGCCGCGATCAAAGCCTTGCGCAACGCAGCCGTGACGCTGTAGGAGCTATCTTCGTAGAAGGTTTTGCGAATCGTGCGCAGCACAAGCTGGCAGGCATCGCGACCACGACCAGGATCGCCCTCGGCTTCAGCCACGATATAGAGTTGGCCCTTACGTACCTCGGGAGCAAAGAGTCCGGCGGGTTCAGCTATCAACACCATGTCGCTGTGCGCTTGGCGGATACCGCTGATCATGCCGAACTGGCTAGTTTGGATCTCATACCTAGGCATAGGCTACTTCTTTATCTTGCTGGCTCGTGGCGATTATACCACGTTGTTTGGGGGATGACACGCCTCCAACGCGCCGATCTGCGCCGTACTAACGACACTGCATCCACATTCTGGCTTTTCCCTAGAGCGGATGCGTTGCCAGACGCATGGTGTGGGGCTGTGCGTGGAGAGGTGATGGGCTGCGATTCGGCATCGCACCATACCGCAGCCCATCGCATTCAACTAGGAGATGCGCTCGGCCTGGCCCAAGCGCTCGATCAAGCGGCAGTAGGCGCGCTGACCGAACTCGAAGCTTTTGAGGCGGTAGAACTCATCGGGGGCGTGGGCGCGCTCATCGTTCAGCCCAAAACCGAAGCTCACGGTGTACGCGCCGAGGTGCTCCTTCAGCAGCGTGCAGATCGGGATGCTGCCGCCGGTGCGGGTGTAATACGGGGGACGACCGTACAACTCCTCCAGCACCGAGTGCACAATCTGATTGCCCGGATGATCGGCTGGGATGAGGTAGGGCTGCGCCAGGAACTTGAGCGGCTGCACCTCCACTCGCACGCCGCGTGGGCTGTTTCGCTCGATATGCTCGGTCAGCAGCCGCACAATCCGCGCAGGATCTTGCCCAGCCACCAGGCGGCAGGTGATCTTGGCGTGCGCCGAGCTTGGCAGCACAGTCTTGACGCCTTCGCCCTGGAAGCCGCCCCACATGCCAACCACCTCCAGGGTCGGTCGCGCCCAACTGCGCTCGCGGGTGGTGAAGCCCGGCTCGCCGAACGGCTCCGAAACCCCGATATCCTCCAGGTAGCTCTTCTCGTCGAAGGGCACCTCGGCGATCTGCGCGCGCTCGGCATCCGTCAGGCTCACGCCGTCGTAGAAGCCCGCCACTGTGATGGTGCCGTCGCTGCTGCGCATCGAATCGAGCAGGCGCACCAAGGCGTGCAGCGGGTTCTGGATGGTGCCGCCGTAGCCGCCGGAGTGCAGGTCGCGGTTCGCGCCGTAGATGTTGATCTGCAAGCCGCATCCACCGCGCAGGCCCAACAGGATGCTCGGCTCCGTCTCGCTCCACTGGCCGCCGTCGGCGCTCAACACCAGGTCGCAGGCCAACAACTCGCGGTGCTTCTCCACGAAATCGGGCATCTGCGGGCTGCCGATCTCCTCCTGGCCCTCAAACAAAAACTTGAAGTTCAGCGGCAAGCTACCCGCGGTCTTGAGCAGGGCCTCGATCGCCAGGATCGGCACAAACATATTGCCTTTGTCGTCGGAGGCGCCGCGCGCGTAGACCTTGCCATCGCGCACGGTCGGCTCGAACGGCGGGTTTGTCCACAACTCCAGCGGATCAACCGGCTGCACGTCGAAATGGCCATAGATCATCACGGTGGGCTTGCCCTCCGCGTGCAACCAATCGCCATACACAGCCGGATGGCCGCCGGTCGGCAGAATCTGTACATTCTCGATGCCGATGATACGCAAGCGCTCGGCAACCCACTCCGCAGCCTGTTTCACGGCCTCGGCGTGATCGGGCAACGCCGAGATGCTCGGGATGCGCAGGAAGTCGAACAGTTCCTCCTGAAAACGCGCCTGATTCTCGGCCAAATAGGTTTCCCACGCTGTAGACATGACCGCTCCTTTACATGCATTTCGAAATATGGTGGTTTTTCACCTTAAGAGGCAAGTACAATCCATGAACGCCGATCTTTCACCACAACGGCGAATTTCGTGCGTTTCTTGGGTGATTTTATGACAGATGGATATTTATGTGCAGTGGTGCTGGCTGATGTTGGACTATTATACCAGAGGTGATACAAACGCCGAAAAACGGCATTTTACCGCATCGTTATCATGTTCGTGATGTTTGACACCACTACCCCGTTATGGTAAACTCGGGCTTCTACATGGCGCGTTCTACCAAAATATCAACTTTTGGCGCGCCCGCACTACCCGCGGAGAAGCGCAATGCGTGATCAATCTTTGCCTCTGAATGCTGAAGGCCCGATTTCGAGCGGGCTTCGTTTTCTTCTTAACGCTGCTATTATCGCGACGGTCGTCCTGATCCTGATGGGCGGGCTGGTGCGCGTCACCGGTTCGTCGATGGGATGCGGTGGCGAATGGCCGCTCTGCGATGGCGCGTTTATTCCTGCCCTTGGCCAAGCCACATCGTCGGTGCTGCTCGAATTTGCTCACCGTGTTGCGGCGCTCGGCGCTGGCGCGCTGGTGTTGACAAGCGCAGTGGTGGCCTGGCGCACGGCCCGTTGGCTGCTGCGCCCGCTCGGGCTGGCGGTGCTGCTGATGCTGGCCCAAGTGGGTTTGGGCGCGATGACCGCACAATTCAACCTGAACGCTTGGGCGGCGGTGCTCTACCAGGGCCTCGCGCTCCTGTTGCTGGCTTCGCTGCTGGTGGCGCTGCTGCGAGCGCGCTTAGGCCCCGATGCCGAGCCGCGTCGGTTGGGCGCGCGTGCCCAGGCAGCCCTGCGGCGCTACCGCATGCTGGCGATCGGCAGCGCGGGCCTGATGTTCGTGGTGATGCTGCTCGGCGCGCTCTCGGCGAACCAGGATGCCCTGTGGGCCTGCCTCGAACTGCCGGTCTGCGCAGCCGTAAACAATGTGGCGACCATCCAACTCATCCACCGCATCGCAACCGTCTTGGTGGCGCTGATGCTGGTGGCGCTCGCGATGCAAACCTGGCGCGTGCGCCCCGAGGTCGGCCTGAAGCGGGCCGTTGGCACCACCCTGGCGCTGACTATTCTGCTCGGCCTGGTGGGCATTGGGCAGCTGTTCGCGGCCCGCGCCGATGCCAGCACCGCGCTGATAGTCTGGGGCAGCCTGCATCTGCTCCTCAGCTTGATGATCTGGATCGGCACTGTGACGCTGGCCACGCTCGCGTTGCGCGCGCCCCAAGTCGCTCTGCAAACCGCGCACTTGGTCGCGAAGCCCGTCCCGGCCACTGTTACCACCGAGGCCAGCAGCAAGGATGCGGATAGCGAGGTCGTCCTGGGCATCCCGCAGAACTACACCACGTGGATGCGCATCAAGGACTACATCAGCCTGACCAAGCCCCGCGTGATCACCCTGCTGATCTTCACCACCATCGCCAGTATGTACATCACTCCGGCGGGCATTCCAAGCTGGACGCTGGTCTTTTGGACCTTCGTGGGCGGCTGGCTGATGACCTCCGGCGCGCACTCGATCAATTGCTACGTCGACCGCGACATCGACCTGCTGATGGGCCGCACGGGTCGCCGCCCGATCCCGAGCAAGCGCATCCCCGCTGAGCACGCCCTCATCCAAGGCATCATCCTCACGGTGGTCGCCTTCCTGATGCTGGGCTTCTTCGTCAATTGGCTGACGGCGGCGTTGGCGCTGGCGGGTATGCTCTACTACGTGTTCATCTACACGCTGTGGCTCAAGCGCAGCTCGGTGAACAACATTGTGATCGGCGGCGGCGCTGGCGCGTTCCCGCCACTGGTCGGCTGGGCCGCCGCGACGGGCAATCTCACGCTGTCGTCGCTGTTCCTGTTCGCGATCATCTTCTACTGGACGCCGCCGCACTTCTGGGCGCTGGCGCTCATCCGCTCGACCGACTACGCCCGCGCAGGCGTGCCGATGCTGCCCGTGGTGGCTGGCGACCAAGAGACCAAGTGGCAGATCCTGCTGTACACGCTGATGATGTTTATGCTCACGCTGATGCTCACGCCGTTGCAGTTGATGGGCATCCCCTACCTGATCATGGCGATCGCGTTGGGCGGCATCTTCCTGTACTACGTGATTCGGCTGCGGCGCGAGGGCACCACCGGCGCGGCTTGGGGCTTGTACCGCTTCTCGCTGCTCTACTTGGCGCTGCTGTTCGGCGCGATGCTGATCGACCGAGTGTGGCTGGCCTAATGCCAACTCGTCCGAGCCATTCCATCAATCACTCACAAACGGGCCGTTCGCGATGAACGGCCCGTAACGTATGCGCCTCGCCCCTACTTGAAGCAAACGAGGTAAATGATGACAGAACTGCTCTACCACACCGACTCATACCTGCGCGAGTTCGATGCTACCGTCGTTGCCGTCGATGGGCAGCGCGTAGCCTTGGATCGCACCGCCTTCTACGCCACCAGCGGCGGCCAACCCCACGATCTCGGCACGCTCAGCGCGGGCGACCAGCAATGGGACGTGACCGAGGTGCGCCGCGACGGCGAACACATCTGGCACACCCTCGCGGGCGACACAACCCCCGCCGTTGGCGCCACCGTGCATGGCAGCATCGATTGGGCGCGACGCTACAAGCTGATGCGCACCCACACCGCCCTGCACATTCTCTGCGGCGTGATCTGGCGCGATCACCAAGCACCCGTGACAGGCGGCAATATGGACACCAATGAAGGGCGGCTCGACTTCGAACTGAGCGACTTCTCCAACGAGCTCGCCCAAGAGATCATCGCCAAAGTCAACGCCGAGATCGCCGCCGACCGCCCGATCGAAGTGAAGATTCTGCCCCGCGAAGAAGCCTTCCAGATCCCCGACCTGATCCGCACCAAGATCAACCTGCTGCCGGCGGGCATCAGCGAAGTGCGCACCGTCAACATCGTTGGCCTCGACCTTCAGGCCGACGGCGGCACGCACGTGAAGAGCACTGCGGAAGTGGGGCGCGTTGTCTTGGTGAAAACACGCTCCAAGGGCGCCAGCAACAAACGGATCATTATTGCTGTGGAAAATGCGTAGGGAAACCGTTCGCCGCCTCTGTTAACCACGTCACATAGGTGCTGATCGGGGGATAACGGTAGATCGGGACGGCGGTGTATGAGAAGCGTATCACGCCGTTCCGATCGACGATCGCCACACCACCCAGCTGCGTCACATGGCCCTGGCGCGGATCGATATACGGCACATTTCCACGTAATGCCTGCGACAACTGTCGCATCAACACATCTGGGCTGAAGACATGCGCGAGCGTGCCCTCGGTCAAGCCGAACTCGCGGTAGATCTGCAACGAAGGATCGGCCACGATCTCGAACGGCAGGCGCCAGCGTTCCTTGATCTGCGCAGCCAATTGCGGATCACCGAAGGTGACGACCGCGACTTTGCCGCCTGCCTGCTGAAGCATGGTGTAATTATCGCGAATCTCGAGGAGATGGGCACGGCAAACGGCGCAACCACTATGACGCAAGAAGAACAACAATACAGGTTGCTGCTGCCACAAACGAGAGATTTCAACCCAAGAGCCATCGACATCTAACACGCGCCGAGAGGGCGCCAATGAGCCTGTTTGAATCAATGTCGTCTACCTCTCTGTAGCCTCAAGTAGCGTCTACTTCACTACATCATCAGATTGTTTCTTGCTCTCATCAGCAATTGTCTCTCGCCCACATTCCCAAACCTGCTATACTAAACGCTCACAGCTGATAATTCTGTGCTTCGCATCGTGCATCGACCGCACACCGCACCACATGCCCGAAGCGTCGCTATACCCCTAGGAGCAAATCATCATGAGTACGCTTTGGATCGACCAACTCGCCAGCGGGGCCACAAAGATCCGCAGTTCAGCCATTCGAGATCTCCTCAAACTCACCGAGCAACCCGATGTGATCTCTTTTGCTGGTGGTCTACCTGCGCCCGAGTGCTTCCCCAACGAGGAGTTGACCGCCGCCGCTGAGCGGATTATGGTCGAACAGCCACTAGCGGCGCTGCAATACGGCCCCACCGAGGGCTACCGACCTCTGCGAGAACTGATCGGTCAACTGATGCTCAAGCGCAGCCTCAGCATCCCAATCGAACAAATCCTCACGCTCAACGGCTCGCAGCAAGGTCTCGATACCGTCGGCAAACTGCTGATCGACCCGGGCGCCCCCGTGCTTGTCGAGGAACCCACCTACCTCGGCGCGCTGCAGGCCTTCCGACCGTATCAACCCGAGTTCGTCTCCGTGCCAATGGATGCAGAGGGCATCAACCTCGAAGCGTTGGAGCGCATCCTTCAACAAGGGATTCAACCGCGCTTCCTTTATATTGTATCGTGTTTTCAGAATCCCACCGGGACCACACCATCGCTTGAGCGCAAACGCGGGCTTCTGCGATTGGCCGCACAGTACGGCCTGCCGATCGTCGAGGACGATCCCTACGGCGAGCTGTTCTACGAAGGCGAGCGCCCACCCATCCTCGCCGCGCTCGATGTCGAGATGCACGGCAAGCTCACCCACGTGGTCTACTTCAGCACCTTCTCGAAGCTGCTGGCCCCGGGCCTGCGCGTGGGCTGGGCGATCGTGCCGGAGGCGCTGGTCAGCAAATTCGTCCACGTCAAGCAGGGGCTCGACCTGCACACCGGCAGTCTCGCGCAAGCCGTCGCCTACGAAGCCTGCCGCGATGGCCTGCTCGACCGCCACGTGCCACACATCCGCGCCACCTATCACCAGCGCCGCGACACTATGCTGGCCGCATTGGAGCAGCATATGCCAGCAGGCGTGCAGTGGACGCGCCCAACCGGCGGTATGTTCATCTGGATCACCCTGCCCGAGCATATCAACGCCACCGAACTGCTCAAAGACTCGGTCGAGCAGAAAGTCGCGTTCGTGCCCGGCGACTCCTTCTTCGCCAATGGCGGCGGCACCAACACGATGCGGCTCAACTTCTCGCACGCCTCGCCCGAGCGCATCAAGGAAGGCATCGAGCGATTGGGCCGTGTGATCGCCGCTAAACTTTAAACACCCTCAGCCACTGGGATTTCTGCATCCCAGTGGCTTTTTTTCCCTCATCACCTACCACACACCTCCGTAATTAGCAAACGATCACCATTCTGTAATCTATACCAGATTGCTGCCATTGTCTTCAAATGGGCGGTTTGTTATGCTACGACTCGCGTATGAAACGTTTATTTCAACGAGAAAATGACGAGCGCGAGAAAGTGTGATCGTGATGAGTAACTACTCGACAGATGAGAATATGTTTGAGCAAGCTGTGCAGAGCGCTCAACATGGCGATATGATCAATGGCTATCGGCTGATGCGTCAGGTGCTGTTGGCAGCGCCCGATTACGCGCCAGCCTGGTTTTGGATGAGCCGCCTCGTTCAGGACCCGCGCCGCAAACGAGAATGCCTCGAACGCGCCCTCGCGCTCGATCCCAGCCTGCGACAAGTACGCGACGTGCTCGAGAGTCTCAACGATCACCAAGAATCGACCGCGTATCGCCACGGCTCCTTCGAGCCACAGAAGCTCGGCTTCTACTTGATCCAGCGCGGCCTGATCACCGAACAGCAACTCGAACTCGCGCTCGCCGAGCAGCGCGGCGCCCAAAGCTGGGGCAAGCGCCTCCCGCTCGGCGACATCCTGATCCGGCGCGGCCTGATCACGGCGCAGGAGCTTGCCAAGGCCCTGATCCAGCAGCAGTGCGACAAACTGCGCAGCGGCAGCGGCAGGCGTCCCGAACGGCTCGGCGAGTACTTGGTCGCCAACAAGCTGATCACCAACGAGCAACTCGCCGATCTGCTCGCCGAGCAGGCGCAACTCCGCCAACGCGGCCACTACATCGTGCTGGGCGAACTGCTGATCCGAGGCAACTACATCTCCTTCGAGGCGCTCGAACGCACGCTCGAACGCCAACGCCGCGATTTCTTCGGCATGAGCGATAACTAAGCCGCCAACGCCCATCAGAATCAACCTGATGGGCGTTTTTTCATGCTGTGAAAAAATGGCGCAGCGGCGACGACAAGCTCACCTGGTATGCCTCCGCTTTGGAATGCCAGCCGTGGCGTCACGACACCCTCCAGGTAATGGTTCACCTCCCCACTCCTCGATTGGACGCCACCCCACCAACGGAGTACAATGCCCCAAACACTGACCCACCACGTCTCGCTACTAACCCTTAGTCGCTGCCATGCGCGGCGGGAAGGAAACAACGATGAGCGAGCACACCTACAAACTGATCGAGTTGGTTGGCACCTCCAAAGTTGGTATCGAAGATGCCGTCCAAAACGCCATCAGCAAAGCTGCGACCACTGTGCGCAACCTACGCTGGTTCGAGGTGGTTGAAACGCGCGGCTACATCGAGTCGGGCAGTGTGAGCTATTGGCAGGTCACAATCAAGGTGGGCTTCACGCTCGAAGCCTAAACAATGCACCACCATCAAAGGAGTCCCCGAATGACAACAAACAGCGATCTGCTCGCACGGATCGATGCATACATCGACGCCCATGTCGAACGCTGGATCGACGAACTTGGGAAACTCTGCGCCCAGCCCAGCATCTCGGCGCAGGGCATCGGCATCAACGAATGCGCTGAACTCGTGGCCTCGATGCTCAAAGATCGTGGCTTTACGGCAGAGGCGGTGCCCACCGATGGCAACCCCATCGTCGTCGGCGAGGCCAACGGCATCAGCGAGCGTACCCTGCTGTTCTACAACCACTACGACGTGCAGCCGCCCGAGCCGCTCGAACTGTGGTCGTCGCCGCCCTTCGAGTTGACGCGCCGCGATGGCAAGCTGTTCGCCCGTGGCGTGGCCGACGACAAGGGCGAGATCATGGGCCGCCTGGCCGCGATCGATGCGGTGCAAGCCGTGCTCGGTCAGTTGCCCTGCAACGTCAAGTTTGTGATCGAGGGCGAGGAGGAGACTAGCAGCGCCAACATCCCCGGCTTCATCCAGAAGCACGCCGATCGGCTCGCCGCCGATGCGTGTATCTGGGAGTGCGGCGGCATCAACTACGAAGGCGCACCCGAGCAGTTCCTGGGCCTGCGCGGCATCTTGTACGTCGAGCTTTCGGTCGAGAGCCTATCGCTCGACGCGCACTCGGGCTTGGGCGGCTCGATCTTCCCGAACGCAGCGTGGCGACTGGTGTGGGCACTCAACACGCTCAAGGACCAGAACGAGAACATCCTCATCCCTGGCTTCTACGATGATGTGGTGCCGCCCACCGAGCGCGATCTCGAACTGCTCGCTGCTCTGCCCGACGATGCCGAGCGCTACAAGCAGCACTTCGGCGTCAAGAACTTCCTCAACAACCTGAGCGGCATCGATCTGCGCCGCGAGGAAGTGTTCTCGCCCACCTGCACGATCTGCGGCCTGACGAGCGGCTACCAAGGCCCCGGCAGCAAGACGGTGCAGCCCGCGCGGGCCAGCGCCAAGGTCGATTTCCGCTTGGTGCCGAACCAGGACCCCGCCGACATTCTGGCGAAGTTGCGCGCCCACCTCGACGCGCAGGGCTTCTCGGATGTGAAGATCGAGTCGTTCGGCGGCCAAAAGGCTGGTCGCACCGATCCCGATGACCCGTTCATCGGCCTGGTGTTGGAGGCGGCCAAAGACGTGTACGACCTACCGCCACGCGTCCGCCCGATGATCGGCGGCTCCGGCCCGAACTTCGCCTTCCTGGACTACCTCAACGTGCCGATCGCCTGCGCGGGTGGCGGCTACCCGGGTAGTCGTGCGCACGCCCCCGATGAGCACATTCGGATCGAGGATTTCGTGCGAGGCGTCAAGCACGTGGCCCGCATCCTGTTGGCGTTCGGCGAGCAGGGTTAATCGAACCAAAGCACCGTCACAATCACGAGCGCGCCTGTTATCGGCGCGCTCGTTTTGGTCTGTTGATAAGAACTTCGCAGTGATATTGACGCCATCACCACAAAAACAGCATCAGAATGCGATAAAACAGAATCGTGTAGTTGACAGCATCCTGGCCTCTGCTATAATCGCCGCACCATCCAACCCCCAACCAAGGAGGAATTATGGCTGCACCACGGCAGCTCTACGTCTCAATCGTCCAATTTTTGGACGAGTTCAACAAGGGCACATTGACCATCAGCGACATGATCCGTGCTGCCGCCGATTACGGCGTGGACGGCATTGAACTACGACGCGAACAATGGCCGAACTACGCCGAAGAACTCAACGCCGCCCGCGCACTAGCCGATGAACTGAAACTTGGCATCACCTACGCGACCATGGCCACGCTGTTCGGCGAGGGCGACGCCCACCGCCAGCAGGTGATCCACGACATCGATACCGCCGCCAAGCTCGGCTCGCCGCTCTTGCGCGTGTTTAGCGGGCCGATCCCCACTTCCGACGACGATCCTGCGTGGCAGGTCGCGGCGGAGTTATCCGACTATGCCGAGGCGAAGGGCGTGGTATTGGCGCTCGAGAACTTCGGCGGCGCGCCCGGACGCTACGTCGAGGAGATCGCGCGCATCCTTGAGCGCTTGCCCAAGGTCGCCACCAACATCGACATCGGCAACTATGCTCTGAACGAGCCGAGCGTGGTCGATGCGATCGCGCGCGTCGGCGCTCGGGCGGTTTCGACTCACCTCAAGGACCAGACCGCGCAGCCGAACTCGATCACCACGTACCTCGGGCAGGGCGACATCCCGCTGCGCGAGGTGATGGCGGCGCTCGACGCGCTGCCCCAGCCGCTGATCCACTGTTTCGAGTTCGATCACTGCGGCGACCGCGATAAAGCCATTCGCGAAAGCATCGCCTTCCTGCGCAATGCCTAGGTTCGCCGCGACCCAAGCCGAGCCACAGCGCGTGCAACCACACGGAAACGCACAACTCGGCTTGGGACTCTCGGGCTATTGCGCCGCACTCTCCCACTTGGTATCATCTCTGGCAGAATATAGCGCCACATTGCACTACTGCACTCAAGCCCTACCACGCGCTTTTGCGCATCCCACTGTGCTTTTCCTAAATATCCGCGATTAGCAACAGCTTAGGAGGTTGCATGAGGTTCGCATTGAATCGCTTCGGCACGTGTCTCACCGTGCTGCTGGTATTGTTGACGTTCGCCGCTGTGCTGCCGTCTGCTCCGAGCGCCCAAGCCGCGTCCGACCGCCCAGTGATGGCCTTCTATTACCCGTGGTACGAGCCGAGCGATTGGTCGTACAGCAAAATGAGCGATCTGCCCACGCCGACCTACTCCGGCGGCGATGATGCGGCGCTCAAACGTCATATTCAACAGGCCGACGACGCCGGGATCGACGCACTGATCTGCACGTGGTACGGCCCCAACGAGGATCGTTTGGATAAGCGCTGTCGGCGACTGATGCAACTGGTGCAGGAGAGCGGGCGCGACATTCGCGTGGCGATCATCCCCGATCAGTCCGCCGCCTTCCACGGCAGCATGCGCACGGTCGATGGCTTGGCCGAGGCGTTGAACGTGCTGAAGCGCGATTTCATGAGCCACCCGGCCTACTTCCACTTCCAGGGCAAGCCCGTCGTGTTCTGGTTCAATCCGCCGTCGCTCGGTGGCGTCGGCACCTGGCAGAGCCTGCGCGATCGCGCCGACCCGCAGCGCGAGCAGTACTGGTTCGGCGGCACCGATAACTTCAATTATCTCGATGTCTACGACGCGCTGTACTACTTCGACATCACGTGGGAGCGACAGCCCGGCGCGGCGATGGCATCGTACGCGAACCGCCTGAACAGCTACAATCAGAGTCACCCGGGCGCCAACAAGCCGTTCATCGGCACTGTGATGCCCGGCTACGACGATCTGAAGATTCGCAACGGCCACGCCCGCGATCGCGAGAACGGCAACTACTACCGTGGCACCTGGCAGACGGTGATCGACCGGAACGCGGCTGCAGTGGTGCTCACCAGCTGGAACGAGTTCTTCGAGGGCTCGCACATCGAGCCGAGCGAGCGCTACGGCGATCTCTACCTGCGACTGACCAAAGAGTTGAGCGACCGCTACCGCGCGAGCGCCGGAACACCGCCGCCATCACCAGCACCGACCACGCCTCCCGCCAACAACGGCCCGTGCCGCACCTTCCCCGAGACGGGGCAGCAAGCCTGTGGGCGCATCCTCGAATACTGGGAGCAGAACGGTGGCCTGCCCGTGTTCGGCTACCCGATCACGCCGCAGCGCGAGGAGCAGGTGGAAGGGCGCGCCGTGCAAGTGCAGTGGTTCGAGCGCAATCGGCTTGAGTTGCACCCCGAGAACGCCCGCCCCTACGATGTGCTGCTGGGCCGCCTCGGCTTCGACAGCCTCGTGAAGCAGGGCCGCGACTGGCACACCTTCGACAAGGCCGATCCCAACACGCCGCACTACTTCCCGGAGACCGGTCACGCGATCGCTCCGCAGTTCTGGAGCTACTGGTCGAGCCATGGCCTTGAGTTCGATGGCCGCCCTGGCAAGAGCTTCGAAGAGAGCCTGGCGCTGTTCGGTATGCCGCTCTCCGAGCCAGTGATGGAGAAGAGCATCACCGACGGCCAAACCTACCTGACCCAGTATTTCGAGCGCGCCCGTTTCGAGTACCATCCCGAGAACGCTGGCACGCCCTACGTGGTGCTGCTCGGCTTGCTCGGCAGCGAACTGAACAAATAGCCATTCCCCGTTGGGGCGTTCGCACGAGCGCCCCAACCCTCTCTTCATCAGCGTATCAGCTTCATCAGCACTTCAGCACGGTCGCTCGTGGTACAATTGGCCAGAAGAATCGCAGGTGTACCAATGAGCACTGAAACCATCCGACTCTACTCAATTGGCCATTCCAACGTCAAAACCGAGCGGCTGATCGAACTGCTCGAACAGCATGGGATTACGGCTGTCTGCGATGTACGGAGCGCGCCGTACAGCCGCTACAACCCGCAGTTCAACCGCGAGAATCTGGCCGAATCGCTGCGCCAAGCGGGCTTGTCCTATCACTACCTTGGCAAGCAACTCGGCGGCATGCCCGATGATCCCGCGTTGCGCACCGAGGATGGCGCACTGCCCGATGATACCAAGATCATGGCATCGGCACGCTTTCAGCAGGGACTCGATCGGCTGATCGCGTTGGGCCGCCAACAGCGCACCGCGTTTATGTGCAGCGAAGCCGATTATCGCGGGTGCCACCGTCATCGGCTGATCACGCCGGCCCTGCTGAACCGCGATATCGAAGTTGTGCATGTGATGCACGATGGCAGCCTACAACAGGCCCAAGTCGAGCCGATCCAGATTCGAATGTTCTAACATCAAGCATACGCCGATTATCTTCAGCGGGGGACGCATCCCAATGCGCCGCATAGCGATTTGAACGAGATGTGTGCCGCGCTTCATGTGATCATAAACACAATGAGATTCTGTGTACGGTCCGTTCAATTCTATCGCATCATCGTCGCTTGGGTCTTGTGGCTCGGCGTGCTGAGCGCCTGCACGATCAACACCACCTCCACGATCGAGGATTTGGGCGGTGGCAGTCGCATCAGCCCGGATATCGTGGCGCAGCGCTTCTTCGAAGAATTTGGCGCGGCCCTGAACGACCCACAACTCGGGGATAGCGAACGACGCAGCAAACTCGCCGAGCAACTGGCCGAGTATTTCGCGCCGAACGAGCGCAACGATCAGCGCATCGCCCTGAATAGCGCGCTCGCCAATTTCGCCGAAGGATTACGCGGGCTAGACGAGAACCAAACGCTGTCGTTGCAACTGCGCATCACCGATGTGCTGATTGTGTCAGAAACGGAGAATGAAGCGTTGGTACGCCCAATCAACGGCAGCGAACAGGCGAGCATCTACTTGCTGATCGCCCGCACCACCGAGCGCGGCGCGATTATTCCCGAATACGAGCAGGAAGTCTCATTCGAACAGGTTTTTGGACGCCCCGACGGCACAGTTCCAGTTGTCAAAATTGGTGATCGCTGGTTCCTCACCGAGGGTTGATCGCACGCACAAGCCATATGCACGGTAACCTATGACCTACACACTCGCCGATCCCCTCGTTGCGTTATCCGATCAGCAGATCGCGCGGATCACTGGCGAACACCGCCGCCAACTGATCGATTACCTGTTGCGCTGGAACGAGCCAACCGCCGCGTTGCACGCGCTCGATACGTGGTTAGAGCGGTTGCCAAACCTGGCGACGCTGCGCACCCTGCGCGCACGCGTGCTGTGTGAACTCGGTCGCCCCGACGAGGCGTTGAGCCTCCTTGATGCGCTCGACGCCGAACGGGGCCGCAGCGAATCGCGGCGACAACTGCGCATCCAAGCGCTCGCGGCGCTGCAGCGCTGGGACGAAGCTCACGCCCTCAACGACGAACGGGCGCTCGATATCGGCACGCTGCGAACGCGCGCCGAGTTGCTGCGCCAACAGGGTCGCTTCGACGAGGCCGCCGAGTGCTACACCCAGATCGCCGCGCTCATGCCCGATGGAGTCGCGCCCAACCGTGGCCTGGCCGAGCTCGCCCTGGCGCAAGGCCAAGCCGAACAGGCCCGCGCATTGCTCGCTCAATCCCTTCCCCGCGATCCCAACACACCGCCGCACACCAGCAGCCTGCTGCTGATGCGCCGCGTTGTGGAGCAGTGCAACGATCCGCACACACTCGCCCTGCTCGATCAGCAACTCGCCGAGCGCCGCCAACAGGAGGCCGAAACGCTCTTTCAGGCGCTCGGCCTCGATGCGGAGCCGGAGCCAGAACCCGAGCCAAGCCCGCCAAGTCCGCTGTTGACACCACCCGCCGCGCGCGCAACGCTCAACCAACTCCCGCACGAGCCGCGCCTGATCACACAACTGCCCGAGCCAGAACTGCCCGCCGAGGCGTACGAGGCTCTGCGCGAGCACTTCGGGTACGACACGTTTCGGCCTGGGCAGGCAGCCGTGCTGTCGCGCGTGCTGCGTGGCGAATCAACACTGGCTGTGCTGCCCACGGGCGCTGGCAAATCGCTAACCTATCAACTGCCCGCGTTGCTGATGTCTGGCGCGACATTGGTGCTCTCACCGCTGATCGCGCTGATGAAGGATCAGATCGATAATCTGCCGCCCTCGCTGGCCAACTGCGCCACCACCATTCACAGCGGCCTCGATGGCAGCGAGGTGACGGCACGGCTGCGCGGCATGGCGACCGGGCGCTACAAACTGATCTACGTGGCACCCGAACGACTACGCCAGCAAGCGTTCGTCCACACGCTGGGGCGCGTCGGCGTGGGCCGCGTGATCGTCGATGAGGCGCACTGCGTGTCGCTGTGGGGCGTGGGATTCCGGCCCGATTACCTGTTCATCCGCCGCGCCCTCGACGCGCTCGACTCGCCGCCGCTGTTGGCGCTCACCGCCACCGCCACGCCCGACACCGAGCGGGAGATCAAGGCGCACCTTGGCGATATGACCACGTTGCGCACCTCGGTGTTCCGGCCCAACTTGCGCTTCGAGGTGCTGCACGCCGCCAATCGCGACGACAAACTCAACGCTGTCTCCACGCTGTGCCGCTCGATCCAGGGGCCGATCGTGGTGTACGCCCGTTCACGCGACACCTGCGAGGAATTGGCCGCGCATCTGCGCCACTATGGCATCGCCGCCGAGCATTATCACGCTCAGGTGAGCGATCGGCACGCCGTGCAGGAGCGCTTTATGGCAGGCAGCACCCGCGTGTTGGTGGCCACCGTCGCGTTCGGCATGGGCGTCGATAAGGCCGATGTGCGAGCGATCATCCACTACAACCTGCCGTCGAGCATCGAGGCATACTACCAGGAGGCGGGGCGCGCCGGACGCGATGGCCTGCCCGCCCGCTGTATCCTGTTCTACTCGCCAGCCGACAAAGGCCAGTTAACCGCGTGGCTGCGCGACGATGTGCTGACCAAGGAGTACCTACGCGATGTGTACCGCCACCTGCGCGGCCAGATGCGCGGTCGTTGGGGCGTGGTGTCGCTCGAACAGTTGCGGCGCGACCTGCGCGAGCCGGAGGAGACGCGCATGCGCGTCGCGTTGGGCATGCTCGAACGGGTCGATCTGCTGAAGCGGCACTTCGATCTGCCGCGCTCGACCACGCTCACGCTGCGCAACGCCAACGCCGCCAACGACCCCGCCTTTTTCGCGCTGCTGGAGCAGGTGCCGATGCGCCCCGGGCAGAGTTGCGATGTCGATCTGATCGAAGTCGCCGAGCCAGTCGGCTGCACACCCGATGAACTTGAGCGCAAACTGTTGCACTGGCAAGATCGGGGATGGCTGCGCTACGAGAGCGGGACCCGCGACGCGCTGATCGAACTGCGGCCCACGCCAAACAATGTGGGTGAGCGGCTCGACGATCTGCTCAAGGATTACGCCTACAGCCAGGAGGCGCGTATCGACGCGATCGGCTCCTACGCGCGAGGGCTGGGCTGCCGCCACCGCATGCTCGCGGCGCACTTCGGCGAGCGCCTGCCGCGCTGTGGCAACGCCTGCGATACGTGCCAACCCAGCAATAACGGCCATCGCGCACGTTGGGGCGCATCGCGCAGCCGCCAATGAGATTTCTACGCACTACAAGGGCTTCGCTGCGGCATGCTGAAGTCCATCGGCGAGGTAGCGCGTAAGCCGTTGCTCGGTTCCAATGGATGCACCCAACGTTTAACAATTGTTAAAGCACGTGGCATCTGTTAAATGTCTGAGCATCATAGACGCGGCGAACATGGTACAATAGCCGTTACTATCATTTACAAATAGAAGCTAACACTTCTTGTGTCTACAGCGCTTCCAACGGCGACACTGTGGCGCACCTACGCTTGACGTCCGTTCTACTTCGCTCTCACCAGTCAAGCGTACAATGACCTCAGCACACTATCATCGGTGATGGGATGCTTGATCTCTTAGGCGACATCTAAGGCATGGCGGCCACCATGAGTGGAGCAAGCAATACACACCGGCGCGAAAACCCACTCAAAGCATACAATGACGCGCTGGCACAACAATCTGAAGAACGGTATCGACAGCAAGCATTAATTCTTGGGCAATTTGATTGTTTGGTTGGCGTACCAGAACAAGCACTGCTACAACTTGCTCGGATTAGCACGCTGCGCACGTTTCCGCCGCATGTCTCCCTGCTCAACGAGCGCGTGCCGAGCGATCACCTGTACTTAATCTTGCACGGCACTGTGAGCCTAACGCTGCATAGCCATAACGATCAGCACGTGTTGCTGGCGATCTTGAATCGTGGCGATTGTTTTGGCGAAGGCCCGCTGTTCGGCGATCTGTTTCGCGGGGCGACTGCGCAATCCGAGAGCAACTGCTACGTGTTACAGTTGCCGCTGACCGAATTGCGGCAGATCATGCAGGACACGCCCGAGTTGGCCAAGGCGTTGCGAAGCACCTATCGGAAGCGCTTGGTCGAGGGCACGTTGGGGCGCGTGCCGTTGCTCAGCCACCTGTCTTCGATGGAACGTACCGAACTGGCCGAGTTGCTTCAGCCGCACCAATTCGACCGCGGCGAGACCATCATTCGCGAGGGCGAGGTCGGCAAGGCACTGTACATCATTGAGGCAGGGCAGGTGCTGGTCGAACGCAACGATATGGTGATCGCGTATTTGGATGAGGGCAATTTCTTCGGCGAGATGTCGCTCCTGACCAATCAGCCGCACAGTGCCACCATCCGCGCTATCACGCCAACCGAGGTGTTGCTGCTCCCGGCTGCGGATTTCTTGCGCCTACTGCAGGAGCAACCCGCACTCGCACGGCAGTTGGATGCTGTGGTCGAGCGACGGCGGGCCGACGTGCTGATGATGAACAACGATCCCGTGCGTTCGCAGCAGTTCGGGAAGGCTGTGGAGCGCGGACTGTTGCGCGGCACACACGTGTTGGTGCGCGACGAAACGTTGTGTCAAGAAGGATGTCGGCGCTGCGAGGTCGCCTGCGCCAACCGGCACGGACACGCCCGCATCAGCGTCGAGGGCGTGCCGTTCAACGGCTTATTCATCACCGATTCGTGCCGCCAATGCCATGTGGCAGCCGAATGTGTCGAGGCTTGCCCAGTCGATGCGATCCGCTGGAGCGACAATGGAGCGCTGATCATTACCAACGATTGCACGGGTTGCGGGGCTTGTGAGCCTGCGTGCCCGTACCAAGCCGTCAAAATAGTACCAAACGTGCCGAAATCGACTTCGCCGCTCCAAGCGCTCTGGCAACGTATGAAGCGGCGCAAGCAACCCACAATCGCATTAGAGGCCGTCTCCGCCCCGCAGCGAGCCGATAAATGCGATCTGTGCCACGGCTACGACGATTTGGCTTGCGAAACCGCCTGCCCAACCGGCGCGTTACGGCTAGTGGCAGTCGATGAACTGTTTCCGCTTTGATCGAGAATAGAGGCTCACGATGAGTGTTCGGAGTAGTGGCATTCTCCTCCATCCCACCTCCTTCCCCTCACGATGGGGAATCGGGGACCTTGGCCCTGCGGCCTATGCTTTTATCGATTTTCTAGTGGCTTCCGGCCAGCAGTTATGGCAAGTGATGCCGCTTGGTCCCACCGGATTTGGCGATTCGCCCTACCAGAGTTTTTCGGCGTTCGCGGGCAACCCGTTGCTGATCAGTTTTGACAAACTGCGCGAAGAGGGCCTGCTCACCGATGCGGATCTCGCAGATGCTCCCGTCTTTTCGGATACGACGGTGGATTACGGCGCGATCATCCCCTTCAAGATGAATCTGCTGCGGCGCTCGTTCGAGCACTTCACGAGCCATGCCACAACGGAGCAGCGCCGCGATCTGGCCGATTTCGGCGCGATCTCGCACCACTGGCTGAACGATTACGCCCTGTTCGCCGCGCTTAAGCAGGCGCACGGCGGCGCACCGTGGAACCAATGGGCGCCCGACATCCGCCACCGCGATCCCGACGCCGTGTCGCGCTGGACGATGCAGCTCTACGACGAGATCCAATTCCAGATGTACCTGCAGTTCTTGTTCTTCAAACAGTGGAACGAGATCAAAGCCTATGCCAATCAGCGGGGCATCCGCATCATTGGCGACATCCCGATCTTCGTGGCCTACGATAGCGCCGATGTGTGGACCCACCCCTCACTCTTCGCGCTCGACTCCGAGGGCCTGCCGACGGTCGTGGCAGGTGTGCCACCGGATTACTTCAGCGCGACGGGCCAGCGCTGGGGCAACCCGCTGTACCGCTGGGAGATGATGGCGCGCGACGGCTACCGCTGGTGGATCGAGCGCTTCCGGGCCGCCTTCGCACTGGTCGATGTGGTGCGTATCGACCACTTCCGCGGGTTCGCCGCCTACTGGGAGGTGCCCGCCCACGAGGAGACAGCGGTGAACGGGCGCTGGGTGAGCGGCCCCGGCGCGGATCTGTTCATCAAAGTGAGCGAAGCGCTCGGCCCACTGCCGATCATCGCCGAGGACTTGGGCGTGATCACGCCCGATGTCGAAGCGCTGCGCGACTCGCTGAACTTCCCGGGCATGAACGTGCTGCAATTCTCGTTCGGCGCCGATTCGTCGGACCCGTATCTGCCGCACAACCACCGCAAGCACAGCGTGGTCTACACCGGCACGCACGATAACGACACCACGGTTGGCTGGTGGCGCAGCGCCAACGATCACGAGCGCCGCCACGTCCAAGAATACCTGGGCCGCGACGGCAGCGACATCGCCTGGGACTTCATTCGCATGGCGCTCGCCTCGGTAGCCGATATGGCGGTCATCCCGTTACAGGATGTGTTGGCGCTGGGCAGCGAGGCGCGCATGAACATGCCCGGACGACCGAGTGGCAATTGGGGTTGGCGCTACACAGCCGACATGCTCACACCCGCGATCACCGAGCGGTTACGGCATCTCAGCCAGTTGTACGGGCGGTTGCCCTAACTGCAAGCATCTATGTTGCAGGGTGGAATTGATGCACATCAATCGAAGGAGCATACAATGACCACTTCAACACATGCGCCATTACGAATCGGAGTGATTGGAGCCGGATGGCCTGGCGAACGCCATGCCGAAGGCTATCTCGCCACTGGCGAGGCCGAGATCGTCGCAGTGAGCGATCTCGAAGAAGTGCGGCGCGAAATTTTCGCGAAAACCTATCACGTGCCGCGCACCTATGCTGATTACCACGACCTCCTGGCCGACCCCGATGTCGAGGCGGTCAGTGTGGCGTTGCCGAACTTCTTGCACGCTCCCGCCACCATCGCGGCGCTCAAGGCCGGCAAACACGTGCTGTGCGAGAAACCGCCAGCCGTCACGCTGGCCGAGGCGCGCAGCATGGTCGCCGCCGCCAAAGAAGCGGGCCTGGTGCTCGCCTTCGCGCTGCAGCGGCGCTTCAACCCCGCCACCGAGGCGCTGCGGCAGCGGGTGGAGGCGGGCGAGCTCGGCGAGATCTACCACGCTCGAGCGGTATGGACGCGCAATTGGGGCGTGCCGATCGGTGTGGGAGGCTGGTTCACCGACCCCGCGCGCGCTGGCGGCGGCGCACTGATCGACATCGGCGTGCATGTGATGGATATGGCCTGGTTCATCATGGGCACACCCAAGGTTGCCACCGTCTCGGGGCAAGTGTACAATAAATATCCACACCTCACCCAAACCGACGACAGTGCCTTTGCGCTTGTGCGCTTCGCCGATGGCCGCAGCATGCAAGTTGAGGCGAGTTGGGCGCTGGCACAGGCCGACGATGTGATGGGTGTGGATTTCTACGGCACGCAAGGTGGCGCGCACTTAGGCGACGCATCGCTGGAACTGTACCATGTGAGCGATGCGGGCCGCGTCGGGACGAACGTGTCGTTGCGGGGCGCTCGGCCCGCCTTTACCGCACAATCGGCCAACTTCGTGCGGGCGGTGCGCGGCTTAGAGCCAGCCCGTACACCCGCCGAACATGGCGAGCAATTGATGATGCTGATCGATGCGATTTACCGTTCTTCCAAGGAGGGACGCGAGATCCAGTTGTAGCTTAAAAGAGGCGAATGAGCAACCCACAGCGCTCTTTTGGCTAGCTGCGTTTGCTGCTATAATACGCTTCATGATCAGCTAGCCACGGCAAACCGAATATGCGCCTGTTGCAGCTTTTTCCTACCCTAGCGTTGCTGTTGCTCTTGCTTGGCTGTGTGCCAGCGAACCAGCCACCCGAGGGCCAACTTGCTCCGATCACTGCAAATGCGCAACGGCTGATGGCTGGGCGCGCTGTCTTTGAGTTGCGCGGCATCAACTACATCCACACCAACGACGCCGACTTAACGGTCTGCCCAGCGATCCAATTCGGTGCCGATGCCAATTGCCCATGGGACATCGCGCCAATCATTGCTGATCTCGATCTTTTACAATCGCTCGGCGTGAACACCATCCGCGTCTTCCTGAACTACTACGTGTTTGGCGGCGCGCAAGCCACCAATCCCGAGTACCGGATGGATACAGCGCTGCAACACCTCGATACGCTGATCGAGGAAGCCAACCGCCGTGGCATCTACGTGATGCCCGTGCTGTTGGCGAAGTATCCGCAGGATCGGTTCCGGCCCGAAGATTATGCGACCGCACTGGATCTGCATGTGCGGCCAGTTGTAAAGCATTTAGCGGGCCGGAACGGCATCCTCGCGTGGGATCTGTTCAACGAGCCAGACCTGGGAGGCCCGGTGTACCCCGAATGTTGGGACTGGGACAACGGCGACTTCCCGGCCTGCTCGCCACTGGCAAACGAGCGGCTGCACTTCATTCGCATGCTGCACGACGAGGTGAAACGCCTCGATCCCGCGCGCCTGACTACGGTGAGCCTGGGGTTCGCCAAAAACTACTTCCGCCCAATACACGCCGATCTTCGGCTGGCCGATGTAGTTGATTTTTTGACATTTCACTATTACGATAACGACCCATACGATAGCGGGCGCTACGAAGCGCACTGGTATTACGGGAAGGGTTTCCCCGACGATCTGCGCAACGCGATTCGCGAACTCGATGCGCTCGGCCTCAACAAGCCGATCGCAGTCACCGAGATCGGGTTTCCAACCGGCGAAGGAACGTTGCGGCAGGAAGCAGAGCTCCATCGCGATTTGCAGGTTTCGCTGCAAGTCGTGCGTGACGAACGGATCAGCGGCATGCTGCTGTGGCCGTTCCAGCCCAAGATCGACGACTTAGTGGGAAACCTGTTCAGGCCCTAAGGAGCAAAGGCGCTGCCTTGCGAGATCGTCGTTGTTCGTGTTGTGGATCCTCTTTTTTAGTTACAACGGAGTAGCTACCTCAAAAACACAAACAAATGTCCACCGGGCAGAATCTTGGCTGCCCGCTTGAAGGAACCGCTGACTTCGCCTATACTGTGCATAAGCCACTCCATTGATCTGAAGAACAGAAGAGGCGTTTTTATGGCCTACGCATCACTGATGGGCGTACGGGTCAAGCGCAAAGAGGACGCGCGCCTGATCACCGGTGCAGCCAGCTACGTTGGCGATATGGTGTTGCCCGGTATGCGGTATGTTGCGTTTGTGCGCAGTCCGTACGCGCATGCCAAAATTCGATCGATCGATGTCTCTGCGGCCCAAGCTCGCCCCGGCGTTTTTGCAGTGGTTACAGGGGCAGATCTCGCGAAATTGTGCGAACCGATGCCAATGAGCAGCGCAGGTGAGGGCAGTTCTGGTCCAGCCGAAGGCGCTCAGCATCGCAGCCACTACGCACTATCGGTAGACCGAGTACGTCACGTTGGTGAAGCAGTCGCAGCAGTGATCGCCGATAGCCCCTCGATCGCCGCCGATGGTGCTGCCGACGTGATTGTGGACTGGGAACCACTGCCCGCCGTCACCAACATGGAGGATGCGGCAAAGGAAGGCGCCCCACAACTCTTCGATGCAGCCCCAAACAACATCGGTTGGACATGGGAGCGCAAAACGCCTGGTGCCGATGCTGCGTTCGCTAACGCGCCTCATATCGTGCGCCAACGCATCGTGAGTCAACGCCTGTCGGGCATCCCCATGGAGGGCCGCGCCGTCCTCGCCAACTACGATTCCACCACCAACGGCGTTATCGTCTGGACCAGCACGCAAGGCCCGCACATCTCACGCAGCCAGATCGCTCAGACGCTGCGCCTGCCGGAGAACTCGGTGCGCGTGATCGTGCCCGATGTCGGCGGCGGCTTCGGCGTGAAGATCGGCATCTACCCCGAGGATATCGTGCTGGCCGCCCTGGCGCTGAAGTATCGCTTCCCTGTGCGCTGGGTCGAGACGCGTGTTGAGCACATGTCGGCCACCACCCACGGTCGCGCTCAAGCCGCCGATATGGAATTGGCCGTCGAGCCAGATGGCAAAATCACCGCCCTGCGCATGCGCGTGCTGGCCGACCTGGGTGCCTACCCGGTTGCGCCCGACATCCCGCTGTTCACAGGCCAGATGTCGGTGGGTGTCTACAACATCCCCGAGATCGACATCGACATCCGCTGCGTGTTCACCAACACCACGCCCGTCGCCGCCTACCGTGGCGCGGGTCGACCCGAAGCCGCCTACTACATCGAGCGAATGATGGATGTGGTCGCTAAAGAACTCAACCTCGACCCGGTTGAGGTGCGCCGCCGCAACTTCATCCCGCCCGATGCGTTCCCCTACGCCACACCGACCGGCTTGGTCTACGATAGCGGCGAATACGACAAAGCGCTCACCAAAGCGCTCGAGATCTCGAACTACGCCGCACTGCGCGAGGAGCAGAAGCGCCGCCGCGAACGAGGCGACACCAAGCTGCTCGGCATCGGCATCGCCAGCTACGTCGAGATCTGCGCGTTCGGCTACGAGAGCGCCACGGTGCGCGTTGACCCCAGCGGCACCGTCACCGTGTTCACGGGCACCTCGCCGCACGGCCAGGGCCTCGTCACCTCGTTCGCCCAGATCGTGGCTGACCAACTCGGCGCCGACTTCGACAAGATCGTAGTGCTGCACGGCGACACCTCGGTCACGCCGTTCGGCCAGGGCACCATGGGCAGCCGCAGCTTGGCGGTGGGTGGCTCGGCGATCTACCGCGCCGCCGCCACCGTGCGCGAAAAGGCCTGCCGCATCGCCGCGCAAATGCTCGAAGCGGCCCCCGAGGACGTGGTGCTCGAAAACGGCGCCTACCATGTGAAGGGCGCAGCTAAGCCCTCGCTGACGCTGGAGGAGATCGCCGACTTCGCCTACAACGGCAAACTAGCCGACGATATCCCGCCCGGCCTCGAAGCCGTCGACTTCTTCCGCCCGCCGGACACCACCTACCCGTTCGGCACGCACGTCGCCGTGGTCGAGGTCGATAGCGAAACCGGACACGTCGAAGTACTCAACATCTTCAGCGTCGACGACTGTGGCCCGCGCATCAACCCGCTGCTGGCCGAAGGCCAGGTACACGGCGGCCTCGCCCAAGGCATCGCGCAGGCGCTGTGGGAAGAGATCGTCTACGACGAGAACGGCCAATTGCTGACCGGCTCGCTGATGGACTACGCCGCGCCGCGCGCACACATGCTGCCCAGCTTCACCGTCGATCGCACCGAAACACCCACACCGCGCAACCCGTTGGGTGCCAAGGGCATCGGCGAGGCGGCCACCATCGGCTCCACGCCCGTGATCGTCAACGCGGTCATGGACGCGCTGGGCATCCGCCACCTGGACATGCCGCTGCGCGACGAGAAGATCTGGCGCGCACTACACGGCTAATACCCCTTCTCTAAACACCAAAGGGGCGCGAACAATGGCGTTCGTGCCCCTTTGATATGTGTTTGGTTTGGGTTGGAAGAAAAGCGCAACCGCCGCCTCAACGCCCGTCGCTACGGCACAGCCGTCTCGTGGGCAACGTGATGGCGCACTCGCTCCGCTCGCGCTTGCTGGCCGCAGCCGCACATCGCCACACACAGCCTCGCAACGCCTCCATCGCCCATCACCGACGCTAGAACCAGAACCCCTCATGAACCTTCAGCCCCTCCTCTTCGAGCAGCGGGCCAACCACCTCGATCGGGCGCTGACTGCGGCTGAACAGCTCGCGGCTATCGATCTTCAGCTCATCGGGAGGCGAGCCAAGGAACTCATAGAAACGCGCCGCGCTCAGCGCAAACACCATCCGCCCGATGTTCGCCCAGTGCATCGCGCCAGCGCACATCGCGCACGGCTCGGTACTGGTGTAGAGCGTGCAGGTCGCTAACTGCTCGGGCGAAAAGTGTCGGGTCGCCAAGCGCACCAGATTCGTCTCGGCGTGCCCGGTCACATCGCGCTCGGTGATCACCGTATTCTCGGCCTCCAACAACACCTGCTGATCGGCGCTCACCAACAGCGCGCCAAACGGATGATTCCCATGATCACGAGCCTGTTGCGCAAGCTCAATCGCTCGCCGTAAAAACCGTAGATCAACATCGCTCATCACAAAGCCCCTTGCTGCCGCAGACTACCACGGCTTTCAATGATCTCAACCAAGATTCGAGTAAGCGTAACACACCGATCATTTTTACGATACAATGCCAGCGTGCATAGAAAAGGAGATAGGCATGTCTGAACAAACACTCACAGTTGGCGCGCTTGCGCCCGACTTCGAATTGTCGAGCGATACTGGCGAAATCGTCAAACTCTCCGACTTCCGAGGCAAGCGGGTTATCCTGTACTTCTACCCGAAGGACGACACACCGGGCTGCACCACACAATCGTGCGGCTTCCGCGATCACTACCTCGAGATCGAGGAGCGCAACGCGACCGTCCTGGGCATCAGCCCCGACAACGTCAAATCGCACCAGCGCTTCAAGACCAAGTATAACCTACCTTTCACGCTGCTCGTCGATGATGAGCACAAGGTCGCCGAAGCCTACGGCGTCTGGGGCCAGAAGTCGATGATGGGGCGGAAATACATGGGCATCATCCGCAGCCACTTCGTGATCGACGAGGAGGGGCGGATCGCCGATGCACAGGTGAACGTCAGCCCGAAGGATAGCGTTGAGCGTGCGCTCAAGGCGCTGAAGTAGTGTGCGCATGTCGAAGAAAAGCAGAAACAAGAGAAACCCCTCACCGGGTTTGCGCTCGCCGCACACTGGCCCGTCTACGAGGTGCTGCTCTCGAAGAACTGGGCAGACAAAGAGTCGCTTGCCATCATATTGGTCGCTCGCCGTTCACCCAACTCAGGTCGCATCGCAGTAGCAAGCTACCTGGTCGATCTGACCTGCTTAGGCGTGAAGGACTCGCAGACCGAGATGGCTAAGGACGAATACGCCTATCGTTCCGGGTTGTACGGCCTCCTGCGGGAACACTACCAGATGCAGCCGACATCGCTCGATCTGGTCGCCAAGATCATTCCGCTGGGCGTGGAGTTCGCCGCGAAGTACGGCTTCAAGCCGCACCCCGTCTTTCAACAGAGCATTCACCTGCTGCACGGGGCCTGGCCACAGAATGATCCAACCGAGGTGCCGGTGGGCGATGAGGAAGGCAAACCGCTGTTCATCGCAGGCCCCTACGACGATGCGCCGCGCATCATCGCACAGCTGGAGCGGACGGCGGGCGAAGGCAACTTCAAATACGTCATTCCTGGGCTGTCGTAAATCCGCGTATCACGCACAACGGTCTTTCAACTCATAGCAGCCCACTCCAGAGAAGGAGGTGTCGATGCCCTGTTCACGCAGCGCATCGACACTATCACAAACACGTATTTTGCTACCACAGATTATCTCTCTCCAACGATTTTAGCACCATTCTTCAAGAAAACTATTTTCCAACAAAAAACATTTCTTCTCCTGATACAACAACATTAAATACTCCATATCACTATTATTTTCACCCCTGCTACAATACGTTAGGCAATTTCCTCATTATAGCGCCAAGAATGAATTTTTCTTTAGAATATGAGTAATGAATTGGTTCAATTCTAGAGTATAATAGGAACAATGGCATCCTTGTTAACATTCCAACAATGCTACACATTCCATACGTTTGCCTGTTGTGTTTCGCAGCACTCCGTGCTGTCTAGTTCAGACCTCACACAGCCAATCAGCCTGTTCCAGCGCAAAAAACGGGTCACCTCCATCAATTTATGGAGCATGAATCATGCGCCAAATAGCAACTGTCCCCGATTATCTCTCTGTGGTTCAAGCGTGTAACGACGAGTTTGGTTGGGATCTCGATACCGATACATGCCAACAGTATGCTCTAGAACTTGAATCACTGCTCGATGAGCAGGCGAGCATCGAACAAATACGCACGGCTGTGATGCACTATCACACAGAGCATCGGAAGGTTGCAGCATTGCGAGATAGTGCCCAAGCGGATCATGTGCAGGCGTGGGCCGAATGGATGTCTCAGGTGTTGGTTATCTTGCGGCGCACCGGCTTATGGTGGTCGAGCGACCACGCGATCGATAGCGACGATTTGGCGCAGATCGCCCGCACCGAGCTTGTGCGCGCCCTGCCGAGCTATCGCTACCAAAGTCGCCTGGAGATCTGGGCGAACCGCGTGGTGGTGCAGAGCGTGCGCCGCCACCTGCGCGACAGCCGCCGCTCGAAGCGGGCCGTTCGGCCAGAATCGCTGAATAAGCTCACTGCAGATACGGAGCCGGTGGACTGCACCCCCACTGCTGAACAGATCGCCAATGGGCATCAGTTGTACCAGCATATCATGGAGATTTTGTCCAAACATCCCGATAACCGTTTGGCTCACTTCTTCCAACTTTGGGTGATCGACGAACTATCAAGTTCCGAAATTGGCTCGCTCGTGCACCTGCACCCCTCGCGAGTGCGTGCACTGCTCCTACAGGTGCGCACCATCCTGCGCGAACATCCCACCATCCGCACTTGGCGCTCCGATTACGAAGAAACCATGCAGCCTTGATGCCGTCTTATTGGTAGTGATTGTTGCTTGTTCAAACGAAGCAGCAGGATGCTACCAAAAAAACAAGCGCAATCCATACCTAATGGGTACATGATGTAAGAGGAGTACGCGGCCAATAAAGGTATGTGATATGTTGCAAAATTCTTGTTCGGATCTACGGCAGTGGCTGGAGCAAACAGCTTTTGGTTCTGATCCATCCCCACCGCAAGATGCTTTGATCAAGCACGTACAACAGTGCCTTACGTGTCACGGCGCACTTGCAATGCTAGCAGGTGAGCTTATTGGTACTCAAGCCTTAAAAGAAGCAAGTTCCTGCGAAATCCAACATTATCGTCTTGATACATATATTGAATACGAACGAGAACATGGCGAACTCGCCGCACTTCGACACGATCCTGTATTGTGGTGGCATCTGCTGCTTTGCGAAGAGTGTAGCGAGGTTTATGAGATAACCAATACCCTACTGCAAGCTCAAGAAGCAAACGAGCTTCCTCCATTGCCCCGTCGTTCGCCCGCACCCCTCCCAACACGAACGCCCCGCGTCCCACTGCACCTGCCCGTCATCGAATTATCGCGCGTATTCCTCCACTCGGTGTTTGGCATGCAGCGGTTGCTTGGTAACGCTTGGGGCGATGCCGATGACGAGATGGTGGTGGCGGAGGAAGAACAAGCGAATCATCAGATCAGCATTTCCATGCAGCAACACGCCTCTACTTGGACGATCAAGGTGCTGATCGTGCCGCCGATCAGCGGCACAGCAGTCATCACCATTGGTGAACACCGTTTTACTGCGCCATTCGACGCCCAAGGCCAAGCGCAGATATGTTCGATGCCCGATGCGCTACTGGCAGATCAAGTTGGGCCGCCTATGCAGGTCAGCATCGAGGAATATGTACCAGACGACACCTGAACATCATTCAACACCCACAACCCCACCATTGTTACACACCCGACTGTTACGGTTAGCTGAAAAGCATCCACGCCGTGCGGTTCGCCTCGCCCAACGCCTGTTAGAACGTGCCGAAGGCTCAGCGGAACACGCTTGGGCCGCCTATGTGTTTGGGTACGCGCAACTACGCTACGAACACGCCTCCGCCGCCCGCGAATCGCTGGAACAGGCGCTGCAATTGTTCCAGCATCAGGCCGATCACAACGCGATGCTCCTCTGCCGCTTGAGCCTGCTGCAAGCGCGCCAACTGGCCGGCGAAGGCTCGCACCTTCAAGATGCCTGGAACGAACTCGTCGCAGACTGCGAACAGGCCCAGCAGTGGAAACTGCTGCTGCAAGCGCGCAACGAGCAGATCGCCCACCTCAACCTGTTGGGCCGCCCATCGGAGGCGCGCGCGCTGGCCCAACAGCAACCCGCCCTACTACAACTCGCTGGCGATGAAGCCGATCGGGCGCGCTACGCCATGGTGATGAGCGTGACGCTGACGAGCTGCGGTGAACTCGATGCCGCCGCAGAGGCCGCCGATCAGGCGTTGGAGATCTTTCGCGCGCTCAACCGCCCGATCTGGGTGGCCCGCGTGCTCGTCGAACGGGCCTGGATCTGGTTGCGCCGCGAGCAGTTCGAGCTCACCCGCGCCGACCTCCAAGCGGCGTTGACCACCTTTTGGCGCTTCGACCTACCGCTGCGGATCGGCTTCTGCGAGCGCGAGTTGGGCGTCTTGGCCTCGCTGCTCGGCGATTATCCCACCTCGATCGCACATACCCTGCAGGCCCGCACGCTGTTCGCCCAAGCGCAGCGACGCGATTTGGCGGCTGGCTGCGATATGAACCTCGGCGCGCTCGCCTACTACAGCGGCCTCTACGACCTGGCCGCGCTCGCGTATCGCTACGCGCAACAGACCTACCACAAACTCGGCAACCAGCGCCTCAGCCTGGGAAGCGAGCGCACCCAAGCGATGCTGATGCGAGTGCAGGGCCAACCAGAGGCCGCGCTGGAAATGTTGCGCGAGCTTGAGCCTGCAGTGCTCGCCATGGGCGACCAACTCGAATACGCCGAACTGCTGCTAGAACAGGCATGTGCGCTGCGGCAGTGCGGCGAGAACGGCGCCGCATTCGAGAAACTCCAACGCGCCCTCTCAGTATTCGTTCAGCGTCACAATCGAAAGGCGATCGCCGAATGTTTGGTCGAGCAGGGGTTGTTGCACCTCGATCTGCACGAACTGCCCGAGGCATGCGCCTGCTTCCGCGAGGCACTGCCCGATCTGGTCGAGCGCCCCGCGCATGCCTGGTTGGCGCATCATGGGTTGGGGCGCGCGTGCGAGCAAATCGGCGATCTCGATGAGGCGTGGGCACAGTACCGCACCGCGAGCAGCGTGGTGGCCAAACTGCGCAATCGGATCATCAGCGAGCACGCCTCCAGCGCGCTCTTCAGCCAGGCCAGCCAACTGTACCAGGATACGCTGCGGCTTGCGCTTCGGCGCGAGGATCTCGCTGCGTTGGTGATGGTGGCCGAGGAACAGCGCGCGGTGGTGCTTCAGCAGCAATTGCTCGTCTCGGTGAGCGCGCCGCCCCCCAGCCTGCAAGCGCTTCGGGATCGGCTGCGTGATCGCCTGCGCAGCCAGATCAAAATGGGCGCGCCGAGCGACAAGATCGATGCGACGATGCGCAAATACGTCAGCGCGCTGATCCAATCGCGGCACTACAGCAATGTGACGCTGTTGAACGAGGGCGAGCCGTTCGATCTGGAGCGCCTGCGCGAGCGGTTGAACAGCGCCTATGGCCACGATTGGACGTTGCTGACCACGCAGCAGGTCGATCAGCAGATTTTGATGATCTGCATCACTGCCGATCAACTCACCTGCACGAGTACGCCCTTCGATAGCGAGCTGCAGGAGTTGATCGAGCGGGCCTGCCATCCGAAGCATCGTTTGACCACGTTCCGTGATCTGGCATTGTTGCGGGGCAAAACGAGCACACCGTGGGCGGTGCTGCGGGCGCTGGCGAATCGGCTGTTGGCGCCTGAGTTGCGCGCACGGCTGCATCCCCGCCACCGCCTGCTGATCGTGCCGACTGGCCCGCTGCATGCGATCCCGTGGGCGGCGCTGCACCTGGGCGATGCGTGGCTCGCCGAGCGGGCGATCCTCCAGCTATTGCCCTCGCTCGATCTGCAGGTGCGCGATGCCAAGCTGCCGAGCCGAAGTTCTTCGGCGCTGCTGATCGGCTGTGAGACGTTCGGCGGGCGAGCGCGCGATCTGCCTGTGGCGCTAGAATCGCTGAAGCAGGTGGCCGAGTTGTGGCCTGGCCCTACAGTGCGCCTAGCTGGCGAAGCTGCCAACCGTAACACGATTAACGAGATGGCTGCCGATGGTGGCTTGCAGCAGTACGAGTTGGTGCATATCGCGACTCACGCGCAGTTCAACGCGGCGCACGGTTTGTTGGGGCATATCAAACTGGCCGACGATGATCTGCTGGTCGATGAGGTGCTGCGGTTGGGGTTGGGCGGCGCGTTGGTGCTGTTGGCCGCGTGTGAGGGTGCGGCAGGCGAGCTGCTGCCGGGCGATGAGGTGCTGGGCATCGGGCGGGCTTTGGTGGCCGCTGGCGCTTCCACGGTGGTGGCGAGCCTGTGGCCGATCTACGATCTGGCGGTTCCCGTGTTTCTCGACACGTTTTACCGCCAGGTGGTGCAGGGAGACGACGCTCCCACGGCGCTCGCGGAGGCGCAACGCCAGCTGATTGCGTGCAGCGAGGCTGAGCATCCGCAGGCGATGCTGTTGCGTTCGCCGTTTGTGTGGGCGTGTTTGTGCGCGACGGGTCTGACGGTGACGCGCCAGCCTGAAGCGGGTGGTACCTGGCCCGCTCAGGTGCGCAGTGTCCCTTAGCCGCCGCCGCCGCCAGCACTATTGGCGGGGTCGGAGTAGGTCGCGCCTTCAACATACAAGCCATCCAACAGGCCGCCAGGCCAACTGCCAAACGCCAGCGTCAGAGCCAACAAACCTGCCGCCAAACAGCGTCGCAAACTGTGCATGATCGTTTCCTTTCAGCCTCGTATGATTCGGTTGTTCAGGTGCGATCAGCGCTGTCGCGAGCCGCTTTCGAGCGACCTTTGGTATATTCAGCATAGCTTGTTCGTTGTTGCGATTGATGCCAGAAATGGTGGGTTGAGTTGCCAGTTGTGGCAGCCTAACCCGCCGTTTTTGATGGGCGATGATACGATTTTGAGGTGTGAGGCTCCTTTCTGCTGTACAAGCGATGTGCAGCAGGAGGGTGCGATGGACAGCGTAGCGATCAAGTTGGCAGCCGCAGCCCTGGTGAATAGGTGGATCGAGCGGGCGGGCATTCAGAAGCAGCAGGCCGCCGCACGGGTCGAGCTCGATTACCACGGCTTTTACCGCGCATACCTCGATCCCAACCGTCGGCTCAACCAGGTGCCCGACCGCACGGTGATGCTGATCCGTGCGTTCACAGTCTCGTGCATCGAGCAGGAGCGTTGCACCGCCGCCGAGGCGCTCCGTTTTTGCACGCTGGCGCAGTTGCCGCTGCACCGCTACAACGAGTTGCGTGAGTTGTTCCCGGCCAACGAGTGGAATCAGGCGATCGCCACGTATGCGCCGATGCTGTTGCCCGAGGCGAAGGCGACGCCGTTGCACTCGGCGGAGCCACGTGTAGCGGTGTCGGCGCCCCATTGTCTGCCGTTCGCCCGTAACCCGCTGTTCGGCGGGCGCGACGAGGAGTTGCAGGCGCTAGCGGAGCTGTTTCGGCACGATGCGCCGCAGACGACGGCGATCTGCGGGATGGGCGGGGTGGGCAAGAGCGAGTTGGCGAATGCGTTCGCTCATCGGTATGCCGAGTTGTTCCCCGGCGGTGTGTTCTGGATCAGCTGCGCCGACCCCGATGCGATTGGGTGGGAGGTGGCCCGTTGCGGCGGCGCGGGTCTGTGCGAGCGCGACGATTGGGATCGGCTGCCGTTCGAGGAGCAGGTGCGGTTGGTGCGTCGCTGCTGGCAGTCGCCGGAGGTGCGCTTGCTGGTGTTCGATGAGTGCGAGGATGAGGCGATGCTGCGGCAGTGGCGGCCCACCACGGGCGGTTGCCATGTGCTGGTGACGAGCCGTCGGGCGCGTTGGTCGCCGACGCTAGGGGTGCAGGTATTGGCGCTGCGCGAGTTGCGGCGAGCCGAGAGCGTGGCGCTGTTATGCAGGTATCGCCCCGACCTCAGCGAGCGCTCAGCGGTGCTGCATGCGCTGGCGGCGCGCTTGGGCGATCTGCCGTTGGCGCTGCATTTGGTGGGCAGTTATTTGGCGACGTACCGCTACGATGCGCCGTTCGACGACCCCGGCTATCTGCTGGCGGAGTTGCAGGATGATGCGCTGCTGGAGCATCAGGCGCTGTGTGGGGTGGGGGCGGCCCCCTCGACGACGAACCACGAGTTGCACGTGGCGCGCACCTTCGCCCGTGGGCTGGCGCGCTTGGATCAGATGCAGCCGCTCGATGCGTATGCGTACCGCTTGTTGCTGCGGCTTGGGCAGTGCGAGCAGGCCGAAACGGTGCCCCGCGCGTGGTTGGCGCAGATGCAGGGGATCGCGCCGGGCGATGCAGGCGCGGTGCAGCAGTTAGCGCTGGGCTTGCAGCGCTTGGAGGCGCTGGGGTTCGTGCGGTGCGATGCGAAGATGGTGTCGATGCACTGTTTGATGGTGGCGTTTGTGCGGAGGCTCGGCGGCGCTGAGCAGGAGCAGACGTTGAAGATGTTGGAGTTGTCGGCGTGAGGCGCCGTTTGGCAACGATTGGCTGTGTGGCGGCCACGCATAGCGCAACCGCCTGAGTATCGCATATAAGCCACAGCGCTGCCCTGCGTGCACTCGTAAGCGGAGGCATGACAACGGGCTATCTGCACGCGGTTGGGGTTTTTCTTCCCAAATAAAAAGGCATTGATGAGAGGATGCGCTTTTGCACATCCTCTCGGTGTTAGCGGGTTGGCCAGGTTGAGCCGATGATGGTCATGTAGATGGCGCTGAATGCGGCGAGCAGGAACAGAAAGCCGAAAAAGCCGATCGGCAGGCTGGAGCTTTGCACGAGCATCACGAGCCCCAAGACGCCGACGATGCTGGCGAGGCCGATGTGCATGCCGCTAAGCAGATTGAGGGTGCGGTTCTGCTGGGCGAGCGCGAGCAATCCGATATACGCGCCGAGCGCGGGCAACAGCAGGAAGAGGCGATCCACTGTAAATCGTTCGAAGGAGATGAGCATCGAGCCGCCACCCATGCCGCAGAGCAGGGCGGTGAGCAGGAGGCTCGACCACGGATTCTGCGCGAACTGTTGGATGTAGAGGATGCGCTCCTGCTGGACGGCTTGGGTGCGCTGTTGCTGGGCCTGTTGCAGTTGGGTGCGGGTGTTGCGGGTGCCTTCGAGATAGCCTGCGCAGTGCGCGCACTGGGCGATGTGCTCGCTGATGGTCATTTGGCTGCGCTCGCTGACTTCTTGTTCGATGTAGAGCGGCAACAAGTCCTGCACCATCGCGCAGGTGATCTGGTCGGGCCGCGAGAGCACTTGGGTGGTGGATTCGTAGCTTTGCATGGTTATTCTCCTGGGTGTTCGCTGGCTTCGAGTTGGGCGTAGGCTTCGCGAAAGGCGCGCCGTGCGCGGAACAGGTTCACTTTGACCGCCGCCAGACTGATCGCGAGCACGTCGGCGATTTCGATGTATGAGAGTTCTTCGGCATCGCGCAGCAGCAGGATGCTGCGTTGGCGTTCGGGCAGTTGGCCCAGCGCGAGGGCGATGCGGTCGCGGTGTTCGCTGGCGTCGTAGCGGCTCACCGGGTCGTTGTCGTTGGCGGCGTCGGGGATCGCCAAAAACTCCTCGGTGTCGATGCGCACGGAACTTGGGCGGCGCAGAGTGTCGAGGTAGGTGTTGCGGGCGATCTGGAACAGCCAGGTGCGCAGCGAGGCGTCGCCACGGAATTTGTGGATGGCGGCGCTAGCCTTGGCGAAAGTGTCCTGCGCGAGGTCCTCGGCTTGTTCGTGCGAGCCGCACAGGCGGTGTAGATAGGCTTGTATTGAACGATAATAACGCTGGTAGCCGATTTCGAGCAGGCGCGCGTCTGCGGTTTCGGCGTTGCGTGTGAGTGCGTTTGTAAGCAGCGGCTTACTCATCAATTGCTCCATGGCGTCTCCCTTCACTTGTGGTAGACGCTGATGGGCGGCAAAAGTTACACAGGGATGGGGTGAAAGGGTGACAAGGTGATTGGGTGACTGGGTGAACAGCGCATTGACATCTCGTTTTTTAGGGAGCGTGAGTTGCAGGTGCAATGCTGAAACAAAGAATAGCATTGTCATCTCGAACGAAAGTGAGCGATCTCGACGCGGAGTTCACTGTCTACTTCGCCTGTCGGCGATGTTCGCTGCTTCCTCAGAGCCATTCTGAACGAGGTGTGTAGCACGGAGTGAAGAATCTCCCAGTGCATTCTCAGCGAAGCACAATGTTCATCATTGCAATGCTTTGCCGACCTGCCAGGTGCGTCAAAATCACATTTCACAGCCTTAGAAAGCCCTAAAACGCACCTGGTAGGTCAAAAGTCAATGCCACCCATTGCTTTCATTGCCTCGTCGCTGAGATCTCTCACTTCGCCTAGCGGCTCGTTCGAGATGACAGCGATTTGTGTTCTTGACTTCTCGCTACACCAATCACCGTGTCACCAGGTCATATCAAATCACAGGCAAGTGATGTCGATGCGCTGTGCGTAGCAGCGCTTCGACATCACAAAAAACGAAACTACCTTGCTGCCGCAGGCTAAAACGGCTTGGATAGAGCCACTGTCCAACCGAATTCGGCAGTAGATAAAACCAACAAGCCGCCTTGGAGCACCCAAGACGGCTTGTGGTTGAATAGTGTCGCGATTACGCCACGATATTGACCAGCTTACCGGGGACGACGACCACCTTACGCACGGTCTTGTCGCCCACGAAGCTCTGCACGCGCTCGTTGTTCAGCGCCCAAGTGCGCAGTTGCTCCTCGTCGGCATCGGCGGGCACGTTGATCTTGCCGCGCACTTTACCATTAACCTGCAACACCAGTTCGATCTCCGACTGCACCAGCGCCGACTCGTCCCACTCCGGCCAGCCAGCATCGTAGATGCTGCCCGTACCACCCATCCAGCTATGCAGCTCCTCGGCCAGGTGCGGCGCGAAAGGCGCCAGCAGTTTCGCGTAGGTGCGGGCCACCAGCGCGAACAGTGGCGTCACCGAGTCGATCTCGTTGCGGTAGCGCGTGGCGTCGTTCAGCAGCTCCATCAGGGCCGCGATGGCGGTGTTGAAGTGGAACGTCTCGGTATCCTGCGTCACCTTCTTGATCGTCTCGTGCAGGCGACGGTACAGGTCGCGCTCGGCAGGCGTGAAGGTCGCGGGATCGACCGTGCCATCCATCGCAGCCAGTTCCTCGCGATCCGGCCCGATCATGCTGACGATGCGGTTCAGGAAGCGCTGCGCACCCGCCACGCCCTCGTCCGTCCACTCCATGTTGTTCTCGGGCGGAGCGGCGAACAGCACCACGATGCGCGCCACATCGGAGCCGTACTGCCGTACGAATGGCCCGACCGGGATACCGTTGCCAGCGCTCTTGCTCATTGTGACGGGACCGCTCACCGCAACCCACTTGTCATCTTCCTGCTCCAGCGTGTAGCCGTGCTGACGCAGCGCTGCGCGGGCGTGCTCGATCTCCTGCGGCTCGGCGGGCAGATCGATCTTGCGGCGCAACTCCTCGGGGAAGCGCACGATACCGGGCGAGACGCTCTCCAGCGTGGTGCGCACGCGGCGCTGCACCATGCCCTGCGTGAACAGCGACTGGAACGGCTCGTCGTACGGCACCAGGCCCTCGTCGTACAGTACTTTGGTGATGAAGCGCGAGTACAGCAGGTGCAGGATGGCGTGCTCGATACCGCCGATGTACTGATCGACGGGCATCCACTTGGCGGCGGCCTCCTTCGAGAAGATCTCGTTCTCGTTCTTCGCGTCGCAGTAGCGCAGGAAGTACCACGACGAGTCCACGAAGGTGTCCATCGTGTCGGTGTCGCGGCGGGCAGGCTCGCCAGTCTCCGGGTCGGTGACATTGACCCAATCGGTGGCGGCACCCAGCGGCGACGTGCCCTTGGGCAGGTAGTCGGTGACTTCGGGCAGCACGACGGGCAGTTGATCCTGCGGCACAGGCACAATCGAGCCGTCTTTGCGGTGGATCATCGGGATGGGCGTGCCCCAGTAGCGCTGGCGGCTGATCAGCCAGTCGCGCAGGCGGTAGGTGACGGTGCCCTTGCCCTTGCCATGCTCCTCCAGCCAAGCGATAGCGGCCTTGACACTCTGGCCTTCGCCCTTACCGGCCGGGATGCCATTCAGCGGGCCGGAGTTGACCATCACACCCTCGTCGGGCCATGCCTCGGTCAGGTCGTCGGCGCTGATGTTCTGGCCAGCTGGCTGCACCACCAGTTTGATGGGCAGGCCGAATTGGCGGGCGAACTCGAAGTCGCGCTGGTCGTGGGCGGGCACGGCCATGATCGCGCCGGTACCGTAGCCCATCAGCACGTAATCGGCGATCCAGATCGGGATGCGCTCGTCGTTGACGGGGTTGATGGCGTAGGCGCCGATAAACTCACCCGTCTTGGCCTTCGAGGTGCTGGTGCGCTCGATCTCGCTCGACAGGCGCGCCTGAGCCACATACGCCTCTACGGCCTCCTTGCGATCCGGCGTGGTCAGTTTGGCGACCAGCGGATGCTCGGGAGCCAGCACCATAAAGGTCGCGCCCCACAGCGTATCGGGCCGCGTGGTAAAGACCACGATCGGGTCGCCCTGCTCGGAGTGGAAGGTGACCTCAGCACCCTCGCTCTTGCCGATCCAGTTGCGCTGCATCGTCTTGACGCGCTCGGGCCAGTTCTCCAGCTTATCCAAGTCGTTCAGCAGGCGCTCGGCGTAAGCCGTGATCTTGAAGTACCACTGCTCCAATTCGCGCTTCTCGACCTTCGCGCCGCTGCGCCAACTGCGGCCCTCGGCATCGACCTGCTCATTGGCCAGCACGGTCTGATCCACCGGGTCCCAGTTCACGGTACCCTTGGCGCGGTAGGCCAGGCCCTTGGAGTACAGCAACTGGAACAGCCACTGGTTCCACTTGTAGTAGTCGGCATCGCAGGTAGTCACCTCGCACGACCAGTCGTACATGATGCCGGCGATCTCCAGCGACTTCTTCGACTCGGCGATGTTGTTGTAGGTCCACTCGCGGGGGTGGCGCTTGAACTTGATCGCCGCGTTCTCGGCGGGCAAGCCGAAGGCGTCCCAACCGAAGGGATGCAGCACATCGTAGCCGCGAATAACGTAGTAGCGTGTCAGCGCGTCGCCGATCACATAATTCTTCAAGTGGCCCACGTGCAGGTCGCCACTTGGGTAGGGGAACATTTCCAGGATGTAGCGACTCGGCGCACCCGGACGACGACCTGCCTTGAAGATCTGCTCGCGCTCCCAGAATTCGCGCCAGCGCGGCTCAATCGCGGGATCGAAGCGCTCGCTGCGTGGTTTCTTTGTTGGTGTTGTCATTCGGCGTTCCTCTTACTTTATGGATTGGCAACAACGCCGCTCTGCGACATTGTTTGATTGTTCATTTCAGTCGTACGCAAAAACGTGATGATATCGATATCGCCTGGCGAATGACCCAGCTCCGTCAGCAGCATGGCGAGCTCGCTGCGATGCTGCGTGCCATGGTTGACGAGATGCAACATCAACTGCCAGAGTGGCTGAGCGTACGCTTCTCCCGCCATCGTTGTGTACGAAATCGTTCGCTGCAACGCCGCATCGTCGAGCGTTGCGACGAAATCGCGCATCTGCTTGCTCGATTTCTCCCAGAACGAGCGCACCATGTCGAAGGTGGCGAAATCGGCAGGGCTAGCCTTGGTGCGCGGCGACTGGCCCTGCCAACGAAGGAGCCAAACCATCTCGCTGCCAAGGAGATGCGTAAGGGTGATGTGCAAGTTAGCGTAACCAAGCTTGGCGTTGGTAAACTGCTCTTGCGATACGAGTGCCACCTGATCGAGGATTCGATTCGTGGCCCACTCCTGGTACTCGTACAGCATTCTGATTGCTTGCACATCCATGGTCGTTGCCTTTCCATCTATCCAACGTTACGGGCGATATAGACCACCCGCCGTGCCTGCGCTGTTGCTTCCTCCATCGCGCCATTTGTGGGATCGTAGCGTTGTATCAGTGCAAAACCCGCCCGTGCGAGAGCGTCGCAAACATCAGTGTCGCTCCAAGGGCGCTGATAGTGCGTCTCCTCGCCGCGCCACCACAGATCGATCTCGCGGACAAACCAAACGATTCGGCCAGTTGCGATCCGTCGTTCGGGTGCGTAATCGAGCTGCTGATACACCAAATGCGCGTTATCGTCGTAGACAATCACATCGCGCGCTTCCCACGTTTCGTATTCGGCCTCAGTGTTCAGATCGAAAATCAAAAAGCCATCGCGAGCCAGCACCCCCGCCACTCCTGCAAACACGCGGTCGAGATCGCCGTCGTCGAGCAGGTAGTTCAAGCTATCGGCGAAACACGTGACCAGCTCACAGGTCGGCTGTTCTGCCGAGGCGAGCCAATTGGCGAGCGCCGGATTCGTGCCGATTTCGCGTATATCGCCGAGCGCAAAAACAGCGTTGGCGTGTGCATCGCGAGCGCGGGCCTGTGCGATACGCAACATCGCCTCCGAGCGATCCAGTCCAAACGCGGCGCATCCGGCATCGGCGAAGCGCAGCGTTGCCACGCCAGTGCCACAGGCCAAGTCGAGCACGCGTTTGGGTGTTACGTTGCGTTCGGCCAACCAGCCGAGCGACCAAGTAGCGAGCGCTTCGCCGAAACGGCCTTGGCGCGCCACGTCGTAGATCGCGGCATACGAGTCATAGGTCGTTTCAGACATGCCGTTACCAACAAAAAACCCTCGCCCCTAGCTAGGGACGAAGGCTGCGCTCCGTGGTACCACCCCAATTCGATCGCAAGCGAAAGGTTTGCGATCCTCATTGTGCGCGTTAACGGGCGCAACCGGAACCAACTACGCCGGAACAAGACCGGTTTCCCTGGTTCGGCGCTGATCTGGGCGAGTTCGGCGCTGTTGCGGCTTCTCACCAACCAGCCGCTCTCTGAAGGGCGCGCTTACTACTCCCAGATATGGCCTTATACAGCCAAAAGTATAGCATACAACGCGACTTATCACAAAACGACTTTAGTCGGATGATGCGAAGCGTATCGGAGTACCCTCTGTGATGCGAAATGAGAGAACAGTAATGTCAAGGTGCTACACGTAGCAGCGCCTTGACATCACAACAAATGGCACGAACACGGTAGCGCATCGGCTACCACGCCAGATCAGCCCTTCACGATCAAGCTCTTGCCAGTCATATCGGGGGCGAGGCTCAAGCCGAGCAGATCGAGCACGGTTGGCGCGACATCCGAGAGCCGACCGCCACTGCGCAGCGTGGCGTTATCCAAGCCAATACCCGGTGCAGCGACCAGAATGCACGGCACGGGATTGGTGGTGTGAGCCGTGTGCGGACCACCCGTCGCGGGGTCGATCAGTTGCTCGGCGTTGCCGTGATCGGCGGTGATCAGCACCGCACCGCCCTTCGCCAACACCTCCGGCACGATCGCGCCCAAACACTCGTCGATCGTCTCCACCGCCTTGATCACCGCCGGGATCACACCCGTGTGGCCGACCATATCGGCGTTGGCGAAGTTGACGATGATAAAATCGTAGGTATCATCGGCGAGCGCCTTGAGGATGCCATCGCGGATACCGTAGGCGTTCATCTCGGGCTTGAGGTCGTAGGTCGGCACTTCCTTCGGCGAGGGCGCTAAGAAACGATCCTCACCGGGGAAAGGCTCCTCTCGACCGCCGTTGAAGAAGAACGTGACGTGGGCGTACTTCTCGGTCTCGGCCACGTGCAGTTGGCGCAAACCAGCATCGCTGATCACTTTGGCGAGCGGCACGCTCACATCGTCGTTCTCGAACGCGATCTCGACGGGCAAGCCCTTCTCGTACTCGGTCATCGTCACGTAGATCAGGTCTTGCAGGGCCGAGCGAGCGAAGCCGTCGAAATCCTGCAACACGAAGGCGCGGGTGATCTGGCGCACCCGATCGGCGCGGAAGTTGAAGCAGATGATCGAGTCGCCCTCGCGGATCGTGGTGATCGGCTGATTGTTCTCCACCACCACGGCGGGCTTGATGAACTCGTCGGTGACGCCCTGGTCGTAGGAGTTTTGGATGGCGACCCTGGCGCTCGGCACTGGCTCACCCACGCCCGAGACGAGCGCATCGTACGCGAGCTTGGTGCGCTCCCAGCGCCTGTCGCGGTCCATCGCGTAGTAGCGCCCAACCACAGTCGCCACGCGGCCCACGCCGAGCTGCTGCATATACGCTTCGAGATCTTCGAGGTAGCCCAAACCGCTGCGAGGCATGGTGTCGCGCCCGTCGGTGAAGGCGTGCACGAACACGCGGTCGAGGCCGCTGCGCTTGGCAAGCTCGATCAACGCCTTCTCGTGGTTCATGTGGCTGTGCACGCCACCCGTGCCGAGCAGACCGATGATATGCAACTGGCTGCCGCGATCGCGCACGTGCTGCACGGCCTTGTTCAGCGCCTCGTTCTCGAAGAAGCTGCCATCGGCGATGCTATCGTCGATCAAGGTGATATCCTGCATCACGACGAAGCCAGCGCCAAGGTTGAGGTGACCGACTTCCGAGTTGCCCATCTGGCCGAGTGGCAGGCCGACATTCTTCTCGGCAGCACCGAGCAGCGTCCAAGGGCGTGTCGCTCGCCAGTGATCGATATTGGGCGTATTGGCGAGTTTAATACCGTTGCCTTCGGTTTCGGCGCGCTCGCCCCAGCCATCGAGGATAGCGAGCACGACAGGACGTGGTCGTTGAAGATTTGTCACGTTTTTCTCTCTTTACAGCATAGCATTCGCGCCTAAAAACGTTGGCCCGGCTGCACACACACGCTGGTGTGAGCGTGCTTGTACGGCGCGGGCCACTTCGTTGTCGGCGCGACCGAGGTCTGCCAGACTATTTCTTTTTGGACGAACCTTTGCCGCGTCCAGCCGGAGCGGCGGACTTATTGCGTGCCTGATTGCCCGATGCCACGCCTTGCCGAGCATTGCTACTACCGCCAGTAGCAAGCTGCATGCCCACCGACGGGGCAGCTGCAGCCTGACCGCTCTGCAACAGCGCGAGCAGTTCGCCCTCGCGGCCAAGGTGGCAATCCTTGAACTTCTTGCCACTGCCGCAGGGGCAACGATCGTTGCGACCGATCTTAGGCACCGCCTTGCGCACCGTACGGGCGGCCTTGGCCTGCTCCTCGCTCATGCCAGCCTTCTGAGCCATCTGCATGCGCTGTCGCTGCTCGGCCTCGACTTGTGCAAGGTGCTGCTCGTACTGGAACGAAACCGGGATGATTTGGTAGACGATATCGCGCTGAATGTTCGCTTTCAGCTGATCGAACATGCCGTAGGCGGCGCGCTGGTACTCGGCGAGCGGATCGCGCTGGGCCACCGATTGCAGGCCGATCTCCTGGCGCAAATCCTCCATGCCCGTCAAGTAATCGACCCACTGGCGGTCGATAGCGCCGAGCATCATCCGGCGTTCGACATAGCGCATATTCTCAGCGCCGATCGCCTTCTCGCGCTCCTCGTAGACCTGCTCAACCGCCTCGACCAGTATATCCTCGATCTCGTCACGGGTGTGGCCATCGAGCGAATCTGCGGTGATATTGGCGGGCAACGTCGGGGCGATGGTGCGAACCGCGCGCACCAAAGCCTCAAGATCCCACTCCTCCGGCTCAAGCTCCTCGCTGAGGTGCTGATCGATCTGCGCGCCGATCTCCTCGCCGATCATCTCCAGAATGCGATCGCGCATATCCTGGCCTTCGAGGATAGCGCGGCGATCCGCGTAGATGATCGAGCGTTGTTTGTTCATCACGTCGTCGAACTGCACGGTGTGCTTGCGGATGTCGAAGTTGTAGCCCTCGACGCGTGTTTGCGCACCTTCGATCGAGCGGTTGATCAGGCGAGCCTCGATCGGCACATCGTCATCGACACCCAAGCGCTCCATGATGCTCTTGACGCGATCCATCGGGCCGAAGCGACGCATCAGATCGTCTTCGAGCGAGAGGTAGAAGCGCGACGAACCGGGATCGCCCTGGCGTCCAGCGCGACCGCGCAACTGATTATCGATACGGCGGGCCTCGTGGCGCTCGGTACCGATGATGTGCAAGCCGCCAAGCTCAATCACCTTGGCCCGTTCGGCATTGACGATTTCCTGCGCCTCGGCCTGGGCCTGCTTGATCTGCTCGGGCGTGGCCTCCTCGATCGTGAGGTTATGCTTCTTCAGCATCTCCTCGATCAGGCCATCGGCGTTACCGCCAAGCAAAATGTCGGTACCACGACCAGCCATATTGGTGGCGATCGTGACAGCGCCGAGTCGTCCGGCCTGCGCCACAATCGCGGCCTCACGCTCGTGGTGTTTCGCGTTCAGCACCTGATGCTTGATGCCGTGACGGTGGAGCAGCTGGCTGAGGCGCTCGGAGGTCTCGACTGAGGTTGTACCGACCAGCACGGGCCGACCGATCGCCTGCATCTCCTGGATCTCGCGGATCACCGCCTCGAACTTGGCCTTCTCGGTGCGGTAGATCTGATCGTCGTAATCCTTGCGGATCATCGGGCGATTGGTGGGAATAATCACCACATCGAGATTATAGATTTTGCCAAGCTCCTCGCGCTCGGTGTAGGCCGTACCTGTCATACCGCAGAGCTTCTTGTACATGCGGAAGTAGTTCTGGAACGTGATGGTTGCCAGCGTCATGTTCTCTTGCTTGATCGGCACACGTTCCTTGGCCTCAACCGCCTGATGCAGGCCATCGCTCCAGCGGCGGCCCGGCATCTTACGACCGGTGAACTCATCGACGATCACGATCTCGCCATTTGGCTCGACCACATAATCGCGGTCGCGCTGGTAAATGAACTGCGCCTTCAAGGCGTTATCGAGATAGTGCGTCAACTCGTAATATTTCGGGTCGTAGAGGCTCTCGCCCTCGGGGATGTTGAGCGCCCGCTCCATCTTGGCAATACCCGCATCGGTGAGTTGGATGCTCTTGCTGCGCGGGTCGATCAGGAAATCGCCCTCGGGGTCCTCGATAAATTCCTTCTTGATCTGATCGGGAGTGTACGGGCTGGGCTTAAGGCTCGGCACCAAGCGCGCAAAGGTGCGGTACTCCTCGCTGCTCTCCTGGGCAGGGCCAGAGATGATCAGCGGCGTGCGGGCCTCGTCGATCAGAATATTATCGACCTCGTCGACGATGGCGTAGTTCAGCTCGCGCTGCACGACCTGCGACAACTCCAACACCATATTGTCGCGCAGGTAGTCGAAGCCGAACTCGTTGTTGGTACCGTAGGTGATATCGGCGAGATAGGCTTCACGGCGGCTGCACGGTCGCCAGTGGATGAGGCGTTGATCCTCGGGGTTGGCGTTCGGGTCGATGTAATCGGGGTCGTAGAGCGCCGAATAGTCGTGAGCGATAAAACCGACCGACAGGCCGAGCATATGGAAGATCGGGCTCATCCAGCCTGCACCGACCTTGGCAAGGTAGTCGTTGACCGTGATCAAATGACAACCTTTGCCTTCGAGCGCATTCAGATAGAGCGGCAACGTAGCGACGAGCGTCTTACCTTCACCGGTCTTCATCTCGGCGATTTTGCCCTGGTGGAGCACAATACCGCCGATCAACTGAACATCGTAGTGGCGTTGACCAATCACACGGCGCGCAGTCTCGCGCACGGTGGCGAACGCCTCGGGCAGGAGATCATCGAGATCCTCACCGTCGGCGAGGCGTTGTTTAAACTCGCTGGTCTTCGCCGCCAATTGTTCATTCGATAAGGCTTGAAAAGCCGGTTCGAGATCGTTGATCTTCTTGACAATTGGTAGGATCTGCTTGACCGCACGGTCGTTGCTATCGCCGACGATTTTCTTCAGAAAATTGAGCATCTATCTCCTCCAGAACGATGACTTGAAACGATGGTCACTCGAACAATCGTCATCGCTCATCGTTAGGCCGACCACACCGTACGACGCCCCTCGGCAGCGTGTGCGCGAGGGGCGGCATGAAACAGCGTAATGCACCAATATCGCGCGGTCAGAGCCGCAAACTAGCGCTATTATACCCGACGCTTTGGCCCTACCGCAAATGTGCAGAACCGCATGAACTCCGCTTTTTTACCGAGAACGAGCGCCGATCACTCGCACACCTTCGGGTGGCGTGACGCCCGGGCCGTACACGTAGAAATCTTCCCACGGAGTGTAGCGCGTGAACCAGTTGTTCTGGTGCTTGATCGTGCCATCCGGCATCGTGACGGTGCGAATATAGGTCACATCCATGCCCGAGCGGCCATGCACCATCTGTTCGACGCGTCCAGCCGGCAACGTCGGGTCGTACTGCCAGACGGGCGTGCCGGGGCGCTTCACATTCTTGGTGAACGGGCCCTGGTACGAGACGGTGCGCCCATCGCTCACGCCCCACAACTCGAATGTGACAGTAGCGGCCTCGGGATTCGACGAGGCCGAAATATAGACCGGCGCGTTGGTGTCGTTCCGCCAGCGGAAATCGACGCTCGGGCTGAACACGGTGGCGTCGAAGCCAAGGATGTTCTCGTAGAAGTAGACCACGTGGCTATGGCCGACACGGCGCGTGATCTCCATCCCGGCGTTGGAGGCAGCGCGGAAAAGCGTGGTGGAGACTTGGCACAACCCACCGCCGATCACCTTCTCCATCCGACCACCCACAATCGCGTAGCCGTCCACAAAGCCATTCTCCTCCGAGAAGTCGCCAGCAGCCAAGAACGAGTGCTCCTCGCCGGGCTGCACCACCACGCCATCGAACATTGCAGTGGCGACGGCGATATTCTGGCGGCGCTCGGCGATCGAGGTGGCGTAGCCCGTGACCGCGCGGCCCAACAGCACGATCGGCTCGGCTGGCGCGCTCGCTGCCTGAGCGGCAGGCCGTTGCTCAAGCAGTTGGCGGCCAAGGTGGCCGAGCTGCACTTCGTAGGGCGTGCCAGTCAACTCGGGGTGATACTCGAAGCGCGCCCGCTCGAAGTATTGCACCAAGTAGCTCTGGCCATCGCTGGGGTTCTGCTCGAACAGTTCTTCGGAGATCGGGTAGCCGAACACCGGCAGGCCGCCACGACTCTGCCAGTAACCGCGGAACACACCACCCAAGCTGTGGCCGCTCTGCGGGAAGAAATCGCGATCGGGGCTGGGCGAACTGCTCAACCACTGGAAGGCAGGATCGCTGCGGCCCTGGGTGAGCTCGGCACCAAGGCGCGTCAACGTGATGCGAAACTGGGGAGGCAGTTCAGGGTGGATCTCGAAGCGTGCCCGCTCGAAATACTGCACCTGCAAGCCATCTTCCTCAAACACCTCTGTCAACGGCAGACCAAACAGATCTAAGCCGCCATGCGAATCGTAAAAACGCTTAATCTGTCCGCCAATGTTATGGCCAGTTTCGGGCACGTACACAAATCCTGGGGAGCCCTCGGCAGCAGCGGGAGCCGCTCCCACCCAGGAAGCGGGCCACAAAAAGGTAGCCAACACAAAGAGAGCAGCAAATAGCGGAAAACGTCTTCGCATACACACCTCAATGTTTGGGAGGCGCGCTAGTAGGTGATTCCGGCATCAACTAATCACGCCACAAACGAAAAACCCAGTTTCAATTTCTCTAGCACTCACACGTTGAGTATACCATAGCTCATTGGCGCCACCAAGACCTCCAAACGAGCAGTTAACCACCCATTTCAACCAGGATCATCTCGGCTGTTGTACCTTGGCCTCGGATCTGCGCAATTTGGGCAGCCGCTTCGGCGGCCTCGTTGCGGCGACGCGCTTGGAGGCATGCCCCAACGATCAGCAGCAGCGTCCGCTCATCCTGCGCATCGACGGCCAACGCGCGACGGGCAGCATGCAACGCCTCATCGGTTGCGCCGCGCCCAAGCGCCAGCCCTGCCAATGCACGCCAAGCCACAGCCATTCGGCTATCGTGCCCGGCCACCTGTTGCAGTTCGCGCTCAGCCTCCGCCAGATCGCCGTGATCACGGGCGAGCAGCCCGCGACACAGCCCGCTCCACGGCTCTTGAGATGCGCCGCGCGCCTCCAACCATTGGAGACTCATCAGCGCTTGGCGGAGTTGATGCGCCCCCAGTGCGACAGGATCGTCGGATGTCAGGATGGCACGGGCATACGCGGCGTGGGCCTCGGCGGAATCGGGCATCGCCTTCACCGCAAAGCGCAGCGGCTCGATCGCCTCGCCCGGCAGGCCGGTCTCCAAATAGCCACGGCCTTGGCGCAGAAAGATGGCGGCTTCCTCGGGCGAAGGGAGATCGCCGCGCTCCTCGGCGATCTCGGCGCGGGCCTGCGCCTGCAAGTAGTGCAGCGTATCGAGCCGACCATTATCGAAACGGCCTTCGTAAAAGTCGCGCAGCAGCCCATCGTAGATGACGCGCCAGCGATTCGTGATCAGAATGCGCCGCGCCACCTCAAGTTCAAGCACCTTCGCCTCGCGCTCCTCGTTCGTCATGCCACTGCTCAGCAGGATCTGGTGTTGGCGCTGGCGGGTCGCCTCATCGATCACGCTAGGCTTGAGCGGCTCCTTGGGCTGCAATACGCCGATCTCTTCATCATCGTCCGCGAGCATATTGAACAGATTGCGTCGATTCAGCTCGCGGTAGATAAAAGCGGCCTTTTGGCCTTCGGTTGCCACTTGGAACAGGTGCGCAGGCGTCACACCGATCATCGCGTAGAAGTCGATCGGCTCGGCGGGTGGCGGCAGTTCAGGGCTGGGCTCCGGCGGGGCGCTGGGCAGTTCCGGCCCGGCGGGGCGCGCAGTGCCACAGTAGGAGCAGAAGGCGGCATCCGCAGCGAGCGGCGCACCACAACTCGCACAGCGCACCGTATCGTGGAGCAGTTGAGGGTTGCGCACGCTCCGCAGTTGATCGTACACCACACGCAACTTCGGGTCGGTCAGCGCGCGCCCTGCAACTTCGAGCAACTGCAGTTTCCGGCTAGCCTGCTCCTGAAGGCGGCTGGGATCATCGGGAAACAGCATGCGCAGTTGGCGGTAGCGTTTGGCGATCTGGTGGGGCGTCGCCTGAGGGTCAATGCCGAGCAGCGCATAAAAATCGAACCCACGCGCCACAGCCTGCGCAATCTGCGGCGCGCCAAGTTCGAGACCACGAAACCAACTGCGCGCTAAAGCTCCACACGAGGAGCAAGCTCCCTCAGCATCGAGCGGCGCGCCACAAGAAGGGCAAGCATGCATGTGGTTCTGTGATGAGTTACGAGGTTTGCGTGAACGTGCTGCTTATCGCTCGTTATGCTGCACTACCACAAAACTCACAACTCGTTAAAACGAAGGATCAAGGTGCCAAGTTGAATGGTATCGCCATCGCGCAGCGCGATCGGCTGACGCGGCGGCTGCCGCTGACCATTGATGATCGTACCGTTGGTGCTATCTTGATCTTCCGCCATAATCTGCCCGTTCTGCACGAACAAGCGCAGGTGACGCCGTCCCACGCCCTTTTCGAGTGCGCCATGAGCCGTCAGGTCGATATCGGGGTAGAACTGGCTCACCGCATCGGCGCGCCCCAACAACGCCTGAGCGGCGTTTGGCAACGGCAACACGGCCCCCGTCTGCACGACAGTCAAGCTCGCAGGAGCCAACACCGTTCGAGCTGCGACCGGCGCACTCCCCATCGGAGGCAAGTGCTTATGCGGCAACGTTGGCGGCTGCATTGGGCCGGGAGGCGGCACCGCTGGCGCAGACTCGAAGATCGGCGGCGCTGCGGGTGGCGCGACGGGCTGCGCTGGCTGTACCGGCTGCGAATAGGTTGGCGGCGGCGCTGCGGGCGGCACGGCTGGCTGTACCGGCTGCGAATAGGCTGGCGGCACTGCAGGCGGCGCGGCTGGCTGTGAGTAGCTCGCAGGAACCGTCGGCTGAGCGGGCTGCGGAGGCGGATACACAGGCTGCGAGGGTTGTGAATAGGCTGGCGGCGCGGAAGGCTGAACCGTTGGTGCGTTCAGGGGAGCGCCGCAGTTATCGCAAAATGCCTCGCCAGGGATGGCAGGAGCCCCACACTGCGCGCACGTGATGCTGCTGGCTGCAGGAACAACCGGAGCACCCACAATGGTTGGTGCCGCCGAGGAAACAGGCGCTGCCGGAGCAGACATTGTTGGCGGATTGCCCACAGGCACCAGCACTGCGCCGCACTGATCGCAGAAACGTGCTGATGCTGGGTTATCGATTCCGCACTGGGGACAAAATGGCATGACTTCGCTCCTCAGAAACTTTGTATCTAGCAATGATACGCAAATCGGGAGGCGGTTGTTGCGCAATTGCATACCGAATGAGGCATGTGCAGGTAGTCTAGCACACAGCTTGAGTTATGCGCAAGGTAAATCAAACACATCCATCAAAAGCCGTATTGCTCTCGACCCATTGTGCGGTAGCATTTGCCATCATTCACAAGCACAAGGAGGTAGGGATGATCATCGCGCAGATCAGTGATCCGCATATTCAGCTCGATTACGAGCCAGCTGTCACGCAGTTGCAGCGCGCTATCGAGCACCTGTTACAGTTGCCCACACGCCCCGATGTGGTGATGATCACGGGGGATTGCACCAACAACGGCACAGTGGCCGAGTACGAACTGTTCCGCGAGGCAATCGGCGCGCTGCCGATGCCAACGTTCGTGATCCCAGGCAACCACGATAACCGCGAGCATATGCTTGCCGTGATCGGCGAGCAGGGCCAAGTGCAGTTGCCGGGATACATGCAGTACGTGGTTGATGTGGGGCCGCTACGGCTGATCGCGCTCGATACCAACATCCCTGGCCAGGGCGGCGGTGCACAAGACCCAGAACAGTTGGAATGGCTCGCCCAGCGCCTCGAAGAAGCACCCGATCGCCCGACCTTGATCTTTATGCACCACCCACCCTTCCGCACTGGCTTCCGAGCCTACGATCAGATCGGCTTGGCCGATGCCGAGGCGTTCGGCGCACTGATCGCCCGCCACCCGCAGATCGAGTTGATCGGCGCGGGGCATGTTCACGCGACAATGGTGCGGCGTTTTTATGGTACGCTAGCACTCACCTGTCCAGCGATCTACGAACAGATGCTGCCCGATGAATCGCAGCGCGAACGGCTCGTGGTGCAGAAGCAGCCGCCGCAGTGCTTCCTGCACATTTGGGACGAGCAGAGCGGCCTCACGAGCTACGCGAGCCAGATCGGCCAACACGGGCCGAGCGTAACAGTGTTCGATGGACAGAGGTGGGTTGGCTAGCCCTTCCGATATCCCTTTGTGGCAGGTCTGTGGTTGCGAAGATGCTTGCGGGATGGCTGCGGGCATCTTCACACATTGACTGCACATCGATCGAGTGAACCATGAGTCTATTTGGGTTGAGTTTGGTGTTGCTGGCCGCGTTGCAACACGCAAGCTGGAATTTCCTGGCGAAACGGGTGCAAGGTGGTCTCCCATTCACATGGTTCTGCGATGTGTGTGGCGTGGTGTTGTGGGCGCCCGCGATAGCCGTGTTTGTGATCGTGACCAAGCCCGCGTTCGCGTTCAAGAGCCTGGGCGTAATCCTGGTGAGCGTGCTGTTCCAGACCGCGTATCTGTGGTGCTTGCAGAACGGCTACCGCGTCGGCGATTTCTCACAGGTCTACCCGATCGCGCGGGGCGTTGGCGCGGGTGGCGCGGTGCTCGGCGCCGTCATCCTGTTGGGCGAGCGACTCACCTTGCTGGGCGGCTTGGGCGCGCTGGCGCTGCTCTCGGGCATGCTAATCATTACCACGGGCGGCAAGCACCAGCGCATCGTGCGTAACTCGCTGCCCGGGATCGGCTTCGGCATTGCGACGGGCATGTGCACGGCGGGGTATACGCTTTGGGACAAAACGGCAGTCGCATCGTTTGGCATAGCGCCGATGCTGCTGTTCTACGGCGTGCTGGCGGGCCGCATGACGCTGTTGACGCCATTGGCGGTGCGCTCGTGGCCGACCGTGCAGCGGCACTGGCAACAGCATCGCTACTACGGCATGGGCATTGCACTGCTGATGTTCGGCTCGTACGTGTTGGTGCTCACCGCGATGACCTTCACCGCCGCGAGCGCCGTCGCGCCCGCCCGCGAGGTGAGCATTCTGTTCGGCACACTAATGGGCCAGCAGTTACTGGCCGAGCGATACGCAGCCCGTCGGCTGTTCGGAGCAAGCCTGATCGTTGGCGGTATTATCGCGATCGTTCTTGGTGCCGCGCCGCAGTGAAAGTCAGTTTGTTGCTTCCTGATGCAGAATATTCGATTCCTTGACAGTCGCCCTTGCCCTCGGCTACAATGCCAGTAGGCGCGTCTCATTCGGAACGCGCTAATCGTATTGGACTGTGCAAGGAGGCACTGTGAGCGCACCAGCTAACGTCCAGGCGAACCAAGTAACCCTAGAGACCCCCGGCCCATTGGCCCGCGCCCTTGTGGAACGCGATGCCCGCGTGTTCGCACCAAGCGCTGGTCGAGTCTATCCGTTCGTGATCGAGCGGGGCGAAGGGTGTTACGTGTGGGACGTCGATGGCAATCGATACCTCGATCTCAATGCGGGAATCGCGGTTGTCTCTGCCGGACACTCTCATCCACGGATTGTGCGCGCTATTCAGGAACAAGCAACTCGCTTTATCCATATGGCAGGCACTGACTTTTACAACGAGCAGATGATTCGGCTCGGCGAAAAGTTAACGGCAAGCCTTCCCAGCGCATCGCCTGATCAACCAGATTGGCAACTGTTTCTTACAAACTCGGGCACCGAAGCGATCGAAGCGGCGTTTAAACTTGCGCGATACGCTACGGGGCGGCAAAATGTAATCGCCTTCTACGGCGCATTCCATGGCCGCTCGTACGGCTCGCTCTCGTTAACGGCGTCAAAGCCGGCACAACGCCAAAACTACTTCCCATTGGTGCCTGGAACATTCCATGCGTTCTACGCGAACCCGTATCGCCCGCCGTTCGATACTGACCCAGCGCGTACCACCGAGGTGTGCCTGAACTATATCGAACAAACATTGTTCCAAACCGTTACACCAGCCAGTGATGTGGCGGCGATCATTGTCGAGCCGATCCAGGGCGAGGGCGGCTATGTGGTGCCAGCACCGGGCTTTTTGGCTGGCCTACGACAATTGTGCGATCGCCACGGCATTCTGCTGATCTTCGACGAAGTGCAGAGTGGTGTGGGTCGAACTGGTAAAATGTGGGCATTCGAACATGAGGGTGTCGAGCCGGATATCCTCACCTCCGCCAAAGGTTTAGGCGGTGGTATGCCGATTGGCGCGATGATCGCTCGTCGCTCACTGACCGAGCGCTGGCTCCCTGGCTCACACGGCAGCACCTACTCGGGCAACGCGCTCTCCTGCGCGGTCGCCAACGAAGTGCTGGACCTTGTGCAGAGCGAACTTGCCGCCAACGCTGCTACTGTTGGAGCATACCTACGGCAAGGGTTGGAGCGACTGCAAGCGCAATATCCGCAGATCGGCCAAGTGCGTGGGCGTGGCCTGATGCAAGGCGTGGAGTTCGTGAAGGACCCCGAGAGCAAGGCGCCAGCCAAGGAGCTTGCCAACAACGTGATGGAGGAGGCGTTCCGGCGCGGGGCCTTGGTGCTCACCTGCGGCGCATCCACTATCCGCTTCTGCCCGCCGCTCACGCTCACGAATGCGCAGGTCGACGAAGGACTGACGATCTTCGAAGACGCGATTAAAGCTGCGCTTGGACGCTAGCACTGTAAAACGTAATTCGTAACTCTCGGCTCGTCACCCATTACGTTTTACGTGTAATGCTTTACAAAGGTGTTGATGTGGCCGAAGTTAAATTGCTGATGACCTGGGATATCCAGGAGGGAAAAGAACGCGAGTACATCGAGTTCGCGGTCGGGGAGTTCGGGCCGGGCCTGACGCGATTGGGCATGCGCATCACCGATGCGTGGTACACCCAAGCGGGTGCAGCCCCACAAGTCACGCTCGCCGGGCTGCTCGACAGCGCCGAAGCTGCCCGTTCGTTGATCTCGAGCGCCGATTTCCGACGCTTGTGCGATCAACTCCTCGAACACGTCGAGGACTTCCAGTGGCAACTGATCGGCCCGAACAGCGGTGTGTTTCGCTAACATCCCACGCAGCAACGGCAGCCTACTGTTCGTGCGCAGTAGGCTGCCATCTTGATGTTAGCTCGGCGACAGCGGGGGCGGCCCAAACGACGGCGGCTCAAACGGAGTCGGTGCGGTAGGATCGGCGGGCCTTCTGCTCGTCGCAATCCACCCTCCAACCGCCCCAAATGCGAGCGACAGCACCAACCCCAGCAAACCAAAGCAGAACCCCATCATCGCAAGACCTAGCCCCATCAACTGCTCGACCTCTTCCACCGTGATATCGACTTCAGTCCGTTGTTGACGAATCGCTTGCTCAATCGCGGCCCGAAGAAGCTCAGGGTTCTCTTGCGAAATCATTCGAAAAAAAAGCCACAGGCCAATAAACAAAATCAAAGAGCCGAGCAGAATACCAATGCCGGAGATCGTACCCGCCAAGACGCCCGAGCCAACTCCGGCTTTGTTTGTGTTCCATTGCACGCCAAAATAGCCCGATGCAATGCCATTCAATACGACAGCCAAAGGACCACAAATACACAAACCTAGGATCGGTATCGACAGCATTGAGGGCACGATGGTAAACACAATAAAGGCAAAAAACCCAACCACAGCAAACAGTAAACCCGACTTCAGCGCACCCGACATAAGCGCCTCCTTTTCAATCGTCTACGAGGTTGTTGGCGCTATTATCGCATATCCTTGCATGGTTTGATAACGATTTGGTCTACGGTGATCATACTGATAGCACATTGAAATGCGGGATCACGTTGTTCAGTGTTTGTCGGTGCTGAGCCAGAATGTGGAGCAAACGCTACACGCTCCTGACACGGACGCGCTTCTTGGCTAAATGCACATACTTCCAGCCCGTTCGCATCAAGCTGTAGCTCAACGCCTGTGCGATCTGGAACGCGCCATCCTGCTCGAAGATGCGGTAGATCAGGTGCGGCTGTTGGCGCACATCGCCAGCCTGGGCAGGGCGGAACAGCGCCGTGATGCCGCAGGTGTTTTCCAGCACGCGCTGTTTCAACGGGTTGACCTTCAGCTTCGGCAGCAGATCGGGCGGCAGCGGCGCATCGAGCAACTGGGAGGGCAGCGACAGCGCGTAGAACAGCGCCGTGCGAGCACCGGCCACCCGCGCCTGACGCAGCAGGTAGTCCCAATCGAGGGTGGCACCGTGCACCCGCAGCAACTCGGCGACATCGCAGAGGAAGCGCAGCCGCAACGCCGAACGCGAACGGTGGATCGCCAAGTGCAGCAGCGTATCCTCCGGCGAGAGCAGACTGGTGGGCACGCCACCCAGCGTACCGCTCACCGCACGCTCCCACAGCACCGCCGAATCCAGGTGAAAGTAGCGATCGGCCCACAGCGCCCAGTGCAGCTCCAGACAGAGATCATTGCCATCGACTTGGCGGAAGTACTGCGGATCGTGATACGGATGGTGGCGCTCCGCGAACAACAGTTCCTCGCGGTGACCGTAGCCAAGATCGTACAGCACCTTGCGGGCGGCAGGCAGATCCTGCGGGCGCACGAGGATGTCCATATCGGCGGCGGGGCGCACCGACAACTCGCCATAGATCGTCTCGGCGAGCACCACGCCCTTAACGGGGATGACGCCGATATTGGCCTGGCGCAGCGCCGTGATCACGCGGCCAAGCTCATCGCGCAGCGAGGTGTTACGCAGCAGCGTGGCGAGCACGCGCCGTTGCGCCCGCGTCTGCCACGCCGCCGGAATGCCAAACTGTGCCGCGAGCGGGCGCAGCGTATAGGCAACGAGCGACGATACCTCGTGCAGATGCGCCAGTTGCCACAACGCCTCCCAATCGTGGAACTCCCCTAACAGGGCCAACATGTGCTCCTGCGCTTGAGCATCGCGTTGCATGCGGGCGGCCAAACAGAGCAGGCGCGTCTCGATCGGCAATGCAGATAGCTGGTGATGCACAGTAAGCTCCTTCAGAATCAGTGTCAGTAGTGCGATAAACTGCCATCGGTGCGGGCGATCCGTATCGCCAGCGAGCAGGCCAGCAAGCCCAGCGGCAGCAGCACCACTGTCAGGGCAATCAGCGCCAATAGGCTATTGTGCAGTTCGGCCCAGCCCTCGCCGTTCAGCAGCGAGCGCCGCATCAACTCCAGCGCGTGCGTGATCGGCAGCAACTGGCTCAGGGTCTGCAACCAGTTCGGCAGCACATCGATCGGGTAGTACAGGCCACCCACCACCGCCGAGCTGAAGCGCACCAGCCAACTGAGTGGATCGCTGCGCTTCATCAGGATCACTAGGCTGGCCGAGAAGAGGCCCAGCGCGTTGAAGCTGAGGATGGAGACAAAGAGCGACAGCAACGCGAACGGGATATTCATCTGATCGAGTTGCATGCCGAGCAGCGAGCCGACCACCAAGTAGAGCAACACGCTGAGCGATGAGAACAGGTAGCTCCACAGCGTCGAGGAGAACAGCACCACAGGCATGCGCGTCGGGCTGAGCAGCATCAATTCGAGCGTGCCGGTGGCCTGGCCTTCGCGGATGCTCTTGCCGAGCGCCACCACGCCCAAGTTCAGGTAATCCATAAACGCCACGCCGATCAGCACGAAGGCGAAGTAGTTGCCGCCATAGGCAGCGAGATATTCGGCGGCCACACCCTCGAACACGGCGGCGATGAAATAGTAAATCGCAATGTTGCCCAGCACATTCGCGATCCGCAGCAGGAAGCCGACCTTGTAGCTCGTTTCGATGCGGAAATCGCGCAGGACGAACGCCCACGGCACACGAAGTTTGCTCACCATAGCGATGCCTCCAGCGGTGCGGGTGCGGCAGCGGATGGCTCACCCAACGTGTGCAAGTACAGGTCTTTGAGAGTGGGCTGTTGGGTCACACAATCGTGAATATCGGCGCCGCTCTCCACGATCTCGCGCAGCACGGCGGCGAACAGCGCGCCCTCGTCGCTCATCGCCATATCGAGGAGGAACATGCCATCCTTCTGCGCAACCTCCACACTGCTGACACCCGGCAGGCGCCGCAGCAGGTCGGGCAGGTCGGGTGGCATGCGTTGCAGCTTGAACAGGCGATGGACGTGTTGGCGCAGCGTTTGGCGTAGCTCGGCGATCGGGCCTTGGGCCACCACACGGCCCTTCCGAATGAAGGCTACACGGTTGCACAATTCCTCCGCTTCGACCATAGAGTGCGTGGCGAGGATCACGGTGCTGTTCAACTCACCCACGATAAACTCCGAGACGAATTGGCGTACCTGTTGGGCCGAGATCGGATCGAGCGAACGGGTCGGCTCGTCCATAAACAGCACACGAGGATTATTCAGCAGTCCACGGGCGATCGCCAACTTCTGGCGCATCCCGGTCGAGTAGGAGCGGAACGGGCGGTCGGCGGCGGCGGTCATGCCAACGCCATCGAGCAGGCGTGCGATGCGGCGGTTGGCTTCTGCGCGCGGGATGCCGTGGAGGGCTGCGAAAAATTCGAGGTTCTCGCGCCCGGTGAGCCGCCAATAGAACGAACGCTCCTCGCCGCTCACCACACCGATCAGCGAGCGCACCTGGCGCACGTGGCGCACGACGTCGAAGCCGCCGATCAGCGCTTGGCCGCTCGATGGCAACAGGGCGGTGCTGAGCATCTTGATCAGCGTGGTCTTACCCGCACCGTTCTGGCCAAGGATGCCGAACAGTTCGCCTTGGGCGATCTGAAGCGAGATCCGATCAACGGCGAGGTGGCTCGCTCGCCGCCAGGGATAGAGGAGTAGATCGCGGTAACTCTGTAGTTTACGAAAGCGTTTGGTGAGATCGCGCGTCTCAATCGCATAAGTAGCGGACACAGGCTCACCTTATGGCGTGGATCGGGCGAGCGACAGCAGTGAGGGGCAACCACGTGACGGTTGCTTCTATTCTCATGCTGTCTATCGCCTTGTGCGGGCAAGAGCGTGTTATGGTTGCGGACGGTAACAAAGAGGACAGCCAGGGCGGCTGCCCTCTTTGCAAAACGAAAAATCGCGGTCTATGCTTAGCCTGGGGTACCAGGGCCGGTACTCGGGCCGTACTGCATGCAGACGGTCGCTTCCTCCACCAACTCTTCGATGCTGTAGGTAGCGATCACTGCTGGGCTTTCGTACTTGTCCATGACTGTCACCCCCTTCCATTGCTGTTTTCGTAGAGATTGTTTATTTGCGCCGCCCATGCGATCGGTTGAAGGATCACTCGGGCGACGACCCTTGTTAGCGGAGCCGCGCATTGCGCGACGAACCGCAGTGGGGTCGGAGTTCGAAGGCTGATGCGGCGCGCCCAAGCGGCGCTGCGGCCCAGCCACCAAGAGCATCGTGCGATCGCTGTTGCCAACGGGCCAGTGCAACAGAGGCTGGAGGCCGGTGCATTGGCATTGCGCCGGAGCGCACGCACGACACCAAGGATCGCTTCGGCAGAGAACGGCGCATCGCAGAACGCTTCGGCATCACCTTTGGCGATGAAAGACGTTCCTCGACGGGCGACCCAACGATGGGCGATCAGCCGTTCTCCTTCTCGAAACAGAATAATCTCGCCAAGAGCGCGCGGTTGTGCACCAAAAGCCACCAACAAGCGCGATTCGGGCGTAATCAACGGACGCATACTGTCGCCGCGAGCGGCGATCCAATGTTGTTCCCCAGCCTGCCGATACTGTTCATAGACGGCGTTGACGGCCAGGGTGCGCCAATGCTGATCAAGCACGGTTCGCCTCTTGCCAAGCGACGACTGCATCGAGAGTTGGGCCAAGTGGACCCACCCGGAGGCGAGCACAAGCTACTTGGCTCAGTAAGCGGCTGACCGATGTCAGTGCGTCGTTGAAGTCGATAGATGCTGCCCACGAGCTACGCAGCAATTCGAGTGCCGCTAATGCCGATGGAATCGGCGTAATCGTGGGAGCTTCGTAGGCCTGTGGTGTACCCTCCAACAAGAGCACGCCCCGCAAAGGGGCTGGCGCCGCCAGAGCATGTGGGAATATGCGGATGAGATCATTGGGAGTGAGCGCCCACTCACTGCCACCACCGATATGGTAGCGAGGCCGATCGAGCAAAAAGCGCAACTCCGGGATCAAGTTCACTGTGCCGGGCCGTACATGCAGACTCCGGCGGTAGGGCAAGATGCGTTGGGTGTTTGGCTCGACGATCATCAATTCGTCGGAGAGCAGGCTCATGCCGCGCCGCAACAAGCCCAGAGTGAGCGTGGTTTTCCCTTGGCCGCTTCGCCCGACAACCGCCCAGGCGCCTCCACGATCCACCACTGCCCCAGCATGAATGGCGTAAATGCCCCGTTCAAACAAATTTGTCAGGATAGTATGAACGATCCGATCGAGCAGATCGAGCAGAGCATCGTCGTAGTTAGACCAGCGCTTCTCGCCGTTAGCGCTTGTGACGATATAGGTATTGCCATCGTCGCTGCGTTCGAGCCGCAACAGCTTCACCTCCTGAAGGGAGCCAGGCGGCACTTGAAACGCTGTGTACGTATCTTCCACACGATCAAGTGCTGCAGCAACATTTGATTCAACGACAATGTTTGTGTCGAGCACGTTGTACCAGGCAGCTTGCACTGGCATTTGGTGTTCAAACTGCCGTTGAGTGGCATACATAGGCTAAACTTCCAGCACTTTAAGCTGAGCGAATGTCGTGAGAATGGAGCGGACATCGTCGGCAACCGTCTCGGCAGATAAACCGTAGCTCGCGCCAAACGCTGTGCAGATCTGCTCGAACGTGGATGTACCGTTGCACAATTCCCAAATTCGTGCGGCGGAGTTGTTGATGACGTGCGCTCGTCCATTTCGCTTATCGTACAAAATGGCCTCGTTACCCACACGCTGTAACGTTACATCCGAACTTGGTACTGGAACGTTTATTTCCATCATCAACTCTCAAAATACCGCATAAGAAAGCCAAAAAGATACCAAACCGCGTATCTACGGAGCTGTGTCATTGCAGGCTGGATCGTTAGTAGAGGTAGTATAGCAAAGAAAACTTGGCTTAGATCTAACAATTTCTTCATCAGCCAATTCTATATTCTAGCCGCTATTGCGATACGTTAGGCTAGTGCTAGACTGTTGATTTTGTACAAAAAGCCTACAATTAGTTGTCAGAACGAAAAGTTTACGACGCTATATGGTGACGAGGGTAGCCGAGCGACTAGATGAGTTTTGCTTCATATTCAGCCTTAAGTGCGTTGCGCCGTCGAAGCGGTGTTGTTACGCTTGTCATCGTGTTCGTTGATTGAAAGGAGAGCCGCATGAGCGAAAAACCAGCTCGCGATATCGAAGTTGTCTACTCGGTGAAGGATTTTGTGGCCAAGCTTCGCCGCCTTGCGGATGCGCTCGAACAGGAGAAGCCGTTCACCATCCAAGTCGCCAACGAGCGCTTCACCGTACCCGCAGGCTCGTATATGAGCGTGGAGCACGAGCGCACCGAGGATGGCGAGGAGTTGGAGTTCCAACTGAAGTGGAAGCGAAGATAAGGACGCAAAGCTTGCGTATCTCGGCTCATCAAGCACCCTGAGTGCGCTACTCTCGTTCGTGCGAGAGGTAGCGCATTATTCTTTCTGCGTGATTGTGCTCAACTATATAGCGCATCCCCATCGGTATTCGCACCGCACTTTGAATGGGAGAGGGTTCATGTCCAACAAGGCTGCCACAAGCGCCGTTGCTGCACCCACCAAGCGCCTACCATTGGCGACCAAGCTCGCGTTCGGCGCGGGCGACCTCGCACCTGCGATCGCCACGGTCATCCCTTCTTTCTTCCAATTCTTCTTTCTCACCAATGTCGCTGGATTGAACCCGTTTTTGGCGGGCACGATCCGCGCCATTCTCACGATCTGGGACGCCGTTAACGACCCGTTGGTCGGCTGGCTCTCCGACCGCACCCGCTCGCGCTTGGGGCGGCGGCGACCGTGGATCTTGTACGGCGCGGTGCCGTTCGGCGTGATCTACGCGCTGCAATGGGTGGTGCCGCCGTTCGGCGAGGCAGGCAAGTTCATCTACTACCTGGTGGTCGGCTTGCTGTTCAACATGGCCTTTACGATCGTGAATGTGCCCTACACCGCGCTCACCGCCGAACTAACGAACGATTACGACGAGCGCACCAGCCTCAACGCCTATCGCTTCGCGTTTAGCGTGGGTGGCAGCCTGATCGCGGGCGCGCTCCACCCGATGATCGTGGATCAGTACAGCAATCCCACCACGGGCTACCTCGTCTCGGGCGCGGTGTGGGGCGGCTTGTGCATCCTGCCATTCCTATGGTGCGTGGCGGGTGTGCGCGAGCGCCCACTGCCCGATGCAGCCGAGCAGCAGCTTAGCATCTGGGAGCAGTTTCGCACCGCGCTGAGCAATCAGCCGTACCTGTTCGTGATCGGCATCTACCTCTTCTCGTGGCTGGCGGTGCAGTTCACCTCCGCGATCATCGTGCCCTACGTGACCTTCTGGCTACAACGCACCGATCTCATCCCCATATCGCTATTGGCCGTACAAGGCTCGGCCTTCGTCTGGCTGTTTTTGTGGAGTGTGATCTCGCGGCGCATCGGCAAGAAGATGGTCTACATCGTCGGGATGTGCTTCTGGGTGCTGGTGCAGGCGCTGCTCTTCTTCGTGCAGTCCGATCAGGCGAACCTGGCGCTGGGCTTGGCGGTGCTGGCGGGGATCGGCATCTCCACGGCGTATATCGTGCCCTGGAGCATGCTGCCCGATGCGGTTGATATCGATGAGTTGCAGAGCGGGCAACGGCGCGAGGGCGTGTTCTACGGCCTGATCGTGCTGTTGCAGAAGTTCGGCCTGGCGATCGGGCAGTTCCTGATGGGCGTGTTGCTTGCGCAGGCGGGCTACATTTCGAACGAGGCGAGCAACGTGGCGAGTGAGGCGATCGTGCAGCCCGAGAGCGCACTGTTCGCGATGCGCTTGCTGATCGGCCCGGTGCCCGCGATCATGCTGATCATCGGCATGGTGATCGCCTTCTACTACCCGATCGATAAGCAGCGTCACGCCGAGATTCAGGCCGAACTCGCGGCGCGGCGTGCAGTGCCGTAGCGATACGCCAACAGCGGTGCGCAAACCCTACATGTATGACGCATTGTGGTATACTGCACCGCTATGAATGCTGCAACCTCCACGATCCGTCGGCTACCCTTTAGCAGCGGCTCCGCTGCCGCTGAGATGGCTGCCGCTTCGGCATTATTGCACGGCTTAGAGCAGACCAACACGCCTGCTCTGCGCTGGTATACCTTCGAGGCTCCGGCCCTGGTGCTCGGCTCGTCGCAGCGCCTGACAGAGGTCGATATGGCCGCCAGCGCCAAGCAGAGCATCTCGATCCACCGCCGACGCAGCGGTGGCGGCGCGGTGCTGGGCGATGCGAATATGGTGATGCTCGACCTGGCGCTGCCCGTGGGGCACCCGCTCTACCGCGAGGACGTGACCGAATCGTACCGCTGGATCGGCGATGTGTGGACGGCGGCGCTGCACGACTTGGGGCTGAACAGTTGGCCGATCTCGGTGGCGGAGGCCCGCTCCGACACTGCCACGCTCGATCCACTGGTGAAGCGCGTCTGCTTCGGTGGACGCTCGCCATACGAGCCGATGGTCGATCAGCGCAAGATCGTTGGCTTGGCGCAGATCCGGCGGCGCGGCGGCGCACTGTATCAGATCGGCGTGCATCTAGTCTGGTCGCCCCAGCGCAACGCCGACCTGATCGCGGCTTCGGAGGCCGAGCGCGAGCACTTAGCGCAGCTGCTCGGGCAGCGCGTGGCTGGCCTGAGCGATGTGCTGCCGAATCCGCCAGCATTCGAGACAGTGATCGAGTTGTTCGAGAGCGCGCTGACACGCCTCACAGGCATGACGATCGTCGATGACGATTGGCTGGAGGTGGAGCGCGCCGCGCAACAGAGCGAATTGCCCCGCTACGCCGCCATCGCCACCACTGAAGATCGGCGACCGCTGCAAGGGTAAACGTATCGGCTGAATCAACGAGGAGGAGCAGTGTGGGCGGCTCCTCCTCGCTGTGCTTAGGCGATAAGCGTTAGGCGTTAACGTTATTGCACGCTAACCGAAGTCGCTTGATTATCGCCGATCGCGTCATCGGCCACGTTCGGGTCGTCCTGGTTAAAGGTGGACGAGACGCCAGCTCCATATAAATCGCTGAACAGCACGACTGTCCAGTCGCCAACCACGCGCACCGACGAAACGCTATCGTCGAAGTCGAGCACGCGCAGATCGCCCACACTCTCGGTCAATTTCACACAGCGGCCTTGATAATCGGGGTGCTCATACAGGTACACGCCCTCGCCTTCGCAGCTATAAGCGTCCGGCGGCGGCGTATGGCCCCGTTGGATACCGACCGAAGTCGCCTGATTGTCGCCGATCCCATCGTCGATCACGTTCGGATCGCTCTGGGTGAAGGTGGACGACACGCCCGTACCATCCAGATCGGAGTAGAGCGTCACGGTCCAATCGCCAACCACGCGCACCGACGAAACGGTATCGTCGAAGGCGTAAATCCGCAGATCACCCACGCTCTCGGTCAGTTTGATACAGCGGCCCTGATAATCGGGATGCTCGTAGAGATACACACCCTCGTTGCCGTCACAAGGCGGCGCGGTGGGCAAACCACCCTGCTGAACACGCACCGCACTCGCGCGACCATTGCCGATTGGGTCGTTGCTCAGGTCCGCATCATTCTCGATAAAGCTCGACGAGGCGCCGCCGAAGTTCTGATCGACGTACAAAATGGCGGTCCAGTTGCCGACGATCCGCAACGACGAGGCTACATTATTGAAGCCCAAGTCGCTCAAATCGCTCTGATCGGTGGTTACACGGACACAGCGCCCCTCGTAGGACGTTCGCTCGTAGAGGTACACGCCCTCACTGCCGTCGCAACGGTTCTCGGGTGGCAGGTCGCCTCGGTAGATTCGCACAGAACTGGCAGTGTTCTCACCAACACTATTGTTGCTGAGATCCGCATCATCGCGGGTGAACGTGGATGAATCGCCAGCGAAGTTCTGATCAACGAACAGGACGGCAGTCCAATCGCCCACAATGCGTATCGATGAGGCGACGTTGTTAAAGCCATCCAGGCTCAAGTCGCCCTGATCAGCAGTCAAGCGAATGCAGTTGCCCTCGTAATTCTTGTGCTCGTAGAGATAAACGCCCTCGCTGTTGTCGCAACTCTGTGCGGCAAGCGGCGCGGCCCACACATCGCCAGGGCTTGCGAAGGGTGCGAAACCAAAGAGCAGCAAGATGCTGAGGGTTATCGCGAAAAGGTATGGCTTGTTCATACTAGTATGGATGTGACGCGACACAAAAGCCTCAACACATCCTCCTCCTTTCGTTTAGTGGCACTCACCCAATATGAGCGCTTTTCACGACTGAAACAGCCATCGTGCGCGGGATGTTTCGCCATTGAAACATGGCCCCACGCAACTCGTCCAAGTGGTGCAAGATGTATGCCCACTATGCCACCGATTCCGTTGTACAATGAGCACTATTCCTTAAGTGACGTTCATTAGTGAGTTTGACGCTTGTGGATGCCGTACCAAGCGTTTGGGGCCTTGGTATGTGGTGTTCTTTGGATGTTTGAGGTGATGCTGATGCCACGCCCTGATGCGATGCCCGTTCCTGAGGCGCTTCAACCCTACAGCAGTATGCTAGAGATCGACGGAGTGCGGTTGCACTACTACGACGCCGGAGCCGAAGACGCCCCCGCGATGGTGCTGATCCACGGCTTGGGCGACGAAGCTGACACGTGGCGGCACGTGCTCCTGCGCTTGGCGGAGCGCTACCGCGTATTGGCGGTCGATCTGCCCGGTTTTGGTCGCAGCGCGCACCCGCGCCGTCCGCATACCACGGGCTTCTTCGCCCGAATCATCGTTGGCCTACTGAACAAGCTCAGCATCGCCAAAGCGGTGCTGGTGGGCAGCTCGATGGGCGCGATGGTGGCGCAACGCCTCGCGATGGCACACCCCGAGCTGGTCGAGCGGCTGGTGTTGATCGGCGGTGGCATTGCGCCCAGCAACGAGGGATTCCCAACCGCCATGCTGCTCTTTCTGCTGCCTGGGCTGGGCGAAATCACCTACACGTCGCTGCGCAACTCGCAGGAGCGCGCCTACGAGACGCTGCGGCCCTACTACCACGATCTCGACGCGCTGCCCGAAGCCGATCGCGAATTTCTGCGTCAACGTGTATGGGCGCGGGTGTGGAGCAGCGGCCAGCGACGGGGCTTCTTATCGGCGTTCCGCTGGGTGGCGATCGACATGGCGCTGCGCGCGAACAGCTTCCGCGAACAGACCGCACAGCTCAACATCCCCACGCTGCTGATCTGGGGTGAGCACGATGCGATCGCGCCTCGCTCACGGGCCGAGGCATTGCTGAATCTACTGCCCAACGCGCGCCTAGAAGTGATCCCTGGTGTGGGGCATCTGCCGCAGCAGGAAGCGCCCGATGCGCTGTTGGCGTTGTTGTTAGCCGAGGCGTGATGGGGTGACAAGGTGATGGTCAGCATACAGATGCGCTGCAGTTGTTATTTTGGGAAAAGGAACAACCGCATCATCAACGCCCGTGATCATGCTCCCGCATAAATTTGCAGCAATCGTCACCAACCACACCCGTCCCAGTGCTACAGCAGTGTGGCGCACGAATACCAAGGCCGCCCTCCGCAACGAGGACGGCCTTACCGTTACTTAGCCTGTTTCCGATGGCCTTTACTCCAACAACAGATTATCGATCAAACGGGTGGAGCCGAAGCGCACCGCCAACGAGATCAGCGCACCCTCCTCGATCCGCTCTAGCTCGTGCAGAGTCCACGGGTCGGCGACACTGATGTAATCGACCTTTGCCAGCGGCTCGGCATCGATCAACGCCTGCATTTCGCTGCGCAACACCGCCGCGCTGCGCTCGCCCTGGGCATAGCGCTGTTGAGCGGCAGTCAACGCTCGGTAGAGCACTGGAGCTGCGCTGCGCTCGGCGGGGCTGAGGTAGACATTGCGGCTGCTCATCGCCAAGCCATCGGCCTCGCGGATAGTAGGCGAGATCACGATCTCAGTGGGAATGTTCAGGTCGCGCACCATCGTGCGGATCACCACGCACTGTTGGGCATCCTTCTGGCCGAAGTAGGCCCGCGTGGCCTGCGCGATGTTCAACAGCTTGCAGACCACCGTCGCCACGCCACGGAAGTGCCCGGGCCGCGCGGCACCCTCCAAACGCTCGGTCACATCCGTCACTTCGACGCTGGTGCTGAAACCCTTGGGATACATCTCCTCCACGCTGGGCACAAACACCAGATCCGTCCCGAGCTCGCTCAACAGCGCCAGGTCGCGTTCGAGATCGCGGGGGTAGCGGGCCAGGTCCTCGTTCGGGCCGAACTGCGTGGGGTTGACGAAGATCGAGACCGCCGCCGCACCACACTCGGCCTTAGCGCGCCGCACCAAGCTCAAGTGGCCCTCGTGCAGGTAGCCCATCGTCGGCACGAAACCGAGTTGCCCAAACTGAGCGCGCGCTCGACGAAATGCTGCAATCGTAGTTATCTGTTGCATCCTAGTACTCGCTTACGCGTCTGCAGCGTGCTTCGCATCGAACTGCGCCAACGCCTCGGCCAGCGTCTCCTCCTTCATCGTGGAGCTGTGCTGAGCGGTGGGGAACTCGCCCTCGCGCACTTCAGTAGCGTACTGCTGCAGCGCCGTTCGGATCGTCTCGGCCAAATTGGCGTAGCGCTTGGCGTGCTTCGGCAGGAAGTCGGTGTACGCGCCCAACAGGTCGTGCCAGATCTGCACTTGCCCATCGCAGTAGGGACCAGCGCCGATCCCAATGGTCGGGATGTGCAGGCGCTCGGAGATCGCCTTGGCAAGCTCCATCGGCACCAACTCCAGCACGATCGCGAACGCGCCAGCCTGCTCCAGCGCCAGAGCATCTTCGAGCAGTTGGCGAGCGTTGGAGAGTTGCCGCCCCTGCACGCGCCGCCCGATCTGATGCTCCGACTGCGGCGTGAAGCCGAGATGCCCCATCACCGGCACGCCAGCCTCGACCAGCCGCCGCACCGTCGGGATGATCGGCGCGCCACCCTCCATCTTGACGGCGTGTGCGCCACCTTCCTGCAGCAAACGCGCCGCATTCCGCAATGCCTGCTCCGGCGACGTGTAGGTGAGGAACGGCAGATCGGCCACGATCAGCGCCTTCTGGCTGCCACGCGCCACGGCACGGGTATGGTACAAAATATCGTCCAACGTGACAGGAATCGTGGTCTGGTGGCCAAGCATCACCATACCCAGCGAATCCCCAACCAAAATCATCGGAATGCCCGCCTGATCAACGATCTGCGCCGACGTGTAATCGTAAGCGGTTATCATCACGATCCGCTCGTTGCGGGCCTTCATCTTCTGAATATCAAGAATGGTTGTATGCATGAAATGATCTCCTCACATCATACGCCGATGTGGGTATGGCGAACATCGTTTACCGAAGAAATTGTAGCATAGATGCTCGTTCAATACTTGCGTTTCTGCTGCTGTGGATGTACTATGCCGCTATGCAAACAGCGATTGATTTCGGCATTTCCAATATCGATGTCGTTGTGCGCGCCGATGGAGCGCTACGACACTGGACACGACCAGCCAACGGCACGCCCACACCCGAACTTGTGGCCGAGGTGCTGAGCAGTGGCGGCCTGTCGTTCGGCGATCTGCGCCGGATCGCCGTCACAGGCGGGCAATCACGTGCACTGCCCCAACGCATCGGCACCTGCGAGATCGTCAGCGTGGGCGAGATCGAGGCGATCGGCTTGGGCGGGCGTGCTCTGGTCGAAGCGCCGGAATCCACACCGCTGCTGATCGTGAGCGCAGGATCGGGCACAGCGATGGTGGTCGGGCGCGACTCCACGTATCGACATGTCACGGGCAGCGCGGTGGGCGGCGGCACACTGTTGGGCTTGGCGCGCCTGCTGCTCGGCACCACCGACCCGCTCCAGATCGATGCGTTGGCTCAGCAGGGCGACCCGAACCGGGCCGACCTGAGCTTGGCCGATGTGGTGGTTGGCCCGATCGGCCAATTGCCCGCCGATGCGACCGCCGTCAACTTCGGGCGGCTGGCCCGCAACGCCGAGCAGGTGGAACCCGCCGACTTAGCCGCCGCATTGGTAACGCTGATCGGCCAGGTGATCGCCATGATCGCCATCAACGCCGCCAAGGCGCAGCAGATCGAGCGGATCGTAGTGATCGGACGGCTGACCGCGCTACCCAGCATCCGCAAGGCGATCGCACAGGCCGGCGGATTCTACGGCGTTGCGTTTGAGTTGCCGCCTCACGCTGCGCATGCCACCGCACTAGGCGCGCTGCGCTTGCTCGAACAGCAGCCATGAAGCTTGGAATCGTCGGCGCGGGCGCGTTGGGCAGCCTGTTGGCCTTCACGCTCTGCGAGCAGGCCGAAGTGTGGATGCTCACCCACTGGCAGGAGCAGATCGACACGATCCGCGCCGCTGGCCTGCGCTGCGAGCAACAGGGCCGCACCTCCACACGATACCCCAAAATCACCAGCGACCCCAGCCAGATCGGCCCCTGCGATGTGGTGCTGATCGCCGTGAAATCGTACCAAACCGCCAGTGCTGCGGAGCACCTCGCCAGCCTGCTGCGCACCAACGGCCCGCCGACATTGGTGATCACGCTTCAGAACGGCATCGGCAATCGTGAGATGTTGGCCGAGCGCGTGGGCCAGCCGATCGGCCAGGGCGTGACCGCACTCGGCGCGACGATGCTGGCTGCGGGACACGTGCGGCACGCTGGCACGGGCGCCACCACCTTCGCGGCCCAACCCGACCCCGAAGCCGTTGCGGCTCTGGCAGCCCTGTTCAACCAGTGCGGCCTGCCAGCCAGCGTGAGTTCCGAACTCGATGGGATTGTGTGGGGCAAGCTGATCGCCAACGTGGGCATCAACGCGCTCAGCGCACTGCTGCGGGTGCCGAACGGCGCGTTGGCCCAGCACGAAACAACGCGCTTGCTGATGGGCGCCGCCGTGGCCGAGGCAGTGGCGGTGGCAGCAGCGCTGGACATTGAGTTGCCCTACGCCGACCCATTGGCGCACGTCTTGGCGATCGCGAACGCCACCAGCGCGAATCGCTCGTCGATGTTGCAGGATGTGTTGCGCGGCAGCCCCAGTGAGATCGCCGCGATCAACGGGGCGATCGTGCGCGAGGGCCAGCGTGTAGGCGTCGCCACACCCGTCAACCGCATGCTCACCGAGCTGATTCTAGCGCTCGAAGCGACGTCGGCGCAACGCATCGCGTAACGTTCACCTATCCCTCGATCAACTTACCTCGCTAATCGTCTCCTAAAAGCATCAGAAAGTGTAAGCAGAGACATTTGTGTGTCAGCAGGCAAAAAACGCATATAGACCACCGAACATGGACCATACCGAGGAACCAAATGATACCGACATAACAGAGCGGATTCCTTGGAGTCCAGGGGCGATAAGTCCCAGCTGGGGTTTCCAAAAGGGCCGCAGTCGGCCCCTTTGGGCTTGCGCAGCAGCCGAGTTGCTCGTGCGAACGCGCTCACTCGCCGAATGGCGCATCCCACATTCTCGTAGAAGAAACTCATCTTCCAAGCAGAATAGCTATTTTATCACCTCCACCTACTCAAAAAGAAGGCATAAAATGATAAAAATGCACACTTTTATCTTCAATCGTGTAAACCGACATAATCTCAATCAGCGATTGCATATCCAAACAATATCATGAAACCTCATAATTACAAACAAAAATATTTACTGTAACAACATAAACCGGCAAGATTATACAACAAAATCTCGATAACATACGAATACTCTCCATACGAAGGCTCTACAAAGCCATATACGCATTTATGTGGACAAAAATCAATAACATCTGTATAATTGCGAACCGCTACCACCATAAAAGTCAAGAAAGGAGGAGTGTTACCCACCTCATAGCGCCGTGAGAGTTAGGCCGTGCGTATCGGTTATTTCTGGCCTTGAATCCTGGTTACGAGGTTACGTATCTCATAGTGGAGGAACCAGCCATGGTCAAGCGATACAAGCACCCCTTCGGCTTCATTGCTATGCTCGTGCTACTCGTGCCGCTATTGGCAGCTTGCGGTGGGAGCACACCCGAGACTCCAGCTGCTGCACCGACCGCTGCATCCGAACCGGCCGCGGTAGCACCGACGTCTGCCCCTGCCGAACCTGCCGAACCTGCCCCAGCCCCTGCTGAGCCAACCACAGGTGGCGCTACCGTCGTCTTACCCTATCTCCGCGATGGCATCACCAGTTTCGACCATGCCTTCTGGTCATCGCAACTTCTCGTCTCGCAAGGCACCATTTTTGAGGGCTTGTACGGCTACACGCCGGATCTCAAAGTTGTGCCGAAGGTCGCCGAGAGCGCTACATCCGAGCAGGATGGGCTGATCTGGACGATCAAACTGCGCAAAGATAAGAAGTGGTCAAACGGCGATCCCGTCACCGCGAAAGACTACTACGTGGCGTGGATGCGTTTGCTCAGCCCTCAATTGAAGGACGCCCCGATGTGGGCCGGACCTTGGGGCCAAATCAAGAACGGCTGGTCATTCAAAAACGGTGCGGTTTCACCCGATGAAGTGGGCATTAAGCTGATCGATGACTACACGATTCAAGTAACGTTGACCGAGCCGAACGCGGCATTCACCAATCTCCTAGCGATCTCGACCTCAATGCCGATCAACGCTGCAAGCCTGGAGGCCAACCCCGACGAGTGGTGGAACCCAGACAAAGGCGCTGTGTTCAACGGACCGTATGTCGTGCAATCGTGGGTGAGCGGCGGCGATGTGACGCTGGTACGCAACCCACACTACGTTGGCGATGGTATCGGCAATGTGGGCACCATTATCCTGAAGCCGTACCCCGATGCGAACGCTCGAATGCAGGCGTTTGAGAACGGCGAAATCCACTTCACCTTCCTCGAAGATCCGAGCCAGCTTGAATATGCCCGCAACAACCCCGATATGCAGGGCAATATCAAGGAAGATATTCAGAACCTGATCTGGCAAGGCATTCAGTACAACCGCGCTATCGATGCCGGTCCGCTCTCCGATATTCGCGTGCGCCAAGCCTTCGCTATGGCGATCGATAAGGAAGCCATCACCGAGAGCGTGCTGAAGGGCTTAGCCGTGCCCACCAACGCCTTCACGGGCGACCCGGCGGTAACGGAGAAGATCACCCCGCTGCCCTACGATGTCGCGCGCGCCCAGCAGTTGCTGGCCGAGGCGGGCTACCCGGGCGGCGCTGGTTTCCCCGAACTCACATTCTACGCACCGCCCGCCAACGACCCACGTATGCCGATGATCGAGGCCGTGGTCAAGATGTGGCAGGACAACCTCTCGGTGCCTATCGTGATCCAGAACACCGAGTTGCCGATCTACAACTCGCTGCAATGGGCCAACTTCAACAAGGATATCCCGCCCGGATACGCCACGCTGGGTGGCCCGATGAACTGGTTCCAGCCGATCGACCTGCTGCTGAACTCCGGCCATATCTGGTGGTTCATGGATTACAAGCCCGGTGGCGTGGCCGAGTTCGTTGCGTATCAGGACCAGATCGACGCGGCTCGCAACATCACCGAAGTTGGCGATTGGGCTGAACTTGAGGCCCGTGCCGATGCCGTTTGGGAGAAGCGCCAGCAGATTATCGCCCAAGAGAACAACGAATGGGGCGAGACGATGAAGCTGGAGCCGACCTTCCGAGAGCAGATCGATCTGATCGCCAAGGCGTTCAACGAAGCCACCGATGAGGCCGACAAACTCACCAATTACCTCAACGCGCTCGACCTGATCCTGCGCGAGGAGCAGAGCGTCGCCCAGTACAACAACTACACCGAACAGAACAAGGAAGCCCAGCGCCTGATGATCAAGCTGCGCCAATCGAGCATGGAGGACGCGTTGCAGTACGTCATCCCGCTCCAGCAACTCGCGGTCGATTCGGCCTGGATGATTCCGCTGTACAACGACAAGACGTTCTATGTCACCGATCCTCGGCTCTCAGGGATCGTGCTGAACAAGCTGTCGTGGGGCCATATCTTCCAATTCCAGTATTTGCAGTGGAACGAATAGCTTAGCTGCTTGAGCACGGCGGGCACGATGCGAATCGTGCCCGCCACGCCGCACACAAGCGCAAGCATATCGCGAATGTATCACCTGCAACCTGTGATTGAAAGGTATCGCTATGCTAGGCCTCTCCTTTCTCATTTTTCTCATCAAGCGCTTCGCGATGATGGCGATCTCGCTGGTAGTGATTATCAGCATCTCCTACACGCTGTTGCGCTACGCGCCGGGTAACTATCTCGACACCCAGCGCGCCTACCAAACCATGTCCACCCAGATCAATCAAAATAGCGAAGCGTATCGTGTGCAACGTGCGTTGTTTGAAGAGCGCTATGGTCTGAATAAACCGTTGTATCAACAAATTTGGGTCTATATATCGAAAGCTGCCACCTTTAAATTCGGCCCTTCATTCCAAACCCCAAGTGTGCTGATCGAAGATATGGTGCGCGAACGACTGCCCCGCACGCTCATCATCGTGCTGCTCGGCATCGGCCTGGCGCTGGTTGTCGGCATCCCCATGGGCGTGTTGGCCGGGTTCCGCCGCAACACCTGGATCGATTACATCGTCACGGGCTTCTCGATGATCGGCCAAGTCGTGCCCGTCTATGTGCTGGCGATTATGCTGATCCTGATCTTCGCCGGGCGCGTGTGGAATATCCTGCCGGGTGGCGGTTGGTCGACACCGACTCCCAAACCGCAGGAGTTGATACTGCCTGTGCTGACCTTAGCGCTCGGCCCGATCGCGGGCATCGCGCGGTTCACGCGCAACCAGGTGGCCGAGACAATGAGCCAAGAGTTCATCCGCACCGCCCGCTCCAAAGGTGTGCCCGAACAACTCGTGATTATGCGACACGCCCTGCGCAACTCGCTGATCCCGGTCGTTACCACCACCGCGCCGCAGATCGCCTACGCGCTGGTCGGTTCGGTGTGGATCGAGAGCATCTTCCGCATCCCAGGTATTGGCCAACTATTCGCAACGGCGCTCGCCGCCCGCGATTATCCGCTCATGATCACGAGCGTCGTCGTGCTGGCGCTCGGCGTGATGTTGGCGAACTTGCTCGCCGATATCCTCTATAGCGTGCTCGATCCGCGCATCAAGCTCGAAGCCTAACACGGCCCGCCAAGCGGAGATCGTGCCGACTCTCTGAATCGACACTATCTACACTGTTCGCAGGAGAAGATCATTATGGCGGTATCTAAAACACTTTCACCGACAGCCGTTGATACAGTACCCCAGCCCGAAACGCTTCTTCAAGTCTTTTGGCGACGTTATCGACGCAACACGATGGCCGTGATAGGCTTGGTTCTCGTTATCATCTTCATCCTCATCGCTATTTTTGCGCCCTGGATCGCGCCCTACCACTACAACGATCAAAACCTACGCAACACCTGGCAACCCCCCAGCGCCGAGCATATCTTCGGCACCGATGACCTCGGGCGCGACCAATTGAGCCGTGTGATCTACGCGGTACGCACCGCCGCGATCGTGGGCCTGGGTGCGTCAGCGCTCTCACTGCTGATCGGCGCCGTGATCGGCTCGATCTCGGGCATGCGGGGCGGCTGGACCGATACCATCCTGATGCGTTTGGTCGAGATCTTCAACTCCTTCCCGGCCATCCTGCTCGCCGTCATCCTGGCCACCAACCTTGGCCAAAGCGTGACCACCATCGTGATCGCGCTGGCGATCACCGGCTGGGCCGGCTACGCCCGCCTGATTCGCGGCCAAGTGCTGGCGCTCAAGAACCAGGAATACGTGCACGCTGCCCGCACGCTCGGCGCCAGCGAACAACACGTCATCACGAAGTACGTGCTGCCGAACATCCTTGGCCCGATCGCGGTCGCGCTCAGCTTCGGTATCCCCTACGCCATGATCGCCGAGGCCGGACTCTCGGTGATCGGCGTCGGCATCCGCCCGCCCGAGCCATCGTGGGGCAACCTCATCCAACTCGGCATCAACAAAATGCGCGGCTTCCCCTACCTGGCGATCTGGCCCACGCTGCTGTTCAGCCTCACCTTGCTGGCCTTCACCTGGTTCGGCGACGGCCTACAGGAGATCTTCAACGCGAAAGGAGAGCGCTAAATGTCGATACCCCTGCTCGAAGTCGAAGACGTGTGGGTCGAATTTAAGCGCCCCGGCGGCACCGTCCACGCAGTCAACGGCATCTCGTTCAAACTCGAGGCAGGCGAGAGCCTCGGCATCGTGGGCGAAAGCGGCTCCGGCAAATCCGTCGCTATGCTCTCCCTGCTTGGGCTGATCGCCCGCAACGGTCGCGTTGTGCGGGGCTCCGCCAAGCTCAACGGCGAAGACCTGCTGAAGATGAGCCAGCAAGAACTGCGCGAAGTGCGGGGCCGCGATGTCGGCATGATCTTCCAAGACCCAATGACCAGCCTCAACCCGATCATGCGCATCGGCAAGCAGATCACCGAAAGCATGCTCATCCGCAGGCTCTACTCGCCCGAGGAGGCCAGAGCGCGGGGCATCGAGCTGTTGCGCCGCGTCGGCATCCAAAACCCCGAGCAACGCTTTGACGACTACCCCTACCAGTTCTCGGGTGGTATGCGCCAACGCGTGATGATCGCCCTGGCATTGGCCCTCAACCCCCAACTGCTGGTGGCCGATGAGCCAACCACTGCGCTCGACGTGACCGTGCAGGCCCAAGTGCTCTCATTGCTCGATGATCTGCGCAAAGAGATCGGCATGGCGATGATCATGATCACCCACGACCTCGGAGTGGCCACCAACCACTGCAAGCGCATCGCCGTGATGTACGCGGGCGAGATCGTGGAACTGGCCACCGTCGAGCAGCTCGTCACTAACACAGCGCACCCCTACGCGCTCGGCCTGATGGAGAGCACCATGGAGATCGGGCATGGCAAAACTCCCATCCAGCCCATCCCTGGCATGCCACCCAGCGCTATGACCTTGCACACTGGCTGCCCGTTCGCGCCGCGCTGCCGCTTCGTCACCGAGCGCTGCCGCAACGAGAAGCCCGTACTGCGCCAAGTTGAAGCCGATCATACGGTGGCCTGCCACCACGCCGATGAGGTGATGCATCATGTTGCTGAACAAGTCCACGTTTAACGCGCACACATCGGCGAACGGCAAAGAGCCGCTGTTGCGCGTCGAGCACGTAACGAAATACTTCCCCCGTGGCCGCACCCGCTTCGCCGCTGTGCAAGACGCTTCGGTCGAGTTGATGCCCGGCGAAACGCTCGGCATCGTGGGCGAGAGTGGCTCCGGCAAATCGACCCTCTCGCGCTGCATCGTGCGGCTCTACGATCCCGAAGAGGGCACGATCTGGTTCGACGGCATCAACTTCACCGCGCTGAACGCAAAAGCCCTGCGCGAGAAGCGCCGCGACATTCAAATGATCTTCCAAGACCCGCTGGCTAGCCTCAACCCAATGATGACCGTCGCGCAGGCGATCGAGGACCCGCTGATCATCCACAAAGTTGGTACACAACGCGAGCGGCAGCGGCGCGTCCACGAATTGCTCGAACTCGTCGGCCTCGATACAGCGGCGGCCAACGCCTTCCCGTTCGAGTTCTCGGGCGGCCAGCAGCAGCGCATCGGCATCGCCCGCGCGCTCGCGCTCAACCCCAAACTGTTGATCTGCGACGAGCCCGTCTCGGCTTTGGATGTCTCGATCCAAGCCCAGATCCTGCGCCTGCTGCAAGACCTTCAGGAGCAATTGGGCTTGTCGTACGTGTTTATCTCGCACAACCTGGCCGTCATCGAGCATATGAGCGACCGCATCGCCGTGATGTACCAGGGCAAAGTCGTCGAATACGCGCCAGCCGAGGAGATCTTCCGCGCGCCGAAGGAGGAGTATACGCGCACGCTGATCGAGAGTGTGCCGTTCATCCCGCGCCCCAACAAACAGCGCGCCTTTCCTTGGCAGGTTCCGGCCTGAAATCAGAAGCGCTAGCGCGATGATGCGCTAGCGCTCCACCAAACCAATTGCGCCCGATGTGCTCAGCGTGGGCCACACATCAGCCAGGCGCAGCCATGCCTCACAACAGCGAAGCGCCACCATCCACAAACAACTCCACCCCCGAGACATGGCGGCTCAGATCCGAGGCTAAGAACAGACACGCATCGGCCACCTCGCTCGGCGTGGCGCGGCCCTGGTTCAGCGCCGGACTGCCGTTCGGGAACTGGATCTGCAAACCGATCGAGGCTGTGTTGCGTATCTCGGTGCGCTCGCCGATATTCGTGCGGATCGCGCCCGGGCAGATCGCATTGCAGCGGATGTTGTGGCGACCAAGCTCAAGCGCCATGCTCTTCATCAGCGACAACTGTCCGGCTTTTGAGGCGCTGTAGACACTCGTGCCAGCGTTGAAGAACACCCGCGAGCCGTTCACGCTGCTGGTGATGATGATGCTCCCGCCTCCGGCCCGCTTCAAGTGCGGGACGGCGTAGTGCAACGTGAGGTACGTGCCCTTCAGATTGATGTTGATCGTCTTATCCCACTCCTCCGGCAGAATCTCCTCGATCGGCGCGAACACCCCGTTGATGCCCGCATTCGCGAACACCACATCCAGCCGCCCGAACTCGGCCACCGTCGCCTCGATGGCGTGCTGCACCGACGCGGGCTGGCTCACATCACACTCAACGAAAATGGCGTGGCCGCCACGCTCAATTATCGAATCGCGTAATTGCTCGCCAAGTGCAACCTGCACATCGGCGATCACCACGCGCGCTCCTTCCTGCGCGAACCGTTCGGCGGTGCCGGCCCCAATCCCACTCGCTGCGCCAGTGATAAAGGCGACTTTGTTGTCGAGCATACCCATGGTTGCATTGTCCTTCTGTTCTCAAAACGCTTGCTTGCGATGTGATGGAATCCGTGAGGAACGAGAGAAGTTGTGGCGCGATGTGTAAAGAGTTTAAGCCATGTGTGCCTCTTTGCATCATTGGGGTGGCAAACGGCAGCGGCGCGGCAATGGCGGGGATGTAGTGGGCCGCGCGCCGCGAATCGTATGCGAACGGCCCGCACTTGTCAATGATGTGGGGATTCATCCACAGATTACACAGATTTCAAAGATGGTAAAAAGGATTTCTCCGATAAAACATTAAAACACACAGCCCTGCTGAATGAACCATCAGGCAAAATGAAGGATCTCAACATCGAAAAACGCTGTCATCTCGAACAAGCCGTCAGGCGAAGTGAGAGATCTCGACGTAAAAGCAAAGAAAACAATGAAAAATGCTGTCATCTCGAAGATACTCGAAGCCCAAAACGAAGTAGCACTCAAACAAAGAACGCGCTCCATCCAGCCCTGCCGAATGGAGCGCGCTTGCGAGAGAAGTTACCCTTATTCGGGCGGTAGCGCCGTCATCGTCCAAGTGTACGTGAGGGTGCGGTTGTAACCCTCATCGGTCTCGATCTCGACGAAAGTGCCTTTGATCTCCTTGCCATCGGCGCTGACCGATTGCGTCGGCACCGTCTCGGTGCGGAACCAATGCCCCAGCGTCACCAACGAGCGAGGGAACGAATCATCCCCACAGTTGTACGGCACCGTTACATTGCCCCACACCTCCACATCGGTACCGAAGCCGTTGTACACACGCCGACCAGGCACATACGTCCGCCCGGTCAAATCCAGGCCCGTCGTCCAGATCGTGAGCCACGTCTGATCGGCACCCGGCAGCGTGACAGAGCCACTGCCCGAGCCTGAACAGCCGCCCTCGGTGCCAGTGTGCTTCCAGGTCGCCTTCACGTCTTTGGCCTGATAGTGCTCAAACGGTCGGCCCATGCCATCATCGCCATCGAGGATATCGCGCAGCCAACGACCCGTTGTGACGGTCTCCTCCTGCGAATTGAACGTATCGCCCGATTCGGTCATCTTCGCCGTCACCGTGAAATCCCAGCCACGGCAGGCCACATTGGTGGCGATCAGACGGGGCGGCTTGGTGAAATGAAGCTTGTGGTTGCGATTCTGCCATTCGTTATTGCTGATGACGATCATCAATTCCTCGACCCGCTCAGCCTTCACATCGCGGCAGAACGAGCGCCACGGCGCATCCGTCCAATCCTCCTCGGCCCACTTGCCATTGATCTTAACCAGGGCGCGGATCTCGGCGGTGAGTTGCTCCTGCTCGAACAGCGGGTTCACGAAGGTCACCGAACGCGCGCTCAGATCGTTGAACGTGAAGCGATAGGCTTGGCTAGCCAGATGCTTCACGTTCCCATCCAGTTCGTACGCGCGCTCTCTCGCGCCATTCAGCGCAACAACCTCATCGCCCTGCAACGTGCTCTGAACGATCATCCGATCGGCTTTCGTGAAATCGTCCATCGGCGGGCGGTTGAGCATGCGTAGCGTGAAATCGGGCCACTGCTGCTTAAAGCCGCCTGGAATCAACTCGTTGACCACCTTGAGCGAATTGGGCTCGGTAGCGAAGCGCTCCCACGAAGTACGAATCCATCCCTCGCCGATACGGGTTTGGATAAACCAGGGGAAAAGATACGCGCCGTAGTGATGCGTTGCTGCGACACCAGAGTCGCCGCCCAGAACCTCCTCCAATGCCATGTCGGGCCGCTTTAAAAAGCCATCCGCGTAGCCATGCTCGTGGTTCAGAGTCGGGTCCACATACTGCACAGCCCATGTGGCGGTCGCCTCAGCCCACCACGTATATTCGCTCCAAGTCCCTTTTCGCGCGAAAGCGAACTGGAAGGCGTGCATCAGCTCGTGGATCAGCGTGCCGTACGCAGCGCCGCGCCGCAGCAAAATATACGAGGGAGTTGGTCCGCCTGCTGTATACTCGTAGGGCCACGTCTCGCCGTTCGCGCCGAGATCGACAAGCGAAATGTCGTAGCGGTTGTTGCCGCCTCGACAGAGCTTGGAGCTGCCCTCATCGGATGGCGGCTGACGGCCCATCAACATATGCAATTTCAGCCAAATCGCGTCGACCTTCTCAAGATAGAGTTTGGCCATCGCAGCATCTTGAGGATAGCGCTTCTGCCACCAGATGCGCACTTCGCCGTTGGCGCTATCGAGGTACGACCACTCGTTGAACAGCGGGTCTTTGACATTACCCAAACCACCGCAGCGCCACTCGCTCGGCTGCTCGGCTTGGGGCGCAACCGCGCGTCGCTGCTTCTGTTGTTGCAGATCCCACCAACTGCCACTGTGATACGGCGGCATCAGGAACGGTTCGAGCGTGGCCTTGGCCTGCGCCGAAAGGGTGTGGTACTGCTCGCGCACCAATTGAGACACTTCCACATCGCTCGGACCGCTCGAAGTGCCGCGATACTTGGCGGGCAGCCGATCATCGCCAAACACGGCGAAGACCTGGTACAGTAACGCCGTCTCGCTCGAGATCTCGCCGCGCGCCTGAGCCGCCGCGATCAGATCGACGCTGTGGGTGCCACTGTCCTGCGCGACCAAGGGCAGAAACACGGTTTGTTGCGGATTCGTTTGGCTCAGCGGTAGGGCCGCCGAAGCCTCTAGTTGGCTTGCTTGTGCCGATTGTGGAGCATACGATACGATGATACTCAGCAGCACAAAGCTAAAAATGAGTCTACGGAGAGAGGATTGTTCGAGTAACCGATACTTCATGTCCATCCTTTGCCCATAGTCACAATCACGTCCCTTGGCAGTATGATCGCCAATCTGCAGACGATCACACTACCAATCGATGAGCAAAGACGAAGGATTCTAGGGCTTGGTAACACTCTCCGCCAGGCATAACGAGAAAATCAATAGCAAGGATGAGATCCTGATCCATAATTAGTTGTATTACGAAATAAATACGATGCAAAACATGTAGAGTGTGCTTAGCTCGCTAAAAAGAAACATCAAGTCCCAGCAGTTGTAATCAACTTCGAGTGAAGAACGAAAGATCCATAAAAATTGCGGCAGAGGACCGCCTGCTTTCGCTGGCGAGGGAATGCCGCCCTCCAATGCCCACCAAGCCTTACGTTTTGTTACTCTTAGTCGTATAATAGAACACATGGACGTACAACGCACAGTAACGATA
>CALKHR010000021.1 GCA_937988885.1 uncultured Roseiflexaceae bacterium | reverse complement strand
ATGTGACGGTTGTCGGTGATGCACAAGGTCGTGTCACACGGAGAGCAGAGCGTGCGGCTCTGCTCTCTCAAACCGTTCTCAAAACCTGAGTGACGAACGTCGTATCGCTACGAGTACTGGGTATTCTGCCGTTGAGTTTTTCGGGGCATTAAAGCATGTATAGTTAGATCCATCGTCTAGGAGGAATGGTATGAATCTCGGTAATCTATCCATCCATCGCATGCCACGACGATTATTCTCGCTCTGTGTGTTGGCTGTACTCGTCGTGGTGGCTGGGTTTCCTACAGCGCACACTCCCACTGCCCATGCGGCAACCACGGTTGTTGTATCGCCACCGACTATGAATAATTGGATTTTTTTTGCCGATGGTGCACCAGAAGAGGAAGCGATCGGTTCATTTATGGTCGGCCCCGCTACGCCGCCGCTGGGCACGGGCAGCGCGCGCCTAACGCTTGATAACACTACGACTGCTCGTCTGATGCTCCTAACACCGATGTACGCTGGGACACGCTTGGATGAGATCACCAGCCTGAAATATAGCACCTACCGACATTCGGCGGACCCCGGCAATCTGTTGGCGCTCTCACTGCAGATCGGCATAGATTTCGATGTGACCGATGGCGTGTTGGATTTTCAGGGGCGGCTGGTGTACGAGCCATACTTTGATATTGGTTCGGGTAATGTGCTGCAGAACACCTGGCAGACCTGGGATGCCATCAGTCCAACGGCTCGCTGGTGGGCCACACGCGCGCCTTTCAACATATCTTGTTCGCAGGTAACCCCTTGTACATGGGCCCAGGTGAAATCCATTTGGCCGAATGCGGGCATCCACCCTTTTAATCTCTTCGGTATCTTGGGTGTAAAGGCGGGTGGTCCCGCCTCAGGCTTCGACAGTTCGTTCGATCAGTTCGTGATCGGTGTGAATGGCGAGGAGACGATCTACGACTTCGAGCCGGAGACGCAGTGTACGACGATCTGCTATGTCAGCGCGATCGGCGGCGACGATAGCTTCGGCGGCGCAACGCCCAACCGCGCGAAGAAGACCATTCAGGCGGCGCTGGACCAAGTCTCGCCCGGGGGAACAGTGCAGGTGTCGCCGGGCACCTACACCGAGGCGCTGACGATCACGAAGGCGGGCGTGACGCTGAAGGGCGCAGGCAAGGGCAATAACCCCGATCAGCACACGATCGTTGATGGGCCTGTCGGCTCGAACGCGGGTATTCGGTTGCCCTCCACCGGGCTGACCAATGTGACTATTCGTGATCTGCGGGTGCAGGATTTCACTGGCGGCGGTATCTGTTCGATAGGGGCGAATAATAACAACCTGACAATTGATTCGGTGGAGGTTGCCAATATTGCGATCAGCGGTGGTTGCCAAGCGGCGATCTATGCCAATGGTCCCATTTCGGATGTGTTGATCACCAATTCGCATGTCTCGAATATCACTGGACGCGGCATCACGATTTGGAACGGCTTCAAGCAGCGCATCACGATCACGGACAACGTGGTGGAGAATGCTAATTGCTGTGGTATCGAGTTGCAGGATGGCACGGCTTCGGGCGTGACGATGACGGGCAACACGGTGCGCAATAGCGGCGATAGCGGTATGAGCGCGATCGGCCTGACTTCGGGGGCTGGCCCGAACGTGATTTCGGGGAATACGCTGATCAACAACGGGCGTTTCGGTATCGAGATCAAGATGCCGAACGGCACGGGCTTGGAGAGCGGTGATGGCAGCATCGTGGTGAGCGACAACACGGTGCTGCTCGATACTCCGTTTAGCTCGTTGCGCCCCGCCGAGTTGCGTGATATCGCTGGTATTGTGGTGATCCGGCGGGGGTACAGTGCGGGACAGGGCTACGCTGATATCCCGAACGGCGTGGTGGTGAAGAACAACACTGTCAGCGGCTATGTGCAGGATAACGCGGCGAGCAGCAGCGAGGGCTTTGGCATTGTGGTCGAGGGCCGTGCGATGTCGGTCTACGGCAACACAGTTACCGGGAACGATGTGGGTATTCAGCGCCAGAGCGGGCATCTGCCCTATACGCCCAACACAAATGTCGATGGCGACCAGAGTAATCTCGCTGATACCTACTTCGGGCGCGGCAATTCGCCCATCACGTGTGCGCTGATCGGGGCGAATACGCTGAGCGGCAATGGTGTGGATCAGCGTGATGTGACGCCGATCTGCGATACGCTCGGCGGCCTTGTGTTCAGTGTGCATCCGGCCAACACACCTGCTGGTTCGCCGATCGGCCCTGTGTCGGTGACGGTGCTCGGTCAGGACGGCGAGCCGTTCACCTCGTACACTGGCCCTGTGTCGGTGACGTTGGGCGCGAACCCTGGCAACGATACGCTCGGTGGCACGCTGGAGGTGAATGCGGTGGCTGGCGTGGCAACCTTCTCGGACTTGGTGCTGGAGAAGGCGGCGGCTGGCTACACACTGGTGGCTCACTTGGATGCGTTGCCGACAGCGACCAGTCAGCCGTTCACAATCCTGGGTGGCGCGCCAACGCAGATTGAGTTTAGTACGCAGCCCGGTGGCGCGCCTGCGGGTTCGCCGCTCGATCCGCAGCCTGTGGTGACGTTGTACGATGCGTATGGCAATGTCGCTACGTACACGGGTGCAGTGACGCTGGCGTTGGGCGCGAATCCTGGTAGCGCGACGCTGGGTGGCACGACCTCGGTACAGGTGGTCGATGGCGTGGCGACGTTCACGGATGTGACGGTGAGCGTTGAGGGCACGGGCTACACGCTTGTCGCTTCGGTGGCGGGCCTCAGTGTGACGAGTGCGCCGTTTGATATGACTGGGTATGTGTTGCATTTGCCGGTGATTATGCGGTAACGCTGGGTTTGTCCCTTAGTGGCCGAAGTTGGTACAACGCCCTCCATTGCGATGCGATGGGGGGCGTTGTTGTGCGTTGTGTAGGCGATGCTCGTTATTGCAAGCGCGCGCGTTTTGGCGCGTCAGCGCCACAGCTGTCCGAGCGCGCGCACGTTGTGCACGACATTGTTTGCCCGTAGCGACGGGCGATCAGATCGCGGTTGCCTTCCTTCTCCCCAAAACCATTGGCGCTCGGATGCAGTAGGCGTCCTAGCGCGGTGGAACGGTCGGTGGTGGGTGCAGGGTCTCTTCGGGCGCGAAGCCGTGCGTGAGTGTGCCGAACAGCACCCAGTTGATATCGGCGGGCCATTGGCCTTGGCTCTTGAGTAGGCCCGGCAGGTCGCGGGCGACGAGGGCTTGCAGTTCGGCGCGGCGTTCGGGGTTGGCTTCGACGTTGAGTTGGTAGGTGTAGAAGCGGTTGGCTATCTCGACCAGGGAGCTGTGCTCGAACCGCACGTTGTTGTCGATCAGGAAGCGCAAGGCTCGGTAGAGCGCGCCTCGGTTGGTTTCCGTGTTGATGTGGGTGTAGATGCTCGGGTCGCCGCGCCGCCAGGCGAGTTCGGCCAGGCTGATCATGGCGTCGAGGGCGAACTGCGAGTAGCGCGCGGCTGCGTCGTATGGCTCTTCGAGGGTGGTGGTGTCGCAGTTGTACGAGCGGCGGATCTCATCGGGCATGCCGCCGTCGGGGCGGATCATGGATTTTGAGCCGGTGCCATCGCAGGTTTGGCTGTTGTATTCGTACAGCTCGCCATCGACGTAGGCGATGTGGGTGGTGAGCGCGTTGGCGTAGACGGTGCTGGCGTCGAGCGTTTGGCAGCTCGATAGGTTGTCGCCTTCGCAGGGGAATGCGGGATCGATTTGGTAGTCGAGGCGTGGCGTTTTGATGAGCCCTTGGACATAGAGCGGCGAGGCGTCGCCGACGTAATCCGCGATGACGGCGGTGCTCAGGCGGCCCCAGGCTCCCCAGTTGTTGGCGCGCAGGTAGGCGGCGTTGTAGGGGTAGCGGATGATGGTGCGGGCCAGCCAGCCTTTGAGGATTTGGGCGTCGTCGCTCTCGGCGAAGGGTATGCCGTTGGCGGTCGGCCAGTCGGCCAGCAGGTCGGCAGCGTAGACCCATTGGCTGATGTGGGCGGCGATGTTGAGGCGGGTGTTCTTTTGGTAGCCGCTCACTTGCAGGTCGGCGCGCGGCATCTCCATCACAAGTTCGTGGGCGGCTTGGGCGTAGCGCTCGGCTCGGATCGGGTCGGTCTCGCGCAGCAGGTTGTAGGCCAGCGCCCATGTGTAGACGTATTGCGAGCCTTTGTGCAGGTACTCCGGGTTTTCGATATCGCTATCGCGGATGTCGATCTCGTCGGGCATTTCGAGCGGTTTGGCGTTCAGCATGTTCTCGGCGTAGCGCAGCGTTTCCTGCATGCTGGTGCGGTACGGCTCGATGCCCAGGTTGGCGAGGCGGGCGATCCGCAGGAGTTCGTTTGGAGTGGTGAGGTAGCCCCGCGCATGGCTCGGTTGCGCCAACAGATCGAGCATGGCGTAGTCGATGCTGGTTGGCGTTGGCGGTTGTGCGTTCGGTGTGCTTGCGGTGGGCATGCTCGGGCTGGTCGGCGCGATGGTCGGCGTTGGCGGTGCTGCTGTGGGCATTGGTGCAGGGTTCTCTGGAAGGCAGCTGGTGAGCAGCATGCCGATGAGTGCGATGGCAAACCAATTACGTTTCAAGCAGGTGTTTATCATGGTTGCGCCTTAGTTTCAGTCTGTGTGAAGGGATGTGGTGCGAATCGCTTCCCATGCTGCATAGGCCGCCTTGTCGGTGCGGCTGCCCGAAAAAGTGTAGGCGCTGCTAGCTTATCATAGATTATGACGATAGCTAGCAGCGGTTCGTTCCGGGTGGTTAGCGCTGTGTGGCGGTTTTGGCTGTTGTGGGTAGCCCCAAACGACGGAGAAGTTTGCGCTTGACTGCTCCCCACGAGAGGCTGATTGCGCGGGTGATGTCGCCAATGAATGGCTTTGGGTCACGCCAATCGAAGATCGCGTGGGCTTTGCGACCGCGCCACGAGCGCAGCCAGTCGCCGAGCGGGAGTTCGCCGCGTCGCCAGTAGTAGAAGGCCGATTGCGCATCGCGGCGCAGGTCGATCCATTTGACGCCGGTGTAGCGCTGTTCGCGGTTGGGCGGCAGCGGCAGGCCGAGCACGTCGCAGTACATGGTGTAGATCAACTCGACGCCACCCGCCTCGCTGATCGCCGAGCGGCCCGTGGGGCGGCCAATGTTCGGCTCGATGATGTAGTGCTTGCCGGTACGGCTGTCGCGCTTCATCTCCACGTAGCCCAGGCCACGGTACTTCACTTCTGCAAAAAGCCGCAGCGTTTCGTGCAGCACTTCGTCGTTGCGGTATTCGATGGCGATGCAGCCCGTGCCCGTCTCGGGCGGCCATTGGCGGATCTTTTTGGAGACGAAGGCAGCCAGCGGCTTGGAATCCGCGTCCCAGTAGCCGTTGCAGGTGAACAGATCGGCGTCGGTGCCATCGACCCATTCCTGCACCATCAGCAGGTCGGCGAAGGCGGCGTGACTGTCGTAGATATCGAGCAGTTCTTGGGCGTTTTCGATCTTGAACGCCTTCGATTTGCTGTTGCGCTCCCAGGTGGGCGTCTTGATCGGCGGCTTGAGGATGCAGGGGTACGGGATTTCACGGGCGGCTTGCTCGGCATCGGCGCGGCTGCGCAGGAAGAACGTGCGAGGGATGGGCAGGCCGCGCTCGGCGGCGAAGGTGTAGAACTTCACCTTGTCCATCAGCGTCTCGATCACGTTCGGCTCGGCGAGCATGATGTGGTACCACTGCGAGAGTTGGGTGCGGTTGCGCGAGATCGTCAGCACGCTGAGATCGGTGCAGGGGAACAGCACGGCCTTTTGGGGCAGTTGTGGCCCCAGTTTCAGCAGCAGCACCAGCAGTTCGTCGCCGGAGGTGTTGGCCTTGAGGATCTTCTCGCAGACATTGGTTCGGCAGCAGAAGTGCGTGGGATCCTTGGCGATGGCGATCACGGGCACGCCGTGGCGCGCCAGAATCCGCGATGTCTGCAGGCCTGTCATATTGTCGAGCCCAATCACGATCGCGTGGGCTTGAGTGTTCATTGATGGGATACGGGCCACGATGCGTACTCCTTCTGTGCGCAAAGGCGGTTAATGAGCGGCCTGGGCGACACGTAGGCGGTTGCGCAAGCGCCCCAGCGAGTGCGACCACGGCAGCAGCCGCGCGCGGAAGACGGGCAGTGTGGTGCGCCGCCCGATGTTCAGTCGCAGCATACGCAGCGGGTCGGCGGAGGCCATGTCGTTGATGCCTGACTCGGTGGTGAAGGCCATCTGGAAGCCTGCGCGCTTTAAGATCTGCACAACCTCGTCGTTGAAGCCGCCGCTCGGGTAGGCGAAGATCGGCAGCACTTGACCGATCTGGTGCTCCAAGTCGCGCAGCGAGCCGAGCGCTTCGGCGTGGGCTTGTTTGGGCGAGACGCGGTTCACCAGCGGGTGCGTTTGGGTGTGTGCGCCGAGCGTCACGCCTTCGCGGGCGAGTGCGCGCAGGGCGTCCCAACCCAGCACATTGTGCTCGACCTTGCCGGCATCGAGTTCCTCGCAGATCTGCTCGACCCACACCATCGCCTCCTCGTGCGGCAGGGTTTTGACGTAGTCTTTCAGCAATCTGAAGGTATTCCCGCGCTGTTTGGCGGTCTGCAGCGGCTGCGGCCCTAGCGGCGTGGCGAGCGTGTCGCGGCGCGGCGTCAGGTGTACCGCGTGGTACAGTTGATCCCACCAGAAGACGCGCTCCGGCTGATCGGGGAAGGCCGTCGGCACGAACACGGTGACAGGCAGGTTGTAGCGCTTGAGGATGGGCCAAGCGTGTTCGGCGAAGTCGCAGCAGGCGTCGTCGAAGGTGATCAGCACGCTGCGCGGCGGGAGCACGCGGTTGCGGCTGTGGGCTTCGAGCAATTCGGCCATGCTGAGCACGTGGTAGTTGCTGGCCAGGTACTGCATCTGCTGCTCGAACAGGGCCGGCGTGGCGCTGATCAGCCCAGGGTAGAGGTTCGGGCGTGCCGAAGGCTCATCGACGCGGTGGTAGGTTAGCACCCGCAGCAAGTTGTGTTCTCGTTGGTCAGCCGCTTCGAGCACGCTCACGAAGCGCGAGAAGATCGCGTTCTCGGTGGCGATGGCTGATACACGTTTTAACACAGTGGTTCCCTTCCTCGTACGGCATCACGTGCCGATTAACTGCGGCTATTGCGGGCAGCGACGCGGTTGCCGGTTTTGCTCTCGTAGTAGCTCCAGATCAGTTCCGTCACCTCGCGGGCCACCTCGTCCTCGCTGCGCGTGACATCGACCACGGCGAAGCGCGGCACCTCGTTGCGGATGCGCAGGTAGTCTTGGCGGCGGCGTTCGAGCAGTTCGACGCTACCCTCCTGCTTGCGGGCGTAGAGCACCTCGGCGGGCGCATCGAGCATAATCACCAGGTCGGGGCGCGGGTACAGGTGCTTGAGGAACCAGCCGTGGATGCGGTTGAAGATCGTGGCGTGCGGGTTGGTGCCGCTGATATCGCTGGCGTAGTAGTCGATGAAGAAGTGGCGGTCGAACAGCACGATGAAGTTTCGGCGCTGGTAACTCCACACCACCAGTTGGCGATACCACTCCTCGCTGATCTGATTCGCGAGCCGCAGACTCGATTTCGCTGCCGCAAGGACGCGCTTGATCAAACCCTTCGGCTTGGGTTTGGCCTTGCTGAGATCGGGCGGGCCACCCATGTTGACCTGCTTGCCTCGAATGCGCCGCGACCACATCACCAAGCGCGTGGTGGGCAGCATGATGTTGCTGGCCTCGAAGTTCACACCCATATAGACATATTTGACAGGCAATGGCAGCGCGTGCTCCAGCCGACGGCCAATCGTCGTCTTGCCTGCGCCATCCGGCCCGATCAGTGCGATTGTAAACATGCTTTATCTACCTTCGTGTTTGACCACGTTAGCGACGCGGTTAAAGACTTGATCGAGTTTTTGGCCGCTTCTGCGCCACACAAAATGGCGCTCGACGAATTGGCGCCCCTCGGCGAACGGCGCGTCGTTGGTGGCGTGCGCGGCGAGTTGCTGGCAGATCCGCTCCGCGAACTCCTGCGCGTTGCGGCTGATCTGCACGGGCGGTTGTTCGCCCTGCTCAGTGCGCAGACCATCGGCGGCCAGCGGCGAGGCCACCACGGGCGTCTCCATCGCCAGCGCCTCCAGCAACTTGTTCTGGATGCCCGCACCGAAGCGGAGCGGCGCGGCAAAGACGGTGGCCTGTTCGAGGTACGGGCGCACATCATCCACAAAACCCGTCACCGTGACGCCGGGCTGTTGGCCAGCGCGCTTGAGTGGCGGCGTCGGGTCGCGCCCCACGATCTGCACCTCGGCATCGGGGAACTTCTGGCGCACCAGCGGCATAATCTCGTTGATCAGATACAGCGCCGCGTCCACGTTCGGCGGGTAATCCATCGCGCCCGTGAACACAACCCGGTTCGGCCCGCGCGTGCGCGAGCGGCGCTGCCAGAACTCGGTGTCGACGCCGTTGGGCACCACCGTGGCACGCTCCGTTCGCCCGACCAACGCATCGCGGTCGCGGACCGAGGCGAACAGCATGTGGGCGGCGTTGTTCATCATTGTGCGCTCGGCGTTGCGCACCTGCACATAATCGAGCAGCAGCAGCGGCATCTTGGTGAGCCGAGCGTGGCGCATGTTGCCGCGAATCTTCATCGAAGTCGCATCGCACATATCGATCACCAAGGGTATATCGCGCAGTTGCTTGATGGCTGCGTAGGCGCGTTTGCCGCTGAACAGCACCGCATCGTAGTCGCTCTCGCTGGTGAGGCGCGCGATCGTTTGGCTCATCTGCTCCACAGTGGGGTTGGTGCGCACGAGCGAGCGTAGCCGATTGATCGCCTTGCGCTTCAGCGAGCCGCTTTTGCTGCTGGAAAGGAAGGTGAACACCTGCTCGGTGTAGGGCTTCATCGCTTCGGCATGCTCGGCAGTGAAGGTTGCGCCAACGATCGAGAGCAGCGTGATCTCGTGCTGCTGGGAAAGTTCTTTGATCAAAAAATAATGGCGTAAATACCCACTTGTGAGCGGAAAAGGAAAGCCATTGGTCACATAGAGAATGCGCATTTAATAGCTCCTGGGCATCGTTAACGTTGGCGCTGCGGGCCAGGCCAACTCGTGCAGATTCGTCACACAATCGCGCCACAGGGTATAGTAGCGATTGGCGCGCAGCCAATCGGCGGTCGTCTGCTCGATGGGCGCAGGTTCTGCGGTGGTATCGGCGTCGCCCAAGCGCAACAGCAACTTCGCCACGTAGCGCGCGAGGCTGAGCACGAGCAGCGGCGTGAGCGACTCGATGGGCAGGCCGATGCGTGCCGCATACGTCTCGACATGCGGTGTGGCCCAAGCGTTCGGCCCGAAGAACGCGCTGTAGAACGCACTGCGGTACGCCTCGTTTGTTCGGGCGTTGTGTCGTGCGAAGGCGGCGTAGATCAGGAACATAAACAAATCGTAGGCTGGGACGCCATGCGGCTCCGCCAACTCCCAATCGACCACGCCAAGCTCACCATTGGTCAGCAGCAGAATATTGGGATGGCTCAGGTCGCCGTGCTCGAACACCTGCGGCAGCGCCATATCGCGCAGCGGTGCGATCTGCTCCTGGGTGCGCTGCAACAATTCCCGCTCGTCGTCGGTGAGCGGGAAGATGTTGGCGAAGGTGGTGAGCGGCTGTTCGGCCTGTTGCGCGAACCACGTGGGATCAGTCTTTGGCTCACCCGAGTATTGCAGCCCGACCAGCCAATCGATCACTGTGGCGCAACTCTGCGCGAGATTGCGGCGCACCGTCGGCGGATCGAGTGGGCTGCCGATCAACGCTGTCTCGACCAGCAGCGGGTAGCCGCAGTACGGCTCAAAAGCGACGATGCGGGGGATCGAATCGAAACCCTTGGGGCGCAGCGCTTGCACGGCTCGCAGGCTAGCAACCTCGCGCTCGATGCTGGCGGTCGCGTGGGCCAAACGCGGGATTTTGGCGACCAACTGCGGGACGCGGCTGCCTTTGTTCATAATCAAAAAAACCACGTGGCTTGAAGCACGAAAACGAGGTGTGAGGACGATGCTGGTGAGTGGCCCTGTGACACCATAGCGCGCGAGCTCAAGACGGTGCTGATTCTGTTGCAAAAAGGTGAGCACACTATTCACGCTGAGTTCCTTATCCCAACAAATGCGTGCAGATCAATGCACAGTAGCGTCGTAGTGCACCTGAAGCGAAAAAACAGCGTCTGTGTCAATGGTGTGCATTCAGCGCGAATGATAGAAGGTTCAGATGAATAATTGGTATTTCGATTCACAGCAAAAATGACACTTTATTCATTCAGTTGGAAGATTCGGTTTCGAGACGCTGCGCAAGCACACTGAAGAATGGCACGATCTGCGACAAAATGCCACTGTGTGCCAGGAGTGCGCCGCCGAGCGATTGAAGCTTCGCGGCGAGTCCTGCGCGCTCTTGATGGAAGGCGCGGGCCTGGGCGGAGCGGTCGTCGAGCGGGATGAGCCGCGTGCTCGCCTCGAAGTTCGGCCAGTGCCAGTACGCGCTGCTGTTGCCGAAGCCGAGTTTGGTCAGCACCCGCTGATACTCGGCCACACAGCGCAGCGATGTGCCCTTGAACAACGCCTTCCAGTGCTTCGGCCAGAGCAAGCCCTTCGCCTCGATATACAGCCAACCGCCTGGCTGCACCAGCGCTGCGGCTGCACGAAGTTGCTGGAGCGAGGGCGATGTCAGCACCACCAGATTCTGGAAGGGCTTGGCGGTGCTGGGCGTCTCGTAGATGCTGAGTTGCGTGCTGAATAAGCGAAGCGATTCAGCATGCGCATCGGAGGTGGAGCCGATCAGCGCCACTTGATCGAGGTTTGGATTCGGCAGCAGAAAGCGCCAATCGACCCTGCGCGAAGCTTGGAGCAGCGCGTCTTGGTCGTGGGCGGACAATGGATTAAGCTGAGTGTTCACAGATACGCTCCTTTGGCGGGATGCCGATACGCACAACGATGTGACGAAGCGAAGCTCGAGCGCTGCAGGCGCTTGTGATGCCTCACAAAAGCGTGCTCACGCGGCACGGACCGACTTAGCGGTGAGATGCTGTTGTATCGACGGCTTCGTTGAGCAGTGGACTGATCGTATCGAACAGACGCGGAATCGCGAACGGATAGGGATGATACACCGCGAAGGTCTGTTTGTTCGCGAACACACGGCTTAGTACCTCGCGTTCGAGCACCTCGCACCCTTCGATAAAGGCGTTCGAGCGCTCCGGGAACGCGAATCTGAATTTCCAGTAATACGACATAAACGGCATGCGTTCTTCCTGCAGCGAGAAGACCATGCGCTGGGCCAGTTCCTGTGGGTCGATCGGCTTGATGGTGATGTCGGGCGTCTCGTGGCTGGCCACGAAGATCAACAGCTCAGGCCGTCCCGTCATCGGCGTGATGCGCTGGCCGAACAGGCGTTGTGGCGGCATATGCACGAACAACTGGCCCTTGATCAGCGGCAGGACGCGCGGCCTGATCTTGGCGGGCAGCACTCGCTCTGCCACGCGCGCCATCAACTGCACCGCACGAATGCGAATGCGCTCGCTGGGCTTGGTGAGCTTCCAGTAGTGCGGCAAGTGCTCGAAATGCCAGTCCCAAATGTGCAACGGCTCGGGGATGCCGTACATCGTTGAGCCATCAGCGGTCAGGTAGATCCACTCGTCGCCGACGTACTCGGCACCGTGGCTGGTGAAGGAGAGCAGCGTCTCGGTCTTGCCGCCCTTCGACCAACCCGTCGCCAGCACACCCACACCCTTGTAGTTGAAGGCGGCGGCGTGCAGCGGCAGCGCGCCCTTGCTCAGCACCGTCAGGTTGATGATCGGGATCAGCAGCGGGACGGCGGGCAAGCCACGCTCACACACGATCTCGCACGGCCCGCCGATCTGCTCGAACGGGATCTGCACTTTCGCGCGAGCCTTATGCTTGCTGCGTAGCACCAGGAACGCATCATCGGTGAACGCCGCATCGTCCACGCCCAAATAGCGCAGCGGCGATGAGGTCGTCAGTCGATCAACAAAACGGATGGTGATATCGGGATCGCGGTTGAGCGGTCGTTGGATCGGCCCGAGCTGGCGACCGACCGCATTCACCTCGCGTTGGGTCGCCCCGATCAGGCGGACACCGACCAAACCGTGTAAATCGAAATCGACGGTGGGATGTTGGCCGTTGGAATAGGTCATACGAGCCTCAACAAACAGCGCGGGCAACCCACAAGTTACCCGTCGAACGAAAACAAACGCGCGAAGGCCGGCACTGTGCGGCGATCGAGGCACAGGCGCAACAGATTCACGTAGTGCCCCTGTTCAAGCCGACGAGTGGGCAGGCGCGTGGCTTCTTTCAGTGAACGGTGCATCCAACAGGTGTAGAGCAGCGGCTCCACCAACGCGGGTGCCAAGCCGATCTCGGCGCAGTAGTGCTGCACGGCTCCCACCAAATAGGCGTTCAGTGGCGTATCGCTCATCCACTGCTGCTCGAACCCCTTGAGCGAATCGTTGATGCCAGCCTTGCGGGCCGTGCCGACGCTGTACGAGCGCATCAGGTAGAACAGGTCCCAGAGCGGCATGCCGTGCTGTTCGAAGGCTTCCCAATCGAGGAAAGCCGCTTTTCCGTTCGGCGTGGCGAACAAGTTCCACGTGCCGGGATCGCCATGCTGGAACACCAGCGGGAAGCTCTGCTGACTGCCAGCGATGATGCGGAGTTGCTCCAGCAGCAGCGCGCGGTGGCCGGGCGTGATCTCGTAGATCTCGCAGAAACGGCGGAACAGCCCTTCGAGCGTCTCGGACACCTGCAACGGTGTCGCGTGGTGATGATCGGCTGTGGCGCTGGCGAGGTCGGTCAACCAATCGATCGCCGCGTGCAGGTAGCGGCAGTTGGCAGAGTGATCGGTGCGCTGGCGGAACGGCACGCCCTCCACGATCGATTCGCCCACGATGGCCAGATTGCCGTGGTGCCCAGCGAACAGCACCTGCGGCAGCACCTCCGGGTCGCTCAGCCCGCGCTGCTGCAGCATCGTCAGGGCGCGCTGCTCGTTCTCGAGTCGCCGATTCAGTTCCGGCGCGCGGGTCATCTTGACGATCGCGGTGGGTGTCTTGCTGCCCGGCGCGAACAGGAAGAACAGCACCTTGCGGGAAGTGTACTCGCCGTGGGCCGCCAAGCCCCAGTGGTACGCATCGATATTGAGGCCCGATTGAGCGGCCAACTGGCGCAGATAGCGCGGCGGCCCTTGATCGAGGCCGACCGCAGGCTGCGCGGCGATGGCACCTTTGCGGCGCTGCAGGCGAGCGATGCGTGCGTTGATAACGCGTTCGAGCCGCTTGAACGGGCGCAACTTGATGCTGTTGCTGTAGAGCGAGTTGCGCAGAAAATAATCGATCGTCTGTTGATCCTGGATCGGCACCGCCGTTTGCATCTCACCCTGCAACGGCGTGAGCCAAAACTGCTGCATACTGCCAGCGAACGTGCTGGACAATTGCGGATTACCGTTTGGAAAGACCACGGTGCCATCTTCCGCCAGCAGGCGCAGCAAATGGGCCACAGGCTGCGGATACGTGGGGCTGTTGATTACGAGCAGGTCCACGCTCCCCTCGGCCAGCGGCAGCTCGTTCCAGTTCTTCGCGATGAGCGGCTGCACATGGGCGAGTTCGGCGGGCTGGCGCAGCACATTCAGCATATGCACTTGCTTCGGGGTACTGCACAGCACCAGCACTTCGCGGCTGAGCCGAGCCAGCGTGGTGAGCGCTGGCTGCGAGGGCAGACCAACGTGAAGGATACGTCGCAATTCGAGCGATGGCAGCAGAAAGCTCCAATTCGCCCCAGCCACCTGGCCTTTCAGGTTTGTGCCCGGCACAAACGTTGTTGCGGTGGTCGTTTCGAGCATGGTTCCCCTTGTCACAGATCGTAAACGCCATTCCGATCCGGCGTGCCGATGAACTACGCCCCGAAGATGCGTCGCATCAGCGGGAAGCGCAACAGTTCAGGGAAGGTATCGCCGATCGCCAGGGCCTTGCGGGTGAGCGCCAGCACCACCAGCGAGACAACCGTGGCAACAGCGAAACTCACGTAAAAGTTCGGCGAAAAGACCTGCTGGATGATCACCATCACGACGGTGGCTGCGACGATCACCAAGTACACCCGCAGGAGTCGCCACTCGAACAGGTTGATGCCCGTGCCGAAACGCAGACCGAGTTGTTTGAAGATGTTGTGGGCGATCATCGTGGTACAGGTGCCGATCGCCGCGCCCAACGCGCCGAAGCGCGGGATCAGCAGCAGGTTCAGCAGCACGTTCACCACACCAGCCGCCAAGTTCACAACGACAATATATTTGACTTTGCCGTACACCTTCAGCGTCAGGCCGTTGAAGCCCAGCGCCGCGCTGAAGTAGTAGCCCAGCGAGAGCAGCGCCAGGATCGTCGCCGAGCTAGCGTAGCTCTCGGTGTATAGGAGAATGGTGAGCGGCTTGGCGAACGCAAAGCTCAGCGCGAACAGCGGGAAGCCCGCCACCGCGATCCAGATCGCCGTCTGCCAGTAGAGATGGTTGATGCCATCGCGGTCGTTGCGGGCGAACATGCGTGCCGCGATCGGCGTGAACAGCAGCTGGAAGCTCGACATCACCAGTTGGTTCATACCCGCGGCGGGCTGAACGCCACGGAAGGCCGCTACCTCGGCGGTGCCGCTGAAGAACTCCAGCAGGATCGCATCGCTGGTGTTCATCAGGATGTACACGAGATCCGAGGTCATCAGCGGGATGGTGAACCCCAGCACCTCGCGCCAGGGCATATCGATAGTGCTGAGGTTGAGATGCTGGAACAGCCCCAGTTTGCGTAACACATTGAACAGCATCAGGCCGTACAACAGCATCCCGATCACGCCAGCCGCCAAATAGCCACCCGCCAGGAAGAAGATATCGCTCTGCGCCCACAGCAGCAGGCCCACCACGATCAACTTCAGGCCAGGGGCCATCAGGTACTTGCGGAAGAAGATCGCCTTCGGGCTCGAAAAGACCGCGAACAACCCCTCGCACAACTGATCCAGCGCTTGAACAGGCGCGAGAAACACCATAATCAGCGTCAGTGCGAGCGCATCTTCACTCTGGATCGTCCCTGTTTCCAGGAAAATATTCTGCAAGCTGTACAGCACCAGGATCGCTGCAGTGCCCAGCGTCAAAATCGTGCCGATCACCATGGTGAGCGTGCCGAATAGCTTATCGTACTCCTCGCGCTCGTGGTAGATCGACAGGAAGCGCGTCACAGCGCGGTCCAAGCCGAAGGTGGCGATCGTCTGCACCAGCGCCACGATCGAGAGCGCATAGGAGAACGCGCCGTACGACGCCTTGGCATCGGCGAAGTAGCGCACCACCAACACTTGCACCAAGAAGTTGAGGCCCATCGAGATCGCACGGCCAAACAGCATCAAGCTCGAACCGCGAATCTGGCGGCTGGTAGCGTTCAGCTTTTTCCCCGGTTTGCCCTCGATCGGCTGCGGGCTAGAGACAGTTTCCATCGAATATCCTAACTGAGTTGTGCCTGCGGCTGTGCGCCCGGCAATAGCGCATCTGCTTCAGACGCTTCAGCCTGCAATTGTGCTTCTTTCAATTCTTCTTGCTTGGCGACATAGGCAGCGGCGCTCGCCAGTGCCATAATCAGCCAGAAGTAGCGGATAAAGGCGAAGTGCAGGAAAATTCCGGTGGTGAGGTAGGTGATCACCGCCAAGAAAAAGCCCGTCGCCATATTCGCCAAGTCGGGGTCCTTCTTGACCCAGCGTTTGCGCACCCGATGCAGGTCGCGCAATGTGACGAACAAGATCAAGCAGAAGAACAGCAAGCCTAATCCACCGTTTTCGGCCATCAGGCCCGGGAACAAGCTATGGGCCTGTCTATCGGCGGTGAGCACGCGAATACCCACGTAGCTCGCGTATTCCTGGTAGTAGTAGCGGAACATGCCCGGCCCAACGCCGACCAACGGGTGATCGACAAAGACCAGGATTGCCGCCAAGCCTTCGGTCAGGCGGCTGCGCATCGAGCCATCGGCCTGCTCCTCGCCAGCGCCTGTGCCTTCGGTGGCGAACAGACTGGTGGCGCCCTGCAGCGACAGTAAGCGGTGGCTATATTCGGGCACCAGGGTGAACAAGATCGAGATCGCCAGCACAATGATGCCGAGCTGCCAGATCTTGATGTAGCGCATGAACGTCATAATGACGATCACCAGGGCGAAGCCGACCGCCGCGCCGCGCGAGAACGTCATCGTGACGCCGCCGATCGCGCAGATCGTCGCGATCACAGCCATCACCTGCCAGAACCGCGAGCGCTCGCTCCACATGCGGAAGAAGCCCAGCGGCACCAGCATCAGCATCACTTGTCCATAGCGGTTCTGCTCGCCGATCGGGCCTGCCAAGCGGCGTTGCGGCTCCTCTGCAAAGAGCGCATCCGAGCCGGTCTTAAAGGCGGCATTGCTCATTTGGGCGAAACCGCCGTAGTTGTTATCGTACGTTTGCGTCGCCTCTTGCCAGAGCGATAGCCCGCCCATCAGAATGCCAGCGAACAGGAGCGTCCAGATCGCTCGGTGCAGCATGGTGCGGGTGCGCACCACATTGGTGATCAGGAAGAACAGCCCCAAACCCTCGATAATGAAATTGATCAGATTATCGGTGGCGCGGGCGATATTGACCGCACCGAGTGTGCCAGCCACCTGCACGGCCATAAAGAGGAAGATGAGCGGCAGCACGGGCACCATCACCAAGCCCTCGCGCCGCAGAATCATATAGGAAGCCAAGGGAAGGAGCAGTAATGCAGGGAGTGCGGTGCCGATCAATTCGGGCACACCGTGGAATTTGACCATGATCACCGCTGCGTTCGTATAGAGCACGAAGATCACCACCAGCGTGGCGAGATCGGGCTTGGCCAGCATACCCATGCCCAACAGCAGCCCCACGAGTGCACCAATCGATAGGAGCGGCTCGCGAGGTGCTATCACACCAAGCGCCACTGCCACAAGACATACACCGATCAGCAGCAAAGGCTTAAACCCTCGCAAGAACGGGTATTGCACACTTAAATCGGCCCAAAACATACCAGCTCCTTCCAACCGAAACATCGCATCGGGCGTTCGGCGAACCAAGCGCTATTTCGAACGATGCTGTGTTGGTGCTGTCGCAGGCGATGTGTGATCGCGCTGCGGTTCCCAAAAATCGATACGCTTCCCACGCAGGATATTCAACGCAGCCACCAGCGAGGCGGCATTCACCATACAGAAGAAGAACGGCAAGCTGAAAATCTTCTTGCGGCCCAACGAGGTGTGGCCAAAGCGCCACCCCACGAACGCCAAGCCGTAGAACAGCGCTTGCCCCACCGTGGCGAGCTTGTACAGCCAACTGCGCGCCCACAGGAACGGGCTGACCAACGCCAGCACCAACAGCGGGAACACCACCAAGCGTCGCAGCACCTTGTGCGAGAACAACTGCAGGGAGTAGAAGCCGTATTTCATCGGGTTCAGCAACTCGCGCCGCACCAGCACGCCCCGCAGGCCACGGGTGATCACGCGCGTCTTGCGCCCGAACTCCGCGCCGCTCGATTTCGCGGTCGGCTCGTAGGCCACCGCATCGGGCGCGAACACCAACCGATAGCCCTGCTGGATCACACTGGTCGAGGTGGCGAAATCGTCGGTGACGCCCGTCGGCACGCCTTGGAACAGGCTGCGGCGGATGGCGTAGATCGCGCCGGTGGCCGAGATCGCGTTGCCCGCGCGGCTCTGCGATTGCTTCAGCTTGCGGTCGAAGCTCCAGTAGCTCTGCTCGCCATCGCTCGAAGCCGCCGAATCGGCCTCTTTGGGCAGGTACACTTGGTTGCCAGCCACGCCGCCCACCTGCGGATCGGCGAAGGGCCGTGCCAGCGCCCGCAGCGCATCGGGGGCGTACATGCTGTTTGCATCCGAGAACACCAGGATCTCGCCTGTCGAAGCGGCCACCGCAGCGTTCAGCGCAGGCGCCTTGCCCTGGCGCGGCAGGTCGAGCAGCCGGACGCCATGCTTAGCGTAGCTCTGCACGATCGCGTTGGTCTGGTCGTTCGAGCCATCCGAGGCGATCAGCACCTCAAGTTTATCGACGGGGTAATCGAGCGCCAGCACATTATCGAGCTTCGCGCCGATGCTCTGTTCCTCGTTGTGCGCCGCAATAATCAAACTGATGCTCGGCGTGATATCGGCAGTCTGATACGGTTGTGGTCGCAGTCGCCCGCGGATAAACACGATCAGCGGGAACAGCACATATGTATAGACGATCAGCGCCGTGGCGCTCCAGAACAGGAAAAGACTCATCGTATCAATCCCCTCGCAACAACCATCGAGCACCTAGCGAGAGATGCTGAGGAAGCGTTCGATCAGCAACCGCGCATTCGTCGTCAGGTCGAACTCGCGCAACACCTTCTCGCGGCCCGCTTTCCCCAAGCGTTGGCGCAACTCGGGGTCGCGCTGCAGCTTCTCAAGCGCATCGGCGAGCGCTGCCGCATCGCGGGGCGGCGTCAGCAAGCCGCCCACCTGATCATCGACCAGTTCGGGGATGCCCGAAATGCCGCTGGCCACTACCGCCACGCCGCTGGCCATCGCCTCCATCAGCACCACCGGGATACCCTCGCGCTTGCCGCTCTTGGTCGGCACGCTCGGCGTCACCACCACATCGGTATTGCGCAACAACTCGGCGATCTGCTCGCGGGTGCGTCGTCCCAACAGCTCTACTCGGTCGCTCAGGCCAGCTTTGGCGATCTGCTCGGCGAGCATTTGATGATCGGGGCCATCGCCCACGAAGCGGCAGACCACATCGATGCCTCGCTCGGTCAGCAGCCGACACGCCTCGATCAGGTACGTCTGACCCTTCACCTCGTGCAGTGTGCCGATGCAGAGCAGCGAGAGCGGCCCATCGTGCGGCGGGCGCGTGACGGGCTGGAACACCCGTGTATCGACGCCGCAGTGGATCACTTCGACCTTATCGCGATACTGCTCGCCAGCATCAGCAAGAATCATCTCTTTATTGTAGTTGGAGATCGGCACGACCAGCGCCGCCTCGGCCACTTTCTCGCGCAGCATATGCCGATCCATATGCAGATCGGAGCCGTGCGCCGTGAAGCTGTAGGGAATGCCCGTCAGGCGGTGAATGATAAACGCTGCCGCCGCCGGATGGTTAGCGAAGTGGGCATGCACGTGTTGCACACCATCGGCCTCCATCAACTGGGCGAAGTACACACTCTTTGGGAAGATGCCCAAGCCACCCACAAAGAAGTTGAGGCTCCCGAACGTTCCGCGTAGCAGTGCCCACAGCGCACCGAAATAGGCGCGCGGACGGCTGATGATGTAACGGATCTGTGCCCAAAAGATCGGCAGCGATATAAACGGAGTGTAGTGAGCGCGTTTCACCCACTCCTCCGCTTCTGGATGCATCACCGTGGTCTTTTCGCGCAACAGTGGGTAGAGTTCAACCTGCACGTTTTGCTGTTCGAGCTCGCCCATCTCGAACAAGATAAACGTCTCTGTGAGTTTCGGGAAGCGCGACATGATATAGGCGATTTTTGGCCGTGATGTCGTCTGCTGCCGCACCTCAACTCGGTTGGTTTGTTGTTCGATCGACTGATCGGTGATTGTCATACGTCCCTCATCTTCACACATGTGGCGCTGCCACACGTTCTGCACGCTGACAGCGCCACTCTGAACGGCGAGTGTGGTCGGTCATCAAACTGTTGCAACCTGCGCGATTGGTTGTTGCGCTGTTTGACGTAATCGCCAAAGATTCAGCGCAGTAAAGACCAATAATCCAAAATATAAGCACAATTCTGGCCCTTCGCCTATTTTGACAACCATAAAATCGGTGCCGGGCCAAATCAAAATACGGAATGCGCGGTATGCGAACGGCATCAAGAAACTGGTCACTGAAAATAACGGCGGCACCAGCATGAAATGCGTCAATGTGCGTGGCTGCTTGCCCGGATATTTCAGCGATAGCAGCGGTGTAATGGTGCCATACATACCGCCAATCAGTACAGCAAAGCCAAACAAACGTTGAACCCAACGAATATTGTGAACATTGGTTTCGCCTTGATGATTGATAGCATCAAGCGCTTCAGGCGTTTCCCAACCGAACACTCGCTGGCCTCACGAAATCTCTTCCCCCGCGACAAACAGTGCTGCAAGTGCCAAAAGAGCGTACAGTGCGGCGAGCGGGTATTGCTTCATTCGAGCTAGCCGAATACTGATCGCACCACATATCAGCGAAGAGAGAAAGACGAACAGAAATTGGCCCCATTCAAGAATCGAATCTTCGGCGGTGATCCATCGGAACATTGGCCGAAACACATCGTGATTGACGAATGAAAGCCCTGCAATAACCACCAAACATCCAATCAGCGCCACCGGAGCAAGGGCAATCACTAAAGCAGTTGTGGGAGATATTCCCCACTCTGCTTCGTTTTGAGCAAAGACCGACCGACTCTTTTGAAAGGTGCTACGTATCGTAGACATGATGCATCCCCTCCTGAAACACGAAATGAGAAGGCTCATCCTGGAACCAACCGTGTTGGAACGTTAGGGTCTGCGGGCTAGAAATGTCTTAAGTACGTTGCAGTGCTAGAGCGTATCGTTGCCAAATAACCGCGATTACCTGCTGAAGAACCTCATGCGCCGGTTGGCTAGCATCGATGATGATTTTATTGTCAATATCAGCGAGCAACGAGAGATAGTGTTGGCGTTGTTGTTCGAGCTTCGCAAGACTATGCTCCTGTTTTCGCTGATAAAGCACCTCCGGGGATGCATCGAGATAGACCAGTAGGTCTGGTGGTGGACACAACGTCTGCGTGAACCAGCGCTGTATCCGCTTGAGGATGGAACCTCCTTTCTTTGATGAGAGCGACCCCGAACCATACCGATCAAACACAACCAACCGCCCGCGCCGTCGGTGATATGCGCCAATGCGGTATCGCAACGCCTGCTCTATCAGGGAGTTTAGCGCTCGCACTGGCCCAAGCAACGGCACACGCCGTGCGCGGGCTAACAACTTGGTAGTGGGTAATGTTAAAGAGCCACTGTTTGGGTTCGTTCCCATGTAGATATAACGAGTCGGCAGATAAAACGCCTTGCCGAGCGAGCGGGCTAACGTGGTTTTGCCAGCGCCGTCGGGAGCCAGCAGCGCAACCATCAGACCTGGCGTACGCCAGGAGCGCGTGCGGCGGTCGAGCTTGCGCAGCAGCGGCAGCGAGAAAGAGCGCCAGCGCGTGCCAAGCGGGTCGTTCTGGCGCAGGTGCCCGGCAATGTTCGATGCGAGTACCAGGATCGACTGCCAATCGCCCTGCCGGATCAGCAGGCGCAGCCCCGCCCAATTGAGCGTTGGTGGTAGGTATTGGGCGACGAGCGCCTGCATCCGCGCCTGATCCTCAATCTGCTCGGCCAACTCGGTCAATTTCTCTTGGTAATGTGGTTCGATCTGGCTTTTGTCGAGCAGGCAGTGCAGCAGGAGCGCCAACAACTGCTCCTCGGGAGCCAAGATAAACGTCGGTCCGTAGCGCCGACGGTGTTGTAAGCTTGGCTTTGCCAAGTTGGTGCGTAGGGAAGGGACAGGCTTGCCGAATGCCAACTCCGTGAGCACATCGAGCTTCAGCCACGCGTTCGTCTCTTGATCGTAGCCGATGTAGAACTCGTGCGGCTCCTGGCCCCATCGTTCTAAGCGCACCATACCAGCGCGTTCAACAAGACGGCGAAACTGCTCGCGATGGTTCGCAGCCACCAACAGATCAATATCGCCGTCTACATCACCGTTAAGCACCTCATCATAGCCACGCAACAGCGCATAGCTGATTCCGGCCTGGTCGAGCGCCTGAAAAAGCTGTGCAAGCGTAGGAGCCAAAGCTACCATATTGGAGGCTACAGATGTCATGCTGCGATCCTTTATCAGCAAAACGCTTACCCATTGCGTGAGCGGTTCTTGCGAGTCGAAGGGTTTGTTGGCCCGTTCAACTCGATCACCTGTTCACCATCGCCATCTTCGATGTTCGCCTCGGCTTCATCGATGAGTTGCTTTGGCTCCAGGGTTTCGTTTGGTGCGGCCTCAAGAACAAGGTTATTTGTCCCAGCGGGCAAGGCCAACTTCCGTTGTGCCTGCGTTGTTGGGTAGTACGAGTACGCCGGACCGGCCTTCACGCGGTTGAGCACTGTACCGACGATCGTCGCGCCCACCTGCTTCAGCGCCTCAGCCGCATTGACCGTATTCTCGCGGCCCGTAGTGCCGCTATTGACCACCAACACAACACCGTCGAGTTGTGGCGCGAGGGCCAGCGCATCGGAATAGAGCAGCGGTGGGCTATCGAAGATCACCACATCGGCCTGCGATTTGAACTCTTGGATCAGGCTAAACATACGCTGCGAGCCGAGCAACTCTGGAGCGTTCGGCGAGATAGGGCCTGCGGGCACCACCGACAAACGCGGCTCCGACGCGATGGGCTGCGGCGTGATCTGCGCGTGAGGCGTATCGAACAGATTCGAGAGGCCCTGCTCATCGCTCAGGCCGAACAGCGAGGCGATCCGAGGACGGCGCAAGTTCGCATCCACCAGGATAACCTGCTTCCCGGCGCGAGCCAGCGATACCGCCAAATTCGCCGAGATCTCGCTTTTACCATCACCACGGGAGGGACTGGTGATCAGCAACGAGGGCAAGTGCAGATCGGTGCCAGTAAGTTGCAGATTCGTTCGCAGCAAACGGTAACTCTCGGCAGAGAGCGTTTCGGGGCGTTCCTGCACAATCAAGCGCGATTTGGCAGTGGCGGGCAACCGTCGGTGCTTCGCGATCCCGCCCAGGTACGTCAAGCCAGTCAGGCGGCGCAGCTCCTCGGGCGTGTAGATCACGTCGGTGAAGTACTCGAACATCAGCATTGCGGCCAAGCCGAGCACCAGGCCAGCGATCAGCGCGGCCAACACGTTTCGCACCACCTCGGGGGCCACAGGCGAATAGTTCGGGACAGCCTCTTGGAACACCTCGATCTTATTGGTGCTGCTGCTTTGGATGATCGTGAACTGCTCGTTGAGTTCTTTTTGAATCTCATCCCGTTGTGCGCGCAACTCATCGAGTTGCAAAGTCAATGCTCGCTGTGAAGTTTGGTCGAGCGTTTGACTCAACTGCGCGATCAACTGCTCGATCTGCATCTCGTTGGCACGGCGGCGCTCCTGCAGCCGAGCGATTTGGATCTGTGCATCCTGCCGGCGCTGTTCCTGAATGCTCGTAGGTCCACTAGGGCTGCGTTCGATCAAAATCTGCCCCAACAAGTTCGAGATTTCAGCGGCCCTAACTGGATCACCATCTCGCACACGGATCGTAAGAATTTGCGTTGCATCGAGCCACGAAGCGGTGACTTTGGAGGCTAAATTGCGCGGATCGACGGGTGTACCATCGGCTTTCACGAGCGGCAGATCGTCGATCACACGTTGGAGGATAGGACGGCTTGTCGCCAGCGCAACGTAGGTCTGCCCAACCGCACCAGCAGCCTGCAGGTCTCCCGAGCGCACAAAGGGGTTATCGAGCACTGGTCCCACCAAATATTGCGAGACCCCCTCGTATTCGCGGGGCTGGCGAGCTGAATAGACATAACTGGCTATGCCTGCAAGTGCCGTACAGAGCACCATAATCCAACCCCACCGCCGCAGAATATCAAGGTAATATTTCAGCTCCATAACCGTAAACCCTCCATGTTATAGCCGAAACTTAAGAGCCTCGGCTGTTATCGTTGTCCGCATCATGGCGATGCGGTCGCTGGGCATACTTGAGTTGCCCTAATGCTCGACAATCTACAGGGAACAGGTACAGAGTATATCCCTGCACGCTGTCCCCTGTGTATGTCAAATTGCTCAATAGCAATAACAGAGGTTAGTAGGCGCCTTCGCCGACGAAGACTTGTCCGACAGTGCGGAACAGGATCTGGATATCCATCCAGAGGCACTGGCGCTCGATATAAGCGATATCGAGCTTCAATCGGTCGTCGAAGTCGAGGTTGCTGCGGCCATTGACCTGCCACAGCCCAGTGATGCCGGGAACAACTTCGAGGCGTTCGGTATGCCACAACCGATACGTATCGGGTGCGAAAGACGTTGGTCGGGGACCCACCAAGCTCATATCACCCTTAAGCACATTGAAAATCTGTGGCAGCTCATCCAAGCTGGTTTTGCGCAGAATGCGACCGACCCGCGTTACCCGTGGGTCATTGGTGATTTTGAAATCTGGCCAAGTCAGCTCGTTGAGGTGAGCATATTTCAGCTTCAACTCCTCAGCATTGGGCAGCATGGTGCGGAACTTGTACATCTTGAAGCGTCGGCCACCCTTCCCGGTTCGCAACTGCGAGAAGAAGATCGGGCCTGGTGAATCGATGTACACCAGCACCATCAAGAGCAGCATCAGAGGCAACGCGAGCGGCAAAATCAGCAAGCAGCATGTAATATCGAGCGCTCGCTTAAGGATGCGGTAGGGTTTGCCGGTGATCAGGCGTCGTCGCGGATCTATATCGAGATACCAAGGTGTCATTCGCACTGGCCGTGTTGTTGTCTGAATATCGCGGACCATCTCCTGCCTCCTTAATGCCCAGTTCTTCATGAGCATTTGCCCCCTTTATTAAAGCATTCGCTCTTCCTGTACGACGCCTCGGGTTACACCTTGATGCGAATCATCAATGGTCAAGGTAGCTTCGCCATGCTCTAAATCTTCCGTGACTTTGCGCAATAGCTCTTCGGAAGTCAACGCCGTATTGGGGAAGTCAGCAATACTGAACCGAAATCGGATACCCATTTGATCTTCAACTTGCCGGGCTAAGCGCCGTAGCATGCCGTGAGTCTGCTCGGCTGGAGTCTCCGGTGTGATGAGGAGGAAGCGACCTCCACCGGACTGGTGCGCCACCACATCGGTCCCGCGCACATGCTTGGCGAGAAACACTCCAAGCCGAACTTGGACATACCGTTCGATCATGGCAGCTTGCGCGTCGCGTACGGCTTGATGTATTGCAGCATCGTATGTTGATGGATCAAGCTCGATCAATGCAACGCTGATCGGTCGTTGATGCCGTCGGGCGCGGCCCATTTCAGCGTGCATACGCTCTTGCATCTGCTGGGGCGAAAGGAGCTGCGCGTATCCCTCTGGCATCGAGATTGCCTCGACTGCCTCGCGGAACTCGTTCAGCGCTAGGTTAACCCACCACCCCAATAAAATCGTAACAACTAACGCAACAACCTCTGTGAACGTGATGTACTTATGAACACCGGTGAAAAAGGTCGGGAGATCAAACAATTTCAACGCTGAGTACAACAGTATGACGCCAACGGCAATGCTATACAAAACGGCGCGCCGCGATGGCACCAACAAGTAGAGCGTGACTGTTGCGGCAACTAACACATAGACCGACGAAGCCAGATTAAAAGGGGACTCCCGGCCTAGGCCCAGATCAAGACGTTCGAGGTTAAAAAGAAAGGTCAACCATACTACAAGCAGAATTATGCGCCAGCGTATTTGATTCATGACCATTCCTATATAAACTAGCTTCGTTTATCCTACCGGCTAACCGCCCATCAGTTCACATGATGTTGATTAATGGAATGATTATCTCAAAGTAGGTTCTTGATTAGCATAGAAGTAAGAACTAAACGTCATATGAAGTCTGACGAATGTCAGATGAAAGAATCGTCATTTGTCAGAAAGCCCAACGATTGATTGATAAGCTCGTAACAACCAGATTTGCGATAATAAGCTTCGAAATCACGTTGTACCTCATACCATTAGGAACCATCATTTATGAGTAGTCTATAGTTTTCTTAAACAATTAGTACGTTGTAGTACTATTGTTCATGTGAAAGATTGCACAACTTATATAGGTGTACCCATGACGAGTACAACTATCAAGTAAACAAGAAGTGTGGAGATACGTTAAATGAGACGCGAGGCGCGGCGATGCGCATTTGCTGGGATGCTGTGGCTGTGTTTCTTATACCATTTTCACTATGGCTATCTACATGAATGCCCATAACTCGGAATAAGTTACGCAGCCAATTCTTTTTTTCGATTTTCAAGTAATCAGCAGATTCTGCATTACAAAGCCATATTCTCGTTGTCACCGGCTGTACAGAATGAAGCGATGAATAAATCGTCAGAAAGCCAAATGACCGAAAAGCAACGCTCATATGGTGTGTTGCCTGCCCAAAACACGCCTCAGTGACGCTTCAACACCTTGTTATAAAGGGTGTTTCGCGCCTCGGCCACGGATTGTTGGGCGATTCAAGAGATGGCTAGCTCGTCTGCGTTGATTGACCGTCATATGGATCAATACGAGTTGACCCTTGCGATCGTTACAAGCGCCGCACCTATGCTTAAAATCCTCCTTGCTGATCTGGTAACACTTCACTCATCAGCCCATCAGTCCGCCCCATCAGCGATATGTCTTGTCGTTTGGGTGCCGATGATTGGGGACTGGCCTACAGACACATGACTGTTGTTTGTTGGCTACGCTTTTCCCAGCTGATATGACTACGTGGTCCTCGCGCCATGATGCGTTGGGCTGAACGAACGCATTACAACGTGAATTGGATCAATAGACACCTTGGTCGGATATCGTTAGTATAACCACACATTACAACCAGAAATAACCACAAAGGAAATATTTTATTAATAGTTAATAACTATGGGCGCACGCAAAGCATGTCTGCGGCGTGTTATAACAATGCGCCCCCGTATGCTCATTGGGGGTCTCCTCAATGACAACTTAATAAAAGGTACCGTCTGCAAGAGGGGTTTTAGACGCAAGCGGTTGTGTTCGATGTAAGCGTATTTAGTGCAGCAAAGTCTGTGCCGTTATCCTTACCAAATACGTACTACGTACCCTCTTTTCTGTCGGTTGCATGGGTGGGTGTGGCTATGCGGGCAAGAAGTTGCGCTCTACTCCGCTGTATGGTAGACTCATGTGTCTGAATGATGCGCCGAAGCAATCAACTACCGCCCCGACCGTTGCGGTCGGGGTCTTTTATGTGAGAAATATGCGACGAGACGATATCCGTAACATCGCGATCATTGCCCACGTCGATCATGGGAAAACCACCTTGGTCGATGCGATGCTCCGCCAAAGCCACATTTTCCGCGAGAATCAGCAAGTTGCCACCCGTGTGTTGGACTCGAACGACCTCGAACGCGAGCGTGGTATCACCATTCTTGCGAAGAACACCGCGGTCAATTATCGGGGCACGAAGATTAATATTGTCGATACCCCCGGCCACGCCGATTTTGGTGGCGAGGTTGAGCGGGTGATGAATATGGTCGATGGTGTGTTGCTGCTGATCGACGCTGTCGAGGGCCCGATGCCACAAACGCGCTTTGTGCTGCGCAAAGCTCTGCAAGCTGGCTTGCGTGCGATTGTGGTGGTCAACAAGATCGATCGGCCAAACGCCCGCCCGAACCATGTCGTTAATGAAGCCTTTGACTTGTTCGTCGATCTCGGCGCTACCGACGAACAAGCGGAGTTTGCGGTGATCTACTCAGATGGCCTGCGTGGTGTGGCTGGCCGCTCGCCATTGAAGATCCACGATTCGCTTGAGCCACTGTTTGAAGCGATTATCGACCAGATCCCACCCCCCGAAGTGGATCTCGATGGTCCTGCCCAAATGCTGGTCACCACGACGATCTACGACGATTACAAAGGCAAGATGCTGATCGGTCGTCTCCAGCGCGGTAAGTTACGGCGCGGTCAGCCGCTCGCCCGTATCGCACACGATGGCACGATCTCACAGGCCAAGGCGAATCAGCTGTTTGTGTTCAATGGCCTAGAACGCCATGAGGTCGAGCAGGTCGAGGCCGGCGATATCATCGCTTTGGCTGGTGTCGGCGATGCGCAGATCGGCGATACCATTGCCGATGCGCAGCACCCCGAGCCGTTGCCGGTGATCGCTGTCGAGGAGCCGACGGTGCGCATGACGTTCAGCGTCAACACCAGCCCGTTCGCGGGCCGCGAGGGTACGTATGTCACGTCGCGTAAGTTGCGCGAACGGCTCTACCAGGAGACCGAGCACGATGTTGCGCTGCGCGTGGCCGATACCGATGCGCCGGATGCGTTCAGCGTCAGCGGTCGCGGCGAGTTGCACCTGACGATCCTGATCGAGACGATGCGCCGCGAAGGCTACGAGTTCCAGGTTTCGCGTCCCGAGGTGATCTTCAAGGAAGTCGATGGCCAACGGTTGGAGCCGATCGAGCAGGCCGAGATCGAGGTGTCCGAGCAGTATCAGGGCACAGTGATGGAGTTGATGGGCCAGCGACGCGGCCAACTTCGCGATATGAGCTATCGCGATGATGGCACGGTGCACTTGGTCTTCCATGTGCCGACGCGCGGCTTGCTCGGCTTGCGCCAGCAGTTGCTCACCGCATCGCGCGGCGAGGCGATGATAAACACGCTGTTTATGGGCTACGAGCCGCTGGTGGGTGAGATCACAACGCGAGCGTATGGTTCGCTGATCGCTACCGAGACGGGTGTCGCGACGGCGTTTGGTTTGTACGGCGCTCAGGAGCGCGGCCAGCTGTTCATCGGCGCTGGTGTCGAGGTCTACGAGGGTATGATCGTCGGCCAGCATATCCGCAGCCGCGATCTGGAGGTCAATGTCTGCCGTAAGAAGCATTTGACCAATATGCGCTCGTCGGGTGCCGACGAAGCGTTGCGCTTGGAGCCGCCTCGGATCATGAGCCTCGATGATGCGATTGAGTATATCAGCGACGATGAGTTGGTCGAGGTGACGCCGAAGAGTTTCCGCTTGCGCAAGAAGTTGCTGAGTATGGACGAGCGCAAACGCGAGCAGAAGCGCCGCGAGATGGCGCTGAGCTAGGCGATCGCTGAACTGAACGACACGAGGCGCGGGTCGCACGACTCGCGCCTCATTGTTTGTTGGTGGTTGTTGCGCTACACCTGCAGATCGAGGTAGGCGAGTTCGTCGGCGCTGAGTTCGATGTCGCAGGCCAGAAGCGATTCGTCCAGTTCGGCGACGCTGGCCGAGCCAACCAGGGCGACGGTTGGGAAGGGTTGGTTGAGCAGGTAGGCCAAGGCGATTGGGATCGGGCCGACACCCCGCTGCTTGCCGAGCGCGATGGCGCGGTTGAGGCGCTCGAAGTTCTCGTCGGAGTACCAGACGCGCAGCATGTCGGGGTTGCTGGTGTCCTCGGGTGTGAATCGTCCGCTCAGGAAGCCGCCAGCCTGCGACGACCAGGAGATCAGCGGCATTTGGGTTTGGCGATGCCACTCTCGGTCGGTGTCGCTGGCAGAGATGCAGCCGACCCACATCGGCTCTTTGGGGCGCGCCAGGCTGAGGTTGGGGCTGGAGACGCTGAAGCCGACGAGGCCATGCTCTGCAGCGTAGGTGTTGGCCTCGGCGATGCGCTCGGTGCGCCAGTTCGAGCCGCCGAACACGCGAATGTGCCCGGCCTGGAGTTCGGTGTTGAGCGCCTCGACTAGCGGGCCGACGGGTTGCGTCTCGTCGTCGCGGTGCAGCAGGTAGATGTCGATCACCTCGGTGCCGAGCCGCTCCAGGCTTTCGTGCAGGTCGGCGTGGATGACCTCGGGGGTGACGCGCGGCCCGCTGCCACGCACGGGGTGGCAGCCTTTGCTGATCAGTACCACGCTGTCGCGGTTGTTGCGCTCGGCGAGCCAGCGGCCCAGCGTTTTTTCACTGGCGCCGCCGCCGTAGACTTTGGCGGTGTCGATGCAGGTGCCGCCTCTCGCTAGAAACGCATCGAGTAATTCGGCGTCGTGGTCGTAATTCTCCAGCTTGTAGGCGGCGGTGCCGAGCGCGATACGCGAGATGGGGCGCTCGATGCCGGGGATCGAGATGTAGCGCATAGGTTCCTCTTGTGAGATCAACGGTGGGCGATGATACAGCGATAGCAGTGCATGGCCGCGAGTACAGCGGCGCGCGTTTTGGCGCGCAGCGCCACACCTGTCCGAGCGCGCACACGTTGTGCACGACGGCGGTTGCCCGCAGCGACGGGTGCTCAGATCGCGGTTGCTCCTCTTTTCCCAAAAAACCTGTTGCGTCCTAGATGTGGTTGCGTTGCTGGTTGGCGCGAGTTGGCGGCGATGTGGGTTGTGGGGGGGATTATACCACTGGCGCACCGCTCGATCGTGAGCAGGTGCGCCAGCAGATGGTTTCAGCGACTACCTTTTATTGGTAGGTGTATGGGTTGGCTGGGGCAGTCAGGTTGAGTTGCTTGATGGTCTGGCCCAGGGCGTGTGCAGAAACGGCGTAGGAGTAGGGGATGGTGAGCAGCAAGCCGACGCCACAGGCGATCGCACCCAGGCCACCAACGAAGCTCGCCAGGATGGCGACCAAGTACAGCACCAACCAGGTGGTGAAGTTGCTGCGCAGGCTTGCCAACACTGGGCCGAACTGCAAGGCCGCGCTCAGGCTGTTGTTATTGGCGATGTAGCGGGCGAACGCCGCATAGACGGCGAAACCGGTGACGATAGCCACAATGATGAGGATAGGCATGAGGCACAGGGCCGCGAAGCCTGCCATCGCGCCTGCTCCTTCGCTGCTATCGGCTGCAGCAGCCCCGGCGAGCGATACCGTGATCATAAGGACATAGATGACGATGATCGGTATCGCGTAGACGATCGAGATCACGAAGGCGTGCAGGCCGCGCACAAAGTGATCGCCGAATTCGCTCCATTCGGGTAGCGGTTGTGGGTGATCTTTGGCGACGTTCTCGGCTGTTTTGAGCAGATACCCGAACACTGCGAAGTTGAGGATCGGGACGATGGATACCAAGCCGCCGATCAGCATTTTGGTGATCCACTTCGGGTCTTCAAAAACGAAGCTAAATGCCTTGCCAATGTCCATACGAACTGCCCTTTCTGTTGACCGCAGGAGTGTTCTTGCGGTGCATATGCCTTTGCTATAACTATCTGTTGGTTATATACGAGGGTCGAGACCGATTGGTTACCGGTAGCTCGAATTACAGGTAGCGGGCTTCGCGGTGGGCGGCTCCGTAGAGCTGTACCACGATGAGATGCGCGTACAACAGGGCGCTGGAGGCGAGCCAGAGCAGCGCGATGACGATGAACAGCAGCGCTGGCGGGTTGAGGTTGATAACAAGGACAATGGCGAGCACGAGCAGTAGGGCTGGCAGATAGGCTGGCAGTGAGCGCAGCCGTGCTTGGGCGTAGATGCTTCGGGCGCCCGGGCGGAGCGCTTCGCGCAGCGGTTTGCTGCTGAGGGCGTCTTCGGCGAAGCCTTGTTCGGCGTACATAATCCGAGCGATCGGCGCGGCTCCAGTGGCGAAGATGCAGAGTTCGTAGATCGCAAGCACGACTCCGATCACCCAGAGCCAGGTGATTGTGTTGCCTGAGGCGAGTACGAAGACGACGGCGGAGCAGAAGAGGATGAGGCCGCTGATCAGGACGGGTAGCAGGAAAAAGACGAAGTCGATCAGAAGTGCGAAGATGCCGATAACATAGCGAGAACTGTGGTCGAAGGCGGGTGGCAAGGGGGTTGGGTAGCCCTTGCGGATGTTGTCGAGGCTTTCGACTTCGAGCCCCGCCGCCCACGGGTAGCCGACCACGGTGAGTTGAAGCGCGCCGCCGAGCAGCACTTGTCGCCACCAGGAAGGATCGTTATGAATATTTGCAGCAGCTTCGCGAAGTGTGATCATAGTGTTCCGTTTGAGTGATTACGATGTCTGGAGCAGTTGCCGCAGCGCATCGAGCGTTTGTGTGCCAACGACTTCCCAACCGTCTTCGAGGTTGAGGTCGTAGCGGCGGTGTGATTCTTGTACCCCATCGGCGTGGGCGATGGCGACCGCGATGGTGGTGAAGTTGTCGGCTCCGGGCGCGGTGGCGGCTTGCACGCCGATGCCAAGGTCGGTGCCCCAGCGTTCGCGCACGCGTAGGGCGTGGGCTTTGGCCTGTGCGATGGCGGCGGCATCGTCGAGCGGTTGCTGCGGTGGGATGATCTCGACGCCGCGCAGCAACGCCCGCCCGGCGGGTTGTTCGCTGAGCACGCGGTAGGCCGGAGCGCGTTCGTTGCCATCGGCGAGCGCGACGCTGAGGCCGCGTTCACCCAATTGGCGCACCACCTGTTGCTGAAGCGTCTCGGTGCCGATGATGTACTGGCCGATGCGCTGGCGGATGATGTTGGCGCATTCCTCGGCGAGTGCGACGGCCCCGTCGCGGCTGTTACTCTGCGCCACAATGCGGATCTCGTACTGGCCGCGCTTGGCCGAGATGCCGACGTTGGGGTTTTCTTGGTCCATCAGGTCGGCGATCTGTTCGCCGATCACGCTTTCGCCTGCGCCTGTCGCGTGGAGCGTATGCACCAGAATGACGCCCGTCTCGCCCCGTTCATCGCGCAGATAGGGCGCGATGGCGTTCTCCCACAGGTAGCGCATCTCGGAGGGCACGCCCGGCAGCACGACGATGGTGCCCCGCTCGCTCTCGACGATGAAGGCGGGCGCGGTGCCGCGTGGGTTCTCGACAATGCGTGCGCCAGCGGGCACGTAGGCCTGTTGGCGGTTGCTAGGGCTCATGGTGCGCCCGAACGATTGGAAGCGGGCGGCGATCTGGTCGAGCAGGTGCTGATGGAAGACGAGCGGCTGGCCAACGGCTTCCGCGACGGCTTCGCGGGTGCGATCATCGACGGTGGGGCCAAGGCCGCCAGTGCAGATCACAAGGTCGGCGCGGTTGAGCGCTTCGTCCACGGCGGCGCGGATCGGCTCTTGACCATCGCCGACGCAGGTCGTGCGTAGTACGGTGATGCCCATGGCAGCGAGGTTGCGTGCCAGATAGGCGCTGTTGGTGTCGATCGTTTCGCCGAGCACCAATTCCGAGCCAGTTGCGACAATTTCGGCCTTCATTATGGCGCTTCCTTTGGTGCGCGGTTCAGATTAGACGTTTGTGGGGGGCGGTAGGTCTTTTTTGGCGAGTCGAGCACGGAATTCCTGCCACAGCATCTGTTCTTCAGCGACTCTGGCGGCGCGTGCGGCTTCCAAGGCTCCCGCGATCGTTTCGTTGATGTTGCTGCGTAGGCGCGCACCCGAGCGTGGCGTGGTGAGCACAACTGCGGTGGCGCCGAGTACGAATCCGATGCCAAAGCCGAGTAGAAAACGGCTCATGGTTCCTCCTAACCACAAAGCGATACAGACCAGACGTGTGTATGGCTGTGCGATGCGCTAGCCGAGAGTCTGCTGTATAGGATGATCATCAAACGGGCGGCAAATCGGTTATGCTTCGATGCTGCAGCGTGTGAAGGCATCCTGAAGCGATGCGACCAGATCGCCGCGCGGCACGAACTCCTGCGCGATGAAGCCTGTGTAGCCGGTGGCGCTGATAGCGCGCACGATCGGCGGGTAGTTGATCTCTTGGGTATCATCGATCTCGTGGCGACCAGGGTTGCCAGCCGTGTGATAATGCCCAAAGTACTGGTGTTGCTCCTGAATCGTGCGGATGAGATCGCCCTCCATAATCTGCATATGGTAGATGTCGTAGAGCAGTTTCACCCGTGGCGAATCGACCATGCGGCAGACTTCGACGCCCCAAGCAGTGTGATCGCACTGGTAGTCGGGGTGATCGACCTTGCTGTTGAGCAGTTCGAGCACCAGCGTGACGCCTGCATCCTCGGCGGCGCGAGCCACGCGGCGCAGCCCTTCGGCAGTGATCTCCGCGCCGATGCGATCGTCGAGGCCGTTGCGGTTGCCGCTGAAGCAGATCAGGTTGGGGATACCCCATTGTTCGGCCAAGGAGATGTTGGCCAGCAGTTCGCGCTCGATGCGGGCGTGTTCCTCGCGCCGATTCAGGCCAACCTCCAGCGATTCATGCCCGCGGACCGCCGAGATGGTGAGGCCGATCTCTTTGACGAGCGGCCACAGTTCCGGCTCGATCAGATCAACGCCAGCGTACCCGATTTCGGCGGCGGCGCGCAGCAGTTCAGCAGGAGCAAGCGGCCCTTTGCTGTAGCACCACCACGCGATCGATTGTTTGAGTTGGGGCATCCCACACCTTTTTTGAGGTTTTGGCAAATGTGTGGTCTTTTTCTCGCAAAAAGACCACACACGATCGGTTTATGCTACAGGTTTGGCCTGCTCGGTTGCTAGACGCGCGCTGCGATATCGGCCTGCGCTCGATCGAGGAACGCCGCAACTGGCATTGCCCCGAGGTCTTCGCCACTGCGGAGACGCACAGCTACCGCTCCAGCTTCTTGCTCTTTGCCACCGATTATAAGCATATAGGGTACTTTCTGCAACTGCGCACGGCGAATCTTGGCTTGCATACGGTCTTTGCTATCATCGATTTCAACGCGCAGCCCAGCGGCTTTCAGTTGCTTCAGCACTTGGCGACCGTATTCGCCGTGCTTCTCATCCGAGATCGGGATGATGACGGCCTGCACTGGCGCGAGCCAGACCGGGAACGCGCCGCCGAAGTGCTCGATGATCACGCCCAGGAAGCGCTCCGTCGAGCCCGTCACAGCGCGGTGAATGACGACTGGCGTGTGCGGCTGGCCGTCCTCGCCGATGTACTCGCAGCCCAGGCGGGCGGGCTGGATGAAGTCGATCTGGATCGTCGAGAGCTGCCACTCGCGGCCCAGCGCATCCTTCGCCATAAAGTCGGCTTTGGGTCCGTAGAAGGCCGCCTCGCCCTCGACCGCCTCGTAGGACACACCGTTGGCGTCGAGCGCGGCCCGCAGCGCAGCCGTAGCGCGCTCCCACTTATCGTCGTCATCGACGTACTTGCCCTTGTTGTCGCGCAACGAGAGCTGTACGCGATAATCGTTGAGGTGGTAGGCCGCCAGCACCTCTTGGATCAGTTGCAGACAGCGGCTGAACTCCTCCTGGATCTGATCGACCGTACAGAACGTGTGGCAGTCGTCCTGTGTGAGCGAGCGCACGCGCGTGAGGCCGCTGAGCGTGCCGCTCGGCTCGTAGCGGTAGAGCGTGGCGAACTCGGCGAAGCGCAAGGGCAACTCGCGGTACGAATGAATGCCCATCTCCTTGTAGAGCGTCATGTGCGATGGGCAGTTCATCGGCTTGAGCCGGAACGTCACATCCTCATCGACCATGGGCGGGAACATCACATCGCTGTAGTTCTCGTAGTGCCCCGACTTATGGTAGAGGCTCTCCTTGACCATGTGGCCCGTCCAGACGTGCTGGTAGTCGTAGCGCGTCTGCGTCTCGCGCACGAACGACTCCATCGTGTGGCGCAGGATCTCGCCCTTGGGCGTGAACAGCGGCAGGCCCGGCCCGATGTCGTCGGAGAAGTAGAACAGCCCCAACTCCTTGCCCAGCCGTCGGTGATCGCGCTTGCGGGCTTCCTCTAGGCGGTTCAGGTACTCGTCGAGCTCGGCCTTGCTGTTCCACGCCGTGCCGTAGATGCGCTGCAGCATGGGATTGTGCTCGTTACCGCGCCAGTAGGCGCCCGCCACGCTGAGCAACTTGAAGCCATCGGCTGGGATCTCGCCCGTGCGAGCGAGGTGCGGGCCACGGCACAGGTCCTCGAACGTATCGTGCTTGTACGTCGAGATGACCTGTGCGCCGCCTTCACTCTCCTCGCCGTTCTCATTCTGACCACGGGCCAGACCCTCGATCAGTTCGAGCTTGTACGGCTGATCCTTGAACAACTCGCGTGCTTCGTCGGCGCTCACGACGCGGTAGTTGAAGCTGTGGTCCTCGTTGATGATGCGGCGCATGCGGTTCTCGATCTCGATCAGATCGTCGGGCGTGAGGGGGCGCGGCAGATCGAAATCGTAGTAGAAACCATCCTCGATGGGCGGCCCAATGGCGATCTTGCCCTCAGGGAAGATCTCGAGCACCGCTTCAGCCATTACGTGGGCCGCGGAGTGCCGCAGCCGGTAATAGGGATCATTATTTGGTGATACTGGCATATGCGCCTCGCTTCGTGATTATAGTGCAGATAAACGTACAGACAGCTTTTGTTTTACCCTTCGATTGTGATGATCAACAGCCCCGGCTCCAGGCGCACATCGGTGGCGCGTCGTCCCTGTTGGGCGAGCATGTCGTTAAACTGTTGTTCAAGCCCTTTAGTCAGATCGGGCAGCGAGATAACCTGACCGAGTGGCCCATCCAAGCGCGGGTCGATGGCGATGATGCGACCGTTCTGCACAGCTAAGCTGAGCCGTGCAGTGCTAGTAGTGCCCATCGCGCCGATATCGGCTTGCACTTCGTTGGTCAAGAAGCGCACGCGCACCGAATCGATCGGGCGAAGCTGGGCGGCGTTCGCGGCGAAGTACGCGTTGGCCTCGTCCTCGGTGATGCGCAACTCGCCGGAGGGCAGCGCCGCGACCACGGTGGGCAGCGCGTTTTGCATGCCTTCTTCGAGTTGTTGGCCCGCCTGCTGGCCGATCTGGGCGCGCACCTGCTCGGCGATCTGCTCGCCGATGTAGCGGCTGATCTGCGGCTGCACCCAGTAGCGGTAGGCGAGCAACAGTAGCAGAAGGCCCCACACCAGCACGACCAGCCATACAAGGCAGCCGCGTCGTCGGTTGCGTCGCTCGGGTGGGCGACGTCGCTCGTATTGGTAGCTCATTGGCTTCCTCTCGGCCCGTAAGAATAGAAAAACCTTCATCCCGACATAGGGACGAAGGCTCGCTTCGTGGTTCCACCCACATTCATTTATCGATAAAGCCAATGCCCGCGGGCACGGCGACGATTATCGTAAATCTCATTTGCGCGGTAACGGGCGCGACTCGCGCTACCATACTTGCCGAAGCGTTGAGGTAGCGACTCGGAGGTGGTTTTCGCCTGGCTCTCGGCCGGGTGCACTCTCAGTCGGTGATGCGCCCTCCCTGAAGGCTGTGGCCAAGGTACTCGTCCTCGTCAACGGTCCTATTTCGTTGTAGAACACGTAAAAGTGCCCATAATTGGGGGGATCATACCACGCGCGAAGATGGTGTGTCAAGTCATTCGCATGGCGGATTGTGCGTGTAGAGCACCCCTATGCTATAATGCCCTTTGCAGTGGCCCTTGCCTGTATTGACCTGTGGAGGCATCCTTATGAATTTTGTCGATATCCTTTTTATCCTTCTCCTCCTGGGTGGCCTCGCACTGGGGTTTTTTCAGGGTACGATCCGCCTGATCGTGGCAATTGTGTCGTTTTATGTGGGGATTATCCTGGCGAGCCTCTATTTCACAACGTTGGGCTTGACGTTTCAGCGCCAGTTCGGTTCATCGTTGCGGGTAGCACAGATCACAGCGTTCGCGGTCATTTTGCTTGTGGCCTTCCTGCTGCTGTTGGTGGCGGGTATCTACACCTTCCGCTATGCACGCTTGCCCGCCAGCCTCGATTTCGTCGATCGAATGATCGGCACGATCTTGGGCCTATTGATGGGCGCGTTGTTCCTGGGCATGCTTGCAGTGATCCTGAGGCTGCTGTTCTACCAACAGATCGGGGTTGCAGCCCTGCCGATCTTCGCATCGTTCCAACGCAGTGTGCAAGGTTCGTTCTTAGTGGGATTCTTCTCTAATCAGATATTACCGTTGATTTTTGCGACAGTACGCCCTGTATTGCCGGGCGAGGCGGCAAATCTCATCTTCAATATTCAGTAGTTATGACGATTGCAGCGCAAACGATAGAGACGCTGGAGTTTCCTAAAATTCTTGAGCAGTTGGCGCGCCATAGCTCATTTAGTGCATCACGCGATCTCGTTTTGTCGCTGCTCCCCAGCACCGACATTGTGGAGGTGCGCGAGCGCCTGAGCCTGACCAGCGAAGCGCGCCGTCTGCTTGATGAGCGCCCCGACATCAGCGTTGGCGGGGCGCGCGATGTCCGTCCGAGCGTTGGGCGCGCCCGACGCGGCGGTGTGCTTGAGGCTCCGGCTTTCCTCGAAATAGCCGACACGCTGGCCAGCGCCCGCAGGTTGCGCTCCACACTGTTGCGGCTCGACGACGACGCCTTCCCACGCCTGCGCGAACTCGCCAATGATCTGCCGAACCTGCCTAGCCTCGAGGATCGCATTACGCAGACGATCGCTGAGGATGGCACGGTGCTCGATAGCGCAAGCCCGAAGTTGGCCCAGTTGCGCTCTGAGGTGCGCGTGGCCTTCAACCGCCTGCAAGATAAGTTGCAAGGCATCATCGCCTCATCGCAATACGCTGACTCGTTGCAGGAGCCGATCATCACCATTCGCAACGGTCGCTACGTGGTGCCCGTTAAGGCTGGCAGCAAGCGGGCGGTGCGCGGCCTTGTCCACGATCAATCGGCCAGTGGAGCTACGCTCTATATCGAGCCGCTGGCTACGGTCGAGTTGAACAACAAGTGGCGCGAACTTCAGATCGCCGAGGAGCAGGAGGTCGCCCGTATCTTGGCCGAGCTATCCGAATTGGTGGGAGTGGAGGCGCAGGCGATCACGATCGGCGTGGAGGCGCTGGCCGAAATCGATCTCGCCTTCGCCAAGGCGAAGTACGCCCTAGCGCTGCGTGCTGTCGCCCCCGAGGTTGTTGAGATGCCACGCCAGGCCACGGCTCAATCGACCGACCCGAACGATGCGCCGCTGTTGCTGACGCAGGCCCGTCACCCGCTGCTCGATCAGACGCGCGTGGTGCCCACCGATATCCGCTTGGGCAGCGATTTCCGCATTCTGCTGATCACTGGCCCGAACACGGGCGGCAAGACGGTGGCGCTCAAGACCACGGGCCTGTTGGCGCTGATGGCCCAGGCAGGTTTGCATATTCCCGCCAGTGAGCCGTCGCGCTTGCCGGTGTTTAGCCAGATATTCGCCGATATTGGCGATGAGCAGAGCATCGAGCAGAGCCTCTCGACCTTCTCATCGCACATGACCAACATCATCCGCATTCTGCGGCAGATCGATGATCCAAATAGCGAGCGGCGCACAGCAGTGGCGGCGCAACCCACGCCCACGTTCAGCGAGGCCGAGCTTGAGCATCTGAGCAATTGGCGCAAAGTGACGCCCGGCGAGTGGGCACCGCTCGAAGCGCTGGAGCAGGAGAGCGGCCCCGCATTGGTGTTGCTCGACGAGTTGGGCGCTGGCACCGATCCGGTTGAGGGTGCGGCGCTGGCCCGCGCGATCATCGAACATCTGCTGGAGCGGGGCGTGTTGGGCATTGCCACCACGCACTACGCCGAACTGAAGGGGTTCGCCTACTCCACACCGTTCGTGGCGAACGGCTCGGTGGAGTTCGATGTCGAAACGCTTGCGCCGACCTACAAACTGACGATCGGTCTGCCTGGGCGCTCGAACGCGCTCGCGATCGCGTCGCGCTTGGGCTTGGATGCAACGCTCGTTGAGCGAGCGCGCGCCACGATGGCACGCGAGCAGGCGCAGGTCGAAGATCTGCTCGAAGGCATTCATCGTGAGCGTGAGGCCGCCGCTGCCGAACTGGCCCGTGCCGAGGAACTGCACGCCGATGCCGAGAAGTATCGCGATCGGCTAGCCAAGGAGTTGGAGGCGTTCGAGAGCCAGCGCATGGAGGCGTGGGAGGCTGCTCGCGCTCAACTTGAGGAAGAGATGCGCGAGGCGCGCAACCAACTGCGCCGCCTGCGCGACGAGTTCCGCTCGGTGTCGCTCACGCGGCAGTGGATGGAGCAGGCCGAGCAGCGCTTGCAAGAGGCTAAGGCCAAGATCCCCGAGAAGCCCGCGCCGATCAAGGAGATCCCGAAGCCCGAGGTGCAGCGTCCCGCCGAGCAGGCGCCGCGCCCGTTGCAGGTCGGCGATACGGTGTTGGTGCGCTCGGTGGGCTTGAGCGGCGAGATCATTTCGATCGATGAGGAAGATCAGACTGCCGAGGTGCAGGTGGGTGGCTTCCGCGTGCAGGCCGAACTCGCCGAGCTCCGGCGCGAGAAGCCCGCAAAGGCCGATCCGCGCCGCACTCCGCCTCCTGCTGTCTCGACACCGCCGCCGCCCGATGTGTCGATCAGCCTCGATATGCGTGGTTGGCGCGCCGCCGATGTGAGCGAACGGGTCGATCGGTACTTGAACGATGCGTATTTGGCTGGTCTGCCGTTTGTGCGGCTGATCCATGGGAAGGGCACGGGCGCGTTGCGTCAAATGGTGCGCGATGTACTGGCGTCACATCCGCTTGTACAGTCGTTTGCTGGTGGTGGTCAGGATGGCGGCGAGGGCGTGACCGTGGCGCGTCTCAAAGAATAACAGGAAGGGCCGATAATATCCGCGTTCTGATGCGGTTTCGGATAGATTACCACCATGTCGCAATCAATCGTCTTTTTGTTGCTCCTATTGGCCTTGGTTCTGCCGCTTGCTGGTGCCGTGCTGCTGCGCGTGCTCGACGAGCGGCTTGAACCATCCCGCATCTATGTGGTGGCTGCGGTGGTGTTTGGCATTTCGATGGCGAGTGTGCTGCTGCTCGCGCGGGCGAATATCACCAGTATCCAAGTTGGTGAATTATCGCTGTTGCTGCCAGTGGCTCGCGGCGCCGAGGATCTGCCGATCGAAGATCTGCCTCCCGAACAACTTCCGCTCACCGCCACGCTGGTTCCGTTCCCGACCTTTAGCGCGCCACCGACTGCCACTCCGGAGCCGACCGCCACGCCGGAACCAACGCCGGAGCCGACCGCCACGCCGGAACCAACGCCGGAGCCGACTGCGACGCCAGAGCCAACTCCTGAGCCAGAGCCAGGCCCACGCACCTACGTGGTGCAGGCAGGCGACACGCTGCGCAGCATCGCGGCAGAGTTCGAGGTGGAGACGCAAGCGCTGATCGATGCCAACAATCTCACGCCTGCCGAGGCCGATTCGTTGCGGGTGGGCCAGGAATTGATTATCCCCTAACAGCTGTATGGAACCACAACCGCCTCGTTCAACCAGCTTGCTCCTATTGGCGCTCACCTTGGTGGTGGGCATCGCCTTGGGGTGGCTGTTGCACGATGTGTTTCGCGCACGCAGCGCCGCACCGATCGTGATTATCACCGCCACGCCATCGAATCCGGTTGCCGAGCTGCCGACCACGACGCCCGAGCCGACCGCGACATCGGAGCCGACTGCCACACCCGAACCGACCGCCACGCCGGAGCCGACTGCGACGCCGGAGCCGACCGTCACGCCGACGGCGACGGCGACACCGGAGCCGACCGCTACACCAACTCCCGATATCGTCGGCTACATTGGGCATACGCTGGCCCCGGGCGAGACGCTGGATCAGTTGGCGCAGGCGGCGGGCAGCAGCGCGGTGCAAGTGGTGTCGTACAATCGGCTGAACGACCTGCCCGAGCCTGGCCGACCGCTGATCGTGCCGTTGTTGGCGGGGCGCGAACATACGTTGCCGAGCGAGCCGCTGTTGGTGCAGCGCGGCCCGAACACACGACCCGTAGTGGCGCTGACGCTGGATGCTGGCGCGAGCGCGGCGCCTGTGCCCCGCATCCTCGATACATTGCGGCAGCGCGGCGTCAAGATCACCTTCTTCCTGACGGGCCGCTGGATTCGCGAGAATCCCGAATTGGCCCGCCAGATCGTGGCCGATGGGCACGAGATCGCCAATCACAGCGACACGCACGCCGACTTCACCACCCTGGACGATGAGAGCATCCGGCGCGAATTGGCTATCACTGAGCAGACCATGCTCGAATACGCCGATGCGAGCACCCGTCCGCTGTTCCGCCCGCCCTACGGCGCGACAAACGAACGTGTGCTGAACACCGTGATCGCCGAGGGCTACCTGCCGATCTACTGGACGCTCGATAGCCTCGATTCGGTCGGCGAGCCGAAGACGCCGGAGTTCCTGTTGAACCGTGTGACTAACACGCTGACGCCCGAGCAACTGCGCGGCGCGATCATCTTGGCGCACTGTGGCAGCGAGCCAACCGCCGATGCGCTGCCGCAGATCCTCGATCGCTTCGCCGAAATGGGCCTCACCGTCACCACGGTATCGGATGTGTTGGGCCAGTGACGTTGGGCACCACTCAGATCGGTGCCCGTACCCTTCATCATACTCGCTTTGCGATTCGCTAGATTGGCGAGTATAATCCTTCGGATAAAGACGATTGCACAAGTTCATTTGCCGCCGGAGAACCGTTTTCATGAGCCAAGCCGAGAATCAGCGCCCCGCCGAGATGGCGAAAGCCTACGAAGCCCAGCAGGTTGAACAACGCCTGTATGCTTGGTGGGAGCAGAAGGGCTTCTTCACACCTCAGATCGATCGGAGCCGTCGCCCCTTTGTGATGTCGATGCCACCACCCAATGTGACTGGCGAACTCCACATGGGCCACGCGATGTTTGTAACGATCGAGGATGTGATCACCCGCTGGCACCGTATGCTGGGCGAAGTGACGCTTTGGTTGCCCGGCACCGATCACGCGGGCATCGCTACGCAGACCCAAGTCGAGCGCCTGCTGCGCAGCGAGGGCACCAGCCGCGAGGCCGTCGGGCGCGAGGAGTTTTTGCGGCGCACGTGGGAGTGGAAGGCCAAGTACGGCGGTGAGATCACGAACCAGTTGCGGCGCTTGGGCGCATCGTGCGATTGGAGCCGCGAGCGTTTTACGCTCGACCCGGGCTTGTCGCGCGCCGTGCGCACCGCCTTTAAGCGCCTCTACGACGATGGCCTGATCTATCGCGGCACGTACCTGGTGAACTGGTCGCCCGCCCTGCAGACCGCCGTTTCCGATCTGGAAGTCGAACACGAGCAGCGTCAGACATCGATCTGGACGGTGCGCTACCCGCTGGTGCCGAAGGATCGCGAGCCAACCACGTTGGCCGAGCCGTTCGGTAAGGCGTGGGGCTCGGGCGCGTGGGCCGAGGGTGCAACCGAGTGGATCATGGTGGCGACCACTCGCCCCGAGACGATCATGGGCGATACCGCCGTGGCCGTGAACCCGAACGATGAGCGCTTTGCGCATTTGGTGGGCCGCTATGCCTACCTGCCCGCGCTGGGCCGCGCTATCCCGATCATCGCCGACGAGTACGTCGATGCCGAGTTCGGTACGGGCGCTGTGAAGATCACGCCCGCCCACGACCCGAACGACTATCAGGTTGGTCTGCGGCACAAACTGCCGATGATCAACATTCTCAACCGCGATGCTACGCTGAACAACGAGGGTGGGCCGTACGCTGGCCTGGATCGCTTCGAGGCCCGCAAGAAGGTGCTGGCCGATCTCGAAACCGAGGGCTTGTTGGTCAGCACTGCGCCGCACACGATGTCGGTTGGCATCAGCCAGCGCGGCGGCGAGGTGATCGAGCCGATGTTGAGCGAGCAGTGGTTCGTGCGCACCAAGCCGCTGGCCGAGATGGCGCTGGCCGCCGTGAAGGAGGGCCGCACCCGCATCGTGCCCGAGCGCTTCGAGAAGGTTTACTATCACTGGCTTGAGAATATCGAGGATTGGTGCATCAGCCGCCAGTTGTGGTGGGGCCACCGCATCCCGGTCTGGTACACGCCCGATGGCCAGATGATTGTGCCTGGTCCGGATGATCCCGAGCCGCAGGGCGAGGGCATCTACCAGGATAGCGATGTGCTCGATACGTGGTTCTCGTCGGGCTTGTGGCCGTTCTCGACGCTGGGTTGGCCCGATCAGACCCCCGACCTGGAGTACTTCTACCCGACTCACGTGATGGAGACGGGCTACGACATCTTGTTCTTCTGGGTGGCCCGTATGATGATGCTGGGCTGCTACTTGACGGGCAAGGAGCCGTTCCACACCATCTACCTGCACGGTTTGGTGCGCGACAAAGATGGCCGCAAGATGTCGAAGAGCTACGGCAACGTCGTTAACCCACTGACGGTGATGGAGCAGTACGGCACCGACGCGCTGCGCTTCACGCTGGCGACGAGCGGCACGCCGGGCCAAGACCTGAACCTGAACCCCGAGCGCATCGAGTCGGCTCGCAACTTCGCCAACAAGATCTGGAACATCACGCGCTTCGTGCTTTCGAAGTTGCAGGGCGCGGAGGCTAGTTCGCTGGTTGGTGGCGCTGCGGACCCTGCGGCGCTTTCGCTGGCAGATCGCTGGATTCTCTCGCGCTACCATCGCTTGGTGGCCGAGGTCGATCGCTTGATGCGGGCCTACAACTTCGGCGAGGCTGGGCGGCAGATCCAGGATTTCCTCTGGAGCGAGTTCGCCGACTGGTATGTCGAGGTGGCGAAGATTCAGCTTGAGGGCGACGCCGCCGCGCAACAGGCCACGCGTTCCACGCTGTTCAGCGTGCTCGAAGGCTCGTTGCGGCTGTTGCACCCGTTCATGCCGTTCGTGACCGAGGAGGTGTGGCAGTACCTCACGGGCGACGTGCGATCGAAGGTCGACCAATCGCAGTTGCCGGAGTTGGTGCGCATGCCCGAGAGCTTGATGATCGCTCGCTATCCCGAGGCCGATCCGAGCTTCTTGAACGAGGAGGCCGAGCGCGATTGGGCGCTGGTGCAAGAGCTGATCGTGGGCATTCGCAACGTGCGCAACGAGTACAAAGTTGAGCCGGCTCGCTTCGTGGCCGCTACCATCGGCGCGGGCGCACAGGTCGCCACGCTCGAAGCGCAACGCCCGCTGTTTGCGCGGTTGGCTCGCGTCGACCTCAATAAGCTGACGATCGTGCCTGAGATCACGCAAAAGAGCGAGCATGCCGCGGCGCTGGTGGTCGGCGAGGTGGAAGTCTCGTTGCCGCTGGCTGGCCTGATCGATATGGACGCCGAGCGCGCTCGGTTGCGCAAAGAGTTCGAGGCCGCCGAGGCCGATGTCGCTCGCCGCAAGGCGAAGCTCGCCAACGAGGGCTTTGTCTCCAAAGCACCGGCGGCGGTCGTGCAGCGCGAGCGCGAGAACCTTGCGGCTGCCGAGGCGACGCTTGCCCGCCTCCGTGAGCACTTGGAGCAGTTGGGCTAGATCGGAACCGTCAATGGAAGCCCTCAAGCTCGCAGCAGTGTGAGTGCGAGGGCTTCGTCCGAAGGGAGCAGTATGGCATATCGTGCGCTTGGCTCGATCGCGCAGGTGCAAATCCAGCGCTCCTCGCTCAAAGCTGGCGAGCGACCGAATCGCTACTACGATCCCGCGCCGTTACTGGTTGTACCACGCTTGCGTTTAACAGTTGGCGGCGTGTTCGGCCTCACCGACGACGGTAATGAGCAGATCGATGTTCATCACGCCGATCACTCCCAATCGAAGAACCGCTCCTGCAACGGTATCTCAATCGGCTTCACCAGTCACTATCAAGCAATGCGTGAACGTTTCGGCCCGTATCTTACCGACGGCATCGCCGGGGAGAATATCTTGGTGGCCTGCGACACGCCCGTCACGCTCGACGATCTCGGCGAGTACCTGATCATCGAGACGGCTGATGGCACGCGGATCGCGTTGGGCCAGCTGATGGTGGCCGCGCCGTGCGTCGAGTTCAGCCATTTCGCCGCCGCGCAGGAGGAACGCCTACCCGCCGAGGCGCTCAAGGCCATGCTTCAATTCCTGAACGATGGTATACGAGGGTTCTACGCGACGTTGGATGACGCATCCGAAGGGGCGATCGTGCAGCCCGGCGACCGCGTTTTTGTGGCCAGTTAGCCGAGAAACGGCCTGATCGCGTTTGGAAAAACGGCCATGCTATAATGTGTCGTGGCCTTTTTTTCGGTACCAATAGGCATATTCATCACAAACAATAAGGAAGATTGCGCATGATGTCGGCACAAGAACAACCGTTGCGCGAGTTGCTTCCTCTGGTCGAAAACCTTGTAAGCGTGTTGATAGCCAGAGATCACAGCAGTTCGGAATTAACAGAACTGTTGATTTGGATGAATAGTCACTGTAATGCCTGTGGGAAGCTGTTAACTGATGAAAATCAGCCGAATCGACGTGATCCCTATTGCAATAACTGTGCTTAAAGCTCTAGCCTCGGTATCACCTCGGTATCATCAATAAAAAATGGTATGCACATCAACTTATGGTATAGTAAGATGCGCATCAAAACTATTCATTATCGTCTACCTTACGTTGTTCCGTCTCACAAGATCGTTGGGAACAGGTGAATCACTGGTACCTACGGTGCCTTGTTTGTGGGTAGAGTGTAGAGAATTTTGCGCCTGTTGAGTAGAACAGTACATTCATTTAAAATTGAACTGATAACGCATTGGGAAGCTTCCTCTTCATATTTCCCCAAGCTTCACATGTGTTTAAAAAACGGATAGTTAGTTTTACAAAACTAGCTGCTTTTATGGATAAGGTGCTAGTGATTCTCTCGACACATGCGTTTTTTTGTGTGTGTTGAGGTTCCCAAATTGCTCATAGTACGCTAAGAGGTTGAAGCCCAAGACGATCGCACCACCTCCGAACCCTACAATCTCACTGGAGTTGCGAACGTATATTTTGGAGTGAACATTATGCTGCGTCCACGACGACGCTTGGTGGGTGGCATACTCTTACTGGTAGGTTTGATCCTGGTTGCGACCACCTTTCATTACGGCATGAAATGGAAAAGTGCCATCGATGATGTGGCTGCAATGCAGGTTGCAACAATGGTGCTCCCAACGTCCATCCCGGAAGCACCGCCAGAAAACGCCGTTGAAACGCCTCTGCCCGAGCCTCCAAGCGCGCCAGAGGTTGATGAAGCGATCCAGCCAACCATAACCCCCGAGCTCGACGAATCGATTAATATCTTGTTACTTGGGACAGATGCGCGCATTGGCGACGAGGTTAGCCGTACCGATGCGATTATTCTTGTGCGTTTGGATGCCAAAACCAAGCGCGTCAGTATGCTCTCGTTCCCACGCGATCTTTGGGTCGATATCCCAAACCACGGCAAGAATAAGATCAACGCAGCGTACCCTATCGGCGAGAAACTAGGTGGCCCTAGCTATGGTGCCGCACTGGCGAAGCGCACGGTGAGCGAGTTGACGGGCCTGCCGATCGATAACTTCATTTTGATCAATTTCGAGGGCTTCGTCACGCTGATCGATAAGATCGGCGGCATCACCATCGATGTGCCGAAGCGGATCGTCGATAACGCTTACCCTGTCGATGAGTACCCGGGCGATGTGCGCACAAAGCAGATTATGTTTGAGCCTGGCCCGCAGGTGATGGACGGCGCGACTGCGCTGATCTACTCCCGCACGCGCCACGCTGATAGCGATTTTGGCCGTAACCAGCGCCAACAGCAGGTGCTCCTCGCGATCTTCGATCAGATCCGCAAACAGGGCTTGTTGAGCAATCTGAACAATGTCGATGTGTATACCGCCGCGCTACGCGATCATGTGCGCACCGACCTCACGCGGAGCGAGATGCTGCAGTTAGCGAGCATCGCCCCCAGCCTGAACGCTAACAACATCCAGCGCTTCTCGATCAGCGCCAAGATGGTGAACGAGGGGAGCAACCCGTACCGCTTGGAGTTGAGCGATACCCAAGCCTTCGAGCGTCTCCTGAAGGAGATGACGGGCGAGGCGCTGACCGCAGGCGGGAGCGAGCCGTAGCCTTGCCGATGCGCAGGTAGATGATTGTAATGCGACGGGCGTGACCGATGCGCCCGTCGTCGTATTTCTATTCTGCTGCTGCATATCACCGTGAAATCCATGAAGCAAACAACCTCCTCTTCGACCACGACTCGGCGTGTAGTGCTGGCTGCGCTGCTGATCGCGCTGGGCAACATCGCCAGCCGCGTGTTGGGCCTCGCGCGCGAGGCTGTCATCGCGGGCATCTTCGGGCGCGGCGCAGTCGTCGATGCCTTCACCGCCGCCTCGACACTGCCCACCATCCTCTACGATCTCCTAGTCAGCGGCGCGATCAGTGCGGCGTTGGTGCCCGTGTTCAGCGAGTACGCCGAGGGCGAGGAGCAGGAGTTCTGGCGGATCGTCTCCACGATCATCAACCTGGCGATGGTGGCGATCGCGCTGGTGACGGCGCTACTGATCTGGCAGGCGCCGCTGGCGGTGTCGGTGCTGGCTGGTGGCTTCGCGCCGGAGATCCGCGATCAGGCCACCACGATGGTGCGCTGGCTGTTGCCCGCCGTGGTGTTTATGGGGCTCTCGGGCCTGATCACCGCGCTGCTCTACTCACGGCAGCGCTTTTTGTTGCCCGCCTTCACTACGAGCGCCTACAATCTAGGCATTATCATCGGGGCGGTGCTGCTTTCGATCTGGTGGGGGCCGTTCGGCTTGGTGCTGGGTGTGCTGTTGGGCGCGCTGCTGCAAGTGTTGCTGCAACTGCCCGGCCTGCGCGATATGACCTATCTGCCGGTGATGGATCTGCGTCATCCCGGTGTGCAGCGCATCCTCAAGCTCTATGCGCCGGTAGCGCTGGGCATCGGCTTCTCGATCATCGGCATCGTGCTCGACCGCAATTTGGCCTCGCACCAGGGCGAGAGCGCGCTAGCGACGATGCGCTACGCCACCACGCTCATCCAATTTCCGTTGGGTTTGGTGGCCACCGCCGTCTCGTTCGCCGTGCTGCCGACGCTCTCGCGGCAGGCCAGCGCCAACGATGAGGAGGCGTTCCGCACGACGCTGGGCATGGGCATCAAAGTGGTGGCGCTACTGGTGCTGCCCGCTACGGCGGGTTTGGCGGCGCTGGCCTCGCCGATCGTGGCGCTGATCTTCGAGCGCCAAGCTTTCGTTGCCCGCGACACCGTCGAGACGGCCCGCGCCCTGCTGTTCTACCTGCCAGGCCTGCCCGCCGCCGCCTTCGATCAGTTGTTGCTGTTCGCCTTCTACGCCCGCAACCGCACCCTCGCGCCTAACTTGGTGCAGGGCGCGGCGATCGCGATCTATGCTGTGACCGCACTGGCGCTGCTGGCGCTGACGCAGTTGGGCTACTTGGCGCTGATCCTGGGCAACTCGGCGCAGTGGATCGGCCACGCGCTGATTCTGCTGTACCTCTCGCGCAACTTGGTCGATCTGCGGGGCGTGCGTATCGGCGAGGCGATCGGCAAGAGCCTGCTGGCGGCGTTGGCGCTGGTCGCCGTCGCTTGGCCGTTGGCGCAGTGGCTGCCAACCCATCCGCTGGTCACGCTGATCGTGGCGGGTGGCCTAGGCTCGGCGGTGTACTTCGGTGTCTGCCTGCTGTTGCGGGTCGAGGCGCTCGACTTTTTCGTCTCGGCGGTGCGGCAGCGGCTCGCGCGTGGGAAGCCGAGCTAAGCGCGATACGTCAACGCCAAAGGCCGATTCTTCACCGTGAAGAATCGGCCTTTCGTTATGCTCTGGCTGCGGAGTTGTGATGCTTAGCTGAGCGGCGCGAACAACTCCACGTGATATCCATCGGGATCGACAACAATGGCGTAGCGCTGACCCCAAAACGCATCCCACGGCTCTTTGTGGCCCTGATAGCCCGCCTCGATAATGCGCCGATACGTTTCATCTACCCCTGCGGGTGTGCCGCAGTGGAAGGCGAGGCTAATGCCCTGGCCGACTGGTTTCTGCCATGTTTCGTCGAAAGTCTTGATCATCGTGGCGGTGTTCCACGAGATGCGGTAGCCGTTTGGTGTGATCACCTGCACGAAATCCTGATCATCCTGGTCGGTTGGCGTATTGAGATCGAGTAAGCGATAAAATGCCAGCGACGCCGCCATATTCTCGACAACCAAGCCAATCATATCGGGATAGATGCCCATAGTGATGCTCCTTTTGCCGTCACGTATCTCATTAAGGTCACTATAGCATCCTAACGGTGACACCAGTATGTCACTATTCGCGGTACGTTTCGAGCAGACGTTGCCCTAATTGGCAGATGCGTTGGCGGAGTTCAGGCGGGCCTTCGACATACGCTTCCTCGCTGAGCGATGCGAAGAAGCGGGCGTACCAGTCGAGTTCGCCGGGCGGGCAGCGCAGCGTGAGACGGGCGCTGCCATCTGGTTCGCGCTTGAGGAGGGGGCCGAGATGCCGATCGCTTTCGACATACGCGGCACCACGGGGCGTGAGCCGTACATCGATCTGCGGGTGGCTTTCGTGATGGTAGGGCACGCTCGGCGCCTCGGTCGGTGGCGGCAGTGCCTGTTCCGGCTCGTCGAGCGCCAGGATACGGTCTACGCGGTAACTGCGCTCCTCGCCGCGCTCGTGGCTGTAGGCGCGGCAGTACCACAAGCCGTTCTCGGAGTAGAGGTTGCGGGGGAGCAGATGCTGAACCGAGCGCCGTTTGACGGATTGGTACTCCACGCGCACCCAACGCTGTTCGTGGCTCGCGGTGAGCAGCGCTTCGAGGTAAGTGGCCTTCTGGTCGCGCTTGGGTGTGCTGTTGAGCTGAATATGGTCGAGGAGATGTTCGACTTGGGCGAGTTGTTCGACTGGCAGCAGCGTGCGCAGCTTGGCGGTGAGCGAGGCGCGCTGTTGTTGGAAGGGCGTCTCGGTGGGCTGCGAGAGCGTACTCATCGCCAACAGCAGCAGGAACGCCTCTTGGTTGCTGAGCGCTGGCGGCGAGAGCCAATAGCCCTCGGGCAGCGCGTAGCCCCCGCCGACGCCTTCGCGGGCGATGATCGGCACGCCGATCTCGCAGAGCGCCTGGATATCGCGCAGGATGGTGCGCCGCGAACACTCGAAGTGTGCGGCGAGTTGCGCGGCGGTGCGCGGTTGGCGCTGCAAAAGCATCAGAATGGCTGTCAGGCGATCCGAACGGTTCATGCGACCTCGTCACATCGGTGTCTCTCCAGTATATTCAGACTTCCTGCCGATGTCTATCCCACACAATGCTGTTATTTTTAGCCAAGGCTAAATTATTTTATAGGATAGACATATATGGAGACAATCAAGCGAGAATTGCGGGTTGCGTTTTCGCCCCGCGCTCAACCGTGGTGGTTCCGTCTCATCAAGTGGATCGTGATCATAACCGTCACGGCACGTTACAGGCAGCGCTGGTGGTTTCGGTATCTGTCTGCGTTTTCCCTGATTGCTGCGCTATCGCTGCACCTCTTCTACCGTTGGAAAACGCAGGGTTGGCGCCGTCCTTGGGGCGGCTGGGACGATGTGGTGGCGTGAAAAGAGGGCTGGCAACCAGGCCAACCCTCAGATCGTAGCGCGTTTTGTTGATGTGTCGGCGCGAAGTTGACTACGCCGTCTTCTTCAACTGATCGAAGAACTGCTTGCGGAACTTGTTCACCTTCGGCGCCACCACAGCTCGGCAGTAGGGCTGATAGGGGTTATTGGCGAAGTATTCCTGGTGATAGTTCTCGGCGGGGTAGAATGGCCCAGCCGCTGTCACCTCGGTGACGATTGGGTTCGCCCAGATCTTGGCGTTGTTCAACTCAGCGATCACTTCCTCGGCGACCGCCTTCTGCTCGGGCGAGTGGTAGAAGATCGCCGAGCGGTACTGTGTGCCAACATCGTTCCCCTGGCGGTTCAGCGTCGTCGGGTCGTGGATGGTGAAAAAGACGTTCAGCAGATCACGGAAGCTGATCACGCTCGGATCGAACGTGATGCGCACGACTTCGGCGTGGCCGGTGAGGCCGCTGCAGACCTGCTCATATGTTGGCATAGGGACGGTGCCGCCGCTGTAGCCCGAGACGACATCCTCGACCCCTTTGAGCTCATCAAAAACAGCTTCGATACACCAGAAGCAGCCTCCGGCAAGGGTTGCGACTTCACGGGTGATCGGCAAATGATTCGTGTTGACAGACATGGCTTTACTTTCTCTTAACGTCGAATGTGATTTTGTTGAGTAACGTATGTGTGATTTGTATCATCACATGGTACACGGTTGAAACGATTTTCGCCACACTATTCACCACGAAGTTGGCGTAAATACGTTTGAATGGCCCAATAGGCAGGTCGCGGGCTGTAATCGCCGTTTAGGATGCTGAACGACGCCTGTTCGTGCATTGGTTGGCCCTGTTGTGCCTTGATCGGCCCAAAGTTCAGGTTCCACAGGATCATGTTGCCAACCCACGGGTAATGCTCTTTGGTGTAGCTCATCGCTCCCACGATGTACTCGGCCTGCTTGTCGTAGTTGACCTGGTTGCCGAACTCGAAGCCAGGCGTATCGTTGGGTGTGGCCCAGCCGTACTCGGTGATCCAGATCTGGTGATCGCCCATGCCGTACTCCTCCATCAGCGCGCGGATGTCCTCGACGCGGCGGAAGTAGAAGGTGCGGTCGGTCGTCCAACCGTCGGCGGTGCTCGGGTTGTGCGGCCACAGGCTCTCGGGCGGGTTAGCCGAGCCGCCGGGATGCACGGCTTGGATGTCGAAGTAGTTGCGGATCTCGCCGTTGTTGTACGAGTACATCGCTCGGAAGTACGCCTCGTCGGAGAGCGCGATGGCCGGGCTGCTGACGGCTGTTGAGGCGGGTGGCCCCGCAACGACATAGATCGTTGGATCAACGGCCTTAATGCTGGTGTAGGCGGCCTTCAGGATCTCGACATAATGTCCCGCATCGGCCTCGGTCACTTGGCCGCCGTTCTCGTAGGCCAGGTTCTGCTCGTTCCAGATCTCGATAGCTTGGACTTTGCCTTGGTAGCGCCGGGCCAGCGCCGCCACAAAGTTGCCGAGCGCCTGCGGGTCTTGCGGCAGGCCGTCGCCGCCATTGGCTGTATAGAACGAGGGCGAGCGCACAATCGAGATCATCAGCTTCAGATTGTAGGCGTGCACAGATTCGACGATGTAGTCGAGTTCGCCCCAGGCGTAGTTGCCGGCTGGCCCCTCTTGATCCTTCCAGTGGATCTGCTGGCGAATCCAGCCGATCCCCAGGTCGCGGGCTTTGATGAGCGGCGCATCGCGATTGGTGTAGAAGAGGTGCGCAGCGGCGCCGTACTCAAGTTCCTCGGTTTTCAGTGGGAACGGTAGGCCACCGGGGCCAACGGGCTGCGTGGTTGGCCAAACCGGTGTGGGTGTGGATGTTGGCGGCGGCGTGGCCGTCGGTATTTGCGTTGGCGTGGCGGTCGGCAGGTGCGGCATACCCTGCAGCACAACGGTGCTTTCTGCCGATGGGCTTGGCATAATGACTGTCGGCAGGACTGCGGCTTGCGAAGGCTCTGCTTCGAGCATAAGGGTGGCACCTACGGCCACCCCGATGATGCACATGAGCCCGAGCATCAGGACGAGACGAAGTATTTTGATTGTTTTCATAGCTATTCCTCTCGATCTGGTGCGGCGCCCGACGCTGGGTATACGAAGCCAAGCACGCCTCGATCGCTCGGCGAGCATTCCGCTTTGGTATGGGTTGCTATGCTGTGGTCAATCGCGTGGGCGAGTGACGAAAGTGTTATCCGTGTGTCGGTAGTACGTATCTACTTTAACAATTAGGGGGTCAAACAACAAGCGGCTAAGATTGCGAAATGATGATCGCTACCTATTAAGAAACTGATAACTGACTTTTACAGAGGGCTGTGCTATACTGGCCTAGCGGACAGCCGAGCGTCGTGACCACGTTGATGGTTCGTGCTCCTGAAAACCTCGTTGATCCCTCTATTGAACAAGACATAACAGTTATTATGCGATTACTATGTATTCGACATGGCGAAACTGATTGGAACGCCACGCTTAAATATCAAGGTCATCTACCCATTTCGTTGAATGCCCAAGGTCGCGAGCAGGCTCGCCGCGTGGGTGAGCGTCTGGCCTCTTACGGTGTGGTGGCGCTGTACACCAGCGATATTGTGCGCGCCGCCGAGACGGCCAGCATCATCGGTGAGTTGATCGGCCTTTCGCCTACGCCGATGCCCAAACTGCGCGAGATCGACGTGGGCAAGTGGGAGGGTCTAACGCCCGACGAGTTGCAACAGCAGTATCCTGAGCATATGGCCGAGTTCAAGCGAGATCCCGCCAATACGGTGCGCTTGGGCGGCGAGTCGTATGCGCAGATGCAGGCGCGCGCACTGGAGGCGCTCCGCGAGATCGAGCAGCGCCACTCCGCCGATGATGTTGTGGTGGCGGTGTCGCACGGCGGCACCATTCGGGCGCTGCTCTGCGATATCATCGGCCTCGATTTAGCGCGCTTCGGCAAGCTGTGGCTCGATAACGGCTCGATCAGCGAGTTGCGTCACGATTCCATTCATGGTTGGCGGGTGGTGCGTATGAACGATGCCGCTCATATGGAGGATATGGTATTCGCCAAGGGTGAATAGTCTAGACGGGAACCGCAACATAATGAACAATCGTCCTGTTGCGCTGATCACGGGCGCGTCGCGTGGCATTGGCGAGGCGACCGCTCGTGAATTGGCTCAGCGTGGCTATGCATTGGTATTAGCGGCACGGAGCGTCGAGCCGTTGCTGGGGCTTGCAGCGGAGTTGACCCGCCAGGGTTGCCCGGCGCTCCCTGTTCCAAGCGATATGACCAAATCTGCCGATGTGACGCGCTTGGTGCGGATCGCGCTCGAGCAGTTTGGCCGCATCGATGTACTGGTGAACAACGCTGGCGTTGGGGATCGCAGCTTCAGCTTCGATGAGGCCACGCCAGAGAGTGTGCACGAAGTGGTTTCGACTAACTTGCTGGCGCCGATCGAGTTGACGCGCTTGGTGCTACCCAGCATGCGCGAACGCAATAGCGGCGCGATCATCTTCATTGGCTCGGTGATGGGCCATATCGCCATGCCGCAGGCGGTGTTGTACAGCACCACTAAGGCTGCGCTGCGCGGCTTCTCGCGCTCGCTGCGCCACGAACTCTCGGGCACGAATGTGCGCGTCTCGCTGATCGCGCCAGGGTTTATCGACACCGCCATGACTGCTTGGCTGCAAGGCGTGCCCAAATCGCCACCTTCACTCGTCGCGCGCACCATCGCCGATGTGATGGACTGCTCCCGCCGCGAGGTGGTGATCCCCGGTTTCTACCACGCCTTCATCCTACTCGACCGCTTCTTCCCCGGTTTCGTCGATCTTGTGCTCGGTCTGTACGCCCGCTGGAATCGTCGGCAGCGAAAATAGAAAATATCTCGTGTCATAAAGTTTTCCTTATGCTTCTATGGCTTTGACACTAGGTGCAAAGCGCGGTATAGTAGCGTACGCGAAATACGCGTAGTCTGCGTCAGCCAAGAGTATCCTGGTATATATATCGCGCCTAGATACGTTACGATCGACCCCCCGATCGCTCGAAGCGGAGCCGTGGAGTCACGATCTCCTGGCTGAGTAACCCGCTTTTTCCGTGTTTTAGGCAGGCTGCGCTTCCTATGGGGTAAAAAACGTAAGACGTAAAACGTACCGTCAGACGCAAGATAGCCAGTGACTGGCTAGTTGGCAGATTGCACCCCTATGGCACCACGTTTTACGTAATATGTTTTACGCATTACGTGTTACGTATACGGAGGATTTTTGATGTCCAAAAAGTGGGTTTACCTCTTCAGTGAGGGTAATGCCACCATGCGCGAACTGCTTGGTGGTAAAGGTGCAGGCGTTGCTGAAATGACGCGCACTGGTGTGCCGGTTCCGCCCGGTTTTACAATCACAACCGAGGCATGCAATGCCTACTACGAGGCTGGCAAACAATTCCCCGAGGGCTTGTGGGATCAGGCTCTGGCGGCTCTCAAAGATATCGAAGCAAAAACTGGTAAGACGTTTGGTGATCCCACAAACCCATTGCTCGTTTCTGTGCGTTCAGGCGCGCGTGAATCGATGCCTGGTATGATGGATACCGTGCTGAACCTCGGTCTGAACAAAGAGACCCTGGAAGGTTTGGCCAAGCTCACCAACAATCCGCGCTTTGCAGCCGATGCCTACCGCCGCTTCGTGCAGTTGTTCGGCAAGATCGTGCTGGGTGTAGATGGTGATAAGTTTGAGCATGTGATGGACGAGGCCAAGGGTCATGGCGAGCGCCAGGACACCGACCTCACCACCGAAGAGCTTGAGCAGATCACCGAGAAGTTCAAGGCGATCATCAAGGAAGATACCGGCAACGACTTCCCCGATGATCCCTTCGAGCAGTTGCGCTTGGCGATCGCTGCGGTGTTCAATTCCTGGATGGGCCGCCGCGCGATCGACTATCGCCGCGTCGAGAAGATCCCCGACAACATCGGTACTGGCGTAAACGTTCAGGCCATGGTGTTCGGTAACATGGGCAACGACTCGGCAACCGGTGTGGCCTTCAGCCGCAACCCGGCTACCGGTGAGAACAAGCTCTACGGCGAGTACCTGGTCAACGCTCAGGGCGAAGACGTAGTGGCTGGTATCCGAACTCCCAAGTCGATCGACCTGATGAAGGAAGAGATGCCCGCTTCCTACGAGGAGTTCTCGAAGATCGCTCGCCAGCTCGAGCTGCACTACAAAGACGTGCAGGACATGGAGTTCACCATCGAGCGCGGTAAGCTCTGGATGCTCCAGACCCGCAACGGCAAGCGCACTGGTATGGCAGCTGTGAAGATCGCCGTTGACCTGGTCAACGAAGGTCTGATCACCAAGGAAGTGGCTCTGACCCGTGTCAAGCCCGAGATGCTGAACCAGTTCCTCTTCCCGATCGTCGATGCCAAGGCTGCTGCTAAGGCTGGCGTATTGGCGAAGGGCTTGGCAGCTGGCCCCGGTGCTGCAAGCGGTAAGATCAGCCTCGACCCCGACAAGGCCGCTGAGCTGGCCGAGAAGGGCGAGGCGGTCATTCTGGTTCGCACCGAGACCGCTCCCGAGGACTTCCACGGTATGGTAGCTTCGGCTGCTATCGTGACCGCTCGCGGTGGTCTGACCAGCCACGCTGCAGTAGTTGCTCGTCAGATGGGTAAGTGCTGCGTCTGTGGTGTCGATGCCCTCCAGATCAACTACAAGGAAGGCACCGTGACCGTGCGCGGCACCGATACCGTGCTGAAGGAAGGCGACTACATCACCGTCGATGGTCACGGTGGTATCGTCTACAACGGCCAGATCACCACCAGCGAGTCTGAGGTGATCCAGGTTATCCGTGGCAACATGAAGGCCGAGGAGTCCGAGCTGTACGGCTACTTCAAGACCTTCTTGGGCTGGGCCGACGAAGTTCGCACCTTGGGCGTTCGCGCTAACGCTGACACCCCGACCGATGCCCGCGTTGCTCGCGAGTTCGGTGCTACCGGTATCGGCCTCTGCCGCACCGAGCACATGTTCTTCGAGGGCGATCGCATCGACGCTGTACGCGAGATGATCGTGGCCGCCGACGAGCCTGCTCGCCGCGCTGCTCTGGCCAAGATCCTGCCGCTGCAGCAGGGCGACTTCGAAGGTCTGTTCACCGCGATGAACGGCCTGCCCGTAACCATCCGCACCTTGGACCCGCCGCTCCACGAGTTCCTGCCGCACGGCGAAGAGGAGATCGAGGATCTGGCTACCAAGATGGGTATCCCGGCTAGCCAGCTTAAGGCCAAGGTCGACGAACTGCGCGAAGCCAACCCGATGCTCGGCTTCCGTGGCTGCCGCTTGGGCATCATCTATCCCGAGATCACCGAGATGCAGGCGACCGCGATCTTCCAGGCTGCGGCTGCGTGCCAGGCCAAGGGCATCGAGGTGCATCCCGAGATTATGATCCCGCTGGTGAGCGACCTGACCGAGTTCCACACGCAGGCTGAGGTTGTTCACAGTGTGGCGAAGAAGGTGCAGGAGGAGACCGGCCAGAAGATCGACTACCTCGTCGGTACGATGATCGAGCTGCCGCGCGCTGCGCTGACCGCCGACAAGATCGCGAAGGAAGCTCAGTTCTTCTCGTTCGGCACCAACGACCTGACCCAGACCACCTTTGGCTTGAGCCGCGACGACGCTGGGCGCTTCTTGCCGAGCTACGTCGAGCGCAAGCTGCTGAAGGACGACCCCTTCCAGGTGCTGGATCAGGACGGTGTTGGCCAGCTGGTCAAGCTCGGTACCGAGCGTGGCCGCAGCACCCGCGCCGACCTCAAGGTTGGTATCTGTGGTGAGCACGGTGGCGAGCCTTCGAGCGTCGAGTTCTGCCACCGTACTGGCCTGAACTACGTGAGCTGCTCGCCGTACCGCGTGCCGATCGCACGGTTGGCGGCGGCCCAGGCTGCTCTGGCCGAGAAGAAGTAGTCGTACCTCTCATTGCAGATGGGGGCGCAACGTTTGTCGTTGTGCCCC